>CAYOTK010000009.1:0-25543 GCA_964406895.1 uncultured Candidatus Saccharibacteria bacterium | reverse complement strand
AAAACGAAAATCATGAAAAGTAAAATTTCATACCCCGATATTTGGGTATTATGCCCTAGCAAAGCATACAAATTAGTGAATGAATTTTCACACAATTCAGATCCAACTAGCACAATAGAACACAAGGATAAAAGCGAAAGCAGAGATGCAATCAAGATTTTGTTGAATATTGTCAAGGAATCAGACCCAAGACATTTTGATATTTTGGAAAAGAATTTGGTATAAGACATGTATGTATATTGTTTGATAACATAGAAAATATGGAAATAGAATCCAAACAACAAATTCTCGCCCGCCGTAAGGAGATCGAGCAAGAGCTCGTGGAAATGCTCAAGGAAACCGAAAGTGATTTTTCGCTACAACATATTAAAGATGCTATTTTTCACGAAGAAGAAACTGACGACATGATGAAAGTTGTAGCTATGTTCGATCGCGGGGGAGATGCTTCGGAATTGGACAATATCCTTGAATTGGTAACTGACGCTTGGAATTATTTTCCGCATGAAGCCTTGGGTGGTAAATCACCGGCAGAGAAATCACTAGAGTATCAGAATAATAAAGGAACCAATAAACAGTAAACCCCAGACCGAATTGTCTGGGGTGAAGTTATACGCACATCTTCAAAGCGGTGGACATTTGAGGGTAATGTCGCAAATCGTGAAGAACTCAACAGGCCAAAGCCTTTTCCAAAGAACAGATGAACGTGAAGCGGATCGTGTAGGGTGTTTTATACCCTCCGCCCGATCCATAGACCTCTTGTTTTCCGTGGAAGATACCACGAACAACAACAGAGTCTCCACTTTCCTGGACGTCGACGAGATTGCCATATTCCCAGACATGCTCACGACCTTCTGCATCTTTCTTCATCCACATGAACGTGCCTTTCGACTTGTCGTCATGCGGAGTAGCGCAGAAAACGAGCTCATCACCATCACAGGACATTCCTTCGGAACCAAGTCCCTCGAAGTCTCGGGTGACCGATCGAAGGAAATAGCGTTTTTCGACGCCGTCCTTCTCAATCTTGCCTGCGAGATAATCAGCGATGATGTTCATCACTGGTGCCGCAAAACCACCAAACGGCGTTGCGAACTGATGAATATCGCGCCTGTTCCGCATGCACGCATCGAAAGTCTGAGCGAAGCACCACACACGCGGATTCTGACGCTGAACGTCCGCGACGATGCTCATCATCGAGACGAACGGTTGGTCACCGCGCAGATCCTTGGAATAATTCCAGGCATCCGTGATAACTACATCGGCGTTTCGGCAGTCAGTGAGAAATCTCTCTCGGCTTTCACTTTCGAGATACCCACCGTGACTGCTGAAGGTAACCTTTTCACCAAGACGTTTTTCCAGCACCTCGTGGAGTGGCTCCGCCATGACGTCGGCACAATCGTGCCATGACGAACAGAACAAAACGACTTTTTTCATCGTTATCCTTATTCTGGTGCTCAGAGGCGCACCTGCTTAAAGCCTGTTTTTATTTAAAGAACTGAACTCTCAGGATTCGCGACATTTCTGTCGTAGATCCATTTGAGTGGGAAATTTTGCGATTTCCCATGAGTGGTGTTTGTAGGTAACCACTTCACTACCTAGTCTCCGGGAACGCGAGCCTTGCCGTCACGGATAATGCAGATTCCGGTACCTGCACCTCCGACACATGCACCCATGGAGATAGGACGACCATCCGGCATATGCCAGAAAGATAAGTCGTTCACACCACCAGGAGTTATGTTTTTCCAGACCAATCCCGCATTCTCCATAACAGTATGGGAAATCCTGTGCACCCGACGCGTACCATCTAGACTCTCAAAAGTCGGTACTTCATCGTAGATATACACTCTGGTCACAAGAAATCCTATGCCGTCATCGGCGGGCTTGTTGTTCTCGTCACCCCGAACTTCGGGATCATAACAGCAGGAGCAAACGATTAACATAGATTGTTTCCATCTGGTGTATGGTTTTGGCACACCTATTTAAAGCCCTATAAATCAATGTTCTTACTTAGTACAAGTATAGCATATTAGACTACAGAAGTCAAGCTATGTAAAGGGTAGAAGCATGGCTTAACGGCAAGCTATTTTGTCAGATAACTGCGAGAAATACATAGCATGTGATGAATCAATAATTGTCTGTGGGCCATTTCCACCATTTGACCCACAAGGCTATTTAGTCGTTTTGGTGTAAAATATCACTATGGATGACGAAAATACTCAAAGCGAACCAGTTACAGAAACACCGGCACCGTCCGTGGTGCCAGTTTCAGAGTCTGCTCCGGCTTCTACAGAAGTGACACATGAATCAGTCGAACCCGTTCCAGAGACGCCGAAACCGCCAGTCGAAGAGCAATCGATACCTGCGGCTGAGACATCTACAACGACTGCACCAGTACCTGAACAGGATTTATCACAATCAGCTTCTGAACCAGCTCAAACAGTTTCTGCACAGCCTGCGCCAGCGCCACTGACTCCGCAAGCACCACAACCTCAATCGCTGGCGCAACAAGATCAAAAAGGTTTCATTCGCACCTTGTTAGCCAAAGCTCAAGCTAAAATTCAATTCAACAAACAGAAAAAGTTGGAAAAATTGATAGAGCTTGCTCAAAAGAAGAAGCTAATTACAAATTCCGATACTCAAAAACTTCTACGCATCTCCGACAGAACTGCAACTCGCTATCTGGTCAAATTAGTCCAACAAGGACGATTACTTCGTGTAGGAGATCCACGCGATGCTAAATACCAGTTTGTGCGTTAAAATACGCTTGTGGGTCATTTCCACCATTTGACCCACAGGACTTTTTGAAATACCTCGCGCTCCGTCGAGAAGCGGTCGACTTCCGCTTTTTCTCACGGAATATTGTTCGCGTTCGGAGGAAGTCGGTTCGGCGATTAGCCGTACGGACTGACGACGGACGCGCCACAAGACTCCCTAGAAGCGGAAGTGGGCCGCTTCGAACATTGCGATTCTCGTTCTTTATTATTTCGCTTTCTTTTATTCCCGCCGCCCGCCTCAAAAACAAAGCGGAGGACGGCACGGCATTCCTCCCCAGACCCCTCCTGCCGTGCCGCCCGACTCCATTTTTTTGAGATAGCGACCAAAAAGAAAATAGTGTCGCGAAGCGACTCCGCATTTCATTCAAGGAAAAGTCACACCTGCGGATTTTCGGCGAAAAAGGTTCGAACTTCAAGTAAAAACTGCCGCCATTATTTTTTCCTGTTATAATGTAGCAACATTATAAACATAAATAGAAATTCATGATATCAATAATTTTGGTAGGTATTATCGGAGCGATTGTAAGTGCAGTAGTCGGTACGATTTGGTATAACGATGCACTGACTCCTATGGGTAAGTGGCATATGCAGTATTTGGGTTTTGACAAACTTTCAAAAGAGGAAAAAGAGGCGCTTAGGAAAGAAATGGGTCCCAAGATGTGGAAGACATATGGTGCACAGATGTTATTGTCGCTCCTCACATCATTATTCATAGGCTTTGTAACAAGTTACAGTGTCCAAAATGGCGCGCCCGCTAGTTCGATATACTTCTATATACCACTTATATGGTTATGCTTCACGGTGCCCATGATAGGTCAGAATGTGCTTTGGGGAACTTCCAAGGGCTCTCTTGCATGGAAAAGATTTCTTTCTGATAGTGCTTCCAATCTGGTTTCATTCTTGATTATCGCTTTCATAGCGACTTTATTTTTCTAGATATTTATTTGTAGATAATTATATGAAACTGTTGCTTGCAATACCTTACATCGTTTGGTTAATTATCTCAGCACTTTTCTTTGCTTGTGGAGAATTTCTATCAAAAAAATTTGCATTAAATCCGAGTACCCAGTATGTACTACTTATAATAGTAATGTATACATTGGGAACTCTTGCGTGGTTGCCCGCGATATTACAGAAGAATCAATTATCAATTGTCGGGGCGATATGGTCGGTTATGAGTTTGCTTGCTACAGTCTTGATAGGAATTATTATTTTTCATGAGCATTTGAATACAATTGGCATATTGGGAATTATATTCGCAGCTATCGCTATATCTCTACTTTCATTGTCTTGATTCAAATAATTGTATTTATAATTTTTCTTAATTATGCTATATTTTAATTGACTATAAGAGACAATCTTATATTTTTAGCTTAATTATTTAATTATACTCAAATGCATTTCAATTCATGGGGTTTTGCTCCGGCTTGGTGGATAGGTGTAGGTTTCATAGGGCTCACAATAGCTTTGGTTGTGCTCATATTATCAGTAGTTCTGAAAGGCTATTCGCTCTGGACAGCAGCAAGGAGAGGTGAGAAGTGGTGGTTTATTATCATCATGATAGTGAATACCATGGGAATATTGGAACTTATATATCTTATTTGGGTTGCAAAAGTTAAGTGGTCAGATTTTTCCCATTGTTGTGAGAAATGTTCCGGCAAACATCATGAACATAATCATGAGCACACTCACGGCCACGTAGCAAAAGAAGACGCGCAAAAAACAGACAATGACGGAACAATGCCAGTCATAAAATAGTTCATAATGAGTAATATAATCACAGACAAAAATCGAATAGAAGAGATATTTTCTCGAGGAACAGTCGTAGAGGTTTTGCCATCACGTGAAGCATTCATCGAAAAACTGATGTCTGGGCAAAGATTGCGTATGTATATTGGTTTCGATCCAACCGCAACTTCTCTGCACGTTGGACATGCGAAGAACATAATGTTCATGGAAGAATTGAGACAATTAGGCCATGAAATAATTATACTTTTCGGAGATTTCACTGCACGAATTGGTGATCCAGACAAAAATTCTACGAGAAAACAATTGACCGAAGAAGATGTTAAACACAATGTTTCGGGATGGATGCAACAAGTCGCTCCGCTCATTGATTTCCAAGATCCTTTGAACCCTGCGAAGATAATGTATAACTCAGTTTGGCTTTCGAAGCTCAATTTCTCAGACATTATCAGCATCGCTTCGAATTTTACGGTTCAACAAATGATAGAAAGAGATTTATTTGCAAAAAGATTGGCGGCAAATGCACCCATACATCTTCATGAATTCATGTATCCGCTTATGCAAGGATATGACAGCGTAGCTATGGATGTGGATGTAGAAGTTTGTGGCAATGATCAGATTTTCAACGCTCTAGCGGGAAGAACTCTTATGAAAAGAATGAAAGATAAAGATAAGATAGTAGTCGCTCTCAATCTAGTCGCAAATCCAGCAACAGGTGAGCTTATGTCAAAAAGTAACGGCACGGGTGTATTCGTCAATTTGCCTCCAAATGAATTATTCGGCGCTCTCATGGCCCTGCCTGATCCTATGATTGAACCTCTGTTCACAAATTGCACACGTATACCTCTTGCCGAGAAGGAGAGTATTATGTCACTTGGCCCACGCCTTGCGAAAGCTAGCATCGCTTATGACATAGTGAAGAGATTTTACGGAGAACAATCAGCAGAAAATGCCGAGAATAACTTCGAGGCAACTTTTGCTAAGGGTGGATTGCCTGAGAATATTCAAGAAATACATTTACCGAGTTCGGGCAAAGTCGTTCTCGCCGATTTACTTATTCAGGCAAATATAGTTCCATCGAAGACAGAATGGCGTCGCCTCATAGAAAATGGCGCCGTGCGCACTGAAGATGATACGAAAATCTCTGATCCAAACTTCTTACCTTTGAAAACCATGGTCTTGAAAATAGGAAAGAGAAGATTTGTAAAATTAGTCAAAGGAAATTAGGAATATTATGGAAACACTTTTTAAGGAAAAATTACATCAATCAGAAATTAATAAGGACTCTGCGATTGCAGAGATAAATCTTATTCTCCAACAGATTGCAACTATGGGTGCAAATGATTACGAAATACCAACACTCGATGGAATTAGAGAAAATATTAGGCGGGGAGTTACAAGTCCTGAAGAAGGTTTGGAAGATGCAAAAAGAATATTGATAAATAAACAAGATTATCACTAGTGCGCGACGGAAAGCAAAATAATATTTTGTGCGCCCGAATTCCTCAAGACTTTTTCTGCATCTAATATAGTACTGCCAGTAGTGATAACATCATCAATAATGAAAAAGATTATATTTTCGAGTTGATTTTGATTTTTTATAATTTCTAATTCTGCAATATTGATACCGAAAATATCTTTGGCATCTTTTAGTCTCTCTCGTCTATGTTTCAGGGTCTGTCTAGAGACGTGTTTATCACGAACCAAAAGACTAGAATTAAATTCTAGTTTGAAATTGTTCTGTTTGCTTTTTGTATTATTTTGTAAATTCTTTATTTCTTCGATTAATAACTCACATTGATTGAAGCCTCTTTCACGTCTGCGTCTTTTTGAGATCGGTATTGGCAGTAATATGATTTTCTGATTGGTGCTTATCAGTTTTTCATTCAAGATTTCATGAATTTTCATAAAAAGAGCGTATGAGGCAATTTTTACGGCTTGTTTGGATTTCTTATATTTGATATTCCAAATAAGTTTGCTTACCAAGTCGTTTTTGTATGCAAAAACAGCGTATGCATGAATAGGGACGGGAGGAGATTTGGGCAGGGCATTTGAGGCCGTTTCTTCATTCATGGCAAAAAGCTCTTTTTCTTCCGAAGAGAGTGGGAATATCGCTTCAACTATGACATTGAATATACTCAAAATAAAATGCATTGCTAAGGATTATATACTATAATACTTGTATGTCATCGATTTCGTCTTTTCTTACTTCTTTTTTCAAAAAAGAATCAAGTGTTCTCGGTGTTGATATAGGCTCATCTGCGATCAAAATTGTTCAGATAAAGAAGAAAAGGGGTAGAGCTGTATTGGAGACATACGGGGAATTGGCGCTCGGACCATATGCGGGCATTGAGATAGGTCGTGCCACAAATCTAACCGCTGACAAGATAGCTGAGGCCATCAAAGACATATTGCGAGAATCCAAAACCACATCTGTGTCCTGTGGGGTTGCTCTGCCGTATTCTTCGAGCTTG
This sequence comes from uncultured Candidatus Saccharibacteria bacterium, assembly GCA_964406895.1. Lineage (GTDB taxonomy): Bacteria > Patescibacteriota > Minisyncoccia > Phycocordibacterales > PALSA-1337 > C7867-002. Next base: position 18,552 of record CAYOTK010000009.1, on the reverse strand, counting down.
ATATCATTCTTGAATATTCCAGCTGTACCAGAAAAGCAAATTGGCGGAGTTGTAGCTATTGAAGCCAGGAAATTCATACCAGTTTCATTGAATGAAGTTATGCTTGATTGGTCTCTCATTCCTAAAGAAGAGAATTATGTTTCAGAAGACGAGGCGGCCAAGGCAGAGAAACAGACCCAAGAAATATTAGTTGTTGCAATACACAATGACTACATCAACAATTATCAGTCAATTATGTCTGGTAGCGGATTGACACCAACTTTTTATGAAATTGAGATCTTCAGTTCAGTAAGATCAGTACTCGAACAAGGCATAACGACAAATATGATTGTAGATATGGGCGCGCGTACTACCAAACTTTATATTATTGAAAGAGGCATACTTCGTTCATCTCATATTATTAACAAGGGCAGTCAAGACATAACACTGGCCTTGTCAAAAGCTTTGTCTATCAGTGTTGGTGAAGCCGAAAATATGAAAAGAGTCTATGGTTTGAAGGGAGGTCCGGAATACAAAGAGCTAACTGAGATCATTACGGTCAATCTTGATTATATTTTCTATGAAGCAAATGCAACTCTGCTCGCATACCAGAAGAAATCTTCCAAGAATGTAGCAAAAGTTATTTTGACGGGCGGGGGAGTTTTGCTCAAAGGATTCAATGATTTGGCTAAGATCAGTTTCCAAACAGAAGTCGTATATGCCAATCCATTCAGCAAACTCGAAACCCCTGCAATTTTCGCCGATGAACTCACGGCAACTGGGCCTGAATTCTCAGTAGCTATAGGTGCAGCCTTGCGTCGTTTGTCAGAATTAGAGTAGTTCATCTTTATGCACAATGGTTTTGCTTTTTTTCTGATATAATAAACAGGTATGGAGACGAAATTCCAAACTTCTTTTATACCCAAGAAAGCTTTGACGGTTACTCCGACGGGAGTGCCAAATGAGAAACCTAGAAGATATACTTCTAGCCTGTTCATGCTTATAGCTATATTGCTTTTTGTTGTTTCTATGGGTGGTTTGGGCGGAGCTTATGCCTGGAAGAATTATCTCAAAAATTCACAACAAAGTCTCAAGTCTGAACTAGTCAAGCGTGAAAAACAATTCAATCTAGACACAATAGATAGACTCAAACAAGCAGATTCCAAAATCACTATTATAAGTGACTTGGTCAACAATCACGTAGCCTTTTCTGAAATATTCGATATTGTAGCCCGCATTGCGATTGAAAAAGTAAAATTCAATTCCATGGAAGTTGTTGCACCACAAAAAGATAGCGACAGTGCAAGTATTGCTATTACAGGTGAAGGTACAAGTCTTATGGCTGTTGCATTCCAATCTGACGTATTGAGTCAATTGGAACAATATGGTTTGCGCAAAATCATCAAGAATCCCATGCTTACAAACCCAACTGTGTCAGATGCAAACAAAGTCACTTTCAATTTCTCCGCTCAGATCGATCCGATTTATCTCACATACAAACACGCTTTGGGACTTATTGACCCAGAAGCTTCCAGCACCACAGATGAATCAATAATCAATCCATAAAATATGAATAAAAACGTAACAGCATTAATACTTATAGTTATAGCGCTCGGAACATACTTCACTGTTACGAAGAGTGTGATCGACGATGCCAAAGCCATAAAAGACACAAATGATCAGTATGCAACAGCAATCAAAAAGTCCGATCAATTGATCAAAGACCGAGATGAAGTTATGCGCAGATATAATTCTATATCTCAAGAAGATAGAGATAGATTGGACAAGATCATTCCATCTGGAGTTGATAATATTCGTTTGATGATAGACATGAATGCGTTGGCAGTGAGGGACGGGGTAGCTCTAAAATCCATAACGGCCTCAGCTATTAGTACCGATGTAAATGCCGATTCATCACAGAATACTAATACCGGTCCAGCATTAAGTAAAATTAAGCTCAGTATGAGTGTTTCGGCCAGTTACAAGCAAGTCATAGGTTTTTTGAAAGATCTAGAGAGTAATCTTAGAATTATGGATGTATCAAAAATGTCAGTCAGTGGAGGTGAAAACGGCGTTTACAATCTAGGTTTGGACGTAATAACTTATTGGTTAAAACAATAAAATCATGACAAAAAAGAACATAATCATAATAGTTGTGATGATATTGATAATAGGTGCTTTCTTCTATTGGAATGGCAATCGTCTTCCTGCGGGACCTGGATCTTTGCAAGTAGCAGGAGCCGATGCCAATATTGGTGCAAACGTTCTCAAACTATTAAATCAAATAAAATCCCTAAAAATTGACACTACTTTGTTTGAAAACAAAGCATATCAGACACTTCAAGATAATACTGTTCAAATACCTCCTGTTAGTGTCGGTAGACAAAATCCATTTGCACCAATTCCTGGAACGGTCGTAAATAGCCCATCCAAAACCCAGAAATAAATATGAGTGTAATAGACATACTTCTTGAAAAGAAATTAATAAGCAAGGACGATGTAAAAGAAATTAGAAAACAAATTTCTGGTGGTTCTACTGTTGATGAGGCTTTACTTGCAAAAGGGGTAAAACCCGAGGATATAGTTATTGCAAGAGGTGAATTCTTGAATATTCCTGCCAGATCCGTGTCTGAAACTTCTATTCCTTTCGAAGTCTTGGATTATATTCCTGAAGAATCAGCCGCTCACTATAGATTTGCGCCTATTGGTCTTAAAGATGGCGTGCTCGAAGTTGGTGTTGTGGATCCTGACAATATGGAGGCGCGTGATGCGCTCAACTTCTTGGCCGCGAAGAAAAATATTCCTTATAAAATATTTTTGATTACTCTCGATGATTTCAACAAAGTTCTAGAGGCATATAAGGGTATAACGGGTGAGGTTTCCAAGGCTCTTTCTGAACTCGAAACAGAATTGTCCGTAGAAACAAACAATGTAAAAAGACCACAAGGTCAGAGTGCTCCTCAGCCATCATCTCAATCTGGTGATAATAAAGAAGAAACCATCATCATAGAGGATGCTCCTGTAGTCAAAATTGTAGCAACAGTTGTTAGATATGCTGTAGAAGGCGAAGCTTCTGACGTGCACATAGAACATATGTATGACAAGGTGCGTGTACGTTTCCGTGTTGATGGAATATTGAATACAAGTTTGGTTTTGCCTCCGCAGGTGCATTCCGCAGTTGTGGCTAGAATCAAAGTCTTGTCCAATATGAGACTTGATGAAAAACGCAAGCCTCAAGACGGAAGATTCTCCGCGAGAATTGACGGAAGAAGAATTGATTTCCGTGTATCTACATTTCCTTCGTATTATGGTGAGAAAGTCGTGATGCGTATTCTTGATCAAGCAAAAGGGATCAAGAAATTAGATGAAATGAATTTGTCGAAAACATATTTGAATATGTTTCGGGAAGCCATAGACAGACCATACGGAATGATTTTGATCACTGGTCCTACCGGATCTGGTAAATCAACGACACTATATTCCGTTTTGAATGAGATTGATAAAGAAACTACAAACGTTTTGTCATTGGAAGATCCAGTTGAATATCAAATGGACGGTGTCAGTCAGTCTCAGGTTAGACCAGAAATTGGTTACACTTTTGCCTCCGGTTTGCGTACTACTTTGCGCCAGGACCCAGACGTAATCATGGTGGGAGAGATCCGCGATAAGGAAACAGCGCAGCTCGCCGTGCAAGCGGCTCTGACAGGTCACTTGGTATTCTCGACATTGCACACCAACAATGCGGCGGGCGTTATACCTCGTCTTATAGACATGGGTGTTGATCCTTACTTGATTGCTCCAACTCTTATCTTGGCCGTTGCCCAAAGATTGGTAGGAATGCTATGCCCAGGAGGAGGTGAGGCTGTGCCTGTAGATGACAGTATAAAAGCCATGATTGATAAACAATTTGAAGATTTGCCACCTGAATTCAGGAAAGATATTCCTTTTGCAGATACGGTATACAAAATAAAACCAACACCTGAATGTCCAAAAGGTACAAGAGGTCGTATGGCGGTGTTCGAAATGTTCATGATGGATAAGGACATTGAAAAAGCTATTTTGAAAAACCCAACAGAGACAGAAATTATGAAAATCGTGAGATCAAAAGGAATGCTTACACTCAAAGAAGACGCAATAATAAAAGCCTTCCAGAAAATGATTCCGTTCGAAGAAGTAAATAAGCTATAATATAAACATGAACGAAGAAAATAATAAAAAAAGAAAAATAATGTTTGTGGATGACGATAAAATGATCCTCGACATGTATAATGTCAAATTTGCCAAAGCAGGTTATGACATAAGATCTGTTGTTTCAACTGAGCAAGCGCTCAAGGTTATTCATGATGGATTCCTGCCAGAAGTTTTGCTCATAGATATTCTCATGCCTGGAATGGATGGCCTAGAATTAGTTGCCAAGATCAAAAACGAGAAGTTGTTACCGGATTCTATTTTCATAATGTTAAGCAACAATAGTAGTACTGATGATATAGCCAGAGCGAAAAGACTCAATGTTGATAGTTTCATTATCAAAGCTAGTACTATACCTTCTGAGGTTTTGGAGGAAGTTCGCAAAATGTTAGAAGCCAAAGATAATAAAAAATAATCATATGGACTATAAAAAAGAAATTGAAGATTTGGTAAATCTAATCATACAAGAAGGGGCTTCTGATTTGCATTTATCTACGGATCGAACACCTATTATTAGAGTTTCGGGCAACTTATTGCCACTAGTGAAAAAGAAAGTGTTGAATCAACAAGATATGCAAGGATTCATCGATGTTTTGTTAACTCCTGCAAATAAAGAATTATTGATGAATAATCGTGATGTTGATTTTTCTTACAATCTTCCCAATGCTCGTTTTCGTGGCAACATATATTATCGGCAAGGAGCAGTATCTATTGCTTTGCGACTAATACCAAAAGCCATCCGAACTCTTGCGGAACTCAATCTGCCTCCCATACTAGAATCTTTCACTAGGAAGAACCAGGGTTTTTTCTTGGTCGTCGGCCCAATTGGTCAAGGCAAAACTACAACTCTCGCCACTCTTATAGATATGATAAATGAAACTCGCACTGAACATATAATGACAATCGAAGATCCTATAGAATATTTGTTTGAATCGAAGAAATCCATAATTGATCAAAGAGAAGTTCGTACTGATACAACAGATTTTCATTCTGCTCTTACAGCTATGTTCCGTGAAGATATTGATGTTTGTATGATAGGTGAGATGAGAGATATCAATACGATTGCAACTGCTGTTACTGCGGCAGAGACGGGCCATCTTATCTTCTCGACTTTACACACAAACGATGCGGCTCAGACAATAAACCGTATTATTGATTCTTTCCCTCCAGGCCAACAAGATCAAATAAGAGTGCAATTGGCGGGCTCACTTTCCGGTATTTTCTCTCAGAGACTTGTTCCTAGGATATCCGGTGGTTTGGTTCCTGCATATGAATTGCTCATAAACAACAATGCTGTCTCAAATCTAATTCGCGAAAAGAGGGTACATGAAATCAATACAGTTATTGAGACGAGTTCACAAGAAGGCATGGTAGATATGAATAGATCATTGGCTGAACTCGCAAGAGCGGGTGAAATTTCTGTTGAAACAGCCTATGTCAATTCTTTGAATCCAAAATCTTTGGAAAAATTGCTATAATATATTCATGTTATTCAACTATCAAGCAGTAGAAACAGGTGGTGCACCCAGAAATGGTTCAATAGAAGCCGTGAATGTTGATATTGCTATTTCTTCATTACAGAGAAGGGGATTGATTATCACTCATATCAATGAAGCGGGTAAGGCGGATTCTATATTGTCTGTGAATATTTCTTTCTTTGATCGTGTCTCTAACAAAGAAGTTGTTATTTTGTCGAGACAGCTCTCCACACTATTTGAAGCTCAGGTCTCGGCATTGCGTATTTTCAGGCTTTTGGGACAAGAAACCGAGAATAAATTCCTGGGTAAACAACTCATGGTTATAGGTGATGATTTGCAATCAGGTAGTTCTATATCAGCCGCTCTTTCCAAACACCCGAAAATTTTCTCAGAGTTTTACGTAAGTATGGTTAAGGCTGGTGAAGAATCAGGTAAGCTAGATGAAACCTTCCAATATCTTGCGGATTATTTGGATCGCGCATATGAATTGTCATCGAAGGTTAAGGGTGCACTTATATATCCTGCGTTCGTGGTCGTTACATTTATAACCGTTATGATTCTTATGTTTACAATGGTTATACCGAAAATCAGTGCTATTTTGACCGAATCCGGGCAAGACATTCCTGTCTATACCAAGATTGTACTCGGAATAAGTAATTTCTTGGTTGAATATGGATTCGTCATATTGGGTGTAGTTATCGTCGCGGGTTTCTTCATTGTTAGATTTATAAGGACTCCTACCGGGCGCGTGGCTTTCGATCGATTCAAATTGGCTATTCCTTACGTCAGTACTTTGTTCAAGAAACTTTATTTGTCGAGAATGGCAGATAACATGAATACAATGCTTATTTCAGGTATTCCTATGATAAGAGCCCTAGAATTAACTTCTAGTGTTATTGATAATAAGATTTATAAAGGCATTATGGATGAAGCTGTTGAGTCGGTGAAGGGTGGTAAAACTCTTTCGGAATCTCTATCCAATCATCCTCAAGAAGTACCAGGCATTATGGTTCAAATGATGCGAGTCGGTGAAGAAACCGGTGAATTGGGCAATATATTGAAAACTGTCGCTAAGTTTTATAGCCGTGAAGTTGCTACGGCTGTTGATTCTCTGGTTTCTCTTATCGAGCCTTTGATGATCGTTATGCTTGGAGGTGGCGTAGCTACACTGCTCGCTTCTGTTCTTATACCTATATATAACATCGCTGGTGGGCAGTAATTTACTTATCCACAGAGCGGCTTGCGTCTTTTATACTGCTTTTGGTGCTATAATTATGGCTAACAACCTAATAAAAGGTATGTTACATTAGTAGATTATTAATTATTATAAGTAACTTTAAAACATGAAAAAGTTCAAAAATTACGCGAAAGGTTTCACCCTTATCGAGTTGCTAGTTGTTATCGCTATTATTGGTATCTTGTCATCAGTTGTTTTGGTTTCGTTGAACACAGCAAGAAGCAAGGGTAAGGATGGTAGGATTCAGGCTGAAACAGCTCAGCTTAGAACTCAGCTCGAAGCAAACTATGATGGTACAGGATATCCTGATCTAGTAGGAACGGCAACAGCAAACATAGCTGCTACAACTTCAACAGCTACAAATTTTGGTATAACCGCATCAGATATCATGTCTCTTAATGGGGGCACAACTGGTAAATTAAACACCGCAGCTTCAGCTGCAAATGGTGTTACAGTTTATTCAGATGCCGCTAACGGTAATAAACCAACGAAGTATTCAATATATTCAAAATTAACAAATGGTGGATATTTCTGTATTGGATCAAATGGTCAGACGCTTACAAATACTACAGCAGCCAGCCTACCAGGAATACCAACAAGTGTTGATATTTGTCAGTAATTTCTAATAGTATGTTAAAAAACAAAGCCCCTCACGGGGTTTTGTTTTTTGTAACAAATATTGGATATACAAATGTTTTTTGTGGATAATTTTTCTACTTAAACAAAATCTTCGTGTTATTATATGTTCATATGAAAAAATATTTATATAATAGAGCTTTTACGCTCATAGAATTATTAGTAGTTATAGCAATTATTGGCATGTTATCATCAGTTGTATTGGTTTCTTTGAACAGTGCAAGACTAAAGGGCAAAGACGGCAGAATTGAGGCCGAAACAGCACAATTGAGAGCTCAATTGGAAGCTGTTTATAATGGAACTGGTTATCCAGATCTAGTTGGTGGAGCAAACAATCTTGCAGCTACAACATCAACTGCTGTTAATTTCAGTATTACTGCAGGAGATATAATAAGTCTCAATAATGGTACAGCAGGTAAATTGAATACTACTGGAGGCGCTTCTACTGGTGTGACTGTCTATACTGACGTTACGAGTGGTACTCCCACTAAGTATTCTATATATTCAGCATTAACTTCTGGTGGATACTTCTGTATAGGTTCTAAGGGTCAAACAAAGTTAGTCAATTCAGGAAGTATACCTACGGTTGTTGCGAATTTCGACACCTGTCAGTAATTTCTAATAGTATGTTAAAAAACAAAGCCCCTCACGGGGTTTTGTTTTTTTGTGACTAAATATATACTTGAAATTTACGAAAATATTGGGGAAAACTTCGTATTGCAGCGATGTTTTGGTGCTATAATGTCTGTATGAAAAAAACTATTTATAAAAGAGCTTTTTCGCTCATAGAATTATTAGTTGTGATAGCCATTATAGGTATATTAGCATCAGTCGTTTTGGTCTCGCTCAATACTTCTCGAGAGAAGAGTAAAGATGCGAAAATAAAAGCAGAAGTATCTCAGATTCGTTCAGCGCTAGAGTCAGAATTTACAAATGAAGGTTATCCTTCTCTAGTCAGTGCTGTACCAGAGAATCGCGCAGCGGCACCATTTGCAGTAGATACTAATATTAGAACGCTTGTAGACTCGATATTGTCACAGCAGATAAATGGCTTGTTTGGCGCTGATGCAGATGGAAATTATGTCTCTGCGAGTAGCACGTTCATCATAACAAAAACTGCAACAAGTCCTGGAACAGGTTACGCTATATACGCCTTACTCAGTGACGGCACAGCTTACTGTCTAGCTTCCGATGGCAAAACAAAAGACCTTGTTACTTATCCTACAGCATTACCAGAATCAGACGAAATCGCAACTTCATGTCAATAAATATGAAAAAAACAAAATCAGGATTTACTTTGGTTGAACTTATGGTAACCATAGCTATTATTGTTCTTTTGACAGGTATCATTATGACAAATCTCGTAAAACCAAAATCAAAAGCAAGAGATGCAAAGAAGGTTTCAGATATTGCACAAATACAACTTGCGATTGAGCTATATTTCGATAAGTGTAAACAATATCCAAATCCTACCGTATCTAACAATGTCGATATAAATGCTAGTAATAGTGCGTCGGGCGGGGCTTGCACGGATAATGGCACAAATGTAACTTTACAGAGATTTATATCCAAGATTCCAACAGCAACAGATGGTTCGTCTTATGATTATTACATCAATAATTCAGGAGCATCTGGCACAAAAACAGATTATATACTTCATGCTAAACTCGAAAATTCAAGCGATGCTGTTACAAAAGATAGTTTACCCAACTCTTATCTTTCTGGTTTGTCTGCTTATGGTTATCCTGATCTCTCAGCTCTCAAATGCTATGATGCAACCAATTATCCGACTGATTATTGTGTAGGACCAAAATAACATGAATACTGCTCTGTTTATATTCTCATTTTTGTTCGGGGCTATTATTGGCAGTTTCCTCAATGTAGTTATTATTAGATACAATACAGGGAAATCACTGAAGGGAAGATCGAAATGTGTTAATTGTAGTAAGGAGTTATCTTGGCATGAATTATTGCCAGTGCTCAGCTATCTATTACAAAGAGGTTCGTGTAAAGGTTGTAAGAGCAAAATTTCCTTACAATATCCTCTCGTAGAATTGGTTACGGGTATTTTGTTTGTACTTGTATTCTATATTTTTCCACCTATTGATCCAGATTCTTCATTTCTGACCACCTTTCATTTGTTTATAGCTTCACTTCTTGTCGTGATATCGGTTTACGATATCAAACACAAAATTATTCCAGATCAATTCGCATATATATTCATAGCCTTATCATTCCTGTCATTGTTCCTATCGCCAACCTTGAATTTTGTTTTACCTAGTTATCAGGCTTTCATTGCGGGTCCGATAATGGCTTTGCCTTTTGCCTTGCTTTGGGTGGTGTCGCGGGGTCAGTGGATAGGATTTGGTGATGCAAAGTTGTCTTTGGGTATTGGTTGGATATTGGGTCTATCTATGGCGATTAATGCCTTCGTATTGTCATTCTGGATCGCAGCTGTGGTATCTCTAGTCTGGATGCTTTTTACATATCACAAGTTCAAACCAAGAACAGAAATACCATTTGGTCCATATTTGGTGCTCGGTATGTATATTGAATTGTTATTGCATATTCAGATTATAAATATAGGTTTAGTAAGAGATTTGATAAGCTCTTTATTCTAGGTATATATTTTCATATTCTGGTATAATATTGTTAATGAGTGCAAGAATTCTGTACCAAAAAATACGCACGAATAAAGGTTTCACTTTGGTTGAACTTCTGGTTTCAATTGGTATTTTCGTCATTATGACCGCGCTTCTCGTGGCTCGTTATGGTAGTTTCAATGATTCTACGCTTCTCAACAATCTCGCTTATGATGTCGCGTTAACTATAAGAACAGCACAAACTTACGGCATGAGTGTCAAAAGAGCGGACGCAACCATAACTGGTTATAAGAATGCCTACGGAGTTGATTTTGATCTTAGCAATAACTCTCAATTTATATTGTTTTCAGATTTTGATAATGGCAATGGCAATGACTCTGTTTACAAGAATAATGACATAATCATAAATAAATATCAGATAAAAGCAGGATCAAAGATAACTGGTATATGCGTTACCAACAATGACACTTGTACTGATTTTTCCAATAATAACGGCAATAATAAAAACCAATTAGACATTACTTTCAAAAGGCCAGACCCTAACGCTGTTATTTGTTCGACCAATTCCGGTAGTACTTGCCAAGACAATGACAAATATTCTTTGGCCAAGATAAGGATTACTTCAGCTAGTGGGCTCAATCGTATAATTACTGTGAGGAGCACGGGTCAAATATCTATAGAAGATTAATATGAATAAAAAAGTAATACAAAAATCTCATAGAATAAGTTCGCACGACAAGAGAGGTTTCACTTTGGTCGAAATGATAGTGGCGCTTGGAATATTTGCTGTTGTTGCTTTGGTTGCAGTGGGTGCGTTGGGGAGAATAGTGGATGCAAATAGAAAATCACAATCTTTGAAATCAGCAATTAATAATCTCAATTTTGCCCTAGAGTCTATTTCTAGGGAGGTCAGAGTGGGTACTGCTTATAATTGTCAGAAGAAAAGTGAATATGTGGGATGGAGTTCGTCTGCAAATGGCGATCTCGTCAACAAATCATGTTCATTCGAAGAAGCCAGTTTCGATATCAACGGCGTAAATTCCAATCCTGCTATGCTTCTCGCCTTCAAATCCTCGAAGATTTCTCCGGATAATCCAGATTGTCAGCTCATATTTGCTTACAGATATAATGATATCGATAAGACTATAGAGAAAGCAGAGAAGAAGCGTTGTGATGGCTCTATCACTTCATCGAGTTTCTACCCTATAACATCACCAAAGGTTAAGATCAATAATTTTATTTTGTATGTATCACGTGATGCGAAGTATCCAACAGTATATATTCGCCTAAACGCAGTAACGGGTGATAGGAAGAAAGACGAGACAGCTCTCGATGTTCAGACGATTGTTGCGCCAAGACTTCTTCAATAATATGCTTAATATTAATAAAAATAAAAATCAAAAAGGATTCACGATTGTAGAGACTTTGGTTGCGGTCACAATTCTGATGATCTCGATTGCGGGCCCTCTTACTGTTGCAAACAAAGGCCTGCTCGCCGCCATCAATGCCAAGGATCAAATGATTGCGTCTTATCTTGCACAGGATGCAATGGAATATGTTAAAAACACAAAATACCTAAGAGTTGCTAACAATCTTTCCTGGAATGATGGTTTTTCTGATTGCACCGTCAATACTCCTTGCATAGTGGATTCCATAGAATCTTCTCCACACGGTATCAATCGTATGACATTGGATCGTTGTGGAGTGGAGCCATCATCGAGTAGTTTTTGTCCTGTATTATTCGATGATAAATCTGGTTATGTTCAAGATAAATCATCATATACGAATGCCAAGCCAACTATTTTCAATAGAGTTTTCTATGTTTCGGATTGTAACAACACGATTACACAATGTTTGCTTCATGTGAGGGTTTTGTGGAGAGAGGGAATAGTGCCTTATGAAGTCAATTTATCAAGTTTCATATCTGATAAGATATTCTAAAATGCAAGTAAAAAACATAAAAACAAATAAATACAATAAAGGCTATACTTTGCTTTTCTCTATTCTGGTGGCAGTTATCGTTCTTGCAATCGCAGCTTCTATATTATCTATAAGTCGTAAAGAATTTATTTTGACCACAACAGCAAGAGATTCATTGTCTGCTATTTATGCCGCAGATTCATTGGCCGAATGTGTGCTTAGTAATAACATAGATACTTCTGTTAATCCTCTTACTATAACTTGTGGTACGACTGTTCCACAAACCCTCAAAATACAATGGTCCAATAATGCGGGCACATATACAGGCACGTTGACCGATGATAGTGGAGTATATATGCCAGAAGTGGGCAATGGTTGCGCTATATTGGATATTACTAGTCAAACGGTCAATGGTCAGGTCAAAACAATAGTTAGAACTTATGGACACAGTCTTGGTTATACGGCACAGGACTGTAAAAGCCCAACCAATCCGAAAGTCATAGAAAGAGGTTTACAATTGACCCTCTAAAAGCCATAATATTCGGTATGAATAATATTCCGAAATCAATCATTGATCGTCTGGAAAAGCTCAAAATTGCCATAAAAAAGCATAGTTACAATTATCATACCTTGGATATGCCTCAAATATCCGACGAAGCTTATGATTCTCTGGTCAAAGAGCTTTTGGAAATAGAAAAACAATACCCTGAATTGATAACTGATGATAGTCCGAGTAGAAGAGTGGGAGATCAGCCTCTCAAGGAATTTACGAAAATCAAACATAAATATAGACAATGGTCATTCGATGATGTTTTCGACTTTGAGGAATTGAAGAAATGGGAAGAAAGGGTGCATAATTTCCTGAATAAAGCCGGTATAAAAATAGGTCAAGATGGTAATGAAAAAGTTCAATATTGTTGTGAACTTAAGATAGATGGACTCAAAAACGTTCTTATTTATGAAGGCGGTAAACTCAAGAGTTCTGCGACAAGAGGTGACGGAGAGATTGGCGAGGAAGTTACTCAAAACATAAAAACCATAAGAAGTATACCGCTTAGTCTCAATATGCCCGTGGATATTATTGTTGTTGGAGAAATATGGATGAGTAACGATGAGTTGCAGAGAATAAATAAATTGAGAGAAAAAAATGGCGAGCAATTGTTCGCTAATACAAGAAATGTTGCAGCGGGTTCAGTGCGTCAACTCGATCCAAAAATTACAGCAGAAAGGAAACTTGATTCATTCATATATGATATAGATGAAATTGATACGAGTGATATCGAAAATATTCCTGCGCCTCAAACTCAAGAAGAAGAGCTTTTACTTCTCGAAAAATTGGGTTTCAAAACAAATAAGAATTATAAAGTAGTTGATTCTATGGAAGGAATACAGAAATACTATGAATACTGGAATAAGAATAAAAAGTCTCTGCAATATCAATTAGACGGCATTGTCATAAAAATCAATCAAAAGAAATACCAAGACGCACTTGGTCATACAGCCAAATCTCCTCGTTTCGGGGTTGCTTACAAATTCCCGGCGGAACAAGTCACTACTGTTGTTGAAGATATTGTTTTGCAGATTGGTAGAACAGGTGTTTTGACTCCTGTGGCTCATTTGCGTCCTGTTCTTGTTGCGGGTTCCACGGTTTCTCGTGCAACTCTACACAATGAAGATGAGATCAAGAGACTTGATGTCAGAATAGGAGACACTGTCATCTTGCAGAAGGCAGGTGATGTTATACCGGATATTGTTTCAGTGGTCGAAGAATTGCGACCCAAGAATACCAAACCATATGAATTCCCGAAGAAAGTCGATGGTTGTGGTGGTGATGGTAGTATTGAAAGGATTCCTGGACAGGCAGCGTGGCGCTGTGTCAGTAGTGATTCTTTCGAGCAACAGAAAAGACGTTTTTATCATTTTGTTTCTAAGAAGTGTTTTGATATAGACGGTCTTGGTCCGAAAATTATAGATGTATTGCTCGTCAATGGTCTTATCAATTCTTTCGAGGATATTTTCACTTTGAAGAAAGGCGACCTACTCAACTTGCCACGTTTCGCCGAGAAATCCGTAGACAATTTGCTCGTTTCCATAGAAAGGGCCAAAAATATCACTTTACCCAGATTGTTGGCTTCTCTATCTATTCCTCAAGTCGGAGAAGAAACTGCATATGATATTTCAAAAAAGTTCAAAGATTTTGACTCTATAAGAAATGCCAAATATGAAGATATAGAAAATATTTATGGTGTTGGTCCTGTCATTGCAAAATCTGTTGTTGATTGGTTCGGGCAGAGCAAGAATGAAAAAATGTTGAATGGATTGTTAAGGGTTATCAATATACAATCTTCGCAAGAAGTAGTTGTTCCAAAGGATAATAGTATTGCGGGGAAAACTTTCGTCTTTACGGGTACAATGCAAAATCTTGAGCGATTTCAGGCAGAAAATATGGTAAGACAAGCGGGTGGTAGTATCTCTAGTTCGGTATCAAAAAAAACTTCATATGTTGTTGCAGGTGAAAATGCCGGATCCAAACTAGACAAGGCTCGTGAACTAGGAGTCAAGGTTATTGATGAAAATGAGTTCAGATTTTTAATTGGACAGAAATAATGTTACAATCGCGTCATGATTACCACAAAAGAAATTGAACATTTGGCCAATTTGGCCAGAATAAAACTAGACGACAACGAAAAAGCCGGCCTTACCAAAGAGATTGATTCTATTTTGACCTATGTTGAACAAATAAAGCAGGCGACAGTTGATGTTGATTTTTCACCGATTGTTGGTGATATCCACAATGTTACGCGCCCAGATATTTCACAAGATTCGAACGAAGAGACGAGAGAGAGCCTTCTCAATGAAGCCCCTGACAGAGAAGGTGATTTCGTCGCAGTTAAGAAAATAATCGCACAAGACTGATATGAATATAGATATAAAAAAACTAACAATAAGGCAGGCCCATGAAGATTTGGTAAAAGGGCTTTATACTTCATGCGATTTGGTGAAGGCCCATGTAGATGAAATACAAAAGAAAGACAAAGATATACATGCTTTCCTAGAAGTTTTCTCAGATGTTATTGAACAAGCAAAATCTGCTGACAAACAAATAGCAGATTTGAAAAAGCAAAATAAAGAGATACCTCTGCTTATGGGTATACCTCTTGCTATCAAAGATAATATTTTGATCAATGGTCGCAAGGTTAGCTCTGCTTCCAAAATCCTAGAAGGTTATAGTGCTACTTATGATGCCACTGTTATTAAGAAACTTAAAGAACAAGGTGTAGTATTCGTAGGAAGAACAAACATGGATGAATTCGCCATGGGAGGTTCAACGGAGAATTCCGCTTTCGGTGTTACGAAAAATCCTTATGATGTAGAGCGCGTGGCGGGCGGATCTTCGGGTGGTTCCGCTGCTGCTGTTGCTATGTCGGGCGCCTTGGGTGCACTCGGTTCAGATACCGGAGGTTCGATCCGACAGCCGGCTAGTTTCTGCGGATTGGTCGGTTTGAAACCAACTTATGGCAGAGTCTCTAGATATGGTGTTATGGCTATGGGTTCATCACTTGATCAAATAGGTCCTTTCGCAAAGAACATAGATGATGCGCGGATTATTTATGATTGCATAAGGGGTACTGATACGAAGGACGGTACAACTATTTCTGATAATACATATAGCAAGAAGAGAATCAGTAAGAAAAAACCAACTATTGGAATACCGAGACATTTCTTAAAAGGCGATGGTATAGACAAGAACACTCTCAATAATTTCAACGAAACTGTCGAGCGCCTCAAGAATTCTGGCTATGATGTCAAGGATATTAATTTACCAAATATCGCTTATTCATTAGCTGTTTATTATGTGATCATGCCTGCTGAGGTTTCTTCCAACATGGCCAGATTTGATGGTGTAAGATTTGGTTTGCACAAAGATGGCAAGAATGGCATCGAAGATTATTTCGAAACGAGAGGCGCCGGTTTCGGCAAAGAAGTAAGACGAAGAATACTTCTCGGTACTTATGTTTTGTCTTCTGGATATTATGATGCGTATTACAATCGTGCTAATGCTGTGCGTAGGATTTTGATCGATGATTTCAAGAAAGCTTTTGAGCAGGTTGATGCAGTTTTGACACCCACTACGCCTGCGCCCGCATTCAAAATAGGCGAGAAGGCTTCTGATCCTATAGCTATGTATTTGGAGGATATATTCACTGTAACGGCCAATCTAACAGGTATGCCTGCAATATCAGTTCCTTCGGGAATGTCAGAAGTTGGTGGCAAATCTCTTCCACTCGGCATACAAATAACTACTAGACATGGCGATGAAGAAACTGCATTCGAAATAGGGCAAGACATTCAGGCCGGTTGTTGATATGTATTTGTTAAAAATCTGATAAAATAGTGATATGGAAAATGGTGAAGTTGTACTCAATTTGCCTGTCATAAATTTTGATCCTGTTTTGGATTCGGCTTTTCGCGCGATTTCAGATCTGTATCCTGCTTTGGGAGCATTTCTGAAAAATTTTTTTGGTTATGTCACTGGAATTTCTATAGTTGCTGTGGTGATTTTTTTGATCGGTATTATATATGCAGTAGAGAGACTAAAACAGATTCGTCGTAAAGAGGAAGAAATATACGATACAAAGGTTGAACCGGCATATGATGCAACTGCTGTGAACGATCCGGCCTTGGCCAGTCGTTGGGATAATGTTGTAAAACACATAGAATCAGAAAATGAAAATGATTGGAAACAAGCAATCATTGAGGCCGATATTATTCTCGATGAGATATTGAATAAGCTCGGTTATAAGGGTGAGTCAATCGGTGAGAAGTTGCGCAGGGTAGAACCCGCTGAAATGAAGTCTTTGAATGATGCTTGGGAGGCTCACAAAGTCAGGAATGCCATAGCGCATGATGGTTCTGGTTTTACTATTAGTCATCATGAGGCAAGAAGAATCATGAACCTTTACAAAAAGGTTTTCCAAGAATTCTATTATGTATGATTGTTGCGGGGGCCGGATTCGCACCGGCGACCTTCAGGTTATGAGCCTGACGAGCTACCAGGCTGCTCTACCCCGCGATGGGTAACTGGACTATTATTACACGTTATGGCATCATATTGCAAGTCGTCTTTTGTTGAAAAATAATAAAGTCGGCGTAGCTGTTGTAGTTAGAAAGCGCGAGTAAGAATTTTGACAACGAGGTTTGAGAGAACAATAAAAGTCGGCGTAGCTCAGGCAGTTAGAGCGAGGGACTCATAAGCCCTAGGTCGCAGGTGCAAGTCCTGCCGCCGACACTATTGAATAGGTGTAAAAGTGTGTTATATTATCTATATGAATAATTTTCTTATTATTTCTTTTGGTTCAAGAATAAATGGCAGAACAAATACGAACTCTGATTATGATTTTGGTGTATTAGGTAATACCATTCTTACTTTAGAGGAAAGAACCAGTATTGCATATCATTTATCCAAAGAATTAAATATAAATGAAGATAAGATAGATTTAGTCGACCTATCGAACGCATCACCATTATTGAAATTTGAAGTAGCTAAAAAGGGAAAATTGGTACAAGGTAAAACTTTTGATTTTATTAGATTTAAGGTTCGTGCTATGAAAGAATATCAGGATACAGCAAAATTTAGACGTATGCGTGAACGTTTAATTTTACAACCCCATGTCGCATGATCTTATAATTAAAAAATTAGAACAGATGAAGATTTTGATGACTGAACTTGGAGAATTACTCGCCTTGCCATTTAGTGAATTTAAAAGTAAGTTTACCAATATCCGCTCTGCTGAAAGGAATTATCAATTACTTATTGAATTAGCCAGTGACATAAATACTCATCTAATTGCTGAATTGGGTGGGGAAACGCCTGACACGTACCGTGAATCTTTCAAGAAAATGACAGAACTCAGTGTGTTGGATAAAAAATACATGTCTGATTTTGTAAAAAGTTCTAATCTAAGAAATATTTTGATTCATGAATATGATTTCGATGAAGACAATTTCATTTTCTACAAATCAGCCAAAGAATTTATGCCGCTTTATGAATATTACATTGTATCTATACAAAATCATTTGAAATCAAACAAAAACTTAAATTAAAATACTGTTTATTGTATTTTGTTAAAGACTGTTTCTTTAAACTTTGAAATTATACAATTTCATGTATAATCATATCGTACGTTAAAATTTGATAAACATGCAAATTTGCGCCCGTAGTTCAGTTGGCTAGAACGCTCCCCTGTCACGGGAGAGGTCGTGGGTTCGAGCCCCATCGGGCGCGCAGTGAAAATTCATTGAGTAAAATATGTTATGTTCATATATTTCTGGTGTAATAATCTTGATATTTTAACTGATGAAAAAATTCCTTATTGAAAACAAACTGTAAATAGTTTATTCTTTCTGAGGTGCGATAATGATATGCATTAAAAAAGCCGATGTAGCTCAGTTGGTAGAGCACGCCATTGGTAATGGCGAGGTCTCCGGTTCAATCCCGGACATCGGCTCC
>CAYOTK010000008.1:0-38118 GCA_964406895.1 uncultured Candidatus Saccharibacteria bacterium | reverse complement strand
AAAACGAAAATCATGAAAAGTAAAATTTCATACCCCGATATTTGGGTATTATGCCAAAAAAACGCTGGCTGGGGGACTTGGACTCGAACCAAGATACTGGGCTTCAAAGGCCCATGTCCTACCATTAGACGATCCCCCAATATTTGTCCCTATATTAACCCGTAAAAGCCCAATATACAAGACCAAAAAACAGCGGCGTCTTCAGGGAGACGCCGCAGTTCGAACCAACACCCCTCCCACTGCTGCACGCGGTTTTAGGATTCACCACGTGCACATTTCGGCGAAGCATTCTCCGGAAAAAGGTAGGAGGCAAAGATCCACATCACAATAGCCATCAAGGCCATGAATGGGATCCCGACGACCAGCACCAGAGACATAAGGATTTTCTTCAAGGTCTTCATGCAATCACTCCTTCCAACAATCCACAAGCAACACGCATTCAACTACTTTCTTTGGTGCGCCCGGCAAGCGGATGGGTTTGAATCAAAGAACTCTATGAACCTACGACCACAGTCGTCGGCTCAATTGAGCGAGGCAAGGGATGAGACCCTGCCTCTATTTAACAAACTTTTCCTTCTGTTCATTGGGCCACAGCGGACAATGTGTTGCAAACGCTTGAACAGCTACTTTGTTGATGTGGAACCAGTACAACTCATTGCACCCTGGGCAAAGACATACAACCGCCAAGGTGGTACCCGTAGCACTTGAATACGAGGCATATTTGGTAAAACCGACAACTAGCCTAGCCATTTTCGCATACGAACCGCTCATAGAAATGTAAGCCGACTCTTTGCACAAATCCGTACGCCCACCACCGGAACACATTCGATCCTGTGCCTTGCGTGCATCACTCAGCTTACGGCCCCAATCGGACACAGCTCTTACCGCATCATGCTCATTCATACAATTAGAAATTTAAGTGTTTTGAAAGAACCGAAACTACTAGCACCGTATCCCATAACAAATACTAACTCTTAAGTGTTTAATAGACAAGACCATACGCTTTAATTAAGCACAATTCCTAACCACCGCCATCTCTATCGGCAAAGCCTCTATATGTGCACGCGTAACCTCCGCGGACGCGCCCAAGATAAGTGCCAGCGTTTCTGGAGTGAGCAATTTCTTCTTGGAAAGTTCATCGATGAATAACATATCGTCAGGCGAAGTGCGATCGGAAATTTCTGCCCTCGATGATGGAGAATGTTGGAGTAGTAAAATAAAACGCATCTTTTCGAGAACGAGAGTGAGAAATGTATTCATAGAAATACTTGCCTTCTCTGCCTTACCAATGACTTTGAGCGCCTCGTCAGCATTCTTTGAGACAAAATGAGAAATAAAATCATTGACAAGTTGAGCGCGTGGCGCCCCTGTGATCTCCTCGACTTCTTCTCGACTGATCTTCTTCTTGCCCTTAGAAGCAGAAGACAAAACTTTTTCGAGAATACCGAGTGCATCACGGAATGAACCATCACCGAGAAGGGCCACGAGCTCACCCGCACCATGATCAAGCTCGAAACCTTCTTCTTTGGAAATACGCATGATTTCTTTGCGCAAGACTTCTCGAGAAGGTTTGTGAAATACAAAAGTCTGACAGCGGGAAATGATAGTGTCGGGAACTTTTTCGAGTTCAGTTGTGGCCAGAATGAATATGACGTGTGCGGGAGGTTCTTCTAGGGTTTTGAGGAGAGCATTCCAAGCGTCTTTAGAAAGCATGTGAACTTCATCGATAATGTAAACCTTGAAAGGCGAAGTGAAAGGCAAAACAGAAACGTGCTCGCGCAAATGTCTGATATCATCTATGCCACGATTGGACGCTGCGTCTATCTCATAAATATCATCTGTAGATGTCTTCAAGGCCTGCGCCAATATGCGCGCTGTACTTGTCTTCCCTGTCCCTCTTGAACCAGAGAATAAGTAGGCGTGCGCAATGCGTTTGGTCTCTATGGAGTCACTCAAAGAAGAAACGATATGATCCTGACCAACTATTTCCTTGAATTTTTGCGGGCGGTATTTGCGATATAAGACTGTCATGTAGGTATTCTATATTTTGATAATTTACTCTTTGTTGCATTAAATATTTTTTCATCAATTTCATAACCTATATATTTACCATTTCTCTTTATTACATTTTCACCGAGAACAGCGGTACCCATAAATGGTTCTAAAACAGTCATTCCTTTCAAATAATATTTTGACAAAAACGTATCACAACTCTCTTGAGGTGTAGGACAAGGATGTTCTGGTGTTTCTATATAATTAAAATAAAAAATCTCACCATTTTCAAACTTAGTTTCCGCCTTTATAAACACTAACCATTGATGACAATTTGAATGAGCATTGTTTTTTGTACTATAATCATCACCCCATCTACTATCTTCTTTTAATTCGACACCATTTTGGGTGTTTACAAAATTAATATGTCTGGTTTTTAAATTAAAACCGATATCTAAACAAATACTTTGTACAAGGCCAGATAATTGAACATACAGACCATCGGTCATAATTGAATCTGAAGCTTCTAAAAGAAAGGTTCCTTCATTTTTCATGACTCTATAACATTCTGTAAAAATTTTATTCAACATCTTTTTATATTCAAAAAAAGACATCACATCTTTATTGTCGCCATATATAGTTCCAATATTGTAAGGCGGGCTCCCTATTATTAGATCAACCGATCCATCTTCTACTTCAGACATATCTTCAGCAGATTTATTAAATATTTGGTAATTCATAATATTTGATACAAAGTATTTTAACACAATTTCAATACGAATACTTTGCTAATCATTTTTTGTATATTATGCCTATTATGTCGCAAAAGAAAAAGGGCCTCCCGACCCCCAGTGGCGACACGTGACCATGTGTCAGCCAAAATTGATTAAGAGGGGGGCCAGGAGGTCCGATAGAAGACGCGCGGAGTCGATTTCAGATGCAACTCAGGATCACCTCCACCGCACGCCTATCCAGTCACAGAGACTACACCAAGACAAAAATAAAATCAAGCAAATAAAAAAGAATCGCTTTCTTATTACATGCTCTTAATCGCTTTTTTTAAAATCTTGGAAACTTGATCAGGATCTTTCGCTTCCATAAGTAGAACACGCAACTCCTTTGCACCATCCCAACCACTTACGTATGCTTTGAAATGTTTCTTCATGACATCGAAATTCTTATAACCTTTGAAAGATTTAACAAAAAGTTTTGTGTGTTCAAGGAGAATAGTCAATCTTTCTTTTGGACTTTTTTCATTGACGATATTATGTATTCTTGGGAAATTTTTTCTAACCTTAGAAATATCAGAGAAAAACCATGGTTTACCGAATATTCCCCTGCCAACCATAACACCATCACCGCCGTATTCACTCAAAAGTTTTGCTCCGTGGGAAACAGAATCGACATCACCATTGAATATGAGTAAAGTTTGAGGACAAATCTCATTTCTGAGCTTCACAATCTCTGGAACCAATTCCCAGTGAGCGGGCACAAGAGACATTTCTTTTCTGGTACGCAAATGCACAGTAAGAACAGGAATATTCCATGACAACACAGAACGGATCCAATCAGGATCATATTTATTATAGCCAATTCTAGTTTTTATAGAGACAGGAATCCTGCCCTCTACACCATTTCGAGCTGATTGCAAAATATCAAAAGCAAGTTTCGGATTCTTGATAAGAGATGCACCGCCACCCTGTCTCTCTACGGCACGATCAGGACAACCCATATTTATATCCAAACCATCGAAACCAAGATCTAGAACAATCTTTGCTGCCTTCTCCATAACAGATGGATGACCAGTGAATAATTGCGCAACGATAGGTCTCTCCTTTCGAGAATATTTGAGATCGATCATAAGTCTATCTTTGCCACTAGAAACGAGCCCGTCAGCAGAGACAAATTCGGTCCACATCACATCAGGCTTGCCATATTTAGCAAACATAGAGCGGAAAGCATAGTCAGTTACATTCGCCATTGGCGCGATGACAAAAAATGGCTTAGACATAGCCTGCCAGAAATCACCAGTTTTGACATTTGCTTTCTTTGACTTCATCGGGACAATGTAGCATATTATTTTCAATCCTTCACCTTTCTTATCAATTTCGTAACATCATTATCCCTTGAATTACTACCGAGAACTACGACGGCGTATGGATTGTGACTCTTGCCCAAAGAAAACAAAGATACAGAAGTCCTGTTGGCTTCAGGCGTATAACCATTCTTGCCACCCAAATAATATGACCAACTCAAGAAATGAGTAGGATTGATCCATGTGTGACTTCTCACTGTTTTGGATTTCATTTTAGTGATTTCGATAATTTCAGGTTCATTCTTGTAAATCCAATCGATGATTGTAACGAGGTCTTCAGCAGTTGATATATTGTCTTTAGACAGTCCTGAAGGATCCTTGAAATATGTTCTGTATGCGCCGATTGATTGAGTGAAGTCATTCATATTCAATATGAATTTTTCTCGGCCATATTTGTCAGCCAGTGCTTCAGCGGCATCATTGCTCGAAACCATAAGAAGCGGATATAACAAATCCTTGACTCTGTATGTTTCGCCAACCTTGAAACCCGCAGTACTGCCGTAAGTAGCTGTAATTTTCTTGCTTATAGTGATCTTATCATCGGAAGACATATACCTTTTTGCAACGATCGCAGTAACTAATTTCGTGAGAGAAGCAATTGGTAACAAAGTCTCACTATTATGTTTGATGACTACATCACCTCGGACCAAATTCTTGACCATATAACCTGTAGCTGTAACATTTTTGTCGGCAGATTTTGGCATAGAAGAAAGCACAGCATTGACCAAATCCTCTTCATCAAGAGCGCTGATGAAATTCTTGGAACCCGCATCGCTTATGTAAACTTTTTGCTTAGAGACAGAATTATCGCCTGCGGCTGCGGTAATTTCGATTTTTCGAGCCATTATTACTTTGCCACCGAAACTCTTCCAGATATACGTTGCAGAAAATGCCACACCTACACCGAAGGCGATTGCAAACATTCCACCGAAAACTGTAATAAAAAAATTTTTCATTTCATCAAAGTGTAATAAATATGATTACCATGTCTCACGTCAATATTTTGGAATTCAAGTTGCGACTTCTTCTCTTTAGCCATGCCTGTCATATTATTCCAGAAAGCAATCAGATTTGATAGCTCTTTGTCCAATTCACTATGTGCTCCGAAATATATAAGAGCGATCGACGCATCCGTTGTCGAAGCAGTCTTGTCACTAAACACAGGATTATAGACATACAATTCATATTCACCATCTTCTTTGACTAGGATTGACTCGGTATAAATATTATTTTTTTCTACTCTATCCATGAATGATACTATGCCCGTGAAGACCTCGGTCGAAGTAGCCAAACTACCTACTATTGGAGTCGATGTTGCTACATTACCGAGTTCTGGTAAGAAAATTTTCTTATAAACATTACCGGAGAAATCTGGCGCCTTAGCGTATACGAAACCTTTGTTATCAGCATAATAACAATCTTCACCATTTTTCTTATCTTCATTACCGAAGTCAGGCAAGAATGGACAAATGATAGCTGTTGCGCTCTTTTCTTTAATTCGAATGTCGAGAGAATTGTAAGGACCGATAGACATAGAAATAGCGCCTGTTTCAGGGAAATTCTTGTTTATAAAAGAAATAATTTCCTTTTTTGGATACAAATATATGTTTGATTTGGAAAATAAATTCAGGTATCTATGAGATATTATCTCGCTAACCGAGGCAGTTATTTTGTGATCCGCCACACCCTTATCAAATTCAATATTTATCTTTCCAATAGTCAAAGAAGACAATCGAGAGAAAGCCGAGCTTGATATGATAAATGTAAGTACAATGATGAAAACTGACACAACAAAAATGACATTTTTGCGTTTCTTTTTCTTTATAAATACAGGAGATTGCTTGGAAAGATTTTTCCTAGAATAATAATGCACATTCATGATTGTTATTTCCCAATGAATGACTTGCCGAAATATTTGACCAATACATCAGGAATTTTGATTGTGCCGTCTGCTTGCTGGAAGTTTTCTATAATTGCAATCAAAGTACGACCGAAAGCAACAGCGGTTGCATCATTCATGTGAACTGGTTCATTCTTTCCATCAGAACGTTTTACCCTTGTATTTAGGCGACGAGATTGGAAACTTGACGTCAAATCTGCACTATGAGTTTCTCTAAACCTGTTTTGTCCAGGCATCCAAGTTTCGATATCAATTTGACGATAGTCAGGAAAACCCATATCACCCGTACAGACTAAGACTACTTGATAGTGTAGATTTAGTGATTGCAAAATATATTCTTGAATAGCGACAAGAAACTCTTGTTCTTTCATTGAATTCTCTGGCAAACAGAAAGATTCCATTTCTAACTTATCAAATTGATGTTGACGTATTATGCCTTTTGTATCTTTTCCGTGAGCACCGGCTTCTCTTCTAAATGCAGATGAATAACCAACATACCTAATCGGCAAATCTTTTTCCTCAATAATCGAATCCATATGAAGAGGACCAAGAGTATGTTCTGCACTACCAATCAACATCAAATCATCATTAGGAAACATATAATGTTCTTCGGGAGTCATAAAGCGCGCCATTCTGTTTTGGATTGACGGTCTAACAAACATTGGCGGCAATACAGGAACAAAAGTGGTGACTTTTGAGATCGACCCCACTCCATTTGCGATTTTTTGTAAAATATCAATGTTAGTAAATATTTGTAAACAATGCTGAAGCAATGCAAATTGAAGCAATACCAAATCACCCTTGAGATAAGAAAATCTTTGTCCAGAAATAATTGATGCATTATCAACATCTATAATTTTTAATTTCTGACCAATTTCTAGATGTTCCTTCGGAGCAAAAGAAAATGTTGGCTTTTGACCCCAAGTACGAATTACTTTATTTTCTGTATCGTCTTTTCCAATAGGTGTATCAACGGACGGAATGTTTGGCACCTTAAGCATCATATCTATATATGACTTCTCTACTTCCGCATATTGAATTTCAATTTTTTCAACTTCTTTTTTTAATTCGAGTCCCAAAGATGCATCTCGGTTTTTCGCAGCTTCATTTCTCTTCCGGTTTACTTCATCTAACAATTGTGAGATTTTTTTCTTTTTTTCATATTGTTCCAACAACAAATCTAAGTCCAAACTACGACCCCTGTTTTTTATGGCCCTTTCTATTATTTCTTTATTTTCTCTTATAAATTTAATATCAAGCATGCACACATTATAACTTATATCGAGGTCGGACCTCAAGTAGGTCGGACCTCTTGGAGGTCCGACCTCGAATTCATGAAATCTTTAACTTTTCTTTAATAAATCTTTATATTCAAGGTGATAGTTTATAGAGGTCGGACCTCCAAAAGGTCCGACCTCATAGAATCATAAAATGTCACTTCAAAAAATCACCAAAGAACAATATCCGCATCTCCTCCAACAAATCCCCTCATTACCACAAAGCATGGACCTCATGGGAGTTTTGCCTTCACCTCAATCCAAATTCCTTTGTATTATCGGAGCTCGTAGTCATAGTAAATACGGAGAAGAAGTTTGCCGACATCTCATATCTGGACTTGCTGGTCACGATGTTGTCATAGTGTCAGGTCTCGCTATCGGTATTGATTCTATTTCACACAAATCCGCACTCGAAGCCAATCTCAAGACCATTGCTTTCCCTGGCTCTGGTTTGTCACCAAAAGTTTTATATCCTTTATCAAAGAGACATTTAGGCAAGAAAATAGTCGAATCAGGCGGTGCACTCCTGTCACCCTTCGAGTATGATCAGATGGGTAGTTTCTGGACCTTTCCCGTCCGCAATCGACTCATGGCGGGAATGTCTCATGCTACTCTCGTTATCGAAGGTCGCCGTCATTCTGGCACTCTTCTCACGGCCGATTATGCCGCCGAATTCGGCCGCGATGTTCTCGCTGTACCAGGATCAATATTCTCAGAATTAAGCTACGGTCCTCATATGCTCATAGAACGAGGCGCAGTACCCATCACAAATTCTTCCGACATTCTGCGCGCTCTTGGTTTCGATATTCATTCAGGCAAGAATAAGAAGCGAGCTGAGACACAGTCATTATTTGAACTGTCTCTTTCACCGGAAGAAAAACGTATAGTTGATTTGTTAAGAAATGACAATCTTTCCGCTTCAGAGATTATAGAACGCATGAAAATTTCATCTTCTCAGTTCAATGTGATTGCTTCCACCTTGGAATTACGAAATATTATTACCGAGGATGATGGTACTTATAGGATGGGCGTCTTGGGTTGATATGGAAGCAAATAAGAATTATAAAAGAAAACCCCGCCTCTCGCAGGAACCGCTTGAAGCGGGGTTCTCCTGAAAGAGACGGGGGTGGGGACTAGAACTGGTAGCGGAGCCCGCCGTATATGACCTCGTCCGTTTTTCTGATGTCGTGAACTGAGATCGGGACGTACAGGTCAATCGACGGACCGATAACCGAAAGCTTGCGCGAGACATTCCACGCAAACCCGAAACCGAACTTCGCGAGTAATCCGGAGTTGAGGCCAAATCCTCCATCGTCGTAACGGATATCCGCTGATCCGCTCACAGAGACGAAGGAGAAAGGCTTCATTGTCTTCGACAATCCGAGGCCGAAAAGGTGCCCTCCCTCATACATGCTGTTAGGCATGGGAGTGTAAGTCTTCCAGTACGCCTTCGCGTTCACTGGTCCGACCTCACGCGAGATCAGAACCTGGGTATAGAGAATATCGTTGCGACTTTCGATGAGCGCAAGTGGCTCGTCGAAGTAGGTCACTGTAAGCGACAAGCCGAAGCCCACCACCTTGGTATCCCAACCGACACCATAATCGATCTCGTCTCCAAAGCTTTTCCCCCACGTGGAGTAGAAACTCTTGGAGTTCCATATATTGACCCACAGGCCGTTATGGAACGCGGCCGTGATACCCGTCTGAACGACAGGTGCGTTGTACAAGACAACGCCACTACCGAAAGACAGGTACTGGCTGGCCACAATCGAATCGATCGATACTTTCGGTGCCCATCTGGACACCATCGCCTCATCGGCCACGGCGGAAGCAAGAAACTGAAGTGTGAACAACAAGACCGCCGCAATCATTCGTTTCATAACTCAAAGAACCTCCCGACTTCCAGCGAAACTTCATGCCCCACGGGAAATCAAAAACACCTTAACATATTTGGGATTGAAAGTCAAGAGTTTTGGGTAATGTGCACACACATATGGCGGTTTTTAAGAAACTTCATATCAAAAAATCTAGCACTAAAAGCCAATATCTAATTACCAAAAACTAACCCACCATCTGCACGTCCCTACTCGCCTTCCTATATGCACAATAATCACACTTTGCATCTGGTTTCGGAGGCTTGTTTTGCATCAGGCATTTTTTGATATCAATCAAAGCTTGATCGATCCAAGAATCATCACCGACATAAGGTATCAAATCAATATCAAACTCCAACTTACCATCGAAAGCCTCCCTGTCAGTCTTACCATTGCAGTACACGAAATACCCTGTAGTCGAAACATCAAAATCATTTTGTCTGAAAAGCCATTGATATATTTCCATCTGCCTCTTGTATCCGATCTGCCATTCTTTGTCCAAACTAACCTTCTCTTCCTTACTAGTTGACTTGTAATCAACAATAATAATCTGCTCATCTTTGTTGATCCAAACATCATCGATCGCTCCTCCAACTATCAGATTGGTTTCTTCATGCAAATATTCTATGCCTTTGAAATTATCGCGCCAAATATCCATCATCTCATTTTGATACGGCACGACATCCTTGAGTCCATATGCCTTCATGAGAGGATGACTAGTTTTGTTTGCCCTATGCAAGTCAAATTCTTTCTTGAGCAAATGATCAACAGCAGAGTTTAGAGCAAACGGAAATCCAGGTGGCCTAGAAACCCCCAATCTGCGATCGAGATAAAAACAGAGAGGACAATTGAGGAAAAGATCAATTTTCGAACGACTGACCTTGAAAGGCACGTCGCTTTTTGGATCGAATAATCCTCTCATTCTTCGTGCATTATAATATTCTGACATGTAGTTATTTTAGCATGAATTTGATTACTTTTAGTTGAACAGTAAATCAACCGAAAGGGAGCTTGCATTTTTGTAACTGACTTTTCGAACTCCACTCATCATGTACGGGAATTTTCACAAAAGCCGGCTTCCACGGCTTCAGCCGGCATTTGGAAAATTCTCCCGTACATTCTTCGTGGATTATTCGAAAAGTCAGTTACAAAAATGCAAGCTCCCTTTCGGTTCGAACTATTACAAAACACAAAACCCCACGCGGCAGGATAAGAATCAGCACAAAGTTCAAATAAAATATCAACCAACTACTTACTACCAAAAAATAATTGTGAGACGAAGTGTACGAACGGATCAGCATTAGGACCATAAACCATGAGACCACCGAGAGCACCAGTAATAACTAAGAATACTAGTCCCGCTAAGGCAAGAATAACAATGACATAAGGTTTCTGCACAAATCTAGCAACAACTTCTATGACAGACCAAACTTTCATGAAATATTTATGGGAAAAAAGAGATTGCAACTTATTGTTATTTTTCCAATATTTCGATATAAGAACAACAGCATAAGATAATGCAATCAAAGTGAATATTTTCGAAGTCCAATCTGCATATTGAGCATGAGTGCGCAAAATAGGCAGAATACTTTTGTCAGTTCTAGTTAGTTCGGCAGCCATTTCTCCTGTTTGCAAAGTGAAATACACACTAATGGTTCCAACGATGACGAGAAGGGCCTTGAAATTTGCATAAGCTTCGCTGGCAACAGATTTTCTGGTACGAATAAGTTCCATCAGAACATAAAGACAAAGCAAAGCTATTGGAAAATGAACGAAGGCAGGATGAATATTCATATGATTATTTTACTTCTTCTACAGTGACCTTATTCATGACAATATTTTCCTTTGGTCTGTCGCTACGATCGGTAGCAGAACTAGCGATAGCATCGACAACATTCATGCCTTCAACAACTTTACCAAAAATCGTATAGTTATGAGGCAAAGGATAGTCTTTGTGCATAATGAAGAATTGACTGCCATTTGTATTTGGACCTGAATTGGCCATAGCGACAGTGCCTCTTACATAACCAGCCTTGTATGAATCAGTACTAGGATTCAATTCGTCTTCGAACTGGTATCCAGGACCTCCAGTTCCAGTACCTGTTGGATCACCACCCTGTATCATAAAGCCAGAAATAACTCTGTGGAAAATAGTTCCATTATAGAATCCTTTGTTAGCAAGAGTTATGAAATTATTAACAGCTTTTGGTGCATCTGCATCATAACTTTCGAAAACGATTTTACCTTTATTGGTTTCTATTGTGATTTTATGCATAAGATTTTTTATTGAATTATTTTTATTTGTCTCTGTAACAGTTTCTGTTTTTGTTTTTTGTACTACCGAAGTAGTAGTTGTGGCTGTTTCACTCGCATCTTTTGTCGAAGACTTATTCTCTTCACGAACATTCATTGTCCACTGAATACCTGCAAGTATCAAGATGACAATTACTATTGCACCTACCCATTTTGATGATGTTTTTGACATATGAAAATGATTAATTATTATTTGAGACTTGATTATACATTTCTTCGGCTTTTTTGACCAATATCTTTTTGACCTCATCTAGACTCATATTTGCTGTGGCTCCTGAAGCTTCTTTGTGTCCACCACCACCTATTGTTGACGCCAAAATAGAAACATCATACTTGTCACCATCTTGTGACCTGAAACTGGCACGAATATAGTTCGGTTTTGTCTCGATGAGACAGACCGAGAAATACCAACCCTTCACAGTCCTCAATTGGGTAGAAATAAGATGTGGACTTATATCAGTCTCTTTTATATCTCTTGCAAGCAATTGATCGTAAGTTATTGAAGAAATAGCAAAATGATTGTCACAAAATACTTCTATATTACTAAAACCAATTCCTTGAAGTGACAAAGAAGCAGGCGTAGCTGAATTATCAATAGGATATATTATGTCTTTAATTTTCGGTATATATTTGGACAGAAGTGTGGCCACTTCGAAAGTGTGTGAAGTTACACCCGAATATTTGAATAGAGTATCAGTATAAAGTCCGACGAATAAATTCTCGGCAATATTCCTGTCGAATTCCATATTCCATTCCAGGAATAAATCGGTGAGAATTTGAGCTGTTGCTGGATAATTGTATTCGACCAAACTAATATCAGCCTGAATATTATTACTCTTATGATGATCTATAACTACAGTCTTCAGATTTTTCGGAAAAACTATTTCGCCTTTCTTAGAAATCATATTGAGAGCAGCGGTATCCTGAATAAGAAACAAATCAAACTTCGACAAATCTGCCTCAAAATAATCTTGCTTAACGATATCCTGCGCTCCAGGAAAATGCATGAATGCTTCCGGAATATCAGAATCCCCTTTTATGATTGTTGCCTTTTTGCCCAATTTTCCCAACACAAATTTCATTGCAAGAGCAGAACCAACACTGTCAGGATCCGGTCCTGGATGACAGTGAAGCAAAATAGACTTAGCTTGCTTCACAGCTTCCAGAATCTCTGGTGCCTTCGCTCTTATGATATCTGACGGACAGTTCAGTTTTGTATTCATGATTTGGCATTATAGCATGAAATTTACGGCACTATATGCTATATTTATTTCATGAAAAGAACATATATAAAAGACCTTTCTGGTCACACAGGCGAGGAAGTTAGTATTAGTGGTTGGGTTGATATAAGACGTGATCACGGCAAACTCATATTCATAGATTTGCGTGATATGACTGGTAAGGTTCAGTCTGTTGCTCTACCAAACAATAAAGAAGCTCACGAAATCGCCAATAAAGTCAGACCTGAATGGGTGATAAAAGCAGAAGGCATCATCAACAAAAGACCAGAAAAAACCATAACCAAAGATGAGATCAATGGTGCCATAGAACTTGAATTAAAGAAAATAGAAATTCTCAATGAAGCCAACACTCCTCCGCTCGATGTTCGTGGTGATGGCAAAGACATCGGCGAAGATATTCGTCTCAAATATCGCTACCTAGATTTGCGCCGCCCAAGAATGCAAAAGAACATTCGTAATCGTAGTGCCGTCATGCTTTCGGTTCGAAATTCTCTGACCAATCAAGGCTTCACAGAAATAGAGACTCCATATATGTCCGCTACGACACCAGAAGGCTCGCGTGACTATGTTGTCCCTTCTCGACTCGAAAAAGGCAAGTTCTACTCTCTACCTCAATCTCCTCAACAATACAAACAACTTCTCATGACAGCAGGTATGGAAAAGTATTTCCAGTTTGCTCGTTGCTTCCGAGATGAAGATACTCGTGGCGATAGACAGCCAGAATTTACTCAAATGGACCTCGAAATGAGCTTCGTCGAAATGAAAGATGTCATGGCCGTGAATGAAAAAGTAATGATAGAAACCATAAAAGCCAATTATCCAGAAAAAGTTATCCAGGAAATACCATTCCCTGTTATGACTTACAAAGAAGTCATGGAAAAGTATGGCGTAGATAAACCAGATATAAGAAAAGACAAGAATGACAAAAATCTTCTGGCATTTCTCTGGGTTATCGATTGGCCATTCTTCGAAAAAGACGAAGAGTCTGCTTCTGGTTGGACTTTCACGCACAATCCTTTCTCTGCACCTCAACCTCAACATATGGATATGCTTCTTCAAAAGAAAAATATTCCAGATATTCTAACAACTCAATACGACATGGTTTTGAATGGTAGCGAAGTCGCCGGAGGTAGTATACGCAATCATCGCCCTGAGGCCTTGAAGGCAGTATTTGAAATCATGGGTTATGATGACGCGCGCATCGAAAAGAATTTTGGCCACATGCTCTCGGCGCTCGGCTCCGGAACTCCACCTCATGGCGGTATCGCTTGGGGCTTCGACAGGCTCATGATGCTTCTCGAAAATGAACCAAACATCCGTGAAGTTATTGCTTTTGCAAAAACAGGTGAAGGCAAAGACCTAATGATGGGTGCGCCGAGTGAAATTACTGATAAGCAGTTGAAGGAATTGGGTATTGTAATTCGAGGTCGGACCTCTTAATGATCGGACCTCCAAAAAAATGAAAAAAGACGAACAATTTTTCATTGGTCAAAAAGCTTTCATTGCGAAGGATAATAAAATTCTTGTGTTGAACGACCCCATCGAAGGTGTTGATTTTCCCGGTGGAAAAATTCAAATTGGAGAAAAAGATCCTGTTCAATCATTAAAAAGAGAAGTTAGAGAAGAAACTCAAATCGATATTGAGGTTGGTGAACCTTTTTTCACATTTATAACTGAATTCCCTAAAGGACACAAAAATGCAGGAAAGAAAATATTTTTAATCGCCTATAAATGCAAGTACATTTCAGGTGACGTAAAACTTAGCAATGAACATGATAATTTTGTATGGGTAGATAAAGATGATTATAAGAAGGTTGATGATGGGACTTCATTCTTTGAAATGTTAGAGAAGTATTTTGAATACTAGAATTGGCAATTGAAAATAATTAATCCAATACATAAATGGAAAGGCCGGCAACTACCCCGATGGTAGCGCCGGCCAAATATCGGCCATCGCAAGACCCCACCTGGGATCCTTTTTTTAGTTGCCGAACAGGTCGACAACCCCCACTCTGCGGCGACTTCCTTTGCGCAGATAAAGCTTTATGGGATGTAGAACCGTGTCGTGTGAGCTATCTCCCACTACACGGTAACATTGAGACGACCTCCGAAGGTCTGTCTCGTCCTGCAAGGCTCTACGGTGGAATAGCTTTAAAAATCCACCATCGATACCCTTTTGCAGTAAGACGCATTACCGTAAAACATTCCTCCACTTTATGCGACAAACCGTGGAGACGAGAAGGTTATTTCTTGAGTGAATCATGTGTACATACAGCCTTCTTTAAGTCATACACACAACTGATGGACTCACTCACCTGGCTCTTTTTTAGGAAAACCAGGCAACCTCGGTCGAAAAAAAACGAACCGAACTGCATAGGAGCACCCGCTCCCACAAAAACTGACTCTGACTCTGACTGACAAAGATCAACTGACGCCATAAGTATAGCATACCCAGTTTTTTTGTCAAGGGCATTATCATAATATATACATAATCGTGTAAATATGGCTAAAAATAAGGACGTCCTGAGGTTAGACCCCCCCTAAGATCCAACCTCCGAAAAGACACTTACCTATTCAACCAAGTAATAGTCAGCTGTAAGACCGTAGCAAAACAAACCCAAAGTAAATACGGAACTTGAGCATAGGCAAGCGCTCGAGAATATGGCCAAATGGCAATAATTGCCCATATGAGAGTACCGAGAACAAGTAGTATATCTACGGCGGCTGAATAATTATTCTGTAAACCAAACTGAATGGGTGTAAATGCAAAGTTAAAAACAAGATTGAGTATGAAAGGCAAAACGATAATTGCTGGTATTACTTTTGTACCCGCCAAATAAAATACTCTTATGAAAGTTATAGCAATGATAATATACAAGACCGTCCACACAGGTCCGAAGAGCCACGCGGGTGGCGCGAAACTAGGTTTGATAAGATTTGCGTACCAAGAATAGTTCGTATTCATGACTTAATTATAGCACGAGGTCGGACCTCTATTGGGCTTACGAAATAATATGATATGATATAATACATTCATCATGTCAAACGCAACTGTACAAATAGGAAAATCCGAAGAAATCGCACCAAATAAAAAAGTTATTAAAGCTAGTCTAGGCGGAACTTTCACAGCCGAAGACACAACGCTTCTTTCTGAATGGGCAAAAGGGTTGAATTCATCTATCAAAGAATTGAGTAAAGATAATGGACACTCCGTATGTATTCTTATCGATATTTCTAATCTAGAAACATACACAAGCCCAGAAATTGTCACCCTCCTAGCTGATCTCATGAAAAAAGACAATCCATATGTATACAAGACCGCCACATTCGGAGGTAATTACACGCACGAAATGACTCAGGGTGTCATAAGCGGTCTCTCAAATCGAGATAATATAAAAAATTTCAAAAATGAATCCGAGGCACTTGAGTGGTTGAAGAGTTAGTCTTATTGATTGAACTAAAAGGAAAAGGCCCGTCTCGCGACAGGTCTTCCCTGAAGGAGACGGGCTCACAAGTCAACGTGACGTCCGAAATGAAAAGCCGCAATCCCGACATGTGGTGTGGTGGGTTCTATTTGGATTCCCCACCTCTTCCAATTTACCTCCGCATGCGGGACATTTGAATCCGCCCGCAAAGAAAGCACCCGCTGTGAACCCAACAATTCCACAAATTACGCCGACAATAAAGAATGTCATAAAATTTCCTATGTTCAAATTGAACAGTATCATTATTGTATGTATTTGTCAATGTTTTCGTATCGGTTCAATAGCTTGGACGCACTTAAAGGGCTAAAATCCAAGCATGTCATACACATCAAATCCTCGTAATCTCTCTTGGGAAGACAAGATCCATAGTCCACTCAAAAGCGATTCGCAATCTTTTTTTCCAAGAAGCAAACTTGAAAAGATAGACGGTGCGCCACAACCACCACGTCAGCCTTCCCGATATAGAAACACCGTTTATAAACCCAATAGCAAACCATTGTCCAACAGAAACCATACTGCCCTTTGATTTATATTTGAATGAGAGCATTTCTCCACCCTCCAAAGAAAGCAAAATATTTTTTGCAATTATTTTTGCTTCACCAACTGCTACTTGCGCTAACATCGGTAATGCTTTCTGATTCTCTTTATTTTCATAATAAGCCACATCTCCCAAAGCAAAAATATTTGATGTTTTTTTGATTAGGAAATCTTCATCAACCAACAATCTGTCAGCATTATATTCAGGGACAAAACCTGAGAAACGAATCTTGTTAGGTTTAACACCCGCTGTCCATATCGTAGTATTTGAATCGAAATCTTGTCCAGAAATAATTATTCGATCTTGCTCTACACCTTCGACTTTGCATTCAAGATGAATATCGATACCCAACTTGGTCAAACGTTCATAGGCAGCCTTTCTCAATTTCGGGGGAAACATTTCCAACAATTCTTTGCCAGCATGTACAAGCCTTATACTATATTCTATACAATCCTTATCGAGCTTACTTATTTTCTCTTCAATCTTACCTTGCGGACATCGATAATATCTTTCTGTCAATGAATGTAACAACTGAGCCAATTCACCCGCGAATTCAACCCCCGTGGCTCCGCCACCTACAACAGTGAAACTAAGAATCTTCTTTCTCTTTTCAGGATCAGGGAAAAGTGTTGCCCTCTCGAATGAATCAATGATTCTATTTCTAATCTTTAACGCGTCTTCAAGATTCTTGAGAGGCAATGCATTCTCGGAAGCACCTCGTATGCCATAATAATTCGTCTCCGCGCCGGCGCTAATAATCAAATAATCATATTCCAATTCTACTTCTTTCGTCGAGGTTTTTATATATATCTTTTTTTGCGGTACAAAAATATTTTCGACCTCACCAGAAATGATGTGTATGTGTGCGCCCGAGAATATTTCTCGGAGAGGTTCAGTGACACTTTGCGGACCCAAACTTCCTGTTGCTACTTCATGGAGTAGAGGCGTAAACAAAAAATAATTATTTTTATTAACTATAGTTACGTCTATTTCATGAGACTTTACATAAGCGAGCAATTTCTTCACGACATAAACACCACCGAAGCCCGCACCTAATATTACAATATGAGGTCTAGACATTTTATAGTTGAGATAATTGTATGACAATAAATAATATGATTACACCGAGAAGTGTCATAAATGTAGTCATGAATTTGGGATGAGCATGATGACTCTCAGGTATGAGATCGGACGCTCCAAGATACAAGAAAAATCCAGCAAAGAGCGAGAATATGATCGCCAAATATTGTTCACTAACAGTTACAAAAAGAGTTATGACTATACCGACGACGGGTGCAAAGGCATCAGCAATAAGCCAATAAAGTACATTTGACTTCTCTTCTCTGTCTTTCAAAATGTAATTCACAGTATTTATACCATCAGAGAAATCATGCACGAGAACAGCTATAGCTACTACAACGCCGATTGCCGTAGATACTTGGAAAGCGAAACCAATTGCCATACCATCGAATAAACTATGAATGCACAGAGTGCTCGCGCCCAATAAGCCATTTTTGTGAATGACTTTCATCTCACCATTTTCACCCTCGTGTTCATGACCATGAAGAAATATCGTTCTATCCAAAACTAGATAAATAATAAAACCCAAAGCAACCATAGTTAACAAAGTCGATATGCTGTAATGCTTTGATCCGATTTCGATAGCTTCTGGTATAAGATCAAAAAACGCTACCGCTATGACAGCTCCAGCACTAAAACCAAGAATAATATGCAACTTGTCTCTGAATCTCATGGCGAATAAACCTCCGACAAAAGTTGAGATTAAGGTGGCAATTGATACTAATATTAAAGTTGTCATTTATTTGAGATCCTCGCGAATTTTCTGAAGTTTGATTTTGTCGGTAGCTTTCGATTGCGCCAGATTGAGTCCCTGCATGTCAGCTAAGATTTCTTTGAGTGCGTCGCGATAACTGACGTTAATACTATTCATGATTTCCATGTAGACAGAGAGGAAACTGACGAGACCTTCTCCGCGCTCTTCTTCTGTAAGCTCAGCATTGACGATATCATTTATCATCTGCTTTACTTCATCATACTTCTGTTCTGCCAAATATTGTTCTAGTTTTTGTGAGTCTATTTGCATGGTTTTTTATAAATTATATTTGGCTATGATGCGAGCAACCATCATGCGTCTAATATCACTGTCAGGTGATTTATCTATACTAGCAACAGAATCAGTCAGTGCTTTCTTAATTATTGCGCGTGCTTTTTCTTTATCTCCTGAACCCAATTTATCCAAATTGATATATGGCTCTATATATTTTTCTAACTTACTAAAACGGTTTGTCGAACTCGCGTCGATTTTGGTTGTAAAAAATTCCATAATTTCAGCACTTACCTGTTTTTCAATTTGATCATTTAATCGTTTTTGATAAGCATTTAATTCTTCCTGAGTTAAAGGAGTTATATTTGTTTCTGTATTGACAGACGTTTGTACAAACTTAGCAAATTCTTCTTGAGTCCCTGCTGATTTTGTCGAAGTATCCGATGATTTTAATTTGCCTTCCAGTTTTTCCTTAACACGCTTTTTTATAGATTCAACCAATTCAGATATTTCGGATGATTCTCTCAACAACAAATTTCTCACAGTATCAAATTTATCTTGCGCGTCTTCGAGCTTTCCAGTTAATTCAAGATTTTTTTCTATCTCTGCGATCTGCGCTTTTATTTTATTTGTAGCATTATCAAAACCTTCTGCAGATTTAATCTCAGCACCATGTTTACCAACTAGTTCTTGTGTATTTTTGACAATCTCCTCGTTACCACCCCATTTTTTGGGAAGAAAACGATGAAGCAATCTGTTTGTCCCAGACCAACGATTACCTTCTTTTACTAACTCCATCTTCTCCAAGTCTGACTCTAATTCTCTTTGTTTTGCAATTTGTTCAGGTGTTGTGCCCAAATTTTTTATCTGACTAGTTAAACTTGCAATCTGATTGGGTAATGTCCTGAATAGTCCAATGAGGTCTCTCAGTTTTTCGATTTTTTTTGGATCTTCTATGGCTTGTTTGTCTATATACGTACTTATTGATTCTTTGTCTTTTGCATCAAGCCTGATATCAAAGTCTTTCTCAATCTGTTCACCGAAAATACTCAAAACTTCTGTTTTTACCTCTTCTTTTCGTTTGAATGTTCCAAATCTTTCAGCGACTAATTTTGGATCATTAATATCTTCTGGATTTGAACCCGAATGTGCAGTCATGAATTCCAAGAAGCCTTTGGTATTCACGGCTTCATCGATCATTCTCTGTTGTTCTGGTGATTCTGTGGTCATTTTTTTATATTAATTATTTTCTATATTTAACCATAATTTCTTGTTCTACGATAGTCTTATCTCGACCGTATTTGAGATATGACAGTTCTTTGATGGACTCAATAATACTACGATTGCCTTTTGGTGGTGGCAAAGTTTCAATATTGAACGGCTTAACAGGACGACCGTTTGCAAGAATCTTGAGATAGCCATTGAAATTATCGATAGACATTATGTCTTGCGTGCTGAAAACAGGGGCGAATTGTTTCTCGAGATATTCAGCGTCTTCAGCACCAACTCGGAAAGACGCTATGGATCCAACGTTACCAAAAACAGAATCCCTAATACCTTCTTCGAGCTGAGCGATGAATTGGTGCGCAATATTGAGAGCCAACTTGTATTTCCTGGCTTCAGAAAGAATGGTCGAAATAGAATCAGTGGTAATATTCTGGAACTCATCTATATACAGATAAAATGGTGGCATATCCTTGCCTATTGAATCAACTCTGGAGAGTGCCGCCATAAGTATCTTGCCCACGAGAATAAGACCAATAAGATTGGCATTGATATCACCTAGTCTACCCTTAGAAAGATTGACCAACAAAATCTTTTTATTATCCATAATCTCTCGGAAATTCAGCGTGGAGCTTTCTTGAGCAATAATGGGTCGCATAATGTCATTGGACAGGAATACATCGAACTTGCTTGTTATATACGGAACTATATTTGCAAGTGACGCTTCGCCACCTGCCTTCTCTGCAACTTCTTTCCAGAATTGGACAACGATAGGATTCTTACAATTGGCCAATTTCATGTCCCTGAAAGCCTTGTTAGATAAAACACGAGAAACATCCAAAAGAGTGTTGCCTGAAGAAGGATCTTCCATAACAAGAAGAACTGAATTTCGGAAATACTGTTCGAACATAGGACCACCTGCAACCTTCATGTCAAAAAGCTTATTGAAAATAGAAAGCATTTCATTCACGACGAAAGTCTTTTGCTCAGGATAACGACTATCGTATTCGAGCATGTTGAGAGCCATAGGACGTGCTGTATAACTAGGATCAAAATATATAACATCTTCGTATCGAGATTTGGGGATCACCGCCAATATGTCCTGAATATCAGAGCCGTGAGGATCGATCATACAAACACCCTCTCCATTCAAAATGTCTTGGGTAATCATATTTTTGAGAAGTGTTGTCTTACCAGTACCTGTCTGTCCTATTACATAGAAATGTCTCAAGCGATCTTCGGGTGCCATATACACCTTGGTTTCATTACCTCTATCACGATTGATACCAAGAAGAATACCCGACTTGGATAATTCTAGAGGAGCGGGAGCTGTGCCTGCCTTCGCGGTCTTCAGATGTGGCGCGGATTTTATGACCGTTGAAGGGAAATGCATAATACCTGTAAGTTCTTTCAAATTTATATTCACGGACCTATCCTCATCATAAAGTCTGAAAGAGAAATCATATAGCAATGTTTTCAACGTTGACTTCTCTGCTTCTTCGAAAACAAGCTTATTGCCACTAGTATTCTCGAATTGATTGAAAGATGATTCTATATCGCCAAGTATTTGTTTTGCCACAACTTCATTCTCTGCTGAAGAAATAATTCTAATATTTGCAGATATCGTTGGTGAAACTAATTTTTGCTTGAAAGATTCTACTGCCAATTGATCAACCTGACCTGCATTCTCTCTTTTTTTCATCTCGCGCTTTTCTTTTTGTTCTTTTGATTCACTCAAGCTCGATATACCTGTGAAGAATTTATCGACATATTTCATTACTCCATCGGAATGCTTTTTTATTGCTTCGGATATTTTGTCGCCTTTCAAAACATCATCTAATATTTTCTTGTATCTCTTGTTGAACTTATCTCCCTTAGGCCTGAATAAAATCTGAATTGCAGCACCCTGACCGTGAGTTTTGATCTTTGAAAATGAGTTCAGTATAGAATTGAGCGGATCGTAATCAAATTGTTCGTATGTTTTGAGTGGCCAAACAGAATCCTTATCATATTTTGCATATGAAGCCACAGTCACACCGTCTTCGTTGAAAATATTATAATCGTCTTTCTTCTCGACTATTTTTGCATTATGAAATACAGCTAATATTTGCTTCTCAAATATGCTTCTCTTGGAGTTATGAACTGCCACATAAAAAGTGAAGTCATCGCTGTTATTAGCTACTGCTAATTCGATAGTGAAATATCCTGTACCACGCTCATCATCTCCCACAGAAAGCATTCCGCTGTAAAATTGCTCCATTGCTCCCAAGACTTCTTTGAGCACTATTTGTTTGTCAGTATCTTTCTTCTCTGGCAAGGTAACTTCGAACAAAGTCATATTTAGTGCTTTGAATTCTGGGCTTTTCTCATTCAGACCTACAGGCGAAAAACCAGACTTGATATATTGAACCAAGAATCTTTCGAAATCATCTTGAATATGAGGGTCATTCATTTTCTGAACGATCGTAATAGTGTTCCTAATACCATGCTCCTGAATCATAGACAGTAGTTCTGCCATCTTGTCATCATGTTCTTCGGGAGTAAGCTCAAGGACAATAGCCTGGGCCTTGTCTGGATTGAAAGCGTAATCTTTGTGAAGAACTTGCTCGGCGGGCCTGTCGCTATATTCACGAACAGTCTCCGAGACCGCTGTCATAGGAATACCTTCTTTCGAAACTGAGTCAGCATTTTCTATTGATTGCAGTTTCGCTACTTCTTTTTCTTTTTCCGCCAACCTTGCGCGCAAATACGCTAGTTCTTCCTGTGGATTTTTGAGATTTTTTGCTTCTTTATCAGTAGAAAAAATTTCCATGGTTTAATTATACAGCCATCGAGGTCGGACCTCAAGGAGGTCCGACCTCATAACAAAAAAGCGCGGCCACCCGAAGGTAACCGCACTTGTGAAACTGGTGGAGGCTTTAAAGCCCCTTACCGTCGCCGACCGGACCGGCGTAAATGGTATTCGGCTTTCCGAGATGTTTCCACTCAAACCGAATCCTGTACTTGCCGGCAGCCGGCAACTTGATCGAGGTCGTCGAGTCCGGAAAGATCGGACCCGCTCCAGACCACGCTCCACCCTCCACTTGCGTAAAGGTGAAGCTGGTCGGACGCTCGAAGACGTTTCGTCCGTCGATGGTCACCATGCCCAACACGTCGAACTTGACGAGCTGGGTTGAATTGACTTCGAGGAAGACAGTAGGAAGCTCCCACACCTCCACGAAGTTGACGAGCAACTCACTCGCCGGCGAAGGCGGGATCACGTGGTGACCGGAGATGCGCCAACTCCCGCCAGATTCGGTGGTAGTCGCCGGTTCACTGGAATGCCCACCCCACAGGTTGAATGTGTAAACGGAGCCATCCTCCATTTTGAGAGCGAGAATGCCGTTTGTCACACCAGCCATCCATTCGTAGATGATCGGCTGGCCGTCTTCCACCCGAACCTGTTCGGTCCTGGTGGTTTTGCCGTCCTCGTCCAAGACGAGGATTTCGGCCGACGCCACGCCAACAATCGGGGGACGAATGCCCTGCATCCAGATGTTGTACTCCGGACCTTCCTTACCGATCGTCGCCGGAGTGTATTCGGACTGACCGTAGAATACCAGGTGACCCTGGACATCATAGAGCCAAATCCGACCACGGACGGTGTCGTCGATATTGGCCAGACTGAAGCTGATGCTCTTGGACAACAACTTGTCGAGCACGTCCTCAGCACCATTGCCGACGGCCTCGACCCACGTGGGCCGGCCGTCGAGCTGCACCAAAGACGGGGACTCGACGTCCCGGAATCCCCGCACAACGCTGCCGAGAGCGTACTCCCGGAGCTGGTCGCGACTCCCGATCGGGATTTCGAGGCCGGCCGCCGAAGCAGTGCAGGAAGTGAGTGCGAACATCAAGCTCGCAACCAGACCGATGATGGATTTTGCTTTCATGCTTTTGACTTTCCGTATTTTCCGTTTGTTTTTGTTGACCGTAACCGAAACTACTTGAGGTGAGGATTCTCCGGCGCAACAGGCGCCGAAGTTTTGGACGAGGACTGTTGGAAGGAAACTGTTCCTCCCACGTCGCTGAACACCGGCAAGCCGTTGGTTTCATTATCCCCGACGACGTTGGTCTCGATCGTGACCTCATTCTTCGTGTTCGCGTGACGGGATTCGTCAGCGAGCTCGCGATCGATGTCGTGACCACCGAGATAATACAATCCGCAGATCGCGAAAAGGCTGAGAACCAACAGGCCACAATATAACTTCGTCTTCATAGTCGCCCACTTTCCTTCCACCCCTTCACATCACACATCTCCGCATCCGCGGAAACTATGTATTTAACTATGTGATTGTAAAGGGACAGAAATGAGGCTACGCTGAGCCTCTATTCACTAACTGGTCAATATGGTAACATACATGTTCATAGATGTCAATCATTTCGATACCCAACCTCCTTGAGCTCGAACCCCGAAAAAGCTACAATACATTCATGAAAAATCCCCTAACATGGCTATCGAAACGCCGTTTCCCCTACGAACCACTCATAAAAGTAGAGATTTCCAAATCCGCCATCATTCACAATTACCTTGAATTCACCCGCGCCTTCCCCACAACAAGAATTGCTCCAGTACTCAAAAGCAATGCATACGGACACGGACTATTCGAAATCGCTCACATATTGAAAGAAGCAGAGAAAAACAAGACGATAGGAGAAATCCCTTTCATTGTTGTCGATTCATACTTCGAAGCGGTTGCACTAAGATCAGACGGTATCAAAGAAAAGATTTTGGTAATCGGATACACCTCGCCAGAAACCGTGAAAAATTGCAGAATCAAAAACATTTCTTTTACAATTGGAAATATCGAAACGCTCAAAGACATATCGAAAACCATCTCTCACAAAATTAGCATTCATATAAAAATAGACACGGGAATGAGAAGGCAAGGTATTTTGCCCGATGAAATAATTCAAGCTACAAATTTGTTGCAGGAAAATCAAAACATTATATTAGAAGGTCTCTGCACTCATCTTTCTGACGCAGACAATGTAGACCAAACTTTTACAAATCAGCAAATCATTCTTTGGAATCAAATAGTCGATAAAATAAAAACACAATTCCCTTCCATAAAATACTTTCATGCAAGCAATACTGATGGACACAATTATTCGGACAAAATTCAAGCAAATATTTCTAGGCTAGGAATCGGATTGTATGGACTCGTTGATGGCAACAAATTCTCGCCCAAAATTAATCTCAAACCTGCACTAGAAATGAAGACGATCATTACAGGCCTGAAGAAATTGCGCGCTGGAGAAAGTGTAGGATATGGTAACACTTTCGTGGCAAAGAGTGATATGACTATTGCAACTATTCCTGTCGGATATTATGAAGGACTCGATCGCAGACTCTCGAATTCTGGTTTTGTCGAGGTTGGTCCTCTTCGCATCGTGTGTCCGATAATTGGTCGAGTGAGTATGAACATAACTTGTCTTGATGTTTCTGATTGCAAGAATATAAGTATTGGAGATGAAGTCATCGTGTTCAGTAATAATCCTCAATCGAAAAATTCTATATTCAACGTCGCCAAAATTTGCAACACTATCACCTATGAAATTTCGACCAAGATTGCGCAACATTTGAAGAGGGTTGTAAGGTTGACTTAAACAAATATTGATATATACTTATTTCATAAGTGCCACAGGCTTACCCCTTAAATGGGGAAAAAAGAGAGAAACTGTCAAAGCAAGTCTTTGACAGTTTTTCTTAACTCATAGTTGCCCATAAGTGAAAATGTGATAGAATCACCTTGTTAGAAAAATTTGAAAGCGCAGGTGGCAGAGCGGTCAATTGCAATGGACTGTAAATCCATCGCCCTATGGGCTACGGGGGTTCAAATCCCTCCCTGCGCACTGAAATTATAGCGACACGATATTTGCTAGCACGATAGATTGTCTTTTATTTTTTAGGTGAGAAAATTGAGACATGGAACACGAGAAAAATAATTTGACCATATTCGAAGGCAAACAAATTCGTCGGCTTTGGGATGAAAAGTCGGAGAAATGGTATTTCTCTGTTGTTGATGTTGTCGGAGTGTTGTCTGATAGTATCGATCCAAGAAATTATTGGAAGGTCTTAAAGAATAGGCTTATAGAAGAAGGTGGAAGTCAAACGGTTACAAATTGTAACCAGTTGAAAATGATTGCCGAGAACGGGAAA
Source organism: uncultured Candidatus Saccharibacteria bacterium (assembly GCA_964406895.1). Lineage (GTDB taxonomy): Bacteria > Patescibacteriota > Minisyncoccia > Phycocordibacterales > PALSA-1337 > C7867-002. Next base: position 11,915 of record CAYOTK010000008.1, on the reverse strand, counting down.
TTGCGTTTAACCGATGCTGCAGATACAGAAACGCTGTTGCGTTTGATCCAATCCATTTCGTCCCAGACGGCGCACTGCTTCGCGACCCAAGCTAATAGCTGGGGTCGCTTCGTAGTGCAGGCACAATAATGGTAACAAAATTTAAAATTGCTAATATTGGACTCATAAGGCCTTCGGGCTCCGAGAAACCCCGCTTTCGCGGGGTTTCGATTTTTAAAAGAATTTATAAATCTAAAAAATAGACAAAAATGGACTTTCGTAGTCTAATATGTTAGACTCACAACCAGTGTAGGACATTGAAATTTCTTGATAATTCGCCACAGCATAGAGTTGCTTTACTAAAGCATTTCTATGCTGTGGCGAAGATAAAACTTCTGAGCCCAACAGTAAGTTGGCTCAAACCCAACTTTACAAAAAGGAGACCCATTATGGGGAGCCTAATAAAAGAAATCGGCCATTCTGAAGTCAACGCAACTCTTGAATTGCTCGACCAGTACGGGGTAACAGTCCCGGGGTTGAAGACTTTGCGGACAAAAACCTCACCTGCAGTAATCAGGCAGCTTACCCGTTTCATTGAGACCGGCATCGTCAGTGATGAGGTGGCACTGTCTGCGTTTACGACATTCACGGTGATGATCGGTCACCCGGACCTCGCAGAAGTTGAACATGAATGGATCTGCGGAGAAAACCGGCATATCGACAACCTACCGGTTCGCGGCCTAGAAAAACTGCTTCCACAACTCCCTCCATATGAGGAGAAACTCATTCTTATGGAGTTTGGTAGCTTCACAAGATTTCCGACCGCAACCCCAACACTTGGACAACTCACCGACCAGGAGTGGCTACGGCAGTGGAGTGAGAAGAATCTGGTTGGTTTCACTTTGGAATTGTGTCGGAAAAACACAGCTCCATATTTGGCCGGCACCAGAGGGAATTCATGGAGTGGAGGAGAGCTTTGGGTAGCGACAGAACCATTGAGGGACAGAGGTCCAAAAACGATGCTCCGCCTCGAGGATTGTAAAAACAAAACGCTCCGTCTCAAGCTGATGGAATACAAGGACGGAGACACTCCCTATCGTGGTCATCACATTGTCTTCCAGATCGGAAAGCGGTAAGAAGTCAACTGTGGAACTTTGACAAATAGCGCTGCCTTCGCCGGTGGCGCTAACTTTTTGTAAGATGTTCCTAAACCAAAAACCATTTACCAAAAACTAATAACCAAACTACCCCCTCACCTCTGCATTTTGTCCAACAACAATACCCTCACTTTTATTTTTTCTTCTATTTTCTTTTTTGATTTCGAAAGTGAACAATTGCTCCGCCAATGGATCTGTCACCTCCATTTTCTTTTCATTCAATTTGGCGAGAATTGCTTGATTGACTCCGACAACAATAGTACTTCCCTTACCTACTTGCTCACCTATAATCAGATTTGCAACTGGAGTCAAGATTTTGTTTTGTATCAACCTCTTCAAAGGCCTTGCACCGTATTGAGGATTGTAACCTTCTTTGGCTAGATAATCATAAACTTGTGGACTTATAACCATATCGATATTCTTCTCGACAAGACGCTTGGTAACTAGAGCAACCTGAATAGAAACGATTTCGCGAATAGCTTCAGGAGAAAGAATATCGAATATAATAATATCATCGAGACGATTCAGGAATTCAGGCCTGAAATATTCTTTGAGTGATGACATGACTTTATTCTTGGCCTCGGCATAATTGTTCATATCTCTTGTAGAAGTATCGACAGCAAAACCGATCTTCTCCATTTTTTCTATATACTGTGCACCAATATTTGATGTCATGATAATGACAGTATTCCTGAAATTGACGATGCGACCCTTGGAATCAGTAAGACGTCCATTGTCTAGGACCTGAAGAAGAATGTTGAAAACTTCAGGGTGAGCTTTTTCTATTTCGTCAAACAAAATAACAGAGTAAGGACGATGACGAATAGTCTCAGTGAAACTACTAGAATCATCATGACCAACATAACCAGGAGGAGCGCCAATGAGCTTGGACACGGAATGTTTCTCCATGAATTCGGACATATCTACACGAATCAAGGCTTTTTCGTCATTGAATAGGAATTCAGCCAATGCCTTTGTAAGTTCGGTTTTACCCACACCTGTTGGACCCAAGAATATGAACGACCCTATAGGGCGATTCGGATCCGCGACACCTGCGCGGGAACGGCGAATTGTGTCAGATATTTTGTGAACTGCATCATTCTGGCCAACTATGCGCTTGGTCAACTCCTGTTCCATTCTGGTCAGTTTGACTGCTTCAGACTCCAACATTCTAGACACTGGAATACCTGTCCAACGAGAAACAACAGAAGCAATATCTTCTGCATTGATTTCTTCTTTTAGAATTCTGCGTGATGACTGCAATTTCTTCAGGCGCTTATTTTTCTGCTCAAGCTCTTTATCGAGAGCCGGAAGTTTGCCATATCTGATCTCAGCAGCTTTGGAAAGGTCCGCTTGGGCTTCCGCCATCTCAGCTTCTATGCGCAACGACTCTGAATCTTTCTTTATGCGCTTTATGTCAGCAATCGTGTCTTTTTCATTTTTCCATTTGAGTTCAAGTTCGGACGTACCTTCGCGCAAGTCAGCTATTTCCTGCTCAATCTTTGCCATACGGGACTTCGCGGTCTTGTCTGTTTCTTTCTTCAAGGCTTCTCGCTCTATTTCGAGTCGCATTATTTTCCTGCGAGTTTCTTCGAGCTCGGGAGGCATATTCTCGAGAGAAATGCGCAGAGAAGAAGCGGCCTCATCTATGAGGTCAACAACTTTATCAGGCAAAAACCTATCTGTAATATATCTGCTAGAAAGATTGACTGCGGCAACGATGGCGTCATCAGTAATCCTTACGCCGTGGAATAATTCGTACTTTTCTTTCAGACCACGAAGAATAGCGATGGCATCATCATTTGAAGGTTCGTTTACCATAACTGGTTGGAATCTTCTTGTTAATGCCGGATCTTTCTCAATGTGTTTTTGATATTCTTTGAGAGTCGTTGCACCAATAGCGCGAAGTTCACCTCTTGCGAGAGCAGGCTTCAACATATTGGATGCATCCATAGAGCCCTCTGAAGCACCAGCGCCAACAAGAGTATGTATTTCATCAATGAAAAGTATGATTTTGCCCTCGGCCTTCTCGACTTCTTTCAAAATATTTTTTAGTCTTTCCTCGAATTCACCACGATACTTGGTACCTGCTATGAGTGAGCCAAGATCAAGAGAAACCAATTCTTTGTCTTTCAAAGATTCTGGAATATCACCTTGAGCCATGCGCAATGCCAATCCTTCAACAATTGCAGTCTTACCAACCCCCGCTTCTCCGATAAGGATAGGATTATTCTTTGTTCTTCTAGAAAGTATTTGAATTATGCGCATTATTTCTGAATCACGACCAATGACTGGATCCAAACGATTTTCTTTTGCAAGTTTGGTCAAGCTTCGAGTGTATTTGGAAAGAGTCTTGAACTTCTTTGGTTCTGATTCTTTGAGTGATGGAGTCTTGCGAAGTTCTTCTATAATCTTTATCACTTGCTCCTTCTCTATCTTGAATCTAGCTAGAATATCACGAGCCGCTGAAGGTATATCATAAATAGACAAGAAAAGATGTTCAGTAGAAATAAACTCATCTTTCATGTTTGTTGTAACTTTGACTGAATTGTCGAGAATTTGTGCCAAGTCTGGAGTCAAATATATCTGATATGAAGGTGATAAAACATTCGAACTTTCTGGGGATTCGATCTGTTCGAGGACTATATCTGTAAGCATGGGTGTATCCACTTCCATCTTGTCGAGAATAGAAGCGACCATGCTTTCTTCTTGTAGTATCAAAGCGCAAAGCAAATGCACTGGATTGACGTGATTTTGGCCACGTTCAATAGCGAGCTCATGGGCCCGTCTCAATGCTTCTTTTGCCTTGGTTGTTAGTTTATTTAGTGGTGGAGGCATATAAATAGAATAATACGGAAATGGGCCTTGAGTCAAGGAAGACGGGTAATGTGCACACACATATGGCGGTTGCTTAAATACTAAGTAGATTACTCAAATAATTATATAAATAAAAAAATTCATTCATAAAAAAGATGAACCCCGAGCGCGTGAGCGCTCGGGGCCAGTGAATCGTTTGCCCCCTAGTTGGTGTTGGGGGGCGGCGGGGCGTTGCAGTTGAAGACCGCAACGACTTCGGCAGTACCATCGGCCGCGTAGGCGACCAGAAGGTACTTGCCGTCCTGATCGTTCGGGACGACAGCCGAACCTCCGACCGTCATGCCAACCGAAACGGTCCAGAGCGGTCCCACCGGGAACAGCTCGTATTGGCCGGTGGTGGCGTTCCAACGCTCACCTTGAACGCCGACCGCGACATCATCGGAGTTGCCGATGCCGATTTGATAGCTGGCGGTGGTGGTGACTGTGATGTTGGTGCTCACCGGAGTGAGCTTGCCACCGATGAGCTTCCGAATCACGACCCGGTTGGTCGCAGAGGATACGGAAACCGCAAAGTTGGTCACTTCGGTGGCGGTGGGGGGCTTGATTGCCACCAACCAACAGGAATCGCTTCCTGTCGGACCAGTGGCATTAACCTTGATGAGCATCACATGATCGCCAAGGTTCGGATTCCAAGGAACCGTGCTTGCGAAAGTCACGATGCCATTGGAATACCGCCCGGCAGTTTTGTTCGCGATCGTAAAGACCGCCTTCTTGTCCCATACCCCGTCGGACGTGTGGAACACTCCCGACGTGATATCCGGAAGGTCAACGTGGTCGTCCGAGACGATGCTCGTACAGGTGACCACACCTGTTGAACGCATGAACACCTCCATCACGAAGGCGCCCTCCTGGAGATCCTTGATCTCCAAGCTCATGAGATTACCATCCGTCTTCACCGTTGCAGTGATTGACGTCGGAGCCACACCCGTCCAAACTGATACGGGGTAGACCTGCTCGACCGCCTGTGCCTTGAACAAACCGACGACCATAAGCATGGCCGCCCCGATGATACCGAACAGTGTTTTCTTCATAGCTCCTTTTTGATTACTCCTTGTCAACTTGAGCGAAACACCATGTTTCGCCATTCAAAAAAGACCCTAACATTATTCTGTCTCTTTGTCAATGGTCAATGTACAATATCTTATCAGAATGTTGCAATTACATATTAAACTTACTAAATAAATCAAACTACTAAAAATCAAATAAATGACTCAAAACATAGCTATTTTTACAAAAAGATGAACCCCGAGCGCTTGCGCACTCGGGGCCATGTGAATTGGTTTGCCCCCTAGTTGGTGTTGGGGGGCGGCGGGGCGTTGCAGTTGAAGACCGCAACGACTTCGGCAGTACCATCGGCCGCGTAGGCGACCAGAAGGTACTTGCCGTCCTGATCGTTCGGGACGACAGCCGAACCTCCGACCGTCATGCCAACCGAAACGGTCCAGAGCGGTCCCACCGGGAACAGCTCGTATTGGCCGGTGGTGGCGTTCCAACGCTCACCTTGAACGCCGACCGCGACATCATCGGAGTTGCCGATGCCGATTTGATAGCTGGCGGTGGTGGTGACTGTGATGTTGGTGCTCACCGGAGTGAGCTTGCCACCGATGAGCTTCCGAATCACGACCCGGTTGGTCGCAGAGGATACGGAAACCGCAAAGTTGGTCACTTCGGTGGCGGTGGGGGGTGGGACATACGCCACCACCCAAGTGGTTTCCCCACTCGGGTCGCCCTCAATGGCGACGGCAATCACATTGGTCGCGGAGCCGAAGCTCCACGAAGTGGCGCTCGTAAGGGTAACCAACCCATCCCGAAGACCGGGCGGGTTGAACAACACTCGCTCGTTGAACGTGCCCACACCGGAGACGTTGAATGCTCCGGAGGGCGAGTACATCCATGAGACCGTATTGGTGTCACGGTTGTTCACGCTAAGCGAAGGACTGTTGCCACCCACGGCGTAGACACCGACGACGCCGTATCCCTCGGGCAAGACGGCGTCCACCGAAACGCTGGTTGCACCGGCGGAAACGGTAACCACACCACCGGGCACGTCCGGCCCGACGAGGTAGGTCGGGAGTCCGGACGCCTGAACCAAACCGACGACCATAAGCATGGCCGCCCCAATAACCGACAGGATTTTCTTCATAATTCCCTTGTCTTTCCGTTATGCTTTCTTTTTTAACCACTCCTTGAGCGAAACACACGTTTCGCCATTCAAAAAGGACATTATCATTATAAAAGACTCGTGTCAAATGGTCACGAAATAGGTGAAATTATAATCCTTGAACAATCTGGCGCACACTCATAACCGGAAAGAAATCCGTGCCCGTATTATCTCTACGCATAGATGATGTATTAATACCGATAACTCTACCATCCACATCAAAAAGCACTCCACCCGACATATTCTTGTCCAGAGTAATGTTTGTATTTACTATATTTGTTTCATTATTCAACAAAGAAGTACCAGAATTATCCGCAGTCACAACAAGCCCACCCTTTAGAATGAGAGTAGTAGTGCCATTCATGTAATAAGTCTGCTCACCCAGATATACTGACGAAGCATAATTTATCGGATTGATATTCGGTAACTTATCGTAATTATTCGGCATTAGGAAAACTACATCACCAGAAGTCTGAGAGATAGAAGCGTTGACTGGTAGCACAGAACCATCAGCCAATATAATGTTGTAATGTGTTGAGGGAGCAATAACTGCCTTGTCTGTCATGACTATGCCCTTTTTCGTAAGTATAAGACCAATACCTAGAATATTATTGTTATTATCAGAATCAGCGATTTTGACCAGACTTTTCGATACGATACTTATTGCATTACTAGCGCTCTTTTCAGTGGAATCAGAAGAACTGCCAGCAACACTCGCAGTACCATTTGGGGTGACGGCCTTCTCTATTGTTTTCTCCACAACTTGGTTTATGGTTTGCATAACTCCTTGAGGTGCTTGGCTCATAAGAGATACAGTGAAAATTCCCGTTGAAAGAGATGTAACAAAAGAAACGAGCAAAGCAAGAAGAATTAATTGTTGTTTTGATAGATGTTCCATATCTTAATAATCGCAGATGAACAAAAGTCTGTCAATTACTTTGCTACTTTTACCGCTTCTTCGAAGACAATAGACAAGAGACGTGAAGCTCCATCGCCACCCATAGTGACACCGTAGAGCGCTCCCGCACGAGACATCGTTTCCCTATTGTGTGTTATCAATATCAATTGTGAATGCACTGACAAATTCTCGATCATGTCACCATATTTCTTTGAATTAGCTTCATCGAGAGCAGCATCAGTTTCATCGAGAATAATAAAAGGTGGTGGATTGACCTGAGAAATTGCAAATAATAAAGCGATAGAAGTAAGTGCCCTTTCGCCACCAGAAAGCATAACCAAACTTTTGACTTTTTTCCTCGGCAAACTCACATTAACTTCTAGGCCTTCTTGTCCTTCTTCAGTTTCTTCTTTACCATCTGGCAAAGTAGTATTGTCTTCTGACAACATACTTCCCAATTCTTCGACATCACTTTTCTTCTTTCTTTTTATTTCTCTTACAACAGACAATTCGGCTTTTCCTCCACCAAACATTAAAGCAAAATATTTGTTGAACTCGGCATTTATTTTGAAAATTCCCGTCTTGAATTCAAGGTCTATCCTTGCATCTAGATCAGTGATCAATTTATTCAATTCGTCCTTTGCTTTTTCTAGATCAGCGATTTCCCTTTGCAAGAATGTATCTCTTTCTTCAGCGTCTTTGTATTCTTTGAGAATATCAGAACCTCCGCTCGAACCTGCGTCTTCTAGTCTGACTTTAATTTTTTCTATTTGTTTGAGTTTCGACACTTGAGCATTCCTGAACTCAGAATTTCGGAAATCAAATCTTTCAGGAATAATTATCTCCTTGAAATTAACAGCCATCCTACCGACCAAAATACCAGCTTCTGTTAATTCTTTCTTGTAATTATCTTCCTCGAATAAAATCTGATTGTATTTTGTAGATAGTTCATTGACCGAAGCTCTGACTTCATTTTGTCTGCCAATAATCCTAAACACTTCTTTTTCTGCTTCACGGCTTGTATCTTTTTCCCTTTCTATTGTTGTTTTTACTGATTCATATTTGGCATGAATTTCTCTTTCTTCTGCAATAATTCCTGCAAGCTTTCTTTCACAAGCTGATTTGTCATTCTCAAGTGTCGAAATCTCTTTTTCAATATCAGTTATCATGGCAGAATCAGATTTGCCTTTATGTTTCGATACGAAAAAACGCAACACGTTCAATATATTATTGAAGACTTGTTCGATCGTGCCAACTTTCTCGATTGTCTCTATTTCACTTATGACAGTTTCTACATCCTTCAAATACACGGTAGACATTTCTTGGCTTTTCAATTTGCCTTTCTCTTTTTCGAGAGTTCTTCTATTTGCACTCAATTCTCCCTCCAATCTACCTAGCTCTCTTACAAGAATATCTTTCTCGCCACGGATATTCGCTATTTTTGTTTCGAGCATTATAACCTCATCGCTCTTCTCGTCTTTATTCTTGGATTCTGTGAGAGTTTGTCTCGCTTTGTCCAGCGCTTTATCCAAAGTTTCGAGTTCAGTTTTTGGTCCAATCAAAGCTTGTTCATAATGCCTCTTCTCACTATCTATATACGCACCTTCAAAAGCAAAATATTCTTTATAGACCTGAATTAATTCTTGCTTCAATTGTTCTGCTTTTTCTACTTTTTCTACTTGTTTTTTCAAGAATCGAATATGAGGGGCAATCTCTCGTCTCAAAGACTCAACTTGTTTCATATTCTCTTCTGTTCGCTCTAGTTTTCGCAAACTCTCCAATTTCTTCCATTGATATAATTTAAGACCAAGAGCATCTTCAATCATCTCTCTTCTTTCTCTTATAGATGCGGACAATATTCTGTCGGCTTCACCCTGAGAAATTATATGATGTCCTGTGGCTCCGATGTGAGCGCCCGCCAACAATTCGACGACATCTTTGAGTCTAACCTGACTATTGTTGATCAAGTATTCATTTACATTATCTCTATGAACTATTCTCTCCACACTGACTTCGTCGAAATCAATATCTTTGAATATTCTTCTCGAATTATCAAATATCAATTTCACACTGGCTCTATTTGCTCGTACTGACTCATCTCCGCCATTCCAGATCAAGTCCTCGCCTCTTTTGCCTCGCAAGGATTTTATCGATTGTTCACCCAAGACGAATCTGAATGCTTCGGCTACGTTTGATTTGCCTGAACCATTTGGTCCCACTATGCCTGTAATAGGAGTCGTGAATTGCAAGCCGGCTTTCTTGGAGAAAGATTTGAAACCGATAAGCTCAAGCGATTTGAGATACATATAAATATTTTAACATAAGTCGTGAAAGTCGCGGAATTATAAAACTATTAAAATTAAACGAAACTGGCGCCACCCTGCGGGTGGCGCCGTGTTTGCTACGAAACTCGATTACCCGGGACCATCGTCACCGGGAGGACTCTGAAAGAGCTGCCTCAAACCGAAAAGCGATGCACCTTGGGGACATTCGCTACAACGCGGTACAGCCAACAAACAGTAGTTCCCCGTATCACCACACTTAGGGATTCCGCCATCTTCGAATGCCACGGTCGGTGTTCCAGACCATTCATCATCAAGAACAACTTGCCCGACGACATATATCACAAGTCCTCCTGGTTAGGGTTCACAAAAATTATATCACCAACAATATTATTTGAAAGCAAAAAAATAGTACAGCACATAGTTGCACAAAAATCCAAAATATTTCGTAAATAAACGCCGTGAATCAGCAAATATTCAAATTACCAACCCTTAACCTGCAACGCTTTCTCCGCAGCTTTTTGTTCGGCTTCTTGTTTCGAAGGTCCGCTACCTAAAGCGACTTGCACATCGCCCAAGAATACTCCCAATGTAAATTGTTTGTCATGATCAGGACCGGTTTCCTTCAGTGTTTTGTAGCTTGGTGTAACACCAACTTTTTCTTGAGCTTTTTCTTGGAAACGACTTTTGGCATCGAGCCATGATTTGGTTTTGACTATTTCATCTATGTCTATAACATTCAAAATATTTTCAGAGATAAAATTCGCAGCTGAATTGTAACCCTGATCAAGGTATATAGCGCCGATCACCGCTTCTACAGCATTGGCAAGAATGACTGCGCGTGCACGCCCCTTGTCCTTGGCTTCTCCTTTGGAAAGCAACATGAATTCATTGAGACCCATGGCTTCAGCTACTTTGATAAGTGAAACGGTATTTACGATCGCAGAACGAAAGGCTGTTAATTCTCCTTCAGGCTTTTTCGGATATTTCCTGAATAAATAACTTGTAACGACAAGTTCAAGAACTGCATCACCCAAAAATTCCAATCTCTCATTATGCTCGAGACCTGAACCACGATTCTCATTCAGGAATGATCTATGCGTACAAGCAGTACGCAAAAGAGACAAGTCTCTAAAATCGACTTTAATTTTATTCGCCAATTCCTGAATATTGCTTTGTATATTAATTTCCTTTTTCATTCAAAAAATTGATTGCTTTCGTAACTATAGGGAAAATATCATTGTAAAAATTTAATTCAAGAATATCGTCGAGCTTGAACCATTTAGCATCATCCAATCCTGGTTTCTTGGCTAGATTGAGTTTTGTGAATTCTGATTCTCCGAGATAGTAATGTACTTCTTTTCTGATCTTGCCTAATTCTGGATCATTAGCAATGTATTCATTGCTACCCAAATCCAAGACTATATTTATATCAATACCAATTTCTTCTTTGACTTTTGCTTTGGTACCGTCTTTCGGATCTACACCTTCTGGTATTTTGCCTTTAGATAATGTCCAATGACCGAATGCATCGTGCACAAATGCCATATAATACTGGCCCGCATTGTTGGCAAATATTACAGCTCCACCCAAGTGCTGAATCGGCATTTTCTCATAAGGAATATCTTCAATTTTCTTTTTCTTGATTGGTTCTGCGTCTTTTCCAGGTTCTCCAAGCTCTTTATAGACAGCGCCGAGAACTCCGTTGACGAAACGACCGCTTGTTTCTCCACCAAAGGTCTTTGCTAATTCTATGGATTCATTGATTGCTACTTTTGCTGGTACTTCTTCTCTGTCAGCGAAAAGTAGTTCGTACAGACCGAGTCTTAGAACATTCCTGTCTACAGGAGAAATTTTGTCTAGTGGCCATTCAGGGGCCGCCTTCTCAATGACCTCAGCTAAGTCTGTTTTCTTGGCAAGAATGCCTTTTGTCAGACTGTCTATGAAAGTTATATCAGCTACTCCAGGAGCGAATTCTTGGACATTGCGTTTGATAATGTCTTCTATTTCACTGTCTTTTTGACCACGAGAATCCCACTCGAAGAGTGATTGGAGAACAACTGAACGAGATAGATGTCTATTTGCCATATTTGTTTAAAGAACTCTTTTGCATAATTAATTTCAATCAAACAAATTCTAAATTCAAAAAGAATTTTGCGCTTAGAACTTTTTTGTTAACAAAAAACTAGCGGACTGACTCTGCTTTCTTGGCTTTTGCAGCTCTTGCCGCTACCTTGGCAGCCAGATCAAGAACATTGCGTCCACGATATGAGCCACAATTCATGCAAATTGAGTGACTCCTATGTGCAGCACCACAATTTGAGCATTTTGACAAACGCACTATGTTGAGTGCGTGATGTGATCTCCTATTGTTGCGGTGTGACCGCGTTGCTCTCATTCTGTTTACCATGCGAGACAGTATTACATATTATTACAAACTATGCAAGATTTGACATATTGTATAATATCTATTTTTTTGTTACTGTATTCACGACCGTTATAAATTCCGCCCATAGCTCAGTCTGGTAGAGCACTCGCCTCTTAAGCGATTGGTCGTTGGT
>CAYOTK010000007.1:0-59584 GCA_964406895.1 uncultured Candidatus Saccharibacteria bacterium | reverse complement strand
AAAACGAAAATCATGAAAAGTAAAATTTCATACCCCGATATTTGGGTATTATGCCTGTGATGCCGGACAAGCAAATAGGATCGAAAATCCTAGTCCTGTAACACCCTACCACGGTATAGATAGACTGTCAAATAGTCTAGACCCTAAACTCTACAAAATCCCATCTGTTCATTTGCCCAACTTTCATTCCTGGTCTAAAATACTACCTATGCGCAAAATAACTTTCGATGTTGAAACAAAGAATCTTTTCGGAGAAGTTAGCTCAAACGAACCAACCGCACTCGATATTTCTGTGGTTTGTATTCATGACTCATTAGATGATTCATACAAAAGCTTTTTGGAGAAAGATTTCCGAGAATTATGGAAAATATTAGAACAAGCAGATGCGCTCATCACATGGAATGGCGATCATTTCGACATACCACTTTTGAACAAGTATTATTCAGGTGATTTGAAGAAAATCAAAAGCATTGACTTGATGCGCGAGGTTAGAGATGTTCTTGGAAGAAGACTAAAATTGGACAGCGTAGCTGAAGCAACTCTAGGTATCAACAAAAGTGGACACGGACTAGAAGCAGTAGAGTGGTGGAAAAAGGGCGAAATAGACAAAATCATCAAGTATTGCATAGATGATGTAAGAATTACAAAAGAACTGTATGACTATGCAATGAAAAACAGTCACCTCAAATACAAAGAATTCGGTAATCTCAAAGAAATAAAACTCAATACAGGAGATTGGGAAAAAATCGCAAATAGTGCGATGACATTTACACTACCCTTTTAGTCTCTTACTGATATAATTGTAAAGTTAGTAATAACAATAAAAAAATGTCAGAAAAAAATACTTTGGGATCAAATCTACCATCGGCCATAATAATAGCTGCAACAATGATATGTATATCTTTACTCTGGATCAATCATTCCAACAAAAATACAAATGTACCGAAGCCAGACACAAGTCTCAAACAAAATCAAAGAGAAATTTCTGACGTTACTTCCACCGATCATATTCTGGGCAATCCAAATGCACCAATAAAAATAGTTGAGTATTCAGATACTTCTTGCCCATTTTGTAAAATGTTTCATCCAATTATGAAGCAGATCATCGACATTTATGGTCCGACAGGCAAAGTCGCTTGGATTTATAGACATTTCCCACTGGACAAGGTTGGCACAAGATCAGACGGAGGAATATTACACAAGAATGCCGGCAACGAAGCTCAAGCTCTCGAGTGTGCAGGAGCTCTCGGAGGCAATTCCAAATTCTGGGCTTATGCTGATCGTCTATACGACACAACACCAGCAGTGACAAATGATACCCCAAATGGTCTAGATCAAAAACAACTACCTATCATAGCGAAAAGTGTAGGTTTGGAAGTTGTACCATTCAATGAATGCTTAACGAGTGGACGATTCAAAGAAAAAGTCGAGAGTCAGTATATGGATGGCCTGAATGCAGGGATAACGGGTACTCCTTATTCAGTTATTATCACTCCCACAGGCTCAAAAATACCCCTAGAAGGCATGTTGCCATTCACAAGGATGAAATCTATAGTAGAAACACTTTTGAGTGAAATTAAGTAGTTTTTGGGTCTTATTTTTAGGTCTTGAGAGTTTTGTAGAGGTCTTCATTACACAGTCTTTTGAAGACCATTTCGCAAAGCACCATGTACTATTAGCCTAAATAATCACTCTCAGATGGTGCTGCGAATAGACAGCCCCATCGACTCTTCCCCTATTGTCGATGGGGCTGATCGTGGTCTTCAAAAGACTGTGTAATGAAGACCTCATATAAACCAAACATATTAATCAACAAAAGTAAGCGCCTTGCCCTTCTTATTACCGCGTCCAGTTCTACCAATACGATGAACATAATCATCATAGGTGGCGGGCAATTCATAATTGATAACATGACTCACGTCTGCAATATCCAAACCTCGTGCAGCCACATCGGTGGCGACTAACACTTGTACATTTCCCTCTTTGAAAAGACGTAAAGCTTGTTGGCGCTTTGAGTGATTTTTATTCCCATGAATAGAATCTGCTTTGAAACCTCTTTCAATCAACATATTTGAGAGTCTTTCTACCCCATGCTTTGTACGACCGAAAATAAGAACTCGACTGAAATCTTTCTGGGACAATAATTCATGCAAAACATCCAATTTGTTTTTGCCGAGACCGACTCTTACAACATCTTGATCAATATTCTTGGAAGTCTCACCTGTTTTGACCGAAATTCGAACTGGATTATTCAAGAATTCTTTGATGAGATTCTCAATTTCACTTGAAAGTGTAGCTGAGAAAAATAGTGTGTGACGATCTTTGGGCATAGCTGACATGACCAATCTCATATCAGTAACGAATCCCATATCCAACATTCTATCAGCCTCATCAAGAACAATAGTTTTGAAATTTGCAGGCTTTATAAAACCACGATTGATAAGATCCTTCAATCTTCCAGGAGTACCTATAATGAAATTATTACTGTATCTCAAAGCAGATATTTGTCTTCCGATGTTCATACCACCAACGCAACAAACAGAAAATATCTTCATGCCAAAAACCAAGCTCTTCAATTCTTGTTCGATCTGAATAGCGAGTTCACGTGTAGGAACAATGATAAGAATTTGCTCTTTGTTATTTAGTAATACTTTATGAATAAGAGGGATCAAAAAGGCTGCTGTTTTGCCAGTGCCAGTATTAGCAATACCAACTAGATCAGAGCCTTTGAGAATATGAGGAATTGCCCTGTCCTGAATTGGTGTTGGGCAAGTATAGCCTTTCTTTATGATTGCATTTTTCAATCTCTCATCAATGAGAAAATCACTGAATGCATGCTCGGGTTTGAATTCCTGCACCTCTTCAGTCATGGTTACTTTGTTTATGAATTTTGAAGGATTTATATATTTACTGAATCCACCTCTTTGACCGCCCCTATTGCCACCGAATCTTCCTCTGCCACCACCAAATCTAGAACCTCCCTTTCCACGACCAATACCACCAGTTTTCTTACCGGCGAATGAGGATTTATTACCGAAACTTGATCGCTTCGCTGAACCTGAAAAACCACGCGATTCTGCGGGTGCATTTCTAAAATGTTTATACATATGTTATTACCTGTAAATTCAATGCCTAAAAAGATAATTCAGAATAGGAGAAATATGAGGTATTTCAATACATTACACTATACAAGTAGATTTGTCAAACAGTCGACAACTATCACAATCTTTATTATCACAGCTCATGTTTGAAATATCTCCACTAAAAACAGCGTGAATCAGCTTTTGAATCTCCATATACACCTTTCTTATATCATCATTTGTTATAGGCAAAGTAATAATCGGACACCTACCCTTATCATCTGGCATTACAAACACCAAAGAAGGAATGATTTTCTTATTTGTAAATCGTGCATCTCTTTCAAGCAAAATTTTGTAGAAAACAAGTTGCCTAAAATAGTTACCATTAGAATTTTTCGTCTCCCCTTTTATTTCTGCCAAAGACATTTTTTCTCGTGACTTATAATCAAAGACGAGAACCTCTTTACCATTATCAATGATAGCGTCCAATTTGCCATGAATCGGAATCTTTTTATCATCAAACTTAAATATAGTTTCAGACCAAGTCTCAGCAAAAACCTTACCTTTTTCTTGAAAATGGGAATTAAGTGCTCGACTAATAATTGGAGCTTTATTGATAATATCGGAAAGAACAATTGTCTTCTCATTCTTGGATAATAAAGAATCAGAAAAGTATGATGTGGCGAAATCTTTAGTTGTTTTTTCTATACTCTTTGCAGTAATATTGTAACCATCATCGACTTCTTTGCGTTCACGCCACACACGATCAAAAGCACCATGAATAGCGGAACCCTTCTCGGCCAAAGGTGCCTTCGCTTCAGGCAATTTCAAAATACTTTTAACCATGAATTCAGACGGACAATTGAGATAATGATTAAGCGCCGTCACAGAAATACCTTTCTCCATGACTATATTTTTTGCATAATCCAAAAGTTTTTTATTGAATTTACTATTTGTATTTTTTTTTGTCACTTCGAGATATGATTCTTCACGATCATATAACTTGTCTATTTCTAAATGTTTGACGTGATTCGAGTCTAATTCATCAATGAATCTAAGCGGGGTAATATGTCTGCCCCCAACCTCTTCTCCGGCATACAATATTGAAACATGTTTCTTGGCTCGAGTTATTGCAACGTAAAAAAGTCTCCTAACATCTTTGGTACTATCTTCAGAATTGGTTTCGACTAATTCTGGTAAAGCAAAATACTTCGGCCTTTCTCTCCCCATCCAATATTCTTCATTGGCATACATTATATATACGTAATCATATTCAAGACCCTTACTTCCGTGGGCAGTCATGGCCTGAATAGGCAAATCACTCGTTCCAATACTGATCTTCACAGTCTTTGTTTCGGATGAATCCTTATATGAAATTAATTTCTTCAATAATTCCAATGGTGAATTAATCTTATTTTCTCTAATCAGTGATTGAGATAGGTTTATAATGCCCCTCCAAACTTCCATATATACGGGATCTTTGGTAAGCAATTTTTCAAAGTCAGATTCCTTGGCCAAACTTACAAGGAATCCTATAATATCGTCATTGATTATTTTTTCTCGAATCTTTTTGATTCTTGGCAACAACATCGCTAGTTGATTTTTGCCCCCATCATTTCTCAATGCTTTTATGAGTGATATAGAGTCATCGAAAGATATGTCCCATAAACCAGCGACAATTGTTTTTGAAAAGCTTTCAAAATCAGTCTCGTCAATAATAAAACGAGCCAAATCAAAAAATATTGATGAGATTGGATGATTGAAAATATTTACATTTCTCAATGAAGAGACAGGTATATCATGATGTTCCAACAATCGAATAATGTGCTCAAGGTCGCGATTTTTCTTTGTAATTATTGCCACCGTGTCTTTTCCTGCCACATGTTTGCGTAGATTTTCGATTAGATATGTTTCTATAACATTTGTATTACTTCCACTTATCACATCTATTGGACGCTTTTTTATTTCTTTTGTTCCTGATTTGAGCTTTATGCGCAAATCTTTCAACTCCTCAGAATCATAATTATTCTCGATCATTCCGAAACTAGCATCTAATATACTTTGGTGGGAACGATAATTATCTTCAAGTGAAATAATCTTCATATTACGCCACTGATTGCGGAAGTGCAGAAAATTGTGAACGGAGGCACCTTGGAAGCGATAAATAGCTTGCTTTTCATCTCCTACAATAAAAACATTTGGTATCTCGAAATATTCCGCCAACATTGAGATCAATAAATTCTGTGAATCATTCGTGTCCTGATGTTCATCTACGAGTATATACAAGAAATTTTCCTGAATAATACGAAGCAATAATTCATCATTTCTAAAAGCATGAAGTAATTGCAAAATCAAATCATCATAATCAGTCAATTTTTCTTCATCTTTCCTTTTCTCATATTGTTCATATACATCTGCAAATATGAGAGTTTTTTCACACTTCTCAATCATCTTTAACGCGTCGGCTTTCAATCCCCCCTTATTCACGCCCTTTGTTGCAATATTCTCTCTGTCGGCTTTGATTTTTTCGATTTGCTCTTTTGCATAAACTCTTACCATTGCATGCGTTATTGCATCATTCTTTGCATCACTTATTGCTTCTTTAATTGGATATACATAGAAGTCAGGATTGCCGAGAGGTCTCAATAACTGAAATCTTTTCATATCATAATTCAGTATTTTTCGTATCATCTCTTCCGCGTCTACATCTGTCATCATTCTTGTACCAGAAAGATGTACGAAGTGATCCTGATACTCGTTGATTATAGAATTTGCGAAACTATGGAATGTATGAATCCTGACCTCGTCGGCGCGCACACCAATAACTTCTCGCAATTTCATTCTCATGGCTTTTACTCCTGCATCTGTAAAAGTAATAGCGAGAATGCCTGACGGAGGCGTATCTGTCTTGCGCAAAATATTCGCAATTCTCAAAGTCAGAATTGTAGTTTTCCCTGTTCCCGGACCAGCAATAACCATAACAGGGCCTTCTATTGTATCCACTGCTTCTTTCTGCTTCTTATTCAGTCTTTCATACATTGAATGAAAAACAGCGTCTTTGTTTTCAGTCTTTTTTGACATTCATTTATTATACAGCTCATAAATACAAGTACAAATACAGCAGAAATGGGGCGGTACTTTTGTTTTGGAAACCCCTTCGCAAAGCGCCATGTACGAAACGATTGCGTCACCTTTTTCAGATGGCGCTGCGAAGAGACAATCCCATCGACTCTTCCCCTCTTGTCGATGGGATTGATCGTGGTTTCCAAAACAAAAGTACCGCCCCATTTCGGAACTATTCATAATAAACCTGAAAAATATAATTAATAATTCTTCAACCTATTTATTTTGTCATGCTGCCTAATCTTCTCATGCGCTTTGGCCTCAATCTGTCGAATACGTTCGCGAGTAACACCAAATTCTCGGCCCACCTCTTCAAGAGTATGAGTAATGCCATCATTCAAACCGTGACGCATTTCTAGGATTTTGCGCTCTTTTTCTGAAAGATCTCCGAGAATCATATTGACCTGATCACGCAAAATACGACGTGAGGACTCTTGGTCTGGGGATAGTATTTTGTCATCAGGAATGAAGTCTTGGAGTGTAGACTTTCCATCATCATCGTCACCGACAGGAGTTTCGAGAGACATGACATCTTGCTCGATCTTCTCGATCTGATAAATCTTGTCTACATCCATATCCATCTCAGTTGCAATCTCATCAGGCAAGGGTTCGCGTCCAAGATCTTGCATGAGACGACGCACAACCTGTTTATACTTGGCTATTGTTTCAACCATATGTACTGGCACACGGATCGTACGAGACTGATCGGCTAACGCACGTGTTATGGCTTGACGAATCCACCAAGTTGCATAAGTCGAGAATTTGTAGCCTTTTGTCCAGTCGAACTTATCGACGGCGCGGAAAAGACCCAAGTTACCTTCCTGAATAAGATCAAGAAGTGTGAGATCCGGACTACGACCAACGTATTTCTTTGCAATTGAAACAACCAAACGTAAGTTTGCCTTTGCAAGAAGATTCTTTGCTTCATTGTCGCCTATTTGAATCCTCTTCGCCAAGTCCTTTTCTTGAGAAGCACTAATCAGCGGATATTGACCAATTTCTTTCAAATACATCTGAATGGAGTCATATGCAGAATCTGAACCTGTTTTTGACATGTGACCGGCTTTCTTTGGATTGAGATCTTCTATCTCGAGCAAACCTCCTCCTTCGAGCACATCCACATTGGCAGAGGCAAATTTTGCATACAATTCATCGAGGAACATAATGTCGTTCTCGATTTGTGGGAATTCTTTCAGAATCTCATCATATGTCACGAAACCACGATCCCTTCCTTTATTTATCAAAGCATTGGCTTTCTGCTCGAAAGTCTTGGCGGCATCGGCTTTTGATTTACCCTTTTGAATGGATTTACCAGATACACTCTTGCGACTCGCCTTTTTTGTGGCTTTATTCAATGTTTTTTTATTACTATTCTTCACATTACTGCGGGCCTTTTTGGTCGCTGTTTTGTTTTTCTTCATGGAGATTTATGAATTATTGGGTTAGTGTATAGTAAAATCATCAAAAAAACAAGCTGTTTTCGAGTTCGAACCTCGAAAAGGTCCGACCTCGAAATACAAACATCATTTCTTATTTTTCAAAATATCAGACTTTCTCATAGACAAAACTTGGCACTTTTTCGCCATTTCTGCCACGACTTCATTGTTACCTTCTCTTTCAGCTTCTCGCAATTTCTTCATGGCCTGAATGAGTTCCTGTCCTACCAAATCTTCTTCGAAATTGGCCAGCAACTCTTTCTTATGATTGTCGAATTTGGTTTGATCTGTTCCGAAAAATGCTTCGGCTTCAAAAGCAATATCACTTTTCATACTTTCTGCCTTACTCATTTTCTGTACAAATGATTCACCCGCTATTCTCTCTATGTGAGAACGAAAATCCTTAGCCGCAGCGGGATCCAATGTGTCCATAAGGAACAAAAGTCCAAACAATCTTCTCTCAACAAGATCAAGTCTACCCTCCTTCGCATATACATTCTTATTAGCGTTCGAAATGTTCGATGAACTGTTAGTATCATTACCCAAACCAGTCTTGAGTTTTTTCTCTATGACACGCACGTCTTCCCAGATTGCTTGTTCATCAATGTTAGCTCGGTCGGCGATCATCTTCACGAAATATGATTTATCAGTTGAACTCTCAATACTAGCAACGAAAGGAAAAACCCTTTCACGCAACTCGCGTGGCACTTTTCTGCTGTCGGTGGTTTCTTTGAGTACATTTGCAAGCTCAAACTCTATAACAGGCTTGGCTTGCTTGATGACATTTCTCCAAAGCTCAACATCTTCTTTGACAAGATCTGCTGGATCCTTACCTCCGACAATATCGGCAATTTTGACATCCATACCCAAAGACAATGCAATACCTGAAGCCCTCATTGCCGCTTTTCTCCCTGCCTGATCAGCATCAAAAGCTATTATTACATTTGGAGACAATCGACGAACCAAACCGAGATTGTTGATAATACCTTCTTTATTTACTCCCTCATCAGACAATGCTGTGCCCGAAGAAGCTACAGTATTTTTGATGCCAGCCTGATGAGACATTACCAAATCCATTTGGCCTTCCACCAATATTGAATAATTCAATCTTCTTATTTCGGTCTTTGCCTTATCGAGTCCAAATAATATAGCTGACTTGTCATACAAAGGTGTATCTGGACTGTTCAAATATTTCGCGGATTGACCATCGTCTTTGAGTATTCTTCCAGAGAATGCTATGACTCTTCCACTTGTATCAGCAATCGGAAACATCACGCGCCCTCGGAAACGATCATAATAACTTGAAGGACCGTTCGCATTATCAGAATTATCTTTCTTTTTTATTAGTCCAGCTTTTTCTAGCAAAATATCACTGTAACCCTTCCCTTTCAAGTAATTGTGCACATTATTCCAGCCCAATGGAGCCCAAGAAATCCTAAATGATTTGCGGGTTTCATCTTTTATGCCCCGACTCTCAACATATGCTTGCGCTTCTTTTGATTTGACATATTCATTCTCGAAATATTTCGTGGCTTCTTCCATGATTTCGAAAAGTTTATCTCTTTCATCGTTTGTTCTATCATTTGCGACTAATTTGACTCCAGCTCTTTCTGCCAAAACTTTGAGGGCTCCACGAAAATCCAATCCTTCGAATTGTTCTACGAATGAAAAAATATCTCCTTTTGCCCCGCAACCAAAACAATAATAACCTCCTCTTTCTGGTGATACGAAGAAAGAAGCGGATTTCTCATTATGAAAGGGGCACTTAGCTTTTAGAGATTTACCTGACTTCTCTAATTTGACATAAGAGCCTATAACTTCATCGATCGGTAATCTTTCCTTTATTTGTTCTACGGTGGTGCGATTATTCATTATTTAGAAATATTTCAGATATTTACAATGATATTCGATTGCAGTCTTTTGTCAATGAATAGTTTCAGTAATTTCTGCTTTAGTCTTCGGGCGGCACATAGTGTTTTGTAAAATCTCGAACTCCACTCATTATGTACGGGAATTTTCACAAAAGCCGGCTTCCACGGCTTCAGCCGGCATTTGGAAAATTCAACCGTACATTCTTCGTGGATTATTCGAGATTTTACAAAACACTATGTGCCGCCCTCGACAAACGCGGACAATTTGAAATCTAATAGTTTACAAAAGCAATGTAAGGCCGGTCGATGACGAATGCGGTAGCAACTCAATGTCTTGCAATAAATTCGTGGCAATAATATAACTGCCTAGAAATGTCTTACTCAAACACCTCTTCTTTTGGAGCGATCGCATCAACCATTGCCTTCTTTGGAGAACCTTCGAAACCAGAACCAGCAGGCACCAATCGTCCGATAATAACATTTTCCATAAGACCAGTTAGATCATCAACAGCTCCGCGTGTAGCATTCGATATCAAGACGCGCGTGGTGTACTGGAATGAAGCGGCAGACAAGAAACTCTTTCTTGATAGTGATGTTTCTGTAATACCCATCACAAGCTTCTCTGTTTTGGCAGGATTACCACCCGCAAGCTTTGCTTGTTCATTCTCTTCTGCAAGTTGTATATCATCAACAATCATGCCTTCAGTGAGATTGGTATCGCCTGCATCAACAATTTTCCTTCTTGAGAACATCTGCTTCACGATAAGCTCAATGTGCTTTCTTGATACAGTTTCACCTTGCAATTCATAGATTTTACCAACTTCAGTAATAACATATTCCTTAGCTCTTTCTTCACCGCCATGTTCGAATATATCATCAATGTCCGCAGATCCATCAGTCATGAGATCGCCCTTCTTAACCTTATCTCCTACGCGAACAAGAACTGTTCTGCGATATGGGAAGGTATATTCAACTTCTGCACGCTTGCCCTTGCCCATGTCCTCTACTTCAGGCAAAACTGAAATAACTTTTTCTTTACCCAAATCTTTGATATCCATGACTGTTCCATTGACTGAAGCAACCGCGGCAGGACTCTTTGGTCTTCTCTTTTCGAAGATTTCCTCAACACGAGGCAAACCTTGAGTAATATCTCCACCTTGAGAAGCTGCACCTCCAGAGTGGAAGACACGCATTGTAAGCTGTGTTCCTGGCTCACCGATAGCTTGTGCTGCCACTGTACCAACAGCTTCACCCAACGCTACTCGAGAATTCTTACCTAGATCTAGTCCGTAACAATTGGCACAAACGCCTCTTATTGTTTTACATGATAGAGGTGAACGAACCTTAACTTCAGTGACACCCGCATCTTCGATTGCGCTCGCATCAAGTTTGTTTATGAGATGTCCTTTCTTGAAGAGAACTTTAGAATCTGCACCAACAACATCATCAGCCAATATTCTACCTCTTATATTCTTAGACAACGGTATATTCATGCCCGAAGCTGTTTGTTTCCTTATGATAATGTGATCTTTGGTACCACAATCTTCTTCTGAAACAACAACATCTTGAGCCACAACGAATAGCTTACGAGTTAGATAACCAGCCTTAGCAGTGTTCAGAGCAGTATCTGTTAGACCCTTTCTTGAACCGTGCGTAGTAATGAAGTATTCAATAGGAGTCAAACCTTCTTTTGCACAAGATATAATCGGGAATTCGATTGTTTCTCCAGAAACTGATGAGATAAGACCTTTCATTCCTGCCATCTGTGTGATCTGAGACAATGAACCTCTAGCACCAGATATAACCATGTCATAAACTGGGCCGTTCTTATCCAATGAACTAGGAATAGCTTTTTCGACTTCACTCTTTGCTCCCTGCCAGATCTGAATATGCTTTCTTATTCTCTCTTCTTCTGTGAGCAAACCATCGTCGAATTGCTTGCCGACAATGTCTGAATTCTTCTTAGCTTTTTCAACAATTTCTTTTTTGACTTCAGGGATAACTATGTCATCAATACCCCATGTTGTACCCGAATATGTTGCATAACCGAAACCGAATGATTTGATCTTATCTAGTATTGGAGCAACATTTTCTGAACCGTGTATTTTGATCATATCATCTACAATAGTACCAATTCTCTTTCTTGCTACTTCTTCGTTGATGAATGGGTAGTCTGTAGGCAATACATTGTTGAACAATATTCTTCCCACTGTTGTTTCTATGATACTACCGTTGAATTTTGCAAACTTGACTGTGTTTGGAGTCAAAACTTTTATCTTCTCACGCAAATTCACCTCTTTGAAACTATTCGCGAGAACAGCAGCTTCAGGTGATTCGAATATTTTGATCTTCTTTGCTTTTTCTGAATCAGATAAATCTGGATAAATATCTACCATCTTTGTAACCCAGAAACATCCGAGCACAATATCCAACATCTTTGCTGCAACTGTTGGATCATTGTTACCAGGCTTCAATATGTTTTTGTCTGAAGCCATGATTTCTTTTGCTTCCAACTGAGCTTCCTCTGACAAAGGTACGTGTACGGCCATCTGGTCACCATCGAAGTCAGCATTGAATGCAGAACAAACGAGAGGATGCACTTGGATAGCATTGCCTTCTATCAAGATTGGCTGGAATGCTTGGATACCTAGTCTGTGCAAAGTAGGAGCGCGGTTCAACAATACGTATTTACCCTTGATAACTTCTTCTAGGATTTCCCAAACTTCTTTTGCTCCATCATCAATCAAACGATTGGCTCCTCTTATGTTATATGCCAATTCTTTCTTCAATATTCCAGAAATAACGAAAGGCCTGAATAATTCCAAAGCCATATGCTTTGGCAGACCACATTGATCAAGTCTCAATTCTGGACCGACAACGATAACAGAACGACCTGAATAGTCCACACGCTTACCTAGCAAGTTCTGACGGAACAAACCACGCTTAGATTTCAAACTATCTGAAAGTGATTTCAATGCACGCTTTTGAGCAGCGAGAGCGGCGGCACCAGCAGAAGAGCTGTGTCTTATTGAGTTGTCTATGAGAGCATCAACGGCCTCTTGGAGAATTCTCTTTTCGTTTCTCAAGATGACTTCAGGAGCGTTTATTTCTTTGAGCTTAAGCAAACGATTGTTACGATTGATGACTCTTCTATAGAGATCATTAACATCTGATGTTGCGAATCTTCCTCCTTCGAGTGCAACCATAGGTCTCAAACCTGGAGGTATAACAGGGATTCTGATAAGAAACATCCATTCAGGTCTTGATTTTGACTTGATCATAACCTTGACCAAAGATAGACGCTTACTCAATTTCTCTCTATCAGCTGAACTAGCAGAATCAAGTGCTTTTTCTAATTCTGCTTTGAGTTTGACCATATCAACTTTTTTCAAGAGATCATATATAGCCTCGGCACCGATCGACGCTTCGAAGAGTGCGCCATATTTCATGGAATATTTGTGATATGTAACTTCATCCATTACAAAGCCAACTGTCAAACTTTCGATTTCTCTTCTGGCACTGACTACCAATTCTTTCAATGCTTCTTTTGTCTTCTCGTCATTTGATGTTTTGACTTTTGACTTGTATTCACTGTCTAATTCTTTCAAGAATTTTTCTTTTTCAACTTCATTGACTGAAGTTACTATATAACCGGCGAAATAGACAACCTTTTCTAGATCAGAAGTAGACATGCCGAGAATAAGACCTATTCTTGATGGCACATTTCTAAGGAACCAAATATGAGAAACAGGTGTTGCGAGTTCTATGTGACCCATTCTTTCACGTCGAACAATAGAGCGTGTCAATTCTACTCCGCACTTCTCGCAGACAATACCTTTGTAACGAATACCGCGATATTTACCGCAATAACACTCGAAGTCTCGATCTGGACCGAATATTCTTTCATCGAATAGACCACTCTTTTCGGATCTCTGTGTTCTATAGTTGATTGTCTCTGGTTTTGTAACCTCACCGTAAGACCACTCAAGGATCTTCTCAGGAGAAGCCAATTCCAAACGAATCATATCGAAATCATGTGGATCGGTCTGCTTTTTGATGTTTGTTGTTTGCATAGTAGTTGATTTAAATTAAAACTATATTGAATATATTATTCTTCAATAACAGAAGGTTTTTTGATAAGTTCTATATTCAATGCCAATCCACGTAATGTTTTCAACAAAACATTGAACGAAGCTGGGAGGTTTGGCTGTCGTATTCTCTCTCCTTTGACAATAGCATCGAAAGTCTGTGATCGACCGACTATATCGTCAGACTTAACTGTTAATATTTCTCTAAGTGTATGAGCTGCGCCATGACCGAGAAGTGCCCACACCTCCATTTCTCCGAATCTCTGACCTCCACCTTGAGCTTTACCACCGAGAGGTTGCTGAGTAATAAGAGAATAAGGACCGACTGAGCGCATGTGTATCTTGTCTTCCACCATGTGGTGAAGCTTCATGATATACATATAACCAACCGCAACTGGCTGATCGAAATGTTCACCTGTTCTTCCGTCTCTCAATTTCATCTTTCCGTTTGGATTCATTCCGGCCTTGACCAATTCGGCTTTGATCTCTTCATCTGTTGCACCTGTGAAAGGAGGAACAATAGCTTGATAATTCAAAGTATGTGCCGCAAGTCCCAAATGCAATTCCATGATCTGACCTAGGTTCATACGTGAAGGCACGCCAAGAGGAGTCAATATAACATCGACAGGTGTTCCATCATCCATGTATGGCATATCTTCTTCAGGAAGAATTCTAGAAATAACACCCTTGTTACCGTGTCTTCCTGCCATTTTGTCTCCAACAGAAATATTTCTAACTTGTGCAACTTCTATATAAATTTTCTTTATGATACCTGATTCTAGTTTGTCGCCTCTTTCTCGTGAGAATACTTTGACAGAGATGACACGACCTCTCTTGCCGTTTTCCATTCTCTTTGATGTATCCTTAACATCTCTGGCTTTTTCTCCGAAAATAGAGCGGAGCAATCTCTCTTCAGGAGTCAATTGTGTCTCACCTTTTGGACTAATTTTTCCAACAAGAATATCTCCAGGACGAACTTCTGCGCCAATGCGTATAATACCTTCTTCTGTTAGATTCTTGAGTTTAGCTTCTGCAACGTTAGGAATATCGCAGGTCGTAACTTCTGGACCAAGCTTTGTTTCGCGTACATTGACCACGAATTCTTCTATGTGCACAGAACTCCATTTACTATTCTTAACAACTCTCTGAGAAAGAATAATAGCATCCTCATAGTTAGAACCATTCCAGGAAAGGAATGCTACGAGAGCATTATGACCTAGTGCAATTTCTCCATTGTCTGATGTTGACGTATCGGCCAATATGTCTCCCTTCTTGACTTTGTCTCCCAAAGAAATGATAGGTCTCTGATGGAAAGAAGTGAAACCGTTTGTTCTCGAAAACAATACAAGATTATATTCATATTTCTTACCTTTCTTTGATTCAAGAACTATTTTCTTGGCATCGACAAAAGTAATCTCGCCATCTTCTGGGGCAAGTATTAGTCTTCCACTATCCAATACAGCTTTCTTCTCAACACCAGTTGCAACTAGAGGGGCCTCTGGTATTAGACAAGGCGTAGCCTGTCTCTGCATGTTCGATCCCATGAGCGCTCTGTTAGCATCGTCATGATTCAAGAATGGGATTAGTGATGTTGCAATAGAAAATGCTTGATTTGTAGCAACATCAATATAATCAACTTCTTTCTTGGAGCAAATTGCTGGCTTTCCATTGATACGTACTTCTACATCGTTGACTGTAATATGACCCTCTTTGTCATAAGGTGTAGCGGCATGTGCAATACGGAAATTCTCTTCTTCAAGAGCATTCAAATAAACAATTTCCTTAGAGACTACACCATTCTTAACTTTGGCATATGGAGTTTCGATCATTCCAAACTCATTGATTCTTGCATACGTTGTAAGACGCAATACTAGACCAATGTTTGGACCTTCAGGAGTGTGTATTGGACAAAGTCTTCCGTAGTGAGAAGGATGGACGTCACGAACCTCGAATCCAGCACGATCCCTAGACAAACCACCGGGACCGAGCGCAGTCAAAAGTCTTAGGTTTTCTATTTCAGCCAAGACATTTTCTTGGTTCATGAATTGTGACAATTGGTTCGTAGTGAAGAATTCTTTTATTCTCGCCTGAAGAGGACGTGGATATATGAATGAGACAGGTAATGTAACATCTGGTTCTACGGTAGACATTTTGTCTTGAATATTTCTCTTCATCTGAGTCAAACCGAGTCTAATACGTGATTCTAGGAGCTCACCAACATAACGTACACGTCTTGAACCCAAATGATCAATATCATCTGCCTGCATATCAGGAGTTATAGACAATGTAACGATGTGACTGATCGTTGTTGCAACATCATCAAGAGTCAAAATTTTTGTCTCTAGAGATTTCTCGTCCATAGGCTTGGAGAAACGCTTGTTGAAACGGAATCTACCTACTCGAGAAATATCATATCTATCAGACTTCAACATTGCCTGAATGAAAGAGCGGGCATTGTCTGCTGTGGCAAGATCACCATCGCGGAGTCTCTTATGAATCTCGATGTAAGCCTCATCAACTGTCTTGGCATGATCCTTAGCCAAAGTAAGTTCTATGACTTTCTTGGTATCAGGATTACCTTTGAACAAATCCAGTATTTTCTCATTTGTATCCGCACCCAAAATGCGAAGTAATGATGTAACTGGGAATTTCCTCTTTCTATCAATACGGCAGTATATTGTGCCGTCTGTATCAGTCTCAATTTCCATCCAAACACCTCTTGCAGGAATGATCTTTGCCCCGAAATAACTCTTGCCCTTCGTATCTGTAGAGGTGAAAAATATACCGAATGAGCGAGCAAGCTGAGCAACGATAACTCTTTCAACACCGTTTATGATGAAAGTTCCATGATCAGTCATAAAAGGAAAATCAGCCAAGAACATTTCTTGTTCCTTGACCACGTTCAAAGTTTTATTCTTGAGAGTTACATTGACCTTGATCTGTCCCTCATAATTTAGCTTATTTGTCTTGGCATAATGCTCATCGTATTTTGGTTTCAAAAATTCTATGTCTCCGAAAGACAATTCGAACTTTTTCTCCGCATAATCTTTTATTGGAGAAAATTCTTTCAAGAGGTTGGATATTCCCTCTTCTATAAGCCAATTGAATGACTTGACTTGTGATTCCACCATATGTGGCATATCGGCGAGCGGAACTTGGTATCTACTGAAGTGCTTCTTCGGTCTGACGTTTTGGGTAGTCATATTTTTATAAAAAATTATTAAACGCAAAAGAACCTCAAAAAACTGAGACTTATAAAAACTAAGGTATTATTGTATATACAAGTGGTAGGACTATCTAGTTTATAATCCTCCGCTAGGGCAGAACACAATCTGCGAAGTTGTTCGAAGCCTAGCAGATATAGGATATTTGTCAAGTGTGGATAATTCTTTCAAGCCTTCCAACTCTGTTTTCAAAGTCACTTCTATCTACTTTGCCATCTAAAGTTTTCAGTTTCGCATTTATATATTCCATAGACATACTTATATCATCTTTCATCAATTCCAGAGTCATTTTTGATACACGATTGAATTGTTCAATCATTTCCTCTTTAAAAAGAATGAATTTATTGTTCGTAACATAGCTTCTTAGCTTTTCATCAAATTTATTCTCCAAAACCCTCAAATCTTCTATTGTTGCGAAATTATTATTAACTGAATGTAATTTTGTTCTAATCATGTTGTGTTTATTATTTTTATAATATACACATCTTAGACTGCAATAAGAGTGCTGCAACAATTTTATCATCTAGAAATAAATGTCCACAAGCTCACAAAGAACAAAAATTGTGTCTTAGTGAATAAGATAAAAAACTACGACTTCCTTTTGATTTTCCAACTGTCGATTTTCTCATGATGTCCAGACAATAATATCTTGGGTACTTTGTATTTCTTGCCCTTATATTCGAAAGTCTCTGGTCTTGTATATACGTCCGGACTACTTATTCTTGATTCTTCTATAGAAAGCTCGTGTCCAAGTACACCTTTTATACGCCTAGTTATACTGTCTATCATTATTAGTGCTGGCAATTCCCCGCCCGTAAGTACATATGGTCCAACCGAAATATCCACCATAGGGAAAACCTTTTTTATTCTAGCATCGACCCCCTCATATCTTCCGCAAACAAATACAATATCTGTATATTTCTTATATTCGTCTGCTACTTCACTGGAAAATTGCTTGCCACTAGGATTGAAAAAAACAATTTTTACCTTTGATTTCTTATTTGTTTTTTTGATCTTATTACCAATTGCCTCCTCGATTGCTCTTATTATGGGCAGGGCTTCCATAACCATTCCTGGACCTCCTCCATATGGCCTATCATCCACCCTCCTTTCTGCGTAGGTTAAAGTTCTGTTTGGTTTTGAACCCTTCACAAAATCTCTCGGGTTGTAATATTTGATCGAAATATAACCTTCTTTCTGGGCGCGATTCATGATGGACGACCCGAGATAGGACTCGAGACTTTCTGGGAATATTGATATGACATGAAATGTAATCATGGACCATAATATAGCATATAAACAAAAAAAGGCATCTCTGCCTTTTTTTGTTTCAATTTGTATTGATTTATTCTAACTTGAGATCTGCCATGGCCTCATCAACTGTTTTTGAAGCCGATCCAGTTTGACTTGCTCTTTCTTGTGATTTCAAACCACCTATTGGTTCATTGATTTTGAGATTTACTCTTGAGTTATTCTTCATTCCAACGACACGGAGCAAAGTTCTTATGGCCTTTGCTGTATTTCCCTGTCGGCCAATGATCTTACCCATATCTGCTGCACCGACTTCTAGAGTAAGTAGCACTCCCATCTCATCGACAGTGCGAACTACTTTGACCTGATCAGGTGCATCTACTAATGCCTTAACAACGTACTCGAGGAACTGTTGATCTGCGTTCTGCATATTTGTATTGCTAACTAATAATAGTAAAACAGTTTCACTATTCTACTTGTCGTTAGTGTAACAATTAATATTTATATGAGCAAGACGTGTTAGACATACTGTGCGGTGGATAATTATCGAGGTCGGACCTCTTGGAGGTCCGACCTCGAATATGCCAAAACAAAAACCGCCCGAAGGCGGTTTTTGTTTCCAACTTTGTAACCCGTTGGGAGGAGATAGTTCCAATCACACTAAGAGTAACAAATTATTTTGTTCCCTTTGTGAGAGTAGCTGTTGGAGTGTAGAAGGTATCAAGACCCCATGCCTGGTTTGTGATGGTGTTTGTACCAGTTACAGAATCGATGTCCTTGACAGCCATAAATTCTGCATATCCATTACCAACTGTGGCACCAAAGTTTGAATTACTTGAGTACAATGTACCAGTAATTGTTACAGTGTAAGTACTACCGTCGCCAACTGTAGCTGTTGAAGGTGATACTGTGACACTTGGAGTAACACTGATAGAATTGGCTGAAGTATAACTTGTTGTGTTTGAAGTTGCACTTGTTGAAGATGCAAATACAACACTGAAGTCTCCGGCAACTGGCTTTGTCATTGAACCGCCGTTTGCCTTAACACTCAAAACTATTGTTCCTGTGATTGAAGATGAAGCAACATCAACAACACCAGCTGAAGAAACTATTGATGAACTTACGAGAGTCCATGCAGGAGCAGCTGTGGCGTAAAGGTGTACATCATTTCCAACAATTTCTGAAGCAATTGTAACTTCTTTTGTTGTAGCATCAGCTGTTTCATACATTGTTGTGTTTGTCTCAGCTGCAGAAGTTCTGATCGTTGTACTTGCTACACCAACTGCTGTTGATGGGAAGTCAGCCTTGATTGTCAAAGTCTTTATCTGATCTTTGAGGATCTTGACAGTCAAACTTGTGAAATCAACATATCCTGAACCATTTGTAACAGTGACCGATCCTGAACCCAATATTGTTGAGCCATCATAAAGATAGAGTGCTGTAGGAGCAGAATATGTTCCACTATCTGTCTTTACATAGACTCTCAAACTATCGAGTTGAGAATCACCTGTTGTTGATTTG
This sequence comes from uncultured Candidatus Saccharibacteria bacterium, assembly GCA_964406895.1. GTDB lineage: Bacteria > Patescibacteriota > Minisyncoccia > Phycocordibacterales > PALSA-1337 > C7867-002. The sequence goes on along the minus strand of CAYOTK010000007.1, from coordinate 39,990 downwards.
AGATCGAAAGTCTCCATAGTAACACCTCTAACACCGTCTGTCGTATTAACTGCAATTGTTTGTGCACCAGGAGTAGCTGTGTTTGCAGTAGCTGTCAATGTTGAGTTATTACTTGCTTGGAAAGTAAATGTGCTTGTCCAGTTATTGTTTGCATATGTACTCAAACCAAGACCATCAACTCCTCTTATGTTTTGTGTACTACCTGAGTAGCCCTTAACAGTAAGAGTTCTTGTGTAATCAGCTGAGCTAACTGAACTCGTGTTAACAGTGAAAGTCAAAGTCTTTGTCTGACCTACTGGAACACGGAAGTTAATGCCGACTACACGAACATAGAACAAACCATTTGTATCTTTTGTAAAGTCTGCTGAAGACAATGGCATAGTCTTAAGGAGAGTACTACCATCCCAAGCACTGATACTGTTTACAAATCCAGATGGGTTTACAGTATTACTGTTAACAGTAACTGCAAATTCCAAATCTGCACGATCTATAACCATATCTGAGTTCTGTGCTTTAACATCAACTCCATAAACTGGAACATTACTATTTGATGTAACGTTTGTGTTATTGGCTGGTTGTGCGGCTTGCTTAACTGTAAACAAACCTTCGGTTGCTACACCAGAAACAACTGGAGTTGTGCCTGAGTTGGCTGTACATTTATATCCTGCTGGACATGTGAAACCAGCTGCAACAGGGGCTGAAACGCCTCCGTTCAACTTTGCACGTGTCATAGGACCTACGAAGCCTGTGTTAGGAACACCAACTTTTGCTTGGTATGCCATAACTGCTGCTTTTGTCTGTGTACCGAAGTAACCCTTAGCTGTACCAGCTGACAAAGCTGGGATTGAATAACCATTAGCCATTAACCATGTCTGAAGAGCAACTACATCTGCGCCAGTTGAACCAACTGTCAAGTTGGTGTTGAACTGTGCTCCTTGTGCTGCTGCGACAGCGGCGAAAGCCATAAGGGCAACGCCTGTAACAATGAGAACTTTTTTCATATCGATTTATAATTTTACAAAATCCCTCCTTTTTATTTTTAATCTCGTGGAGAAATTTTGCTTTTAGTAAACTATTAATAATTACACGTGCCTTCCTTTTGTTTTTATAGAAAACGAAAGGATCGACAGCACGTCATTGAACTTGTGACCTTATTAGTTTGTCAAAGTCCACTTCCCTTTGCTTTACGCTCTGGGACGGGTATGTAATACGAAATTAACGGATTACACACTCGGTACAAAGCATTATAACGCATATATTATATGCGGGGCAAAAATCAATGTGGATAAGTAGATATTATTCTATTTATGACCAAAAGTCAAGATAAAGAATACCTACTCCAACGCCTATCTCCCTCCTTCTTTATGACACCCTTTTTGAGCATATCTATGAGCTCTCTTTGTATGGTTTTCTCACTACAGTCATTGATATTCTTGGAGAGGTCTTTTATCGATACGCTGGCTTGTCCTTTCATGAGATTTATGATCATTTCTTGTCTGTGATTTTTCTTCTCACTATCAATCCTATGTCCGAGAGAAGCGTCTTTATTCATATAGCTTTTTTGGGTATTGGACAGACCTGAACGCAAGCCTGCATGACCAGTTCTAATACCCTGTTCTCGGAAACCAGAACTATATAGATCTGGTGTCTTAAAGAACGACTCCGAAAGTATGTATCCAGCGCTTTCTGCATTCTCAGCCAATTTGTCTCGCAACATACCAACAATCTGATCAATCTCTTTAACAAGAAGTTTATGATTCATATCAGAAATAAGATTGGAAATCTTGGCAACGTTGAGGAGAGAAAGTGTTTCGAGTGCAGCTGTGAATAAAGACTGGATAACTGCATTCTTGTCACCAGGAACAGAACTAGCCGCACCAAATGAAGATGATATAAGATCCATACCTTTGTCTCTTAGCTCCCACTTCAATGGCTCATCGTCCTTTAGAAGACCTGAAACCAAATAGACAGCAGAAGTGATCTTCTCTGTCTTTTTGAATATATATAGCAAATAATCTTCAGCAGAAAAGAAACCTAGAGACTTCCAGTTCAAAGGGTCATTGAATGATTCGTCTTTTATGTTGTCTTTTTTGTCCATGTCTTTTTTGTCTTTATGTGTCCTTTATTTCTAGATTTTTACTATGTCTTTGATGTGTCCATTATAGTCCAAAAAATAAAACAAGCAAGTTTATTTGTGAAATTAATCACTTTTTATTAATCAATACATTAATAAATTATAAATGTGGTATTATTATTGAATAATCAATTCAAAAAAATGGCCAAGAAAAAAGAAAACGACATAAAAGAAAAAATTAGATTCTGGGACGAAATGCGAGACGAAACTGTCCAAGCTATATTAGCAATATTTTCAATACTTATTACTGTTATTTCACTACTAGCGTCTTTTGGTAAAGCGGGCGTGGTAGGAGAATTCGGCTTTAAGATCTTCACGAAATTATTTGGCGTTGGATACTTCTTGATTCCTATAGTATTTGCTCTCCTTAGCATTTCATTCTTGCAAGGTCTGAAGAAAAAATTCCAACTATCAAAAGCAATAGGGGCTATTCTCTTTTTTATTTCCGGCCTGGGTATTATATATCTATTACCCCAACACGCAGGAGGTATTATTGGTAAATGGATCACCTATCCTTTCATTAGTCTGATTGACGTACTTGCAACGGCCATATTGCTTTCTGCAATATTTATTATTTCTATAATGATGATGTTCAATATTTATTTCACTCTTGAACATCTTCTATTCTGGAGACTTTGGCGTAAAGAAAAAAAGGATGAGACAGATGTGCCCGCAATTGATACTCAAAAAACCGCAGATAACAAAATAGAAAAACTTGCCGAGAGCGCAGGAATAGATTCTGTAAAAGCCAAAGCGAAGCCACAAGCGGACAAGAAAAATGCCCCCATAAGTGATGAAGACTATGATTTTAGTTTCAACCCATCAATACCGCTTAGTAAGCCTTTCAACCCACCACCTCTTTCATTGCTAGAAAAAGATCGTGGCAAACCAGAAACCGGAGATATTAAGGCCAGCGCCAATATCATAAAAAGAACTCTTCAAACATTCGGCATTACTGTTGAAATGGACGAAATATCAATAGGTCCATCTGTAACTCGATACGCTCTCAAACCAGCAGAAGGAGTCAAACTATCAAGAATAGTTGCACTAAACAGCGATCTTTCTCTTGCTTTGGCTGCTCATCCTATAAGAATCGAAGCACCTATTCCTGGCAAATCGCTAGTCGGAATCGAAGTGCCTAATACAGCAAAGACCACAGTCGGACTGGCTTCTCTTTTGTCATCAACAGACTATCAAAATTCTGACAAGCCATTACTCATGTCTTTAGGTAAAGATATTACAGGCAGAGCTCATTTCTCGAACTTAGCGAAAGCACCACATGCTCTTATAGCAGGAGCAACAGGATCAGGAAAATCTGTAACTATTCATGCAATCATAACTTCCCTACTCTATAGGAATTCTCCAGAAAATCTAAAATTCATAATGATAGACCCGAAGAGAGTCGAGCTTACTTTATATAACAAAATACCTCACCTATTCACACCTGTTATAACAGAACCGAAGAAAGCGATAATAGCACTCAAATGGGCAGCTCAAGAGATGAGTAGAAGATATGATGTCTTAGAACAAAATGCTGCTCGCGACATTGATTCCTATCACAAAAACATATTGATACCCGCAACAGAAAAAGCAAAGAAAGACAAGACGTCCCCAGTTCCTGAAACAATGCCTTATATAGTCATTGTCATAGACGAATTGGCAGATATCATGCAGACATATCCTCGAGAATTAGAATCAGCGATCGTTCGCCTCGCCCAGATGAGTCGAGCCGTTGGTATACATCTAATCATATCTACTCAGAGACCGAGCGTAAATGTCATTACAGGCCTCATCAAAGCTAATATACCAACACGTATCGCCCTCCAAGTTGCATCTCAAATAGACTCTAGAACTATTCTTGATCAACAAGGCGCTGAGAAACTCCTTGGTGCGGGAGATATGCTGTATCTTGGCGGAGACATGTCAAAGCCTGTACGTTTGCAGTCTGCCTACATATCAGAATCAGAAGTCAAAAGCGTAGTAAAGTTCATAGCTGATGAATACAGAGACGAAATAATGGATCAGATCAATCTCACACCCAACCAAGCCGAACCTGCAAGCGACGCCGTATTCAATTCTATGAATACAATGATGGAAGAAGATTCTATTGAAGATGAGGATGAATATCTAGAAGATGCCAAGAATATAGTTCTGACCATGAATAAGGCTTCGACTTCATTCTTGCAAAGAAAGCTTGGCATAGGATATTCACGAGCAGCAAAACTCATTGATCAATTGGAACAAAAAGGCATTGTTGGTCCTCAACACGGAACAAAACCAAGAGAAATATATGGCGCATCAACCGCCAACAGCACAAACCCTCCACCAAGCCCAAGTGACAATCAAATCTAATGCCCTTCTCTAGATCTTCATATATAAAGTTATTGAAAATCTCTGTAGCTACAATCATTGCAATCGTTATTGTTGTATATATTTTCTTTCGATCATTGAGTTATATCAAGGGACCAAATATATATATTGCTGAACCCGCAAATGGTACAAGCATAGTCTCAAACAGCATAAACATAAAAGGCCAAGCTCAGAGGATAAGCAATCTTTACATGAATGGGAGTCCTATCACAATTGATGAACAAGGAAATTTCGACAAAGCTATCGGCATACTAGAAGGCACGAATGTAATAACTCTCGAGGGAAAAGACAGATTCGGAAGAAATACTCGAACAGTACTTACCCTCTTTGGCAATACAAATAAATAGCAAAAAATATATTGGTTCGTGGTAAAATAGATTTACCGCCTTAAATTATTATTAACAATAAGATATATATGCCAATAAAAAAACCAAAGAAATCTTCAGCAAATGAAGATAATGAAATAAGAGACGACGAAGAAACAGATAACAATTCAAAAAAAGAAAGCAAAAAATCAAGAGAAGGTATATCAGATGCCATAGAAGCAATACGTAACAAATTTGGCGAAGAAGCCATAATGAAATTGGGCGAGAAACCCAAAGTCAATGTTAATGCTATACCAACAGGCTCAATAGGTTTGGATTCTGCCCTGGGTATTGGTGGTATGCCCCGAGGACGCATAATAGAAATCTTCGGACCTGAATCCTCAGGAAAAACCACCCTGGCCCTGCACGTTGTAGCTGAAGCGCAAAAACTCGGTGGAGTCTGTGCATACATTGATGCTGAACACGCCATGGATCCAGAATATTCAAAGAGAATAGGTGTTAAAGTCGATGAATTACTCATCTCTCAGCCAGATACAGGTGAGCAAGCATTGGACATAGTCGAGAGTCTCATACGTACAGGCAAAATGGACGTTGTAGTTATTGACTCAGTTGCGGCACTTACACCGAAAGCAGAGATTGAGGGTGACATGGGAGCATTTCATGTCGGTACTCAGGCCAGACTCATGTCCCAAGCCTTGAGGAAACTCACGGCGCTAGTAGCAAAATCAAAAACCGTAGTTATATTCATAAACCAAATACGCATGCAAATAGGCGTGATGTTCGGGAATCCAGAAACCACTCCTGGAGGCAAGGCTTTGAAGTTTTACTGCTCTGTCAGGTTGGACATACGCAGGATTGCTCAAATCAAAAAAGGCGAAGAAATCATGGGTGGACGCGTCAGAGTCAAAGTCGTCAAGAATAAAGTCGCTGCCCCATTCAGGCAAACAGAGTTTGATCTTCTATATAACGAAGGTATTTCCCAAGAAGGAGAAATCATCGCTCTTGGAGAAAGAATGGGCATTATATCCAAATCAGGCGCTTCATATTCATATGGAGAAACAAAAATGGGGCGTGGTTATGACGCTACAAGACAATTCTTGAGAGAAAACTCCCCTATCAAAGAAGAAATCTTGGTCAAAATTCGTGAATCATTAAATAAGGAGGTAGTTTAGAAAAATACGTGTCTTACATATCCGCTTTGACATTTAACATGAACAAGTAGTAGTGTTATTGGGAATATGAAAACGAAGATTCTGTACATTCACTTGTACAAAATAAGCGGTGCGATCACTTACAGCACCGTACCGGTTAGCGCCAATAAAAAGTCACCCAAACCGCCGCGGAACATGGGAACGACGCTGGGTTTTTTCCCTCAATCAGACCTGGTGGAAGTTCTCCAGACTCTTCCGAAGCCTGAAGCTCCTACATATACGCTGGCATAGCCGCCCAACAAGTCCAAGCCCCGCTCACGCGGGGCTCGACCTTTTTACTTTATAGTTTTTATAATTGAACTACTAACAAGACTTGATACTTCTCAAGAAAAAAGTTAGCATTACCCTACCGAATTATATAAATAACAAATAAAACATGTCGCTTCTCGAATATAATGAAATAACAGAAAAGAAATACATCGTCTTAGATGGGCAACCTTATGAGGTTATATCATCTCACGTCTTCAGGAAACAGCAACGCAAACCTGTTAATGCAACGAAATTGAAGAATCTTATGACAGGAAAAGTCACTGAATATTCATTCCACCAATCAGAGAAGGTAGAAGAAGCAGAAATAGACGAGCGAGAAGTGAAATATCTATATAAAAACCGCGGACAATTCTGGTTTTGTGAAGCAGAAGATTCGTCGAAAAGATTCTCAGTAGAAGAAACCATAGTGGGTCCTCAAGGAAGGTTCCTGAAACCAAATACTATAGTTACTCAACTTCAGTTCAGAGAACAACCAATGGGTTTCAAAATGCCTATTACTGCCGATCTCAAAGTTACCGAAGCTCCACCAAACATCAAGGGCGACAGTGCCGCAGGTGGCAACAAGGTTGTAACTCTAGAAACAGGCGCAACTATCAATGCCCCACTATTCATAAATGAGGGTGACGTAATACGCATCAATACAGAAACCGGCGAATACAGAGAACGAGTATAGGATTTTAAAAAACAAAACCCCTCAATTTGAGGGGTTTTGTTTTTTGTATAATCTGCAAAAATTATGATGCAACGTAAGGTAGAAGACCCATGAATCTAGCGCGCTTAACTGCCGTAGCTAATTGTCTTTGATATTTGGACGAAACGCCTGTTTTCTTCTTACTAAGCAAACGACCATGAGGATTCAAGAATTTCTTCAAGATTTCTGTGTCTTTGTAATCAATATTTCTAATATTATGTTGTGCGAAATAACAAGGTTTTTTCATTTTATTTTTTATTATTGTTAGAACGGTATGTCTTCAGGATTAATCTCTTCACTTGGATATTGGATGGTGTCTCCAGGAATATCCTTGGTGGCTTCTTTGCCAGAATCTTTCGGTTGGCTTGGAGTTGCTGTCCCGCTTCTAGTCGAACCTAGTTGCATACTTTCTGCAACTATCTCTGTGCGGTATTTTTTCTGACCGTCTTGAGAATCCCACGAACGAGTCTGCAATCTACCTTCTATAAGAACCTGCGAACCCTTCTTGAGATATTGACCAGCTATCTCTGCTAATCTGGCGAACAATACCACGTTATGATATTCGACTGCTTCTTGTCTAGAACCCTCTTTGTTTTTGAAATAACGGTTTGTAGCTACACCTATATTACAGACTTTTATGCCTGAAGGTAGAGCTTTCATTTCTGGGTCTCTAGTTAGATTGCCGACGATTATAACTTTGTTTAGATACATAATAAATATTATTATTTTTAATTATGCCTCTTTGACCATTGCATCAATGCTTTTATCCATTTCTTCGATAGAAACTGGAGCAACGTCTTTCTTGTCTTCTACTGCCACCTTCTCTGTGGTGACGAAAGCAGGTGCTTTCTTTCCAAGATATGTATTTTCTCTGATAGTGCTTATAAGCAACATTCTTATAACTTTCGAGTGATTCTCAACGGCCTTTTTGATATTTTCAATCAAGCCAGAATCAACCTCGAATTTGACCCATCCAAAGTACGCCTCATCGTGGTTATCATATGAACCAGCGACTGTTTTCTTGCGTATTGTGTACGCCAATTGCACTTTGTGTGCTAGTTCCTCGGCAATGACCGTGGCTCCAGCATCAGTGATGATTTTCTTAACACTATCAGCTTCTGCTGATACATTTTCTTCTGGTACTGCAGAACTAATAAGGTACCCTATCTCGTAGATCGCATTACGATCTGTATTATTTTCTGTCATAAGTTTTTTGCAGTCAGTTATTCATGAAGAAATCTTCACGAAACCCTTTCGAAGGGACTTACTGCGATTACTCTATTAATACAATGAAGGTAACACGGTTTTGCCAAAAACGCAATGGTTAAGGCTATTATAATATATCAAGCAGACACTAAAGATTTTATAAAGAAAAGTTAAAGATTTTATGAATTTTTCAGTGAGAAAAAGCCTTTTGCATTGGCAAGTAGGGCCGAGGAAACGCTTTCAACGTCAGCATTTCTGATTCTTGCTATTGATTTTACAACCTCTACAACATAACTCGGTTCATTTCTCTTGCCCCTATATGGAGCTGGCGATACAAAAGGACAATCAGTCTCTGACATTACTCTATCCATAGGTACATATCTAACCAAATCATCATAATTGGATGTAAAAGTTATTACCCCAGTGAATGATACGGTGCCGCCTATATCCAAGATTTTTTTCAAATCTTCCGTCGTTCCTGCAAAAAAATGAAAATTAGCCCTTACGTTTGCATGGGTCTCAAGTATTTGGACAGCCTCGGCGTAAGCACTATTACCATTCTTTGCATTTCTTATATGCAACATAAGAGGTTTATTTATTTCATTTGCAAAGATAATTTGCTTTTCAAACTCTTCTCTTTGCTTCTTCATATCTTCTGGCTCAGAATGAAAATAATCCAAACCACACTCACCTATTGCTACTACCTTTTTTTCTTTTGCTAACTCCGAGAATTTGGTAGCGTCAAAATCCTGATAAGATTTTATGTCTGACACTCCTTCGTCTTTAATACCAGTTTCGGCCGGATCATTATAACTACAACCGGTATGTACGGGGTGCAAACCAATAATGGCCCACATATTTTCATTTTGTTTTGCCAATTCAACAGCCGACACAGATGATTCAAAATCTGTGCCAACGTTGATAATACCAACATGATTTTCGAGACAACGAGAAATCACATCTACCCTATCAGCATCATAGGCTTTGAAATGAACATGACCATGGATATCTACGTATTTCATCTTCGTGCGAATAATGGTTCCGCAGGTGGCTTATTTTCCATCATACATCGCTCTATTTTTTTTGCAGTTTCAGGTAAAAATGGTCGCAATTTTAGACCTACTATCCATAATTCTTTCAAAAGATATTTGATCATTTCTTCGCCTTCTGCTTTGTTTTCTTTTATAACCTTGAATGGCTGTTTGGAAGCAATATATTTATCAGCTTCTTCTATATGCTTCCATATTCGATCGCAGTATTTGTCGATCTCAAAACCTGCGAGAAGATTATCTTCAACGGAAAAATCAACTGCCTTTTCGTCCAGTTCAACTGTTATATTATTGACCGATGACATCTTGAGTACTCTACTAGTCAAATTGCCTATACCGTTTGCAAGGCCAGCGTTGTACGCTTCCTTGAATTTGGCCATAGTGAATGGACTATCCTCGAATGAAGAAATTTCTCGACAGACATAATAACGCAAAGCGTCGCTACCATATTCTGTGACTATTTCGAGCGGATCTACCGTATTACCGAGAGATTTTGACATTTTGATACCACCCTCACCTGTTATGAATCCATCAATAACTATTGTTTTTGAAGCTGGCAAACCGCAAGCCATAAGCATGGCCTGCCACATTGCTGCCTGTTGTCTCAAATTGTCTTTGCCGCAATATTGCACCACACCGCCACTTTTGATCCAATATTTATCAAAGGCGCACGCACTATCACTCTTATCACATGGCCAACCGATAGCTGATACATAATTGACTAGCGCATCGAACCAAACGTACATAACCTGAGAAGGATCATTCGGGACGGGTATACCCCAAGGCATCTTTTCTTTGACTCGAGAAATACTGAAATCCTGCAATCCGCGCTGAACAAATGCTTTGATTTCATTCAATCTGGTACTAGGAACTACCAGACCTTTATTTTTCTCATAAAGTTCTAGAAGTTTTTCTTGAAACGCGCTAAATTTGAAAAAATAATTCTCTTCTTCGATAATCTCTATATCCTGAAGTGGATGCAAAGGACATTTATTGTCGATCAACTCTGATTCTGTTTTCTCTAATTCGCAACCAGGACAATATTTGACTGAATAATTCTTCTTATATATATATGGACCATCTTTGGTTTTTTCACCATTTTCTTTCACTTTGTCCCAGAATGTTTGAGCGGCCAAAATATGATGCTCATCTGTTGTGCGAATGAAATTGATATCTGACGAAATATTCAACTTGGGCAAAAGCTCTTTGAACTTCGACGCATTCATGTCCACGTAATCTTTGACATTCATGCCAAGCTCTGTAGCTTTACGGAAAATTTTGACCCCATGTTCATCTGTTCCGGTATTGAAAAAAACATCATATCCTGCAAGTTTCTTCATTCTGACAACAAAATCAGCACGAATGATTTCTAAGGCAAAACCGATATGGGGATCACCATTTACATAAGGAAGAGTGGTTGTTAAATAAAAAGGTTTCGACATTATGTTTATTATTCTTGGTAATTACTAATCACTACTGTTGATTGATCTGTCGCTCTGCTGCCTCTGCTGTCTTGTACTTCTCTATATCATCTATGTATTCCATAAGAGCAGCTGATAACGGCACAGCGATAAGAGCGCCTAGAATACCCGCAAACTTAGCACCAATAACCAAAGCCAATATAACAACTATTGGAGAAATGCCTACTATCTTTCTTACAACCAACGGATAAAACAGTTGACTCTCGAATTGATAAATAATTATATACAACAAAATAAGCAATACTCCACTGCCTACACCCGCCTCAGAAAATGCAATTATTATTGCTGGCACCGATGATATGATAGGACCAAAGACAGGAATAATTTCTAACACTCCAGCAAACAAGGCCAATACCAGAGCGTGCGGTATGCCTACTATCATAAGAACAAGATATACAAGCACTCCAACTACTATTCCTAGAATGATTTGCCCTTGCAACCACAAACCTATCTTTCTCTGAGACCTCTTCCACAAATCAATAATATATTCATGATGTTTGACCGGAGTAATAATCCTTAGGAAATTATCGACACCATTTTGTTGAACAGAGAGATAGAATGAAAGCACTACGATAAGTACGAAACTGAGCACGCCTCCGAATATAGCACTTGCTGTCTGGAAAGCACCCTCACCTGTTCCCACAATGAGTGATTGCAAACCATTTATGAAATCCGAAACTGAAACAGAGTGAGTTGAGAGAGATGTAGAACCAAAACTTGTTCCGAGATCATGTATAGGACTCCACAATTGCCCCAGTGATATTGTTTTGGGTAAGCTATTTAGGAATTCGGTCGTATCAGAAACAACCATTGGCATAAAGAATATGAGTATTGCAGCAAGTATAAGTGCAATCAGAACGTACACGACAATCACTGCCACAGTTCTGTGTAATTTGAGCAGTCTAAGCCTTCGTACTATAGGTTCTATGGCGGAAGCAATAACTATTGCAGATACCACAACAAGGAGAACATCTGACATGTAATACAAAGCAAAAAGCAATATTACAATCATGAAGAAACGAACTATTGTACCAGTACTTATGATTATATTTGTATCTTTTAAATTGATGGACATATTATTTTTTCATCAAATAACTGAGTAGTTCTGACTCAGATATTCTTTCTTGTTTACCGCTATCTCTATCTCTAACTGTAACACCATTACCCTTCTCTATGGTCTCAAAATCGATCGTTACACAATAAGGTGTTCCTATCTCATCCTGTCTGCGATATCTCTTACCAATATTACCGTTATCGTCAAATATTGTATTTGGTATTGCGGATTTAATTTTCCTATACAATTCTTCGGCCTTGCCAACTAATTCTGGCTTATTCCTTAACAAAGGAAATACAGCGACCCTATAGGGCGCCACGTCTGTAGCAAATTTCATGTAGACTCTTTTTTCGCCTCCGAGTTCATCTTCCGTATATGCATTAGACAAAACAGCCAGAACAGACCTATCCAGACCGAACGAAGGTTCTATACAATGTGGCACGAATCTAACTTTGTTTTCTTCATCATAATAAGACAAGTCTACCCTGCTAAGTTCTGCATGTTGTTTCAAATCAAAATCAGTTCTATAAGCAAGACCGTAGAGTTCTTTCCGGCCGAAAGGAAAATCGAACTCAAAATCCACAGTTCTTTTCGAGTAGTGTGCTCTATCGCCGTCTGGAATTTCTAATTCATGAACTTTCGATATATCCAATCCAATATCAGAAATAAAACTTTTCATCTCTTTCCTTAATGCTTCGAATGCGCTCTCCCAATCTTTTGGATTGACGAAATACTCTATTTCCATCTGCTCGAACTCTCTCGAACGAAACAAGAAATCTCTTGGCGCAATCTCATTTCTAAATGCCTTACCTATCTGTGCCAATCCAAATGGTAATTTCGGATGTTCTGAATCAAGAATATTCTTGAAATTTACGAACATACCCTGTGCTGTTTCTGGTCTCAAATAAGATACTGAAGTCGAATCCTGAACAGCGCCAACATTTGTTGAAAACATCATGTTGAATTGTTTGACAGGCAACCATGGATTCTTGGTTTTGCAATTGAGACATTCTTCAGGAAATTGCCAGACACCATCTGATAGTTTGCCTATATGATCTGCTCTAAACCTGAAATTACACTTCTTGCATTCGACCAAAGGATCAGAAAAACCTTCAACATGACCACTGGCCTTCCAGACATTTTGATTCATTAGTATTGCCGCATCGACACCATACATATCGTCTCTATCATCAACGAATCTTTTCCACCAAATTTTCTTGATATTATTCTTAAGACTAACACCCAAATGACCGTAATCCCAAGTACCAGCCAACCCGCCGTATATTTCGGATCCTTGGAAAATAAAACCACGCCTTTTGCAAAGCGACACTATATTATCAAGATTTTTCTCATTTTCTGGCAATTTACTCATACTGCTATGTTAACAGAAAACTGTTTAAGGCGCTACGATTTCATTGCCATCTCTATAAGCAGGATCAGAACTAAATCTCGTAGTCAAGAAATCTTGTGAGCTAGATAGATTGGCCCCTGTAAAGTCATCGTTCGCCGTGAGGACAGACTGATTGACCAAAGTTAATGATTGACCCGCCTGATTTGCGCTCGGAGTCAATGATACCTGGAATGATAACTCCCTTCTTCTTGAAGCGGCCGATGTATACGGTCCGACATTTCCAATATCCCAAACAATAGTGCCTGTATTCTGATCATAACTAACTTGTTCTGAACTTGGACTGACATTGGAAAGCCACTTAACATATGGCGGCAATGTAGCTGTGACCTGAGCTCCGCTTATAGAATTCGACGTATTGTCTACCGCCCATACTATTGTGTACGTGGTGGCCTTCTCGACTTTTGGTGGTATAGGGCCAGTATTACTGAAAGCACCTAGAGATCTCGTCACCCTTCCCGATAAAGCAATACTCGATGAAACTTTGATATTCCTAGTTGCCACCGCAGAGACTGATTGTGGCACGCCTGATTCTTGATTTCTTTCTCCAGAAACATTGGCTGAAACTGTAATAGTCGGATTGGAAATTGGTTTTTGTATTGAACCATTATCTTTGGGTATAACCGAGAATGATACAACACCACTATCGCCCGCTCCGACCAAACCAAATTCTGAATTAGTTTGTCTACTCCAAATAATTTCGTTAGTTTCTGATTTGAAATATCCAGAATCCGGTCTGACACTAGACTTGTCATATGCCGTACCAGAAAGCTTGGCAGATATAACCATATTATTGACGTTCACAGGCAAGTTATTGAACCAACCTATTTCTACTCTCTCTGCACGATTGAACTGTCCGATATAATCTTGTGAACTAGAACTGCCACCTACAGATATCGACAACGATACAAAAGGTTTTTGTATCGTTACATTTTGTGTGAGAGAAGTGAATTCTGTTCCAATCTTATTCGGATCATTATAACTCGCTGTGCCCACAGAAAATCTGAAGACTTTTGCATCATTATCTTCGCCGTTCAATCTGCCCTTCACTGTTATATTTTTCTCGCCTTTTGGAGGAATATCTCCGATCTTCCATATAGAATTGTCCGAGGTTGGAGAGATGTTTGAAGATACATAACTATAACCAAATGGATAATTCGCTTTCAATATTACATTTTTCAGAACCTGATTTGAATTTGATTTGATGTTGATCTTCATATCGAAATCTTGGCCTGAAGTAACCTCTTTGTATGAATTTACAACTACATTTATCGGAGAAGAATTGATGATGATATCGTAAGATTTATTCTTGGTAAATGAGGCGGTTGAGCCATTTATCCTATAACTTACAGATGCATCGATTGATTTTTGTAGATTTTCCTCACCAAAAACGATAACTTTGACTGTCTTATCTACAGTTTGTCCTGGAGCGATATCGCCAAGCAATTCTCTGAAATTCTTGAGTTCCTTCTCTGGATTTGCGGGATCAGTTGAACCTGGGGGAAAATCAACAGACAAATCCGCCAACTTCAAATCCACACTATTATTATTTGTAACCTTAATATCGAAAGAGACTACTTCTCCTCCAGGAATAGATACTGGGCCGTCAATAGCTATGTCTATATTGTTTGTTGATATTAGATTTCCACCACGGAAGAATAAATAGGCTCCAGCCGAGACTGCTGCTAAGAAAAATACTATCGAGAATATAAAAACCTTTGTAAAAAATGACATTGAATTGTTTTCGTAATGTTGATTGAGAGGTTGGTTGATGGGTTTGTCTTCTGTTTCGTCCCAACTTTTACGTATATCGGATTCTTCATCGTTGAAATGCAACTTTCTCCTTGTTCGTATATCTGGACCAACACGCGAATAAAGCGCTTTCTTCAACTCTTCTATACGACTTTTCTCTTCTCTTGGGGGCATTTCGAATATTATATCACAAATGTGATTCTACTAAGGCCTTATTCACATGCTGATTTATAATACTTCTATTTTTCTTATTTTCATCAAGTAGCGAATCGCTGATCGACAAATTATGAAGACTTTTGTCAATTTCATTGTTCGCTCCTATATAACCCAAAATTTTCAGTATTTTATACATTATTATCGATTCGAGTATTTTCAGCCTCTCTTCCCCTATGTGTTCTTGTTTATTCATGAATTCAATACCCTCCCAAACCATATCAAACAATTCTTCATGTCTCTCCTCTCCTTGCAAAAGTCTTGCTAACATTTTACATATACGCACCATCAATATTTGTATGTTTTTTTTATTGTCTCTGTTATCGATTATTTTTGTCTCTAATACAGAAGATGCACTCGTCAGTCTCCAGAATTCCTTACCCTTCACCAAAGAAAAATTGGCCACGGTATGATTTTGAGCGAAATATCTAAGCTTAGACTTTTCCAATCTTATACCCTGCGCCACTGCCGATACCAAACCGTAGTTCCGAGTAAAAATTCGAAGTATTTTGCCTGCCTCTCCATAATTTTTCGAATCCAATATAAGACCGGGCGTTGTGTGAATATGATACATATTTACATATTAACAATATTCTTATTCTTTATTGAATCCCAATTTCATCTTCAAATCCCCAATTTCAATATTATTATTTGAAATATCTTGAGATTGATTTTCAAACTTAATTTCTTTGAGCAAAGTAACTCTCATTATTTCTGCCTTATTCTTTTCAACAAAATTATTGCCTTCTTCATCTGTACCCACGATCAATACCACACGATCATTGACCGTCAGCCCCGCTTCTTTGCGTAGATCCTGAATTGCACGAATAACTTCTCGGACCATACCCTCCTCTTTTAGCTCAGGCGTAATATTCGTGTCCAATTCAACGTCACCATTTATAGTATCATCAAACAAAACTTCTTTTACATTCACTTCATCTTTTATAATTTCCAAGAATTCATTGCTGAGTTTATCCGAATCAACAACGACGGAATTCTTTAGCTTCAAAGACATAAGTGGCTGTCTTACATTTATTCCTGCTTTCATTCTGGATTCAAGTCCTTTCGAAGCGAGGATTCTGACTGTTTCCATGTCTTGCAACAATTGTGCATCAACCGTTTCGGCGACAGGCCAATCTTCCAAATGAACACTCTCGAGTTTGCCTCTGATTTCTCGATAAACATATTCAGACAAGAAAGGCGTGAACGGAGCCATAACTTTGGCTAGCGTTGTAAGAACGTATTTCATTGTTATCAAAACTTGCTCTTTGTCTTCCCCTTCTGTCTTGAATCTGTCACGCGACCTGCGCAAATACCATTGTGACAAATCCGCAATGAATTCTCGGATTGAACGAGTTGGCTCGAGGAAAACATAATTATCAAGACCTTTCGTTACTTTGATAATAAGCTCATCAGTCTTCATCATTATCCAACGATCGAGTACATGTTGAGATTTCGGGCGCGCGTCTTTGGAATTTTTGCCAGAATCGTAAAGTTTATAGAATGACAAAACATTGGTTATGAGATTGAAAACTTTCTTTACAACCTCATCCACAGTTTTCTCGTCAAAATTCTTGGAATCCCCTGGTTGATTGACAGAATACATCCAAAAACGCAGCGCATCTGCGCAATATTTATCCATCATTTCTTGAGGATTGACGACATTGCCGATAGACTTGGACATTTTCTTGCCTTTTTCGTCGAGAATATGACCGAGGCATATGACATTTCTATATGCTTTGCCCTTGCCCATCAAAACTCCGATTGCATGCAAAGTATAGAACCAACCACGAGTCTGATCTATAGCTTCAGAAATATAATCAGCCGGATAAGAAACACTATCAATGAGTTCTTTATTTTCGAAAGGATAATGATCCTGAGCAAAAGGCATTGAACCAGAATCAAACCAAACGTCCATGACTTCTTTGACTCTTTGCATTTTGCCCCCGCAAGAACAGTCAAAATAAACCTCATCAATAAAAGGACGATGAAGATCAAGCTCACCATACTCATTCCTTGGAATAACTTTGTATTCGAGAGGCCTGAGTTCTGCGTTTTTCATGAAGATTTCGCCTCTTGGCTTAATCGTTAAAGTTTCATCGAGATCGAGACCGTTTGCGACAGCCGTCATTAACCACAAGGGACTGCTATGACCAACAAGCAAAATCTTTTTGCCCTTATATTTCGATTCTAATTCTTGCAACAAATCCAAAGAACGCTTTTTTATGGTCTGACGAGACTCAACCCCTTTCGACACGAAATTGAAGAAATCTTTTCGGTTTGAGAATAACTTCGCATAACTATCTTCGCTTGCGCCTTCTAACTCACCAAAACCAACTTCCAAAAGTCTATTGTCCAGAATAATATCGGAAGCCTTATAACCATTTATTTTAGCTACTATTTCCGCAGTTTCTTTTGTTCTTTGTAGTGGTGAAGAAATAATAAGATCAAATTTTTCTTTTATTATCTCGGCTGTTTTCTGCACATCATTCCGGCCCTTCTCTGTTAGAGAAAATACATTTTTAACATCTGAGTTTAATATTTCTTTAACATTATTCTCTGACTGACCATGACGCATGATAAAATAAGTATTGGAAGACTTCTTTTCCAATTCTACTTTTGAGCCTACTACTTTCCTTTTACCACACTTCTCATTATTACAAACCCATATTGGCAAAGGCGTACCCCAATATCTTTCGCGAGAAATTGCCCAATCTTTGATCTGAGAAAGCCATTCACCGAATCTGCCTTCTTTGATGTGTTCAGGTTCCCAATGAATATCCTTGTTTTCTTCGACGAGCTTGTCACGCAATTTGGACATGGCTATATACCATGAGTCACGGGCATAATATATGAGCGAAGTGTGACATCTCCAGCAATGAGGATAACTGTGCTCGTATTTTTCTTTTGCAAACAATGAACCTCGACCGGCCAAATCTTTGATTATAGCTACATCAGTTGCAGGATCCTTTACGAAAGCGCCTGCCAAATAACCTGTTTCTAGCTTGAAAGTGCCGTCTTCATTGACCAAATGATATTTCGGTAAGCCGACTTTTGTTCCCAATTCGAAATCATCTTGTCCATACATTACTGCTGTATGAACTATGCCTGTACCATCGGTAGTTGTAACAAAATCTGCTGGATAAACCTTATAAGCATTTTGCAATTTTTCTTTTTCTGCACCTGAAATATTATCAACAATGAATGGGTACAATGGTTCATATTCCAAGCCGATGAGGTCTTTGCCTTTCCAACTCTTCCCTGTAACCTCTTCAAATTCTCCCTTACTCGTCAAACTCTCCAACCTTTCCTTCGCCAAAATAATAGTCTCTTCATTGTCTGAGTCCACTTTTGAGCTTTGAGTTTTGCGCTTTAACCTTATCTCAACATATTCAATCTTTTCTCCCACAGCCAGCCCCACATTCCCTGGCAACGTCCACGGAGTCGTCGTCCACGCAAGAAGATAGACATCGCCTTTCAAGCCAATCTTCTCAGGATTTTTGACCTTGAATTTTACGTATACAGAAAGATCTTTAACATCTTCATAGCCTTGAGCCAATTCATGCGACGAAAGAGCTGTTCCACATCGAGGACACCAAGGTACAACTTTGTAATCCTTGTATATAAGTTTCTGCTTATCTACTTCTTTTATAATATTCCATACTGATTCTATGTATTTCGGTTTATATGTTATGTATGGATCTTTGAGATCTACCCAATAACCTATCCTATCCGTGAATTCTTCCCATTCATGGACATATTTCCAAACACTTTCTTTGCATTTCTCATTGAATGGAGCGATGCCGTATTTCTCTATTTCTTTTTTTGATTTCAAGCCTAGTTCTTTCTCGACCTGAAGTTCAACCGGCAAACCGTGAGTATCCCAGCCCCCTTTCCTGCGCACGTGATAACCACACATAGTTTTGTACCTAGGAATTGCGTCCTTGAAAGCACGCGCCTCTAGATGATGAATTCCTGGCTTGCCATTTGCAGTTGGTGGTCCTTCGAAAAAGACGAAGTTTTTGCCTTTATTTTTGTTTTTCTCCAAAGTCTTTTCGAAAATCTGATTTTCTCTCCAAAAAGATAGTATTTTCTCTTCTCTTTCAGAATGAGTTGATTTGTTTGTTTTCTTTTCGTCCATAATGAATCATTCTAGCATTTTTGAAAAATTTTGCCTTAGTCATGTGTTTTATAGAAAAAGCCAACCCCCTCTTTGGGAGGGGGCGGTTGACGAAAACTCGGATGGCTCGACCACAACGAAAACCGAGAAAGTGGTCAGTCCTATGGAGTAAAAATCTGCGCCACTCCGTCAGGACCGGAAACCAAACGGTTGAATTCGACGAGAACTTGTCCACAAACCAGCAACGATGGATCGGCCGGCGCAAGCATCACACCACTCGTACAAAACTCAACTTTACCAACCCTCGGATCGTCGCCGGTCTTAAGGTTCATAACTTCACCACCACCATTCGTGTGATCATAATACAAAGCAAGGCAAGTTGTCCCACCAACCCCATCATAACCTCGCAAGTTGACGATATAAACCCGCAAAACAGTAGGGGTCCCTTGAAGACCGTATTGTCCTCTGAGAACCCAGATTTCCCCAGGCACAAAGGATCCGCACTCTCGACCAACCAGCTTCTCAAAGATTCTGAGCAAAGCTTCTCTTGGATTCATTGTTGACATATGACGAGTTACTTTTACCGACGTTTAGAGTTACTGTTCTACAAAAAACATTAACATTAATTCGCCAAAATACAAGCCGATCAGAGCCTCATTACTTAGTTTCAACAAAAAAACTTAAATACTTCCTGACACGAAAAACAATACAGATAATTATTAAAACTGATGAAGTAGGAATGAAAGACCAGTATTCCTTATCACCGCCACCTCCCAAAAGCATAAAAACTAATTGATCTGACACGAGACCCGCACCTATACCGAAAATTATTATTCCCAAAGAGGATTTGGTTTTTATCAAGAACAAACTAAGTAAGATGATGATTAAGCCCGTCCAGAAATGATGAAAGTTCAAACCAAAAATATAAATATCTGACTCAGGAAACAGCACAACAGATAATCGCGCAACAATAATAGTTATAAACACTGAAAGAAAAAATGCGTTGCCTTTAGTCATTGAATAATTTTATCAGTTCAGCTGAAATCAGACAAAAGAAAAGGCCGCGGGCGACACCAATTCCTCTTTGTCCTAGAAATTGCCTTTCGGCGTGGACTCGGAGCATAAGGTGTCGCCCTGCGGCGCAGGGTTAGAAGGTGGACGGCCGTGACCGATTGGGCCCAGGTATCAGTTGGACCATTCTTTACCGGATGGACGACGTCCCACCTCCTTCTAGGGGCGTGAGCCCCTATATTTCAACGGAACTCCGTTGACTTCACGACTTACTCGGTCTGGGCCGAATGTCGTACAGCCATAGGGGTTTCAGACAAGATACTACTCCCCCTTCAGAATCTTGTCAATAGTCTTTGCAATTTTGTGGAAATCTTTTTCTTTTCTTCCCCTGGTCGTTTCAGCTGCTGTACCCAAACGAATACCAGAAGGATCTGCTGGCGGACGTGTATCAAAAGGAATTGCATTCTTGTTAACGATTATGCCCGCCTTTTCTAGTCTGTCACTGGCATTCTTGCCCGCTACCGCACCTGCACCTTTATTATTTTTCACTCCACCATTCCAAGTATCAACGAGAATAAGGTGTGAGTCAGTACCACCAGAAATGATCTTCCAACCAAAAGACTTCAAATCTTCTGCCAAAACATGTGCATTCTTCACGACTTGCTTGGCGTATTTTTTGAAAGCAGGAGAACTTGCCTCCTTGAGAGCAACGGCGACGGCAGCGATTTGATTCTCGTGAGGACCGCCTTGAATTCCTGGGAAAACGGCTTTGTCTATCTTCTTGTATATTTCTCTTTCATCTATTTTCGAAAATATGAGAGCGGCCCTTGGACCTCTCAATGTTTTGTGAGTAGTAGTTGTAACAATATCCGCGTATTCAAAAGGTGAAGGATAAACACCACCAGCAACGAGGCCTGCAATGTGAGACATGTCTACCATGAAATATGCTCCACAAGCGTCGGCGATTTCTCTAAACTTTTTCCAATCAATAATTCTTGGATAAGCAGTAAAACCAGCGACGATAATAGCTGGCTTTTCATTCATGGCCAAATGCCTCAATGACTCATAATCAATTCTCTCTGTTTCTTTTGATAGTCCAAATGGAATCTGTTGCCAGACCTTTCCTGAAATAGAAACTTTATGACCATGAGTAAGATGACCTCCATGATCGAGGGACATGCCCATGATTTTGCCACCGACAGGTACGAGAGCTAGATAAACCGCTGTATTGGCAGGAGAGCCTGAAAGAGGTTGCACATTGACCGACCAATTCACCAGAGGCGAATTGCCCCGAGTGAGCTCGCTCTGCGAGCGAATCGAGGGACCTACTAGACCGAAAGCCTTGAGCGCTCTCTCTTTGCACAACTCTTCTACTTTATCGATTATTTCATTACCCCCGTAATAACGTTTACCTGGATAGCCTTCTGCGTACTTGTTTACCAATTCAGAACCAAGAGCTTCCAAAACATCTTTGGATACGTAATTTTCTGAAGCTATGAGATTGATCACTTTTTTCTGGCGCTTCTTCTCGGCTTCTATGAGCTTTTTGATTTGAGGGTCTTTCATTTTATGATTATTTATTAACTATTGAAAATTTTTTCGAGAGTTTCGACAAAGCTCTTTTTCACTTCTTCGAGGGGTCTATTTGCATCAACTGTAACATGATGAACATGCGAAAGAAACTTGACATAACCCTCTTTTACTTTCTTATGAAATGCCACCTCTCTATCATCAAAATGATTACCTTCTTCTGTGCTCTTATTTCTAGTTCTGGCTCTTTTCAATCCTTCGCTTATCTCCACATCAACAAATACATAAACATCTGGTTTGATATCCATAACCTCTCTAAGATTCCAAAAAAGTTTATCTACCCTTCCCTCAGATTGAGCCCATACATTGTAGGCATAAGAGGAACCATCGAAACGATCTGAAATAATTATTTTGCCCTCTTCTAATGCTGGCTTAATCTTGTTTTTTATATGATCATAACGAGCGGCAAACATAAGACACATCATGGTCTCTGAACATGCCTGTTTCGCAAGAGCATTCTTGAGCGCAACTTCGCGAATTGTCTCCGCATATTCTGATCCTCCCGGTTCGCGAGTTACTATTACTCGATTACCGAAATATTCTTTTGCATATGAAATAAGTGATGATTTCCCTGAACCTTCCCCACCTTCTATGACTATGAATTTTGATTTTGCTTTTTGCATGTTATTATTGGAAATGAATTAGACTTTTTCTATGAATAAGAGTATAAATCATTATTAGATTAACACAACAAGAACAAAACTATGAGAAACTACCTGAACCTTCTAAGTGAAATCCGTGAGCACGGCATAGACCGTGTCGGGCGAAACGGAACCACCCGTGGCCTCTTCACGCGAGAGCTGCGCTTCCGAATGTCCGACGGCTTTCCGGCTACAACCACAAAAAAACTCGCTTTCAGAAGCGTGTCGGCCGAGTTGTTCTGGTTCATGTCGGGCTGCAGTGACAATCGCGTTCTCCAGAGACTCGGCTGCGAGATCTGGACACCGAATGCCAATGCAGACTATTGGACACCTAAAGCAAAGTTCGAGGGTGACCTTGGACGCATTTACGGTGTACAGTGGATACACTGGCAAAAGCCGATTGGTGACACATTCTGGCAATTCCTCAAACACAAGTGGAGGAAGATGATCAATTCGGAATACAACGAAGTCAACCAGCTCGCCACCGTCATCGAAAGGATCAAGAAGGACCCGAACGACAGGCGGTTGATTGTTACCGCATGGAACCCAGGAGAGCTGGATGATATGGCTCTGCCGCCCTGTCATATGATGTTTCAGTTCTATGTGGCCGACGGTAAGCTGTCGCTCCACATGACTCAGAGAAGTTGTGACATGTTCCTCGGAGTTCCTTTCAACATCGCGTCTTATGCGCTCATGCTACACATCGTGGCGCAGATGACGAACCTCGTGCCGGACGAGCTCATTCTCACCTTGGGCGACGTGCACATTTACCACGACCACTTCGACGCAGTCGATGAACAATTGACGCGAGAGCCGAAGACATTGCCCGCGCTCTGGCTCAATCCGTCAATCAAGTCCCTCGCGGACACCGATGTGTCCAATCTGAAAACGCCCGAAGATGTGACCGCTCTCGTCCACCTCGAAAACTATGACTTCCATCCGCCCATCAAGGCGAAAATGGCTGTCTAGTTCCCTTTCTCACGAGTACCGCGCCGCAAGGTGCGGTACTTTTTATTTTCCTGTGCTGCCAAGACCATTCTCTCCCCTAATTGAAAAATTTAATTCTTTTGTTTCTTCAAATTCTACGTGCTTAAATTCTTGAATTATTAACTGTGCTATTTTATGTCCTTTTTCAAAAAGAAAAAATTTATCAGACAAATTCATTATACCAACATGAATTTCCCCTCGATAACCTGAATCAATCACACCACCAAAACTCTTTATTCCATATTTGTGAGATATACCACTTTTATCCATTATCAAACCCACATGACCTTCAGGAATTTCTAATGCCAAACCAAGACCAATTGATTTTCTTTCACCTGGTTCAAGTTCAAATGATTCAATCGTAAATAAATCCATACCCGCATCACCCTTGTGTGCATAATGAGGTATTATCGCATCAGGATGAAGTTTTTTGATCTTAATTTTCATAATATTTTTTGTTCTTTTTTGAAAATCTGTCTTTTAAATAATCCTCAACAGTATTGTCTATAATAGTTAATTTGATGCCACTTTGTTCAAAAATTTCTTTGCTTCTTTTGCTTGCATGATAATCCTTCATAGCAATGATTCTTTTTATACCAGAATTGATGAGGAGCTTAGCACATGTATAACATGGTGTCATATGGCAATATAAGGTCGCTCCATCAACAGAAACACCGAGCTTCGCAGCCTGAGCAATAGCATTCTGTTCGGCGTGAGCAGTTCTCACACAATGTTCTGAACTCTCTAATGCATCTCCCCTAGTCACCTTATGCATTTCATGACCAACTTCATCACAGTGTGGTAATCCCGCCGGAGATCCAACATAACCTGTAACAAGTATTCTCTTGTCTCTAACAACAACACAACCCGAACGACCTCTTGAACAAGTTCCACGACTACCAACTAATTCGGCAATACTCATAAAATATTCATCCCATGAAGGTCTTTTGTATTTCTTTTGCTGCATATGGTTATATAATTATTATAGGGTTATAATACAATAAATAAACCCATGATAAAAGCATTCCTCATAGCCGCCGTATCGGCGGATGGTTATATAGCCAAAGACGAGCATCATCCCGCTTTTTGGACTAGCAAAGAAGACAAGAAGCGCTTCGTAGAACTGACCAAACGCGCAGGTGTCATCGTAATGGGCTCGAATACATTCAAAACCCTTCCGCGACCACTAAAAGAAAGAGTAAACATAGTATATTCTAGGACCAAAACATTCGAAGGAGCAGAAGTAACACAAAAGTCCCCGAATGAATTGCTCGAGGAACTTCATGGTAGAGGATTCAAAGAAGTCGCCATTTGTGGCGGTTCGAATATTTATAATATGTTCATGAAGGCGGGTGTGATCGATACTATTTATCTCACGATAGAACCGATACTTTTCGGCAAAGGCATGAGACTTTTCGAAGATGACATGTTGTACAGACTCAAACTAATATCTCATACACCAACAGAAAGCGGCTCTTTGCTCCTAGAATACAAAGTTGATTATTTGGGCACAGGAAAATAGGATTGTTTTAATAACCAATCACCAATGGTTCGACAAGCTCTTTCGACGAGGCTCAAGATTAATCACCATAAATAACTAAAACTACTTGACGTCTACACCCATAGATCTTGCTGAGCCCGCAATTATCTTGATTGCAGCTTCTATATCACTAGCATTGAGATCTTGCATTTTCTTCTCGGCAATATCACGGAGTTGAGCTTTTGTGATTGTGCCAACTTTCTTTGTATTTGGTTTGCCTGAGCCTTTTTCTTGTTTCAAAGCCTTTAATATCAAACTAGAAGCTGGAGGAGACTTGAGAACGAAATCATAAGAACGATCCTCATAAACCGTAATAACCACAGGGATCATGTCGCCCATTTTGTCCTTGGTAGCATCGTTGAATTTCTTGGTGAAATCTGCAATAGGAACGCCAGCCTGACCTAATGTTGGACCCAAAGGTGGCGCAGGAGTTGCTTTGCCTGCTGGAGCTATAACCTTTACTTTCTTCATGATTTTCTTTGCCATAATGTTTAGTTATCGTATCCTACTATAATATTTATAATTAATCAATATTCTCATAATAACCAATAATCAAACATCAATAATCAAAATTTAACAAGTTTTTGTTGATGATTGATTATTGGTTATTGATTATTCCCTATACTTTCTTGACCTGAAGGAAATCTAGCTCAACTGGAGTCTCACGACCGAACATAGAAACCAATACTTTGATCTTACCGCGATGATTGTCGATTTCGTTGACCTTACCTTCAAAATCCTTGAAAGGACCGTCTGTGACCTTGATCAAATCTCCAATTGAAAGATCAATTGTATGCTCAGTATCACCTTTTGTCATGCGAGCAAAAAGGTTATCGACTTCTTTCTGGTCCAATGGAACTGGAGATACTCCTGCTCCGACGAAACCTGTAACTCTGGGAGTATTTCTTACCACATACCATGAATCATCAGTAACGATCATATCTACGAGCACATAACCTGGGTATATCTTCTCTTCTTCTTCTACCCTCTTGCCTGCTTTGATCTTTATCTTCTTTTCAGTTGGAACTATAACATTGAAGATTTTGTCCTCAATACCGAGTGATTCTATACGCTGACGGAGATTTCTAGCTACAGCATTCTCATAGCCAGCATATGTGTGAATGGCATACCAATTGCGCTCACCTGTAGAATGTTGTTTGGACATAATTTTTTTTATTATTGATAATAACTAAAAAACTAAACTAGAATAATAGTGTTAATAGTTTGGAGAAAACGAAATCACTGATACCGAGAATTGCTGCTGTAGCTATAGAAACGAGTATTACCAATACTGTAAATCTTATTGTTTGCTCTCTACTTGGCCAGTTGACGTGAGTCATCTCTGCCTTTGTCTCCTTTATGTATTCAGTTATTTTCATATGTTTTTCTATTAAAAAACCCCTGAGGGGTACATCTTTATACTACCACCTCATATAATGTTAAGTCAATGGTTTTCAAACCTTCCTTAAGATGTCCAAATATTCAGCAACAGAAATACCGAGAACTCGAAGATTATTGCGAATGACAAAAACTGGAATTGCCACACTCTTTGGTATAACAACTGGACGACGAAGTCCAGTACGACTCCAAATTCGATGATCACCTTTTTCTCGAGCAAGAACACACCCAACAAATTTTAAAAATTTTTCAAATTCCTTCCAATTTAGAGGCACTATTCCAGGCATGACGTTTAAGCTGGAATTGGAACATTAAACATTTGGGTGTCTTGCGCGACAACTATAGGAGGATTCCATTTATCGTTTCCTTTCTTCCAACCGAGCTCAAGAAGAACATCCTCGAGAGTACCCATAGAAAGACATTCTTCAAAGAAAATTTGAACAATTTCACTGAAGCGTGTTTTAACTTGCTCAAAAGTTGTACCAGACGTAGAAAGATCCAAAGCAGGGCTATAGGCAATAAATTGATCGCCCTCTCTCAAGAAGGTAACCGGCAAAGATGCTTTAAAATTGATTTTCTTCATAAATTATATACTATCAAAAGAAAAAATCTTAAGCAAACAAGACTTATTTTATCTCATAAGTAATCGTCACATTAGATATTATCTTCTGTTCGCCAGCAGGAACTTCAGGTGCAACCGTAGCCGTCTTCATACTGATAGAATCAGCGGCACCCATGCCATACATCATAGGAACAGGTTGATTGCTAGAATCATAGAAACTAGTTATACCGACAATAGAAACACCCAACTGCTTTGCTAGAAGTTTGGCTTTGTTTTGAGCATCAGATATTGCGAGTGCACGCGCCTTGGCTCTTACATTATCTATATCATCGATAGAAAACGAAAGACCATTTACATTTTGTACACCGAGAGAACCTATTGAACCGAACAATTCGCCGGCCTTACTCAAATCTCTGACTTTGACTTGAATACTCTGACTAACTTCATATCCAGTTAAGACTGACTTACCTGGACGACAGACGGAATTGGCACAAATACCTTCCTGATAGTCATAGTGAGGATTGATATTGTAAGAAAGTGTCTGTATATCTTTTTCTGCGACACCGCTTGCACGAACAGCCTTGAGTGCAGAATTGATCCTTTCTGTACTTGCCTTCTGAGCTTCAGCTACGGTTTTTGCTGTTTCTGTAACTGTAAATGAGAATGTAGCAATATCAGGAATAGAAACTGCCTCCCCCTTGCCATTTACACTGATAGTATTGATGAGTTGATCACTGTGACCAACATAACTGATAGATTTCAATTCTTTGATAGAAAGCACGGCAAGAAATACAGCAAGAAGGACACCAACCCAAATTCCCACGTTAAAAATCTTATGATTATTCATAATATATATGATTATTATTAATATTCTTATCTTACTATATTTCTGACCTTCTCGAAAGGTCGAGTAAATTTTCAAAAAGAGATAGTACGGTCATAGGACCGACACCACCCGGAACTGGTGAAATCATAGACACTATCGGCTCAACCTTGGCAAAATCAACATCTCCAACCAATGTACCCTGCAAATCTTTTGATATCCCAACATCTATAACAATCTGACCTTCTCGTACGTGTTTTTCATTTATGAAATGAGGTTTGCCTATAGCCACAATGAGAATATCGGCTCTACGCGTTTCTTCTTCGAGATTTGTGGTTTTGCTATGACATATAGAGACTGAAGCATTTTCATTGAGACACATAAGAGCAATAGGTTTGCCGACGAGCATGGACCTACCAACAACACAGACCGTCTTGCCGAAAAGTTCTACTCCATAATATGACAACATATGCCTTATACCTCTTGCCGTGGCAGGCATAATAGCGTCCTCCCTACCCTCCAACCAAAATTTAACATTTGCAGACGTCAGAGCATCAACATCTTTGTTTGGATCTATAGTCTCGATAACCGCATCTCTATCTATATGCAAAGGTAAAGGTAGTTGTACAATAATAGCTTTTGTTTTGGTATCTTCATTGCATCTTTCTACTTCTCTTATCAAATCTTCTTGGCTTATATCTTCTCGAAGTTTGATATGTACCGTTTCGAGACCAACTTTTGTTGCGAAATTCTTCTTGGCTTGTATATACGAATTGGAATCAGGCCTATCTCCAACCTGGATAATAGCAAGAACAGGCACATTCATAAGAGCCTTTATTTGGGCGGTTATTTCGGGCAATCTCTCGTCCCGAATAATTTTTCCGTTCAATATTTTTGCACTCATGGGCACATCATAGCACAAACCATCGGGCGAAAATACCTGCTGGCAACAATCTGCATCCTTCTCCTGATTCAGCGATAGCGAGCTCACCCATTTCTATTTCACCTTTATGTTTCTCCACGATCGGCAATAAAACATTTTCATAGGCCAAAGCTGAATATCCTGCTGAATAACCATTTATAAGAAAGAATAAAGGATTTGCTGAAAGCAATTTCGCGCAATTTTCTATGAGAGGCAATAAGTCTTTTTCGATTTTCCACAATTCATTGTCAGCGCCATGACCGAAAGCAGGCGGGTCCATAATGATAGCGTCGTAATGATTACCTCTTCGCAATTCCCTCTCAACGAACAATCTGGCATCTTCTACTATCCATCGTATCGGCTTTTGAGCCAAGTTGGAAAGCTCTGCGTTTTCGCGAGCCCAAGACACGGCACTCTTCGAACTGTCTATATGAGTAACTTTTGCGCCGGCCTTTGCACAAACTAGAGATGCACCCCCCGTATAACCGAATAAATTCAGGACTTCGACTGATTGCCTATTGCCCTTAGACAAAGAATTTTTGATCGTTTTCTCCAACCACAACCAATTCTCCATATGTTCTGGGAATAATCCAACGTGTTTGAACGGAGTAGGTTTGACCCAGAATTTGATGCCGGCCAAATTGACCTCCCATTTCGATGGTAAAGACGTCTTGAGAGACCATTCCCCTCTTTCTGATTCACGAATGAATCTACCTTCGGCTTTGTCCCAATGAGATTTCGGTAATTTCTTCTGCCACAAAGCCTGAGGATCCGGCCTTGAAAGTATATGACTATCGAATCGCTCTAGTTTTTCACCCAAACCAGAATCTAACAATTCATAATCATCATGAGGTTTTGTTATTGAGATCTTGGAATTCTTCATATTATTGTTGTATTGCTGGCACAGAATATTTCTTGAATATATAACAAGCAAACAAAAACAACAGTGTTGAAGTCAAAGCAGAACCTAGACAATACAGACAGTATGCGTGGAGAATGAAAGCCTGAACAAAAACGAACCATGCAGAAGCGATCAAACCAAACGCAGTGAAAAGCAAGATCCATTTCAGGATTTTTGTTTTTTTCGAATCAATATAGGCGAACACTCCAACCGCAACAATCAAATAATATATAGAACCAAGAATCGAAACAGGCATGCCTAATATTTTGGCATATGAGCTTTGTAAGACCACACCACATTCACCTCCAGCAATAGAACATGGGGGTATGACACCCTTGAAATGCTCTACTGTAAGATATGTAGAATCAGCAAAACCCAAAATAGCGATGACCAGAACTATAATCACCAAACTACTTGGTACTGTTTTTAATTGCCTCTTCAATAATTGTTTTAAATTGTTCATATCCTTGTGGATTTGATATTGCTTTGCCATTTACGAAGAATGTGGGTGTGCCATTTATGCCAATTTTTATACCCTCATCTCTGCTAGCTTGAATTTTATTCTTGACTATATCGCTATCTATGTCTTTCTTGAAAGAAGTCATATTGAGACCAATCCTCTCAGCATATTGCGTGAATATCTCTCGAGCTTTCGTGCTGTTCTCCCATTCTGTTTGATTGTCGAATATCAATCTATACATAGGCCAGAATTTACCCTGCAAAGCCGCAGCTTCTGAGGCTTGAGATGCAATCATTGCATTTGCATGTTGAGGCAATGGGAAATGTCTGTAAACCAACCTCATTGTCGTGCTGGATTCTGCGAATAATTTCTCAACTACTGGGAAATACATTGCGCAAGCAGGACACTGGAAATCACTGTATTCAATCAACGTAACCCTTGCATTCTCTGGACCAATAACATTGTCTATTGAAGTAACGTCGGCTGGAGTGCTGAGCGTTTTGCTTGGAGTAACTGGTTTATTCATAGCCACAACAAGACCCCAAACGATCAAACCCAAGACCACAATAAAACATAACCAAAATATTATTCTTTTCATGTGGCTATTATATGTGACAAGAGAGCCCTTGGCAAATCAAAGGCCTTGAGTCAAAGAGACTATAGAATATCCAACCGCGTGTATCTCATCTATAACATCTTGAAGGATTTCACCTGTTATGTTGTCCCCCAAATGCATAAGATATATATTCCCTGGAGCAAGAGTTGATAATATTAGATTTTTTGATTCCTGCGCACTGCGACCAAGAGACTCTTCCCAATCCAGAGCATCTACAGTCCAGTAAACTGATCTATATCCATTGCGAGCTGCTACACTAAGCACGCGACTGTCGCGATCTCCATATGGTGGTCGGAAATATGGATGTGTAGAAGATCCAGTGATCATGTATAGGTTAGCATCCATGAAATTCAATTCGTGGACTATTTGTTCATCATTGAGCGCAGTCAGATGTGGGTGATTCATTGTGTGATTGAAAACTTCATGACCTTCTCTTATCATTCTTTTGACCAAAACAGGATTCTTCTTGACCCAATGTCCTGTTAGGAAAAAAGTTCCTTGAATATTATTCTTCTTCAATATATCGAGAATCTTGTCTGTGGATTGATTGCCAGAACCCCCATCAAAAGTAAATATTACTTGTCTTTTTTGTGTATCACCTCTCACAATCTCCATATCAGAAACTGGTTCAATAGAAAAAGTATAATTCGGGACTTTTTGCTCTTTGACGTAAAACAAACTAATAACAGCGACGAGGATCAGAGCCACGAAAATAGAGCCGTATAATTCAATCAAATGAATAATATGCTGTCGGTGTTTCTCTTGTAAAATTTTTCTTTTTTTCCAATTCATACTATAAGGTGTTTGCAAACATAATTATGACATATATACCCAAAGTGTTCATTATGAATGATATGGGGATAAGAACTAATATTCTGGTTTTGGATAGTCCTAGCAAGGTCAGTCCTAATTCATCTGGCAATGGTGACGCTATAATCAGTGCGCCCAGAAAAGGTGATAACCATTTCAAGAATCCCAAATGTAATGAATGCAAGATCTTTTTCACAATAGAGGGTCTAAGTGAATTCATGAGATCTTTGGCGAATCTATCTCGAATAAAAGTAAAGAGTAGAAGATCACCACAAGTGGCTCCGAGGGCACCAACTATTGCCACAATATGCGGAGACATATTATGCCCTATTTGAGACAGAACTATGGCAGAAGGAGCTATCGTAAATGCTGATGTGAAGAATATACCAGAAACGAAACTGGCTATTATACTACCGCCTAATAATCCTATGAACCATTGCAAAACGCCAAGCTGTGTAAGCAGAATGGCAATCACTGCGCCAATTATGATAAAACAAAAATCTTTCAATAATTCTCTTCTAGCTGATACGATCGTCATGGGAGAATTATAACATGCTGGAAGTTTGGTTGCCTGACCTTGGTTCTACTTTGGCTTTTGTGCTTACAGCAATAACATTGTGAGGTTTGGTTTGCTCATCAACAAAATGAGCACCGACATCTACAATATTTTTAACAATCAGAACATCATGACCTTTTGCGAAAAAACCTTGTATGAAATCTTCCCATTCTCGTCTCAACTGCTCAGTTGTTGCACTTTTACTAGGTTTTGTCCATTGTCCATTCTCGTCCTTCATATCACCCCACGTATGACCTTCGAAATCAATTACTGCAGGATTTCGTGCATCTACAATATACTCGTCTACGCTTCCGAATGGACCATTTTCATAATCAACAGCTTCATCTTTTTTTATTCTTTTTAATTCCCATTCTTTTTGATCCAAATCAAATATTTTTTTTACCTCACTTTCAAAATCTGGATCAGATTCCATTTTTTCTTTTATCGCCAAAATGTTTGGTTTATTCATGGAATCATCTGAAAACCTTCTAAAATCAATAAAACTCATACCCAAGGAATTCATATTTTTCAAATCTTCTGTTATCAAAAGCTTCAATCCTATAACAAGATCAGCTTCTGAATATTTTGGATTTCTAGCTATCAAATCTTCTTTAGCTTCTAATAATTGATTCAAATATTTGCCAAAAGGATATGATGCCGCAACTTCTTTGCTGTCACTATAAAATACCACTGGAAATTGTTCACTTGGCACTGCCGATGTCAAAAACTTCTGAGATCCATGGTACACAACAACACTAGCCGGCTGTCCCTCAACTATTTGCTCGACGGTCTTGAGAGGATATTCTTGTTTGTTTCGAGGTGATAGTAATTCGGGGTTCATACATTGATTTTATCAGAATAAAACTTTTTTTGTAGAACAAATCAAATATAACGTCTCAAATCATCCACCCTTATGGAATACGCCCTAACAAATGAATCATCAACATGGGCATACAGAATTCCCTCACCCTTTCCTGTTTCAATGAATTGACTGGCAAAAGTTATAGTTTTCGCATCAGTGTCCTGAATCAAAGACTGCGAAGAAACCCAATCAATTTTTCCATTCTCATAATCATATATGAATAAACCGATTGAAAACATCCCATATACAATTGCGCCATTAACGACGCGGTTCACTTCCCTTCCATTCATGATACCGAGTAACTTACCTTCTCCAACATCAATAAATTCTCTGGAGAATAATGGTCCCGGTGAAGCATGCCCTCCTATCCAAGGAATATTATGCTCTTTTGGGTGAAATACAATATCTCCGAAAGTCCACGGTTTGCCCATATCATAAGCAATAGCGGTACGCACCACAGAATATGTGAAGTCATCTTCTTTCTTGCCTGACTCAACTAGATTGAAACGAAAACCTTTTTTATTTATAGGCGCCACCGATAATTCCTTCGCGCCACCTGTCTTATCTGCAACGAGCGCCGGCTCAGTCATAATCAAACTATCTATGTCTTTACCAGCAGCATGACCAAGATGAATTTTATTCTCTTTATGATTCTTGTGATTTATCAAAGGCAGTGTGAAATACAAGTGAAGCAAATCATTTTCTTCATCAATCCAAATATCCGGATCTTCCAATCCAAGAAAATCAAGATTTGCACCTCCGATTTTCGATACAACTTCTTCTTCATTTTGAATCTTTACTTTTTCCAAAATACGAAAACTTTCCAAAGAATCACCTGCGATTTTGTGCAATTCACTCCTGTCTATGTATCCGCTAATCGTTACATCGCCTTTTCGACTAACAATACAACGCGCCACTCCTTTCAAATATTTTTCTCTTGGGTCCAATGCGATAGACATTACATGACTGAAATGTCCGTCAGTATTAATAACTTTACCTGGGTGTTGAACGTATTTGCCGACCATAAATTATTTGCACACAAATGAAGTGGGTGCCTTATTTAAGGTTTTCATATTGCCCAGAGAATCGACACATTGATAAAGCGTAGTTGAGGTTGAAGTTAGTGTGGCATATGCTATATACGCTTTTGCACTATCACGACAAATCAAAGTTGAATGAGTCTTCGCTATTTCTTCTTTTATTTTTATCATATCATTTACCAAGCATGTTCCAGAATATCCTTTGGCTGAACCTGAATAAGAGGATTCTATTATAGTCCTAGTCATACTTAAATTTGCCTTAATCCTTGCATTCGAAGCTGCTTGTTTCGCTTCGATGAAAAAGTTTTCAATAGAAACAGCGCCCGCAGGAGCAACTATTTGCGGGGCTGTATTTGGGTTGGCATATTCCATTGATATATGGATTCCAGATAAATCAAACATTGCATTTTTTTGTGATTTTGAATTGTTATTTATAGAAACTTCTGCTCCGCGGAATGTGTTTGATGTGAGGTCTAAGTACACATAAACAGGACTGAAAACAATGTTATCAATCTCTCGAGTGGTCGAAGTATTTATTTGATTTAGATATGAATTCGATCTTAAAGAACCCAATGCTTTCGCACGCGAATCATCCATGGCTTTTTGTATCTGATCACGATTCACAGTGAATGAATATTTCCTGACGATTTGCCCTGCGTACAAACCAACACCTTCGAACTTTATTTCTGAAATATATTTTGACCTTACCAATTCTTTGTACCAATCAAAAAGGGATTTCTTGTAAACATCTGTATAAGTTGTCGATGAAGCATAATTTGCACTGTAATCTTTCAAGGTCTGAATTGGAACCGAGTACCATTTGTCGGCATATTGACCATATGTGCTCGCATATAATTCTGGTATATTTGCTATTTTATAATAAATCACATTATCAACTGTTTTCATTTCGAAAGAAACATCAGCCATACCAGATATATGTAAATCCATCAATGATTGTACTTTTGGAGAATTTTTATTACTGCGATCCAAATCAATAGCGATTTGAAAATTTGCTAAATCAGTTTTTGGATCTGAACTCAAAGTCTTTAGAGAAATCTTTGAGTGACTAGTTGTGTCGGTCGCGATTTTATTCAAGGCCATAGAAACAGAATTGTCTGGTTTCATAACATAACCTAAGGTCGCATAACTACCCAATACCAATACCGCAATGATCGCCACGACTACGATCAGTGTTTTGAGCAAATGATGATGTGATGGTCTTGGACGTATCATTGATTGTGATGGAAATGTTGAAACAGGTTGAACGGGTTTTGGATTTGATTCTTGACCATAAGTTCCACCGCCCTGTACCCCGAACGAAGGCAACGAACTATTTTCTTGATTCATGATTTTGTTTGTTAAAAACCTAATGAGTTTATTTTAGCATTATTAAAAAAATAAAGTCATTGCGTTAAATATATAAAGGCAAACCGCAGAGAGCGATCTCTGCGGCTGTTTGAATCGCTCGGAATTCAGGCGGAGGCAAGTTCAAAACTCTTGATATC
This sequence comes from uncultured Candidatus Saccharibacteria bacterium, assembly GCA_964406895.1. Classification (GTDB taxonomy): domain Bacteria; phylum Patescibacteriota; class Minisyncoccia; order Phycocordibacterales; family PALSA-1337; genus C7867-002. The sequence goes on along the minus strand of CAYOTK010000007.1, from coordinate 4,481 downwards.
CCGCCGGTAACGGGCACCCCTCACGGAAGGGTGCCCGTCTGCAAAACGGGTTTGATCGATGGTTTACCTGCCATCCTCACACTTACCTCTAGCAAATATCCATCGCGTCTTTGGCCTGAAGCCATCATCAGAGGCAGCGCTGCGCGAGTTCAACAAATTGGAAGTATGGGTAGGCGGTCTCAAGAGTTGCCAGATGAAACTCACACCTTCACGATTTCCAATCTTGAGCGGCTCAATGGCCACACAGATATTTTCAGTTAGAACCAGCGTTTCCTGAATGATGAGCTGTGGACCAGTCTGTGCCGGACAAGGCATCAGCCCGAACCGCTCGGCACGTGCGTAAATCTCCTTGAGGACGTATTTGCACCGATTACCGCACTCACCGAGCCCCATCTCTTCACAAGTAATTGTGACCAGATCAATCTGTGCTGAATGGTCCAGTGCTTTGCAGTCCGGATGTCCTAACATTTCGGAAGCAACACCTGAGAGTTCGTATTTGTGATCAACCAATGACCGACAAAGGTTGTGAGCGTCCAAACCAGGAATTAGCGTGATAGTTTTCCACGCATTAAGCAAAATTCTTGGGACAACTTGTAGCTTGTCTGCCAAGAACAACTCCATCATCTTCATGCCGCCAAGACGATTAATCATCGCCTCAGTCTGCCCGGCGGTTACTTTGGGGTATTTCATTTTCGTTCCTTACCTCCGACCTTAAGTCGAAGATTTTCTCACTGCCCGTGAGTTGAGGGGTTGTATAAACAACATTTATTTAGACCCTGACCACTGAAAGCAGTCGAGGCCAGCAAGACACCTTTCAATGAACTCGCTTGACACATTATGGCAATACTTTTTGAATTTGTCAAACCAGTGTATTGTATACATTACCGTAAAATATTGACTTTTAACGATAGAGCACGATCGTAGAGAGCATTTGAACTAATAAAGATCATTCACAAAAACAACCCTCACCTAAGTAAAACACGCCACATACCAAAATTCCTTAATGTGTCTGACTTTTATAAGATCACCACCAAAAAAACCTTTTGATTTTTCATTGATTGTACCAACAAGACCAGTTGGGTCCCATACAACTCCACACCAATTATCAATCACACCGGCACCATTTGGGAAAGCAACTCTAGTTTCGTTATTAGGGAATTTTTCAATCTCAAAGAATACATCTTTGTATACACCACTTTTTATAATCCCACCATTTGAAATATTTTGTATAATCTCAGTATAAATAGGCATTTTAAAATAGACAAAAAAATTGTAAGAATTATTTACAAAAAACACACCAAGAAAACAAACAATGAGCCATACTGGCAATATGTTTCTATTGAAAAAATACAAAATCTTTTTCTTGAAGCAAATAAAAAAAGATACAATGAGAAATATAAAGCCCAGAATAAGTAATATTAACCAAACAAGATAAGGTAGAAACCAGAAGTCTAAAGATAATTCATATTCAAAGACACCAATAATCAAAAAAATACTGCCCAAGTAAAAAATAATACTCTGAACACAGATTTTATTTGAAAGGTTTTAGACATATATATTTCATTGGGTGCCCAGAGAGAATCGAACTCTCGCGACCAGCTCCACAAGCTGGGGTTCTGCCACTAAACTATGGGCACCATATTACCGTTTGGCCAATCTTTCTAGGAAACGGTGCTTCTCAACAATATCATGATGTACGAGGTGATGGCAATTGTGACAAAGCCATGCCAAGTTACTTAATAAATTATTAAGTTTATTTTGATCAACATGATGAACAGCCAAAATTCGCTTATCACCGCAGTTACACAAGGTGCAAATCATCTTAATATTGTTCCTTTTTAATACACTGCGGTAGACATTTTTGCCATGTTTCCAATTCGCGTGCTTAGGACCAATAAATTCTCGATTTCTCCACCTTGTCTGGCACGACTTACTGCAAAAAAACTTTCCACTCTTTGAATTCTTCAACTGTTTCAGTTGTTTGTATGATTCTTTGCCACACATATAGCAACTCTCTATTCTGCCCTTCTTGGCACCTTCAGATTTACAAATTCGAGAACAATAACGACCATAACCTCTCTTTATCCAAAAGGGCTTTGCATAAAAAATCTTCTTACATTTTATACAGATTACATTAGGCATCTACTCATGTTACACCTAAAAAGAAAAAGGTAAATCTTCTTGATAAGTAAACACGTGACGTGATTGTAACACCGTCTTACTAATAACTAGGTGCCTCTTCCCTTATACCAGATTTATGATTACTTAGTCTAGCCAGTGCATAAAGCAAAGAAGACAACCTATTCAAATACGCCAGACTATGACTACCGACCTTGACGAACTTCTCATCATGCACAGCCACCACCCTTCTCTCCGCGCGACGCGCCAATGTACGAGCAAAATCAAAAGAAGCAGTCAATTCTGTTCCGCCTGAAATGAAAAATGATTTTATTGGAGGTAAGGCTTTCTCGATCGTATCAACAATTTTCTCGATCTCTTTTACCTTGTCTTCGCTTATAGTTTTCTTTGCACCCGCAACCTCGGCCTGGATGATAAACAAATTATTTTGACATTCATGCACTATTTGCCCAAAAGTAACTTTGCCCACTTTAATTTTCTTATGATTTGCCAAAACTTTCACCAGTCCCAAGAATGAATTGGCTTCGTCCAAAGTCCCCAATGCCTCAGCAATAATAGAACTTTTCGATATGCGTTGATCGCAACCAAAAGTCTTTGTTGTTCCTTTGTCGCCTTTGCGGGTGTAGAGCATGGTTTTGTTTATTTTATTTGTTTAATTGCTTGTTTTTTCTTGTTCTCCAATTTTCACTTGAAATGGCCAGACTCTATACTCTTCAGTCTCTGATTTATCCAGTCCAATGAATAACCCTTAGCCAAATAAGTCTTGAGTGCTCGGGTAATTGCCAATTCCGGATCCGCCGTCTCTTTAAGCCTCTCATAACCTACTTTCGCAAGCCACAATTTGAATGGTTCAGCATTTGGAGAAGGAATTGATTGAATGAGACGGAGAACGATCTCTGTATCTGCACAGTCAGTATCGCGAATTTTTCCATCTTCAGCAATCATTTTTAACTGTACGATTTTTTCGTACACTTCACTACCTTCTTCATTAAGCTTACGTTTAAGATCATCCCAGTATTTTCGAGGCCTTTCACTCTGAGAAAGCACCTCTATCACATCAACCACAGAAAAATACCATTTCTCCGACTTTTCATCCCAATGTCGGCGAATTTGTTTGCCCTCAAAAATAGCTAAATGTTTTCTTTTCTCTTCCATCTTTCAATTTTCCCATTTAGAAAATTAAAAGCAATATTGACTTAATGTAAATACGTGCCTGCACTAAAAATTCCCCACCCAACAACACGATATTTGTGGTGCTTGCACCGAGCGAGTCACCATCCTGAACATAGTCACTAAATACGAACGAGTCGAGGTGCGCAGGAGAGGACTCGAACCTCCATGCCCTAATGGGCGCTACCACCTCAAGGTAGTGCGTCTACCAGTTTCGCCACCTGCGCGTAGGAGTACTATAGTAGAAATATGTAAAACATTCAACATGAGTAGAAGTCTTGCAAAAATTATTACATATGATAATTTAAATTATGGAACGATACTGGCCCTAGGATCATAAAGGGCGGAGGTCTGGCGGCCTCTGGAACGTGCCCACAAACGTGTTCGCCAAACACGCGAGTGCTCACAATCGCAAACAATCCTCCTTTCAGAGTTTGGGCTCTCCCTGAGTCGAAGCTCGATTAGGCCTCTTGTCATTGCGAATGTTCCCGTTGTCGAAGGTGGGTTGGAAACCACCTATCGCTCCACCAGCCACCTCGCAAGAGGTGGCTAACCTGTATGTAAAAAACTAAACCAATAATTTTTCAGACTCAATGATTCTGGTTCTCCCTATTTAGTAGATTATTTTGTCTCAACAACCTCCTTCTCTGTAACAACTTCTGGAGTTTCTTTGTTGTCCATAATCTTACGCATCTGACGTCTGATTTCTTTTGCAGCCTTGCGACGAATGAAATAAAGTTTAGCTCTGCGGACCTTGGCTCTGCGGATCGTCTCAATCTCATCTATCATTGGAGAATATAATGGAAAAATACGTTCTACACCGACACCATCAACAACTTTTCTAACTGTGAATGTTGAACCAGCCTCGCGACCGTGTTTCTTGGCCAAAACTAGACCTTCGAAAGCCTGAAGGCGGAATTTGCCCTTGTCTTCCTCAATCTTCTGCCATACGCGAACAGTGTCGCCTGGACGAATGTCGAGTTTTTTGCGAGCTTCTATGTCTACGGGTGTAATTATCTTGTTTGCCATAATGAAAGACACCTTATCATATAATGATTAATAGTTCAAGCACAATTAATTGTATTTGGGCAGAAATCCCTCCTTTTCTTATTTTGTCGACCATTTCGCAAAGCACCATGTACTATTAGTTTGAATGATCACTCTCAGATGGT
>CAYOTK010000006.1:0-64984 GCA_964406895.1 uncultured Candidatus Saccharibacteria bacterium | reverse complement strand
CATTTGGAAAATTCAACCGTACATTCTTCGTGGATTATTCGAGACTTTACAAAAAATACAGAGGCTGCTCTCGGTGAATACGGATGCAATTTTAAGCAATAAACTTAATTACCCAAACCCTCAATAATTTTATTCTTATTTTCTTCAAAAGCTTTTTTGTCACCTTTTGTATCCTTATTAGGAAATACCCAAATATGAGCATGCGGTATCTCTTCACCAACAATTTTGCTTAGAATCATTTCTTGGTTGAAAGCTTTTCTTTGAGCTTTTGCAATTTTTGCTACAACAGTGAAATATTTTTCTAGTGTTGGTCCATTTGTTTCAGTATTTTCATCTTCTGTGGCAATATCCCATACCCAACGGTAGTGTTTTTTCGGAATGACTAATGTGTGTCCTGGCGATAGGGGATTGATATCGAGAAAGGCGAGAAAGTTTGTGTCTTCATAGACTATATGAGCAGGAATTTCCTTCTTAACAATTTTGCAAAAAATGCAGTCCATGGATGTATTATATGAGGTAAAGGTGGGGCGCGGAATATTGACATCGGCATATTCTTCATTGTAATCTGTGACAAACTCGATCAGCCAATGAGGGTTGATTGAAGGGAAAGGTAAAACTATGCCGTTTGAAATAAGTGATAGAACGTTCACAGCTGCCTCCTTGCGGGTTTTGAGGTGGGCGAAGGGTCATGCTCAGTGGGGTGGTGCTGGACGCGTCGAATCTGACGATGTGTTTCGGGGGCTGCTGTCGATCCGTCTTACAGTGGCTTTCAGCGTCCTTGAAGAATTGCACCTCGTAGATCCGCTCCGCATATCTCATGGTATGACGGATTGGCTCATCCGTGATTGCAACGTTTCCAGCGATGACCTGTCCGATACGATGAGGGTGCTTATGGACTCGGTCGAACGGGAAGCACATGCCTCAGGTCGTTCGAAGATCGACACCGGTCATTTGTTAACGGTGTTGGCTAATCACGCGCCTGCGGTTACGGCTGCGATCAAAAGGGCGTCTAGTGATGAAAGAACTATCCAGACAATCATACGGCTGGCGAATGACATTGCCCCGCGTCACAAAGAACTCGCGTACACCGACGATCTTCAGATTCCTGCGTCCCTGGCTGCGCAACAGATGGTGGTCCTGCCGCCGAAACCGCAGAGGGAAGATCCGGCGCCGCCGTTGGTTACGGTTGCGCAGTTCAAGGGCCTGTTGCTTGATCTCGCCCACAATAATCCTCGTGGGTTGGGACCGACAGTAAGAGACCTGCTTGTGGTGGCCTTGGAAGCGCAGGCGCCGCAGGCGCTCGCTTTCAATCAGGGTCAACTGGCCTGTGTACTGCGATTGTTGGGACTTGACGATGCCGTCAGGTATGCCGGCCTCATCAGGCGTCTGGCTGAGCCGTGCGTTTCAGTCCAGACGATTCAAGAACACTACGATTCGATCTTGGATACTGCTGAAGATGGACCGCTCAGCGAAGCGAGGATCATCGGCACCCTTCTTCAGGTTCTCAACGGCGGAGAACCGGTCAGAAAGATGGGACCGCCGATTGACTATCTGAATGCCGGTGACGGCGGAGTGGGTCAGGATACGACCTCAACCCCTCTGAGTATGCATGGTATGTAGGTCTGTTTTCCGAGACACCCTCGGGTGTCGCCAATTTCAAACCGGAGCGTGCGTGCGCGCTCCGGCCTTTTTGTTGTCATTTCAATACTAAAAAGTGACAGGTGTTGCAAAGGCATTGAAACATAACGGACGGTTGACATGGAGTAGTTTTGATGTCAATATGTATGTGAACTTAGAACGATGAAAAATATCAATTACTCCCTAGTTTTGAGGGAACTTACGGAAGTGGCGCTTTCGGAATTGGAGAAAGCCGAAAATGTGCCACCAACCCTTGGGTTTCTCCAAAACCTCCTGCAGAAGACGGTCGGAAGTGAGATAATCATCCGAACGGACTTCCTGCGAATCGCACTTTCAACTAAGAGTTCCCCATTCATCGTCCGTGCAGACGGCACGGTGACATGGAAGGAACGCGAGTGGAAAAGGAGATAGCTTTTGGGCGGGGTGACGAAGTCACCCCGCCCTTACTCGTATGTTTTCTGTTATACTCCTATCACATGCAGAAATACAAAATACACAGACAACTCAATGCTGAGGAAAGAAACAAGCTAAGTGAACACAATGACATAATCTCTCATATTTTATTTCATAGAGGTATAAAAGATAATGAAACGGCGCGTATATTCAAGGAACCTGATTACGAAAGAGATATGCATGATCCGTTTCTATTCAAGGATATGGGAAAAGCCGTAGACAGAATCATTCATGCCATAAAAAACAATGAGAAGATAGCAGTATATACAGATTATGATGCGGACGGAATACCGGCGGCGGTTATATTCAAGGATTTTTTCAAAAAGATAAATTATGAGAACTTTATAATCTATATTCCTCATCGACACAATGAAGGTTTTGGCCTGAATGAAGAAGCTGTCAGCACTATCGCAGAGCAGGGGGTGAAACTTATCATAACAGCAGATTGTGGTATTGCTGATAAGAAAGCGGTTGATAAGGCAAATGAGCTAGGCATGGAAGTTATCATTACTGATCATCACGAAGCGCCACAAGTTTTGCCGGAAGCGTATGCAATCGTAGATCATAAGCAAGTTGATTGTAATTATCCTGATAAGAATCTTTGTGGATCGGGTGTGGTTTTCAAGTTAATACAGGGGATTCTCGCCAAAGAAAGATTGGGAATGAAGGAGGGACAAGAAAAATGGCTTTTAGATATGGTCGGCATCGCTACATTGTCAGATATGGTGCCTTTATTGGGTGAAAATAGAGTTTTCGCGAACTACGGCCTTATGGTTTTACGGAAAAGTCCTAGGAAGGGATTGCTAAAGTTGTTTTCGAAATTGAATATTTCACAAAAGAATTTGAGTGAAGATGATGTTTCTTTCATGATTACCCCAAGAATAAATGCCGCCTCCAGAATGGGCGCACCCATGGATGCATTCAATCTGCTTTCTGCAGAGAATGAAGATGAGGCACATGAATATTTGGAAAAACTGGAACATATAAATAACGAAAGAAAGGGTGTGGTCGCTTCATTGGTCAAAGAAGTAAAAAAGATAATTCACGATCGATATGGCAAGGATAAGACAAGTTTGCCTTATGCAATAGTGCTTGGAAACCCTGAATGGAGACCTTCTTTGCTCGGACTTGTGGCTAATAGTTGTGCTGAAGAATTCAACAGGCCGGTTTTCCTCTGGGGAAGAGATGGAGACAATACAATAAAAGGTTCATGTAGATCTGAAGGCACAACAAACATAGTAGAAGTCATGAAAGAATCGCACATGGACACTTTCGTACAATATGGTGGTCACAAACATTCAGGAGGTTTTGTGGTTAGTAATGAAGATGTATTTCAATTGGAACAGAGAATCAATGATGCATGTTGCAAGGTAAATGCAAACAAAGAAGTTTGTAATGATAATGTTGATATGATAGATGCTATTTTATCACTCAAAGATATAAACAATGATTTCATTAATGATATTATGAGTCTTTCACCGTTTGGTATGGGTAATCCAAAACCACTTTTTCTTTTCCAGAATATTATTCCTATCCAAGTTAGGAGATTCGGCAAGACAAACAATCATTTAGAATTTGTTTTTGATAAAGGTAATGGGCAGAAAATATCAGCGATTTCTTTCTTTGGTGTGGAAAATAGTAGACTGTGCAATATAAAAGAGAATGAAAAGATAAATCTAGTCGCATCTATTGAAAAATCATTCTATAGAAATAAAATAGAGCTGAGGCTACGAGTAGAAGATATTTGTGATAATATTTAGAACTATGGGAATAACAATATTTACAGACGGATCCTCTAGAGGTAATCCTGGCAATGGTGGGTGGGGAGCAGTCGTTATCGAGGTCCGACCTCCAAAAGGTCCGACCTCTATAAGAGAAATCGGTGGTTTTGTTGCTGATACTACGAATAATCGCATGGAAATCATGGCTGCAATAGAAGCCCTAAAAAGTATCGATGAAGTTTCAAATAAAGAAGATATAACTATATTTACAGACTCCAAATATCTTTTGGACGGATTTACTAAATGGATAAAAGGCTGGAAAAGAAATGGTTGGAAAACAAAAACAAAAGATGATGTTTCAAACAGGGATCTATGGGAAGAACTTGATATGATTGCGGGCAATATGAATATTACATGGAAATACATAGGAGGTCATGTGGGAATATTAGGCAATGAACGTTGCGATATTATTGCTACATCGTTTGCTGATGGCAATCCGGTTGCATTATATTCAGGGTCGATTCAGAACTACTCAATACCAAATATTCTAAATGTTTCTTTGGATGAAAATGCAAATAAAAGGAAATCAGATTCGAATTCTAGATCAAAAGCTAAGGCCTATTCATATGTAAGTTGTGTTAACAATGTTGTTAAAGTTCACAGAAGTTGGGCGGACTGCGAAGCGAGAGTAAAGGGTGTGAAAGGTGCCAGGTATAAGAAGGCGCTCAATCAAGCAGAAGAAGATTTTTTGAGGTCCGACCTCCAAAAGGTCCGACCTCGAAATTCATAAAATCTTTATTTAATCTTTAGAAAATCTTTATCATCGATCTGTATGATTTGATGATGAGCAAATATTCGAGGAGTACGTATGTCTTTTGGGGCATTTTCATTGGTTTGGCTTTGATGAGATTGATTGCTTCAGCCAGAATTCGTGCTCCAGATATTTCTGATTGTTTGAAAAAGAATATTGAAAGCGTGGGTATGATAGTACAAGAGCCAGAAAGGAAAGAGTCGGGTCAGGTTTTCATCATAAAAAGCTTAGATATTTGCGGTGCTGAATTATTGGTAAGAGTCAAAACCAAACTTTATCCTGTATATAGATATGGAGACAGGGTCAAATTCGCTGGAAAAATATCTAAACCTTTCAATTTTCGAAGCAATGATGGTAGAAGTTTCGATTATGAAGGTTATCTTGCCAAAGATAATATTTTTTATGAAATGAAAAGTGCAAGAATTGATCTGCTCGAATTGAGTAATAGGAATTCATCCCACGAAAACGGAACAAGTTCAGTTGATGCAAGTCATTCATGGTTTATAAAATTGTTAAATTCTGTGCCATACGCCCTTTACTCTCTCAAAAGAGGCTTCGTTTCAAATCTAGAAAATGTACTGGGTGAACCACATGCAGCTCTGGCAGCTGGACTCGTGGTGGGGGAAAAAAGCGCTTTGGGCAAAGAGCTCATAGATGATTTCAGGACTGTGGGATTGATACATATTGTTGTTCTGTCCGGTTATAACATCACTATTGTTGCTGATTCGATGAGAAGAATGCTCGTGTTCTTGCCTCGCATATGGGGAATAATAATTGGCGGTGTCGGTATTGCTTCATTCGGAATTCTAGTCGGTGGTGGCGCAACCGTTGTGAGGTCGTGTGTGATGGCTAGTATCGCTCTTATGGCGAGTTTGATCAGGCGTGATTATAATGTCGGTCGCGCTTTGGCTTTTGCGGGGCTCATCATGCTCATCCAAAATCCGCTTATTCTGTTGCACGATCCATCTTTTCAACTTTCTTTCTTGGCAACTATGGGACTTATGTTTCTCTCGAGTCCCATAGAGGGAAAATTGTTGTTTATACCAGAGAAATTCGGCATGCGTGGTATCGTTGCCTCGACTATTGCTACTCAGATTTTCGTTTCCCCATACATTCTATATATGATGGGGCAGATATCTATTATTGGTATGGTCGTGAATATTTTGGTTCTGCCGTTTATTCCTGTGACAATGTTATTTGTTTTTGTGACAGGAATTCTTGGATATGTTTCTTATACTTTGTCATATGCAACCGGTCTTATAGCGCACGGTTTGCTTTCATATGAACTTTTTATGGTCGAAAAGTTCGCCAGAATTCCATTTGCTTCAGCGCATGTTTCGCAATTTTCATTCTGGTATGTTGTCTGTTTTTACGCGGTCTTTACGATTTTGTTTTTGTACCGAAAGAAATTACTCGAAAAGTTTGGTGGATTTCGAAACAATGTTATTTTATTTAATTATAAATGGTTGATTCAATTAGGTTTGTTAAATGAGACAAATAAGATAATCCCAGTTTACTTTAAAACCTATGTTTTTGAAGTGTGCAAAAATGATAAAGAACGGTCTTTTTCCGTGTTCACTCAATATTCACTTAATCATGTTCTGGAAAAAGGGAAAGTATGTAAGAAGATCCTTGCTTCGCTCGAGAAAATCACAATTAAACCAGATGAAATTAGAAAAAGTAATGATAAAAATAGATTTATTTTATCTAAAAAAATTACTGATCGTGCCAGGTTGCAGGCCGTTGTTTTGGAACGCGTTCCTGTAAAAGCAAAACATGATTTCTTGATCGTAACTTCTTTTTTCACCGACGAAAAATACCTTTCAGGCTTTGATCTTCTCTGGAGGACGGGGGCCTTGCATGATCAAGGCGATCCCTCCATCGCATATTCACATAAAGTGAACGCTGGCGGCTGACCCGAAATTTTCCACTCTTAGAGAAGATCGAAACCAAAAAGGTATAATATTATTATAAGAAAAAAACTTGCAAAGTCAAATTAATTTACAGCTTCCACCGCAATATTTTACAATTGTATTGCACAATATCTGGGCAGTCTCATTCACATATGATTGTTCGGTATTTCGGTTTCCTTGAATAATTAAGAATATATTTTCTGTCTCAGTTGTAATTTTTGTAGGCTCGACTTGTAGGACTTCCATACGACAAATAACATTATTATCGTCATCAACATAACAATATTCTCCAGGAAATATTTCGGTTTTATCCTTTTTGCCCAGAGGAATAAAGCTCTCTGAGCCGTTTGTAATTTTTAGTGTAATATTTGCTTTGATTCCATTTGTATCATGAGCTCCCAAAGCCAGACCCGTTTTCAATGATATTAAATTGTATATATCAATAATCTCTATTGCTGCGACCGACTTTTGTGTGTAATTCTCTAAATCCTTCTAAAATCGGATCGTCCTTGTATTTTTTATTTGCGAATTTTTCTTTTAAGATTGCAAGTTCTGATTTTTTGTATTCTTCAAATGCCGAGTTTAAATCTTCATTCTTTATATTCATTACAAGAGCTGTGATGATTTTTACTCCAAGGTTTAATACATCAGAATTTGCTTTGAATTTTATTTCAGTCATTACGAATAATATTAATTGTAATTTCCCTCAATAATCTCCCAATTCAAATTGGCGAAAAAATCTTCAACGTAATTTTTCTTACCAGATGGTTTGTAGTCAGCGACGAAAGAATGCTCCCACATATCGAGCGCTAGAATCGTTTTGCAACCGTTGAGTTGACCTAAGTGTTGTTCATCGACCCATGAATCGATAAGGCGCTTGGTCGTTGGATCATAATAGAGCATGGCCCAGCCGATGCCACGCGTAAGCGCCATTGCTTTGAAAGCAGTGAGCCAATTTTCGAATGAACCCCATTCTTCTGAAATATTTTTGATTAATCTTCCATCTTGATTGATTGGTTTGGGACCACCAACAAAAGCATTGAAATAGTATTGATGATTGACCATGCCGTTGAATTCGAAGCTGAATCTTCTTTGTAATTCATTGATAGTATAGGTTGCGCCTGGAGATATAGTCGGGCCTTGTTTCCTAAGTTCTTCTATTTGTTCAAGAATCAGATTGGCGTGTTTCACGTAGCCAGAATATAACTTTAGGTGTTCTTCTATCGTATTTTTTGATATACCCTTCAAATCAGGAATGTCGAATTTTGCTTCAATAAATGATTTCATGAATTTTGATTTACTAATAATTACAATCATTATACCTCAATATTTTCATAAAATCTTGATTAAATCTTTAAAATTTCTTTAATTAATCTTTAGCACAAAATGCTAAATTGAAATAATGAAATTTGTTATGAACAAAAGAATATATTTATCGATATCCATTTTTCTTTTTTTGGTTTTGATCACAATATATTTGATACGAATAGATGCGCGTTCTCGAAACTTCCATCTCTATGTTTTCGAATTAAAAAATAATATTGCTGTTTTCCTACAGACTTCTGGCGGTAAAAGAATATTGATTAATGGGGGAGGTAATTCTGAGATTATAAGGAAGATAACAAAAGTCATACCGTTTTATTCGCGACATATTGATACGATCATCTCTACCAATGAAGAAGACAAAAATATTACAGGGCTTATAAGTGTCGTCGATCGGTATAAGGTTGACCGAGCATATTTGCAAAAAATAAATTCTCACAATCTCAATCTCTCTACAACTTCTAGCAAAATTTATGATACTTATATTCACAAATTAAAAGCGAGGAAGACATATGTACAAGAATTAATAAAAGGGGATGTGATCAAACTAGATGAAAATACAAAGATAGAAGTTCTTTTTCCTGTTCAATTCACCGACTTTAAATATTCAAAATCCAGTTCGCCAGAATTGGTGCTAGTCGTATCTTACAAGGATTTTAATTTTTTAATTCTCGGTAACGTGTCAAAAAAAATACAAAAATATTTACTATCAGATACATTTCTTGTATCAAATTTTGCAACCTCAACTAATGCACTGATTATTCCACATGGCTTATCAAAATCAAACACGGACGAGAGATTACTAGATACATTGAATCACAAAATAATCATATATTCGCAAGCAAAAGGTGGAATCTTCAAAGACGCTTATAATATAAAAGAAACAGGTTCTATTTTTATGGATATTAGTGATGGCGATATTGGTGTGCACAGAATATGAGCTGAACACAATGGGCTCTTTCAATTCAAATCTGAACATGAAATAATATTTATATAAAACCATGAAAATAAAAAAACTTAAATTGAAAAACAAGAAGAATGCTGATAAGAAAAAAGAGATTATAGTAGCAGTCAGTGGTGGCTTTGATCCTGTTCACAAAGGACATGTAAGGATGTTCAATGAAGCCAAAAGATTGGGTGACAAATTGATAGTCATTCTTAACAATGATAATTGGCTACGTTTGAAAAAAGGATATGTATTCATGGATCAAGAAGAAAGAAAAGAAATAATAGAATCATTCAGGGCTGTCGATGAAGTTATCATGTCTTTCCACCAAGAAAATACAAAAGACATAAGTATATGTGAAGAATTAAAGAAAATTAGACCAAATATTTTTGCCAAGGGTGGCGATAGACACAGTGGTAATATACCTGAGACACCAGTTTGTGAAGAAATTGGTTGTTTGATCGTAAATGAAATTGGTCATGGTGGTAAGGTTCAGTCTAGTTCTTGGTTGGTTAAACAGGCAAAAGACAATACAGAGAAACTAAATACTAGAAAAAAGACAAAAAAATAACCTGCTTCTGGCAGGTGGAGGGAATAGAGGCTTTATATCACGCCCGCTTTCTTGAGTGTTTGGTATGCGCCGTTCTTCTGTATTGTACGAAGACCTCTTGTTGATATGCGAATAGAGATAGACTTTTTGATTTCAGGAATGTAAATGCGCTTTTTCTGAAGATTTGGATAACGTCGAATGAGACCAGATGGGTTGAACTGGGTTGCGCGAGTACGGTTGGAATATCTTCCTCCAACTACCGATGTTTTCTTTGTTATTGGACAAATTTTTGCCATTGAAGTTTGTAGGGGGTATACTAGCATAGTATCAGGAAAAATCAAATGTTTACTATTCTTACAATAATTATATTGATTATGTCCGTTGTTATCCATGAGGTTTCTCATGGTTATATGGCAGATATTCTAGGTGATCCAACAGCTAGGAAACAGGGTAGATTATCCTTGAACCCATTGAAACATTTGGATCCGGTTGGTTCAATTATTATCCCTCTTATAACGTCATTGGCCGGTTTTACTTTTGGTTGGGCCAAACCCGTGCCATATAATCCTTATAATTTGAAGAATATGCGTATGGGTGAATTCTTGATATCGCTAGCTGGCCCTATGTCCAATCTTATATTGGCTTTGGTTTTCGGAGTTATTATAAGATTATCAAATATCGATACTAGTGCACTTAGTGCTTTTGTAATTGTCTGTTCATATATTGTTGTTATCAATATAGTCCTTACAATTTTCAATCTAATACCTCTTCCTCCGCTCGATGGTTCTAAAATACTATTTTCTATACTCCCACATCAATACGGTCGATTCCGCATGGTGCTCGAAAAATACTCAACAATATTTATTCTAGTCGTAGTATTCTTCTTGTGGCAGATCATTTCGCCTATCATTCCTTTCTTATTCCACCTTATTACTGGCGTGGGTTTCATGTAATTTGCTAATTGAGGACTATTGTGTTAATGTCAATTGCAATCCTGAATAAGGATTGGTTCGTTTCTTCAAGGTTGAGTAACTTTGCCTGATACTCCATATAATATATGGATTCTCATATCAGACATTGTGAAGAATTCAATCTTGGAAATTATTAATAATTATAAAATAATCAATAATAAAGCCCGTGCCTACAATAAATCAACTAACAAAGTCGAATAGAGTAAGTTTCAAAAGGAAATCAAAGTCCATCGCTTTGACCCGTACTTTCAACACAATTGAAAATCGTCCTAGTTTCTTTCCCGCACCTTTCAAAAGAGGTGTTTGCGTCAAGGTAACAACTAAGACTCCAAAAAAGCCTAACTCAGCTATTCGTAAGATCGCTCGCGTACGTTTGACTAACGGTGTTGAAGTTACAGCATATGTTCCAGGAGAAGGACACAATCTACAGGAACACTCAGTTGTTTTGCTCAAAGGTGGTCGTGTGAAGGACGTAGGTCTACGTTATTCAGTGGTTCGTGGTGTGCTTGACTGTGCAGGAGTAGAGAAGCGCAGAAAAGGTCGAAGTCAGTACGGCAATAAAAGGCCAAAAGAAAATAAGAATAGTTAATAAATAAAATACAATGAGAAGAAAAATAAAAATAAAGAGAGAATTGAAGCCTGATTTGGTATATAACTCACTCAAAATATCTAAGTTTATTAACTATGTCATGGAAGAGGGCAAGAAGAATGTTGCCAGAAATATTGTCTTCGATTGCATGAATAAAATAAAAGAGATAGCCAAAGTCGAAAATCCTCTTGAAGTATTCGAATTGGCCTTGAAGAATACAACACCCGCTATGGAAGTTCGTTCAAGAAGAGTGGGTGGTGCCAACTATCAAGTTCCAAGAGAAGTCCGTCCAGAACGTAAACAGTCTTTGTCCATGAAATGGATCATAGAGGCCGCTCGCTCGAAGAAAGGCAAGCCTATTGCTGATAAACTAGCAGACGAGATCATATCAGCATCTAAGAATGAAGGTGAAGCAGTCAAGAAGCGAGAAAATGTCCACAAAATGGCCGAAGCAAACAAAGCCTTCGCTCACTTTGCCTGGTAAAAACGCTCAAAATTCAAAAACAAAAAACGCTCAAAGTATATCGATGAGCGTTTTTTGTTTATATTTTTATGTATAGGTGCTATTATTAGTATAATTAATTATTAAACTATTACTATGAAAAATCATAGACGCCTACTTTATCAAATAGGATTGCTGTTGATTCTCGGTGTCATATTCTCGTTCATATCATCAGTAAAAAGTGTTAGTGGTACAGCTAGTACTACCTCGGAGAGATTACAATATTTGAAAGAGAAGAGATTGAACAGTGAAAACAAATTGAAGATATTGAAAGCACGAAGGGAGCAATTATTGAAATTATTAAGTTCCCTAAAAAAAGACGGCACTGTGGCCACAACATCAACAACGACGCAAGTAAAAATTATTCCTATTGAAATACCACCAGTAATTCCTCCTACCATAAAGGCTACTACGACTATTACTACTAGTTTACCTCCTGTGCAGGTCCCACCGGTCCAAATAAAAGCATCAACCACCAATACCACTTCGAATACAAATACAAATACGACCACAAATACAACGACTAACACGTCGACCAACTCATCTACAAATACTGCTACGAATTCTACATCTAATACAACTGTGGGTAATACAAGTACCGTTCCTACGACCAATACATTTGGGATGTTCGGCGCGACCACGGTTCTAAAACCAACAGTATCTTCAAATTCAACAGCAACAACATTGTCAGGTGTTGCTGGAAAGAAGGTTACATATTCTATCAATTATTCATTCCCGATTTCGTATTTCACTCTAGAAATTAAATGCGATACCAATATTAAGGCCTATAAATATGATTCAAGTGGTAACCCAATAACTTCAGGAGATGCTTGTGGTTCAAAGGAAAAGATTGTGTCATCAGGAGGAGTGAAAAATTATATCGTGGGTTACGTAAATTCTGAGCCAACAGCTACACCAAGGCAAGCAACAATTGTACTTCAAGCTTTCAATAGCTCCGATCAAATTCAAGGATCTACTGTTAACTCATCTCTCTATATATCCAAATAGCAAGTATCGTATTGCTAAATAAGCGACTTTGCTGTATCTTATACGCAACAAGGCCTAGTGCTTTTTATTATTTACTTATTATTATATGAACAGAGATTACCCATTGGAAAGAGTTAGAAATTTCGGAATCATCGCACACATCGATGCCGGAAAAACCACAACTAGTGAAAGAGTGCTTTTCTATACAGGCATGACTCACAAGATTGGTGAGGTGCATGAAGGAGAAACAGTCACAGATTGGATGGAACAGGAAAGAGAGAGGGGTATTACTATTACAGCCGCTGCCATCACATGTTTCTGGAATCCTACATACATGCCAGTTTCTGATACTTCAAAGAAAGTTCGCTTCAATATTATTGATACGCCAGGACACATCGATTTCACAGCCGAGGTAAAAAGATCTCTAAGAGTGCTCGATGGAGCGGTGGTTGTTTTCGACGGTGTAGCAGGTGTAGAGCCTCAATCAGAGACCAATTGGCGTTATGCAGATGAGGGTAATGTTCCTAGACTCTGTTTCATCAACAAAATGGATAGAATGGGTGCTTCTTTTGACAAGTCATTCAAGTCCATACTAGAAAGACTAAACAAAAACGCCGTGCCATTCCAGATTCCTATAGGTTTGGAAGGTGAACATTCTGGAGTTGTAGATTTGATGAGGATGAAGGCTTATTATTTTGAAGGCCAAATGGGTGAAAAAGTTATTGAGAAAGACATTCCTGCAGAATTGCTCGAAGATGCCAAGAAACATCGCGCTAATATGATAGAAAAGATAGTGGAGCACGATGATGTTCTCATGTCTCAATACTTGGAAGGTAAAGAGATTTCTATTGATGAGTTGAAGAAAGTTGTTAGAAAATCAGTCATTTCATGTAAGATTTTCCCAGTCTTCACCGGTTCTGCCTTGAAGAATAAGGGTGTTCAGCTAGTACTCGATGCTGTCGTTGATTATCTTCCTTCCCCTATAGATATGCCTCCTGTCAAAGGTATCAACCCAAACACTGGTGAGGAAGTAGTGCGACACGCTTCTGACGCTGAGCCTTTTGCTGCTCTTGCTTTCAAACTCCAGAACGATCCATTCGTTGGACAGCTAACATTCTTCAGAGTTTATTCAGGTACTATTGAGGCAGGAACTTATATTTACAACTCAACTACAGGCAAGAAAGAACGCCTCGGTCGTATTGTTAGACTTCAGGCCAATGAAAGAGAAGAGGTCAAGAAGGTCTATGCCGGAGAAATCGCTGCCGCTGTAGGCCTCAAGGATGCTCTTACATCTCACACATTCTGTGATGAGACCAATCCTATAGTCCTAGAAGCTATCAAGTTCGTTGAGCCTGTCGTCTCTCTTAGAATTGAGCCAAAAACAAAAGCTGATCAGGAGAAAATGGGTATGGCTTTGCGCAAACTTGCCAACGAAGATCCTACTTTCAAGATTTCTTCAAACCAAGAAACAGGCGAAACTATAATTTCTGGTATGGGAGAGCTTCACCTCGAAATCATGGTTGATCGTATGAAGAGAGAGTTCAGTGTTGAGGCCAATGTTGGTGAACCTCAAGTAGCATACCGCGAAACTATTCTTGGCACTGCAGAGGCTGAACACAAATATATCAAACAGACAGGTGGTAAGGGTCAATACGGTCACGTTAAGATCAATATCAAACCTATGGAAAAACTCGTTGAAGGCGAGAAAATCCCCAAGAACGTCAAGCGTTATGATGATTTCGAATTCGTCAACTCTATCAAGGGAGGTGTTATTCCTAACGAATTCATTCCTGCCGTCGAAAAGGGCGTACATGAAGCCATGGATCGCGGTATTGTTGCTGGATTCAAGATGGTAAATGTTTCCTGTGAATTGACATATGGTTCATATCACGATGTTGACTCATCAGAAATTGCTTACAAGATTGCTGCTTCACAGGCTTTCCAAGAAGCAGCCAAGAGGGCAAAACCTGTTATTCTTGAGCCTATAATGAAACTCGAAGTCGTCGCTCCTGAGAAATATATGGGTGATATCAATGGTTCGATTGCAGCCAAGAGGGGTCAAGTCGAAGGTTCAGAACCAAAAGGCCAAGTACTCTCTATTCGCGCTACTGTTCCTCTATCAGAAATGTTCGGATACACTACACAACTTCGCTCTATGACTTCTGGACAGGGTAGTGCTATGATGGAATTCGATCATTATGAGGTTGTTCCTGCCAATGTCGCACAGGAGATTATTGAGAAGAGGAAATAATATTTCATGACTATTTAAATAGGTTCTCACAACAAGGGGCGGTAATACCGCTCTTTGTTGTTGGGGAATATTAGGGGATAAAATTTTTTGTGATTACTGACGAGAGGTGTATAATTGTATTCAGTACTTATTTTTTTAAGATGAATTTATATAAATTATTTAATAATATGAAAAATATAATATCGGTGAGGAAAAGTTTAACCAGTCTTGTTCTAATTGGTGTGTTTGTTTTTTGTGGAGTGATTATTTTAAAAGCTCCTAATGTCGCATATGCTTTTGATCCTGGCAAAGCAGGGCTGTATATGGTAACAAAATACTCATCAGATTATATTAACGAGATTACTAGACCGAAAATTTCTAAAAGTAAAATAGAAATTATAGAAAATTCGGAAGGATTCTATCGTGTAGAGAGGTATGAACGTGACACGATTGAAAATTCTTATGCAAAAAATTTAAACGGAGAATATATTTTTAAGAGTGACATTAACACTAATTATGATTATAGACAAAGTTATTATCCTGTAGCTGGGAAAGAGGTATCAGTTACTACTAGAAAGGGCACAATGTTTTACCATGATAAGACCACTAATATAGATGAAAAGTATAATTCACCAAGGGACGATAAACGTCCTAACCTTGAAATTGGAAAAACATACTCTGAAGTTGAGTTTGATGGGCAGGTTTTCCATTTCTCAAAAAATCAAAGCCTCAATATTTTATATGTAGCGATAGATTCAGATTCAGATGCAAAACCAAACAAAATCTATTCGATCCGAATTCCTATAACTGTATCAGAACTTAAGCCAGTCTTCAATGAAGAGAAAAGTCAATTTGTTCTTGAAAACACTGGTAGAAAAATACCTTGTAAAGATATACGTATGAAACTGAACGATATAAATGGTAGCGTCAGTGCTAAAGAAGATAAAGCGGGTTATTGTTATATTATTTTACCTCTTTCAAAAAATAAAAAAGCAGAAGATCTGCATATGTCTGGGGCGATTAATAAAGTCTTATATACTGCGGATATAACTCCAGACGTTTGGGATGTTGATTATTGGGGTTTTTATTATGGAGAAATAACAAATTCAGAAGACAAACCAGGCACACCTATTCCTCGAAAGGCACCCCCAACTCCAACTCCATTACCCAAACCAACCCCTATTCCAGATTCGTTGATTAACAATTTATCATTTGGATCCAGCGGTGAGAGAGTCAAGACATTACAGAATCAGTTGATCAAAGAGGGTTATCTAAATCCAGGCGAAGATACAGGTAATTATGATGCGATTACACAAGTGGCGGTCAATAGATATAGGATTTCTCTTGCAAGCCCCACTGTTTCAGAAGCACTTTTCATATCCGCCACACCAAAAGAAATCTCAAGTGGCGCAACTACAACCCTCTCCATGACTGCGCACAGTAATGCAAGTAGTACAGAATTGATGGCTGTATGTCCTCAAGGTGTTAGGGCAGATTGGTTACAGTCCACAGAAAGCAACAAGAACATATGTAATGTGTCCAAGTCATTCAATCCTCGTTCACTTCCTGCAATGACTTTGCAAGTCTTCAATAGTAATCCTACAACCAAAGAAATATCTGTTAACTTCTATGAACGTTTCCCAGGAAATGCATACGCTTTTGGATCTAGTACAAGAATCATTGTGAGAGGAGTTGCTAGTACAACTCCACAGTGTTTGAAACTTACTACCAACATGGATGAGGGAAGCACAGGTGGAGAAGTGGTTACTTTGCAGGAATTATTGATTAAACTAGGCTTCTTGTCTAAGGATTTGACCCAAAAAGGCTACTACGGCCCGTCTACAACCGCAGCAGTAAAGGGTTTTCAAAACTCTGTAAATATAACAGCAACTGGTAGTGTCGGTCCTCTTACCAGAGAAGCATTAAATAATAAGTCTTGTAATGTTGTTCCGGAAGATAACAGACCAATTACAGAAAATGCAAAATCTGGTTCTCTAACTTTCAGGCTTGATCCTGCTAATCCTTCAGCTAGAATTGTAAATATTTCTTCTACGCAAAATACTAGCGATGTTGTATTAGCAATATTCGATATAAAATCAGAAGGATTGTCATCAGTGCTCAATTCATTAAAGTTGAATGTGAATGCCATAAGTCCAAACTGGAAGGGTAGTAATGTTAATAAACTATTCGATCGTGTCTATGTGAAGATAGGTGATAAGTCATATCAGTATGATTCAATTGATACTATCATTAAAACAGAAAAGGGTCAGAAAATAGTATTCAGTAATATGGCAGCACCATTGCCCACAGATACTTGGGTACCAGTTACTATATATGGAGTGGTTGCTAAGAATACCAATAATATCTTGAATAAATCATCCGCTGAAGTTGTTTTGTATGCTTCAAATGCCAATGTCACAGCTACTGATGGAAACTTCAATAATATGAAAGTTGTATTGAAGCCGGTGTTGTATTCGGGTGTTGTAACATTTGCCGGCTCTACTGCTCAGGGTGGGGTTAATATATCTAGTGTCAACACAAGTTTCGGTGATCCGGTAATGTCGAATAATGTAGTTGTCGCATATCCATTCTCAATGACGTTTACAGTCAATAATAATGGAGACAAAGATATATTTATGAGCAAGAAACATGTCGGTAATGAGATTGTGACCGTTATAAGTCCAAACACAGCTACGGTTTCATTTGCTGACAATAGTTATACTCCCGCAACAGTTGCAGGAGATAGTGCTAATTATATAGTGATACCTTCAAACACAAGCAGAGTCGTCAAATATAATGGTGTTTTGATGAATTCAGGTGTTGCTGGTTATGCTTCATATAAAATAACAAGCATATTCTATGGAAATTCATCAAATGTCACGAACAATATGAGTATAAGGAGTGGATTAGAGAATTTGTCCCTATACGCAATGTTTGGAGGCAAGAGTGCTGCCAAAGACGTAAACACTGTTGATACAAAAACTGTGAATACTACTGTAACGCCAACGCCATCATATTCTCCGACTGCTACTTACTCTCCAGCACCGGTAGTTACAAGTACTCCAACTCCTACAACTTATGTTGCTCCTGTTTCTACTCCTACAACATCACCTACACCAACAACTACTGCGTCACCTACAACAACATCAACTCCTAGTCCAAATTACAATTATCCAACTTCGACATATTCTCCAACGCCTTCTACAACACCTCGTCCAACATCGTCTCCTGTATCAAGTGTATTTGGTGAATATCAGACAGCTTCTGTTTGGACTTTGATGCTTAAGTTCCTTAGGTTTACGTTCTAATAGTACTAATTCTTCGAATAATAAAAGCTCCGAAAGGAGCTTTTATTATTTTGATTTTTTCTAGATTTATGATATGATGCGCACATTATTATATTGGGTTCGAATTAAACAAAACCCACAATATTATATGAAAAAATTTTCACTTTATTTGATTCCAGTCTTGATCGTTACTTGTTTCGTTATATTAGGCTCCAATACAAAGGCTGAAGCACAGTCGGTATTCGTCTGTCCTGCTGGATATGTATGTACACCTTCGACATTTGTCTGTCCTGTAGGTTATACGTGCGTACCAAACAATGTTTCCAATCAAAATATCTGTCCGGAAGGCTATATTTGTACCCAGACTAATATTCCAAGGAAAGAAAATTCTTGTGCAATATTCAACGTCAATATGGGCCTCGACAGTGTGGGGGAGTCTGTGACTAGTCTTCAGAAATTTCTAGATTCTAAAGGACTTTACAATTGGGATGTTTACGGTGCTTCGAGTAGAGATGGTGTGTATGATGAAGCAACCGCACAGTCAGTCATGGAATATCAAGCAAGTCAGGGTTTGCCTACTACAGGATTCGTCGGACCTCTTACTCGTGGCAAAATCAATGCAGAATTGTGTGGTAATAGTGTTGCCAATAATGTTGCAAAACAAACTCCAACACCTTCTTACACACCAACTCCAGTTCCAGCAAATAAGGTTCAACCAGTAGTTAAACCTGTTGTTACACAAACCCCAACTCCTGTATATACACCAACACCAGTTTCTACTGTCAATTATCAGCCTGCTGTAACTAGCACCACAATAATTCCAGCCAAGAAAACAACATCAATAACAGTTCTAACACCTGTAAATAGCAAGAATTCTTCGACAATATTTGCTCCCGGAGAGAAATTAAACATTAATTGGTCTTCAACTGAAATAGGCATAAACAAAATAGTCCTAGAATCATACGATGGCTTAACCGTAAGTGTTTATCAGAATCCAGCTTATACAGCACCATATCAAAGAACAGATTATTCTTGGACAATACCTTCAAATCTTGCAACAGGATATTATAAGGTCAAGGTTTATTCTGCCGATGCACAGACATACGGAGAAAGTTCATATTTCAGAGTGACCAACAGTCAACTTCCTCTTGTAACAACAAATTCAAAGACAGCCGAAAAGAATGTTAATTCTCCCGCTCTCACAGTTCTCACACCTACAAGCCAAGTCACAGGAGGTACTTATTTCCAAGTTGGCGAGAAAATGGTCATTCAATGGTCATTGAGTACGGCACAGGAAGTTAGAAGAATACAACTTATTCCTGTAAATGGCGGACAGAAAATCGATATATTGGATTATACAAGACCAGATATTTCACCTGCTGTTATGTACTCATATGTTTGGACTGTACCAAAGACAGTTCCATATGCTAGATACTTCGTATATGTTCAGATTGGTCCAGATGAATCAATATCTGCTTCAGGCAAGAGTGCTCAGATGGTAACAATCATCAATCCAGAATTGATACCAACCCCTACAGCAACAGCAACTCCTGTACCAAGTTCAAGTCCAACAGGTAAAACAGGAAAAGATTCATTGTCAGCTAGTGTTCTCGACGCCGTTCAAGGTTTGTTTAGATAAGCATTTACACCCCATACATAGAGTAGGGTATTCTTTATTACTCTTCTTGTATGGGGTGAAGTGCGTAAGGTCTTGATATATAGAGAATTTGCAATAAATGATAGCGTGTGTTAACATGACGCTACGCTAAATAAAATTGCGTTTTATTAACTAATATAATTTATCTTTGGATCTCGTCGTATGGTTGTTATTTCACGCCCATGCGATGCGAGCCAAAGCAATAAAATAATAATATGGCAGAATTCAATCGTACAAAGCCACACGTTAACGTAGGAACAATTGGTCACATTGACCACGGAAAGTCTACTTTGACAGCGGCGCTCTTGGCTGTTCAGTCCAAGAAGGGTATGGCTCAAGTCAAAGCTTACTCAGATATTACAAAGGGAGGTACAGTTCGTGATGCAACAAAGACAGTAACAATCTCACTTTCACACGTTGAATATGAGTCTGCATCTCGTCACTATGCTCACATCGACTGTCCAGGACACGCTGACTTCGTGAAAAACATGATTACAGGTGCCGCTCAAATGGACGGTGCTATTCTTGTTGTATCAGCAACAGATGGTGTTATGCCTCAGACACGCGAACACGTATTGCTAGCACGTCAGGTTGGTGTTCCAAAGATCATTGTCTTTTTGAACAAGTGTGACTTGGTACCAGAAAAGGATCTTATTGACCTTGTTGAGGAAGAAGTGCGTGAGCTCCTAACCAAGAATCAATTCGACGGTAAAAACGTTCCAGTTATTCGCGGTTCAGCAACAGGCGCCTTGAACGGTGAAGCAGAATGGACAGCAAAGATCGATGAGCTTATGAATGCTCTCGATACTTATATCCCAACTCCAGTTCGTGAAGTCGACAAAACATTCCTTATGCCTATCGAAGATATATTCTCTATCGAAGGTCGTGGAACAGTAGTTACAGGTCGTATTGAACGCGGAAAGATCACAGTAGGTGAAGAAGTCGAAATAATCGGCTTCAAAGATACTACGAAGACAACTATTACAGGTATCGAAATGTTCAACAAGTCTCTAAAGGAAGGTTTGGCAGGAGACAATGCTGGTTTGCTACTACGTGGTACAGCAAAGGATGATGTTTCTCGTGGACAAGTATTGGCAAAACCAGGTTCAGTCAAGCCTCACACAGAATTCGAGGCAGAAGTTTACGTTTTGAAGAAAGAAGAAGGTGGTCGCCACACTCCATTCTTCACAGGATACAAGCCTCAGTTCTATATCAGAACAACAGATGTTACTGGCGAGGTTACTCTTCCTGAGAAGGTAGAAATGGTCATGCCTGGAGATACAATTACATTCAAGGTCAAACTAGTAGCTCCTGTAGCTCTAGAAAATCAACAGCGTTTCGCAGTTCGTGAAGGAGGTAAGACCGTAGGTGCTGGAGTCGTTACAAAGGTAGTTGCTTAGTAATAAAAACATGACTGCTACAAAAGAAACAAAAAAGAAGAAGGTTAAGGTTGACGGAGTTGTTCATCAGCTTAGAATACGTGTTCGAGCATATGAACACAAAATTCTCGATGCTTCATTGAAGCAGATCATGGATACAGCTGCACGATACGATGCTGTAATACATGGACCAGTACCTTTGCCAACAGAAATCAAGAAATACACAGTAAACCGCTCCTCATTCATCGATAAGAATTCACGTGAACAATTCGAAATGAGAGTTCACAAGAGACTTATTGACATTATCAATCCAAATCCAAAAGTCATTGAAGCCTTGACCAATATGAGTTTGCCGTCGGGAGTCAATATAGATGTGAAGATGATGTAAGAAATAAAGAAATACCATGAAATTCATTTTGGGAAGAAAACTTAATATGACACAGATTTTCGATGCTGCCGGAACAGCTGTGCCTGTGACAGCAATATCGATCAGGAATAATGTCATTACAGATGTCAAAACTGTCACTCGTGATGGTTATGAGGCTGTACAGATCGGTGAAGGTAGCCGCAATCCAAATCGCATCAACAAAGCACAGAAGGGACATTTCAAGGATCTAGGTTCATTTGCTTCATTGAAAGAGATCAGAGTAGCGAATCCTACCCTGAAAGTTGGTGATTCTGTATCTATTTCTCAGTTTACAATTGGTGACATGGTTACAGTCAGTGCCGTTTCGAAGGGTAAGGGCTTCCAAGGTGTCGTCAAGAGACACGGTTTCGGTGGAGGCCCTCGCTCTCACGGTCAGAAACACTCAGAGCGCGAGCCAGGTTCTATTGGTGGCGGTTTGCGTACTCGTGTTCCTGTAGGTATGCGCATGGCGGGAAGAATGGGTAGTGACAGGATCACTGTAAGAAATCTCAAAGTTGTGCATATTGATCAAGATGAGAATGTAATATATCTTTCTGGTGCAGTTCCAGGAAGAAGGGGAACATTAGTGGAGATCGTTGGATAAAATTGACTCTTTGTAATGATTTTGCTAGCATAGCGACACAGCTCGAGTGAGCATTTTTCTTTCATGGAAACAACAATATACAATCAAACAGGTAAAGAAGCAGGGAAGTTCAATATTCCAAAAGGTATTTTCGATTTGCCTTGGAATGCTGATCTTGTTCATGAAGTAGTACGTCTCATGAATTCCAATTCTCGCGACAATATAGCTCATACCAAAACCAGAGGTGAAGTCAGAGGTGGAGGTAAGAAGCCTTGGAAACAAAAGGGTACTGGACGTGCACGTCATGGTTCTACACGCTCACCTATATGGGTTGGTGGAGGTATAGCACATGGACCAAGAAATGATCAGAATTTCTCACGTAAGATCAACAAGAAAGTAAAGACAAAAGCTCTTCTTACAATATTGTCCCGCAAATTCAAAGATGGTGAGGTTCTCTTTGTCGATTCTCTCAATATGACAACTCCAAAGACAAAAGAGGCAAAAAATATTCTAGTCTCATTGTCTAAAATAAAAGGTTATGAAAGACTCAATACAAAGAAGATTAATACAGCAATATTGGCCCTCGATAGCAAATCAGAAGCCATAACAAAGAGTTTCAATAATATCGGCTCTATCAAAGTCGAAGAATTCCGTAACGTAAACCCTGTTTCTGTTCTTAACAATACATTTTTGATTATTACAAACCCAGAGCAGTCCTTGAAAAGATTGTCTGTTAACGATAAGAAATAATTAATACCATGGGAATTTTTGGTTTCAAAAGGCAAACAGAGAAAACAGGCGAAACTCGCAAGGCAGTTTCTGCAACCAATACAAAGAAGTCAGTAGAGACCAAGGCCCCAAAGATCAAGAAAGAAAAAGCAGTTGTTGCTGTTTCTGTTCCCACAGGTTCTTTTGGTGATTCTGCTGGTTCTATCATAAGACCTTATGTAACAGAAAAGTCAGGACTTATGAGTAGAGATGGTATATATACTTTCCAAGTTACTAAGAATTCAAACAAATCTCTTATTTCTTCCGCTATCAAATCTTTGTACAAAGTAACTCCAATCAAAGTTTCAATAGTCAATTTGCCAGCCAAGAATGTTTTTGTAAGAGGCAAAAGAGGAGTTGTTCCAGGTTTGAAAAAAGCAATAGTTACTCTTAAGAAAGGCGATAAAATAGACTTTGTATAAAAACATGAAATCATACAGACCAACAAGTAAATCACGCAGACACATGACAACACTTCCTTTCAAGGAATATGTCACAGCTTCTGAACCTTACAAACCTTTGACGGTTGGATTTAAGCGCGATATGGGTCGCAATGCTTTTGGTCGTATAACAGTTAGACACAAGGGTGGGGGTCATAAGAAACTTTATCGTTTGATAGACTTCATGTATGACAAGAAGGATATAGTAGCAACAGTCAAAACAATAGAATACGATCCTTTCCGTACAGGATACATCGGTCTTGTCAATTACAAAGATGGTACAAAGAGATATGTACTTTTGCCAAAGACAATGAAAGTCGGCAATTCATTCTTGGTATCTGATAAGGCTCCTATACAAACAGGCAATCGTTTGCCTCTCAAAAATATTCCAGTTGGTACTTTCATATACAATATTGAGATCAAGCCAGGAAGTGGTGCCAAGCTTGTTCGTTCCGCTGGTTCATTCGCTCAGGTAGTTGCAAACGATGCTGGTTATACTCATATCAAAATGCCTTCTTCTGAAGTTCGTAAAGTTCACGAAGATGCTTGGGCTTCTGTTGGTGCTGTTTCGAACGAAGAATCACGATTGGTCAATATCGGTAAGGCCGGAAGAAGCCGCTGGATGGGTATTCGTCCTACTGTTCGTGGTACAGCTCAGAACCCTGTTGATCACCCATACGGTGGAGGAGAACAGAGGTCAGGTAGAGGTTTGAGAAGACTCAAGACTCGTTGGGGTAAACCAGCAGGTAAGGGCCAGAAGACACGTACACCTAAGAAATATTCCAATATATTTGTTGTTAGTCGCAGACAACCTGGTAGGTTGATGAGAAGTGGTAGTTAAATGTTTAAATCTAATAACCGCGAAAGGCTGGTCCAAACAATAATGAAATTGATATATACCCGGACAATATCGGTAAAACAGTCAATAAAGTTAAATACACGATAATACTTAGTAGACCAAATGCCGCCCAAAAAGATAGTATTATGTAACGTCTAGATTTTTCAATAAAAAATAATCCAGCAAACATTCCTATAATCCCAACAATTGTAACAATCATTATAATTAATGAATTTGATGAGGATGTATTGTGTGCACTGACAACTATCTTATAGTTGTAGGATATAAAGTAAAATAGTGCTAAAGCATATAGACATATTCTGGTAGTTAAGCCAAACCAATAAATATGCGGTATATAGAATATATTATATGGTGATTTTATTTTAGTTGAGTGAGATTTTGTGTCTATGGTCATGCATATAATCTAGTATAAAAATAACGTCGATGCAACTCGTGTTTCATAAATAATATTGGTAACAATAAGGAAAAATACAAAATGCAGGACTTTTTGTGTTTTTTCCAAGCATCAATATTTCTATATTACAATTTATCGATTTGATTTATCTTTGCAAAATGCTATATTCCAAATATCATCTGTTGTGTCATGGGCCCAAAGGACACGGTGGATGTGTCGGTGTTTTTGGAGCGACGTGCAGAATGAAGACGGAAAAGTTGCAACTCCGTAATAAATAGCATGCTCCGTTCCAAACGTGCTTACACATACACATAGCGCCAAATGCAGGTGATTTGGTTATCGTATCGGACGGTGATCAACTTCAAAGCACATTTAACAATATCTATGGGCGCGGGACACAGCCTGAGTCCCTTAGCTTTTGCAATCAGGGGGAGGGGTAATGCGCATTACCCCTCCTAATTTTTATACTTAAATAATCAAGAAAACTCACGAATTGTATGATTTGAGGACCACGATCAGCCCCATCGACAATAGGGGAAGAGTCGATGGGGCTGTCTATTCGCAGCACCATCTGAGAGTGATCATTCAAACTAATAGTACATGGTGCTTTGCGAAATGGTCCTCAAATCATACAATTCGTGAGTTTTCTCATAAACTTTCTAATATTCAATGATGGAACAATAATAACGCCTTGACTTCGAAATACGGCTCTGTTAGTATGCTACTTAGCTCGTTAGAGCTTATTTTATTCCAAAAACAACACATATTTATATAGATAATATTATTGTTGTGAGATTACTAATTACCAAGAACTAATAACCAATTACCAATGGCTCGCTCACTAAAGAAAGGTCCATACGTTGATGAAAAGCTGATGAAAAAAATCGGTGGCAAGAAGCCTGGAACAGGTGGTGTTATTAAGACATGGGCAAGAGCAAGTCAGATAGCTCCTGAAATGGTAGGTTTCACCTTCGGAGTTCACAACGGCAGACAACATGTTGAGGTTTTCGTAACAGAAGACATGGTAGGTCATCGTTTGGGCGAATTTTCTCCTACACGCAAATTTATAAGACATGGTGGTAAGATGCAGAAGGAGATCGAAATGAAAGCCAAAGAGGCCGAAATGGCAGCAGCAAAATCAGCAAAAGAAGCAGCAACAACAGCCACTAAGAAATAACCACCATGATTACAGCATCTCTAAAAAACTTCAGAATATCACCTCGTAAAGCCAGACTAGTAGCAGATATGGTAAGAGGTAAAAACGTTTTGATTGCAAAGGACTTGTTGGCAAATGCTCTCAAGGCAGGCAGACATCCAATTTCAAATTTGATCGATTCCGCTATTGCAAATGCCGTCAACAATTTCAAGATGGAAAAAGATTCACTTTTCATAAAAGAGATAAGAGTTGATCAGGGTTTGGTCATGAAGAGATTCATGCCTGTTTCTAGGGGTTCTGCACATCCTATCAAGAAGAAGACAAGTCATATAAGTATAGTTTTGGCACCAGCAGAATCAAAAGCAAAGAAAGCTTCAAAGCCTGTCACAAAATCAACCAAGAAAATTAAAAAATAATATTATGTCACATACAGTTCACCCATATTCACATAGACTAGGCATCATCAGAGACTGGAAGAGTCGCTGGTTTGCTACGGACAAATCATACAGAAATGCATTGAAAACAGATCTTTTGATCCGTGAATTCTTGCAGAAAGAGCTAAGAGCGTTCTATGTAGGTGGCGTGGATATTGAAAGAAACCAAAAAGCAATCAGAGTCGTGATCAAGACTTCACGTCCAGGTATGCTTATCGGTAAGGCGGGGGATGGAGTAGTCAAGCTGAGAGAGAAAGTATTGACTCTTATCAAGAAAAACAAAATCAGTCTTGGTAATCAAGAACTCAAAATAGACATAGAAGAAGTTCGTAACCCAGAATCAAACGCAGCTATTGCAGGAATGATGATAGCAGAAGCACTCGAAAAGAGATTGCCATTCAGAAGAGTCATGAAGCAGACCATCGAAAAAGTCATGGCAAACAAAGAGGTCAAGGGTATTCGCATTAGACTTGGTGGAAGATTGGGTGGTGCCGATATTGCTCGCAGTGAAGAGCTTAAGAAAGGCCAAATACCTTTGCAAACATTGCGTGCAGATATTGATTTCGCCCGCGAGAAGGCTCATATGACATATGGAGATATAGGTATCAAGGTTTGGATATACAAGGGTGAGATTTTCAGTAAAGATCAAAAGAAATAATTTAATTAACTATCATGTTATTCCCAAAGAAAGTAAAACATCGCAAGTGGTTCACAAAGCGTAAGCATCCTGTAAAGGAGGCCAACAAGCATGAGACAAGAGGTGTAAGACTCTCTTTCGGGTCTTTCGGTTTGAAAGCCGTCAATTATGCAAGAATAACATCGAACCAAATTGAAGCTTCTCGTAAAGTATTGACCAGATACGTTTCTAAGACAGGCAAACTCTGGATCAGAGTCTTCCCGGATCATCCATTTACTCAGAAGCCAGCAGAAGTAAAAATGGGTAAAGGAAAAGGTGATCCTGTAGGTTTCGTTGCTGAAGTTCGTCCTGGACGCATAATGTTCGAAATCGACGGTGTTGATGCAAAAACAGCAAGTGAAGCCCTCATAAAAGCTGGTACGAAGCTTCCAGTCAAAACCAAAATAATAAGTCGAGTTTAATATTCTCAAACTCTTAGTGACAAAAAAGCAGAGCGAAATCTGCTTTTTTGTTGTAAGATATGTATATGAATAATCAAAATATAGTTAGTGATTTACAAAAGAATTTCCCACTTAGTCCAAAAAAGTTTTGGAAAAAGATCATAGAAAAAGCAATAAGTGCTTTCATGTTCGGTTTTATATTGTCGGCAACCGCTTCGACTGTTTATGTCGGTATTTTCATAAGCAAGAAATTCAGTGTGCCACTTCTGCTTGTTTTGGCGGGAGTACTGTTTATTATTGGTTTTTTGATAGTGATTTTGCCATATATTATATACGTCCGAGAATATATCAAAAGATATTACTATTCAGCTGATGACAACTTCCTTACTATTAAGAAGGGGGTCTTTGCACCTGCGGAAATACACGTTCAATGGCAAAAAATTCAAGATGTTTATGTGGATCAAGATATCCTAGATAGAATGATGGGTCTTTGTGATGTTCATATTGCTAGTGCAACTTTTTCTTCTGGCATAGCTGCTCATATAGATGGGGTTGATATAGATGTTGCTAATGGTCTTAAAGATTATTTGTTAAATAAGGTCGTGGGTGTGAGTAGGGGCGGAACCATGTCCACGATGCATAGTGATACTACAGCTACAACAAATGAACAAAAACCCAAGAATATTGAGATAAATTTATCAGAGGAAATATCAAGTGATGTTTATCCATTGACTGGTAAATGGTTTATGATATCGCTTATCCAAATATTGGCGGGTTTCCTGACCATATCTGTGATTGTGTCTACAAGCATATTGGTCAGCAATAACAATGGTGATTTCGGAGGATTGTATGTTTTCTTGGGGATAATATTGTTAACTACTACAGCTAGAATTATAGGCTTATTTCTCTGGAAGCAGAATTACAAATTCTCATTCATGTCCGATAATATATATTTCAGGAGCGGTATGCTTTCTTTATCAGAGAAACATATGCCATATAGTACTATTCAAGATGTTACGATCAAACAGGATATAATAAGCAAAATTTTCGGAATTGCAGAGGTTAGAATAGAAAACGCTACTTCTGTGCCAAACTTCTCTAGTAATAAAAATTTCGAAATATCAAACGCGGTTGTGATACAAGGGGTTTCCAAGTCTGATGCAGACAAAATAACCAATTTATTGAGAGAAAACGTCCTGGGTCGTCTTGACGCTAGGCATGGCTTATAGTAATTGACTTTATTCATGGTCTTTGTTAGCATGGGGCATAGCTCGATTGAGCATTTTTTATGAAAATAAAAGATATATCAAACAAAACAGCCGCAGACCTGAATAAAATGGTTGCAGAGAAAAGAGAGGCCCTCAGAGTTTTTCGATTTGGTGCGTCTGGATCAAAGACCAAGAATGTGAAACAGGGCAGAGAAATACGCAAAGACATAGCTCGTATATTGACTGTTTTGAATACAACCAAGAAATCCTAATCAAATAGTTACATGACAACAGAAACAAAACAAACAAATAATGAATCAAAGCGACAGATATTCTCTGGTGTTGTTTCTTCAGACAAAATGAAAGACACTGTTACTGTTGTTATTTCTCGTTATGAGAAACACCCAAAATACCACAAATTCATGAATAGAAAGACAAAACTTATGGCTCACGATCCAGGTAATACCAAGAAGATTGGTGACAAAGTAACGATCGAGTCATGCAGACCTTTGTCCAAGAATAAGTCATTCAAAGTTATCGCTTAATATACCAACATGCTTCAACCACGCGCAATCGTAAAAATCGCAGATAATTCAGGGGCCAAGATAGGTCGTATTTTCAAGGTGCTTGGAGCAAGTCACAAGAGATACGCAGAAGTTGGTGAAGTAGTCGTATTATCAGTGCAGAAAGCAGAACCAAGAAAAGCCATCAAGAAAAAAGACGTTTTGCATGCTGTAATAGTTAGACAGACCAAGCCAATCAGAAGAAAAGACGGTTCATATATCAGATTCGATGAGAATGCAGTTGTTATTATAGAAAAATTAAAGAAAGAGCCTATTGCAGGACGTATATTCGGACCTATACCAAGAGAAGTACAAGAGGCCGGATTCAAGACCATAGCTTCAAAGGCATCGGAAATAGTCTAATACCATGAATATCAAAAAAGGCGATACAGTTAAAATAATTTCAGGTGATGACAAAGGCAGAACGGGCAAGGTTGTCAAAGCTATTCCTGCTCTCAACAAAATAGTCGTTGAAGGTATCAATGTCATGAAGAAACATGAGCGTTCCAGGAAACAAGGCCAGAAGGGTCAAGTAGTAGATATCGCTATGCCTATCGATGTTTCCAATGCAGTAAAGCAAAAATAATACCATGAATTACAAAACAGTTTACGAATTGAATAGAGATTCATTCAAGGCTTTGAAAGACAAGCTTTCTATCAAGAATCCAATGCAAGCCCCAAAGCTTGTTAAAGTTGTTATATCTAACGGTTTCGGTTCAATAAAAGACAAGAGAAAAATTGATCTTATTGCTGATAGACTAGCTAAGATCACAGGTCAGAAGCCTGCAGTACGTTCTGCAAAGAAAGCCATTGCAACATTCAAGACACGCACAGGTGACGCTATTGGTTACCAAATCACATTGAGGGGCAAGAGAATGTGTGAATTCCTAGATCGTCTCATACACGTAGCTCTTCCTCGTACAAAAGACTTCAGAGGTATTAATAGGAAATCTGTTGATGCTATGGGTAATTTCACATTCGGTATCAAGGAACACACAATATTTGCTGAAACTTCCGACGAAGATTTGAAGGATGTTTTTGGTTTTGCTGTTACTATAGTTACAAGTTCAAATAAAAAAGATAATACACTCGCTTTCTTGGAATATCTCGGTTTGCCTTTGAGTAGGACTAATCTCAAATAATATTTTGATCACATTTTTTCCTTGTCTTTGGTGATATGTTTTTTGTTTGCATAAAAAAAGGTCGCGCCACGGGGGTGGCGCGTTTGCATTGGGTCGGCATAGTTGCCGCTAACTGTGGGGAAAGGGTATGGTCTAACTCGGAGTCCCACTCTCGTCTGTGTCGGCTTCGACTTCGGCTACCCTTGGCTGAGTAGGGGGTGAGAGCCTCGTCGGTTCACCCTTCTGGATTTCTTGGGGCTCATGCGATTCCGAATAGTCGGACGGAATGATGATGTGTGGTGGCGTGATCCCGAGAGGCTGAAGAACATCGGCAACCGCTTGCCGGATGTCGCCACTCAGATTGGGCGGTCTCGGCGCTTCTGGATACAGGGGCTGGCCGTTGAG
Organism: uncultured Candidatus Saccharibacteria bacterium; assembly: GCA_964406895.1. Classification (GTDB taxonomy): domain Bacteria; phylum Patescibacteriota; class Minisyncoccia; order Phycocordibacterales; family PALSA-1337; genus C7867-002. The sequence continues at coordinate 34,613 of CAYOTK010000006.1, read as the reverse complement.
TTCCACCCTGATCGTAATGCTGGTGAAGCAGTGCTTTTCAAGGTCGATGGCAAAACTGATCACCCGAAGTTTGCCATTGAACTGCTCGAGGACCACCTTTACGGCCGACTCGATCTGCGTTTCCGCGTTTATCAGTCGCACCAACCTGGTGGCGTAGTCGGCCACTACTCCGACCACGAAAGGACCTCTGGTTTTTTCCTTGAGATCCCAGAACGGGTGAAGTAATGCGTTCGCCAAATCATCCGGCAGTCCGAATTGATTCGGCTGTATTGCCGTCGGGGATCCTCCGCCGACATTTCCGCCGACCGTCCCACCACCGGTGTGTCGATTCAGAATCAATCTTAGGCCAACAGGTGTTCTGTCGTTCATACATTTTTCATCTCTCTCGAGATGCCTTTCTGTTCCAGTTTTGAAACCGGAACGGGTTTGTTTTGCTATGCTGTTCTAACTGAAAGATTACTCCTATTGTTTGTGGTGTCAATACACATAATCCTCAGTTTATCCTCTCATTATCCGAAAAATGTTATGTGTTCTTCTTATGAAGTAGTGTAGAATTCATTCATGACTCAAAAAGACGCATTAGATATATTGAAGATGGGTAAGAATGTGTTTATCACTGGTCCAGCAGGCAGTGGCAAAACCTTCGTAGTCAATGAATACATCAAATTCCTTAGGGAACATGACGTAGCAATAGGCATAACCGCTTCTACAGGCATTGCAGCTACTCATATGGGCGGTGTAACGATACATTCATGGTCAGGAATGGGAGTAAAAGACGACATGAATGAATACGAACTAGAAGAACTTTTGGAAAAGAAATACGTAACAAAAAAAGTTCAGAGCGTGCATGTCCTCATAATAGATGAAATATCCATGTTGCATCATTATCGTTTAGATTTACTCGACAAGATCATGCGCAAAATAAGACGCAAAGATATGAGTGAAGATAAGCCATTTGGTGGTGTGCAAATTGTTTTATGTGGCGATTTTTTCCAATTACCGCCTGTGAGAAGAGCGGGAGAACCCGAGGCGTATTTTGCATATCGATCCAAGGCGTGGCAAGAAGCTAATTTTGTAATTTGTTATTTGTCCGAACAACACAGACAAAAGGATGATATTTCTATTCATGTTTTGAATGAAATTCGTAGCGGATCTCTGAGTGAGGAATCTTTAAGACAAATACAAACAAGATTTAACGCAAAAATTGATGATTCAGTGCAACCAACATCTTTATATACTCATAATGCAGATGTAGATGGTATCAACGATCAAGAAATAGACAAGATAGAAGGCAATTACGCAGTTTACGAAATGACATCGAAAGGCAAAAAGGCCATAGTAGAAACGCTGAAGAAAACCTGCTTGGCTCCTCAAAATCTCAGATTGAAAAAAGGCGCGAGAGTAATGTGTGTTAAGAACAATTTTGATAAAGGTTATGTGAACGGCACACTCGGTGTGGTTGTTAGTTGCGGATGGGGAATAGATCCAGTAATACAAAATGCCAAAGGCGAACAAATCAGAATAGAGCGAGCGAGTTGGGTAATAGAAGACAACGGTAGGATCATTGCAGAGATCAATCAGTATCCGTTGCGATTGGCTTGGGCCATAACAGTTCATAAGAGCCAAGGAATGAGTCTAGATGCGGTCGAAGTTGACTTGTCGAAATCATTTGAACTTGGAATGGGTTATGTAGCATTGTCTCGCGTGCGCAATTTCAATGGCCTCAAAATTCTAGGCCTGAATGAACACGCTCTCAAGGTTCATCCTGATATTCTCGAACACGATATATTATTGAGGAAACAATCAGATATGGCTGAACAACGACTCAAGAATATTGGCCGTGAAGAAATATCTAGAGTTCAGAAACAATTCTTAGCAAAAATTGCTCCATTACACAGCTTCGAAATAAGAGAAACGCTATATAAAATATCACCCAAGATTAAGAAAGAAAAAAAGAAAAAGATAAACACATACGAGAAGACGGCGCTTCTTATTCAGGACAAGAAAAGCTTGGAAGAAATAGCAAAAGCAAGAAAATTGAATAGAGAAACAATAATAAGTCATATAGATCAGTTGGTTCATGATGGTTATAATGTCGATATCAAATATTTGAAATCAGAGATAAGTCACGCTCATTTCGCGAAGATCAAATCTATTTTGCAAGAGATATATGACGAGAAGGGTAAAATACTACTTTTTCCAGTCAAAGATAGACTGGGCCCGAATTATTCTTATGCTGAGATCAAGCTTGTTCGCGCTCTGACAGGACTCAGCAAATACGGCGTGTTATAATCATGCTTATGCAAGACGGCAAAAAGAAAATATTTGGACTAGAAAAAAACATATTCATTCTCGGTCTCACTAGTTTCTTCAATGACTTTTCCAATGAAATAATCCTATCTTCCTTTCCCGCTTTTTTTACCTCGGTATTGAAATCAGGCGCTGCTTCTTTGGGACTTGTTGAGGGTATTGCGGATGGCGCATCTAATATCTTGAAGATTTATTCAGGTAGACTTTCTGACAAGTTGGCCAAAAGAAGGCCTTTTATATTCCTAGGGTATGGATTATCTGTAACTGTAAGACCTTTTTATATTTTGGCCAGTAGTGTATCTGGAGTTTTGGGTCTTAGGATTTTGGACAGGGTAGGTAAGGGTGTTCGTGAAGCGCCTAGAGATGTCATTATCTCTGTTTCTTCTCCCGAAAATGAAATGGGTCGCTCCTTCGGGTATCACAGAACTATGGATACTATAGGTGGTATTCTGGGTCCATTGGTTGCATATATTATCCTTACTCGGGCTCCCAACAATTGGACTTTGCTTTTCATGACAGCTTTCGTGCTAGGCATCATCTCTTTCGTAACAATATTTTTTGTCAAAGAAGTTGTGACTATGAAGAATGAACACGGTGCCAAAATATTTAATCTCAACAATTTCAGTCGTTCGTCTCTAGCATTCAAATATTATTTGATCGCTATTTTCGTTCTGTCTATCGGTAGTTTGCCATCAGCTGTTCTTCTACTCAAAACTACTTCTATTGGTCTTGTTATTGCTTCAGTCCCGCTTTTCTATATGTTGTATAGTTTGTCTTATTCTAGCTTTTCATATCTTGCAGGTAAAACCAGTGATCGTATTGGTATAACTAGAGTTTTGGCATATGGTTACGTCATACTTATTATTTCGTATATTGCCATTGCCATGTCTGCGTCGGCAATATCTCTCGCGCTTTCATTCATCATTATGGGCGTATTTTCTGCTTGTACAGATGCTACCCAGCGATCTTTCATTGCTCATACTGTCCCAGAATATGACCGCGGCTCCGCTTATGGTCTCTACAACGCCTCTATTGGTTTTGGTTCTATGATTGCCGGTATTGTTGGTGGTTATGTATGGCAAGTTTATGGGTCCAGTGTAGCCCTACTTGGCGCGAGTGTTGTCGTTGTTGTTGGTCTTGTATTTTTCTATCTTAGTTCAAGAACTGTTAGGAAGAACATTTGATATTCTTATAATAATTTTGTAATAATTTCATAAAAATAATAATTTCAAATAAAAAAACGCGGGAGGTGTGAGCCTCCCGGTTTGTGTTCTTACCTCGCACCTTTTCAGGTGAGAGGTTGTTCTTCGGCGATGTCGGGTTCGCCGATCTGCAGGGCTTCTCTTGCCAACTCTTTTGCCCTTTCGAAATCGTAAGGTGGATTAACGAAACAGCAGATCAGGTTGATCGCTCTCTCGTAGGCCTTCTCCTTCGAATTGAGATTGCCTATGCAAGTTTGAATTTTGTAGACGAGTTCGAGATCACCGTCCCCAACTTTTTTGGCGATTTTTACTATAAATTTTTCCTGCGTGACGGCTTCTCCGGCTAGTCGGATCATGGCCCCCTTGATCCCATGATCGTTTAACCACCTCTCACCACCGACGAGGTCGATCAAGGCCTGAATGTCGTCGCCGATTTTATCCAGTTGGTGGATCAACTCCAATCGAGCAACTTCCTTGCTGGCGCTGCGGTTCATCCACCACCAAATGGGAAGACCAATAAACAGCACGAGGGCCAGGTTGACTATCTCTGTGCCAGACCTTTCATCATGCAATTTGTTGTGTTGAAAGAGGAGGCAAACCGATACTGCTGATACCAGTCCAATCAAAAATTTGAACACCATTCTCAGTCCGTAGTTTTTTCCCTCAACCTTCTTGTACTCCGCGAGGAGTTCGTACGGCTTGACCTTTCGAGTCTTCTCGTACCGCTCCAACCACTCGGGCGGAATCGCGTCCAACATTTCAGGTAGCGTCATAATGTCAAATGCCTCTTTTCGGAGTATGGGCTTGCGGCCATCTGTAGACAATCATGTCCACAAATACTTCATACCATCCGGACGGTTCGGCAACCGTTCTGTGTATACATTAGAATAAAAATCGCTTACTGTCAATGTTTTTATTTCTTATTTCGTATCTCTTCAACTATTCTTCCATCATCAAGTTTGATGATTTTCTCTGACATTTTTGCATATTGCTCTTCATGAGTGACCATGATTATAGTTTGACCTTCTTTATGAAGCTGATCGAAAATAGCCATGACAGTTTTCGATGACTCATTATCTAGATTTGCAGTGGGCTCATCGGCGAAAAGGATTTCTGGTTTGTGAGCGATAGCTCTCGATATACTGACTCTTTGTTGTTCACCACCAGAAAGTTGGCTAGGCAATTGCGATAAATGATCACCAAGACCAACTTTTGTAAGAGCCTCGGTAGCAACTCGAAAGGCTTTTTCTTTCGGAGCACTCTGCATGAGTAGGGGCAGGGCAACATTTTCTAGGGCTGTTAATTCTGGTATGAGAGCATAGTCCTGGAATACGTAGCCGAGTTTAGTTAGTCGGAAAGAAGTTTTTTCTTCATTGGACATGTTGTGTGTATTGGTTCCGTCTATGATAACTTCGCCACTAGTTGGTTCATCCAATAAGCTGATTTGATACATGAAAGTACTTTTTCCGGCTCCAGATCTTCCCATGATAGCGATGAATTCACCTGCGGATACCTCGAAATCAATACCTTTGAGTATTTCTGTTTGAATGTTTCCATTCTGGAATGATTTTTTTAGATTTTTTGTTTTAATCATATTTTTATTTTCTACCTAGTATGGAATCTAGGGTATTTTTTCTGACAATCATTCTGGCAGGAATATAACCTGCAATGACGGTAGCAATGACAAGAAGGGCAATGCGGAAAAATGTGCCAGAAAGAGGTGCGACTAGAATGCCATCACTGAATGGGAAGTTTATAGGGTGAGCAGCAATTGTTGGCTGGAGCACTGCATACAACACGACAAAGCCAATAATAGATCCTGTAACCGAATAAAATATTGATTGGAAAATATAAGAAACTTCTATGGCTTCACCGCTTATTCCTATGCCTTTCAATATGCCAATATATTTCCTGCGTGTAAGAGCGTTAATGAATATAACAATGAATATTGTGATAGAAGCCACAGCAAGGCCTATCGAACTGATAAGATTACCGAGAAGAGCAAAGGTATTCATCATGTCTTTGATGAACTTGGGTTCGGCATCTGTATAGGTTTGGACTTTTGCGAATTTATCAATACCGTTTGTTTTCAAATAATCTCGTACATGCGCAGGGTCTACACCGTCTTTGAGTTTGACTGAAATCTCTGAAACGTTGAAATCATTCCTGCCTATGATACTTCGTAGCTGTGTATCAACCATGAAAGCGCGCATACTGACCTCATCAGTTTTGGTTTTTATGATGCCTTTGACTGTTACTTCACGATTGACGCCGTTAATTTTGATTCTTATTTTACTACCTACTTCTACGTTATAGAGAGCACTAAATCCTGGAGAGTCGACGGGTAAATATTTCTTCAAGAGATATGAACCAAGAAGTATTTGGTCATAATCATTCGGTTGTAGATATGAACCTTCTATGACGAATTTACTGAGATTTGTAATTGCATCTTCTGCTTCTGGATTTATGCCGACGATTTGTGCATTTGCTGTATTGGGTTTGTCTGTATCGTTGATTTTTTCTTTGTAATTAGCTTCTAATACTGCACCTCCTATATATCTCGGACTGACGTTTTGTACTTCCGGTACTTTCTCTAGTATTTTCAATATTTCCGGACTATATTCAATGAACGTTTTGTCTTTGAGAGTAGATATGATGACGTCACTTGTATATTGTTTCCTAACAGAATCAACAGCTCCTTGAATAAGTCCAACTAGAATCCCAGAAATGATAACTAGATTCAAGAAGGTAAGTATCATGACGAAAATAATAAGACCATTGGTCCATTTGCTAGACCTCTTGATTTGTCTTATCGCTAGGAATAATCCAATTCTGAGATTGAGAGCAGAAAACATATTTTATTTTTCTAATATTAGGGTTTCGCCACCCGCGAGGCCCTGTACTATTTCTGATTGACCTAAAGCTGATAAACCGTCTGTTACTACAGGTACTGTGGTTTTGTTTTTGCCATTCAGAATCGTTACTGTTTTCTTACCATCAATCATTTTTATGAAGCCTTGTGGTACAACAATCGTGTCATTTTTTTCTAAGGTTGTTATTTTGACACTAGCGGTCATTCCTGACTTGATACGAGGATCGTTATCTTTGAATACAAGAGTTACTTTGTAGGTTGATACGCCGTCTTTTATTGTTTCTGCAGGATCAACGGAGTAAACTAGAGCATTGAATATTACATCTTCTCCATATGCGTCCAGAATCACAGAAGCCTTGTCGCCAGCTTTGATATTGGCTATATGTACTTCTGGTACATAACTCTCTATTTCGAAAGTAGATGTGCTCATGACAGAGAATAGAGAAGTATTGGGTGAAATGATTTCGCCAATTTTGCCATCGGCTTTTGTTATTATGCCATCGAATGGAGCGAATATTATTGATTTGGCAAGTTTTGATCTTGCTGCCTCTACATCCGCCATTGCAGATTGTACTTGTGCTTGCTCTGCGACTATATCTTCTTTTGTTGCTCCTGCAAGAGAAAGATCTAGGCCGGCTTTGTATTTGTTCCATGCGGTCGAGGCGGTTTGATATGTTTCTAATGCACTTGCTATATTCGTGCCCAATACATTAGCGGAATTTTTGTATGAATCTATAGTGCTTTGACTCAGTCCCGAATTACCCTCATATATATTGTTGGTAATATAACTCAATTTGTCAGAGAATGTCTTCATGAGAGTAAATGCTGATTCTGCTGCAACTCTAGCATTGTCTATTTGTTTGGTATTTGTTGTGTCTGTAATATTGGTCATGGCATCTTTCCATGCCTTGAGTCTTTCTGTAATCTGCTGTCTTCTACCTTCCATATCTCTTTGTTCGTTGTAACTTTGCGCGTTTATTTTCAGAGTTGGATTGACACTGTTGCCATTCGTAAACATTGTATCGGCATTGTTAAGCATCGCGCCTTCTGCTATTGCGTATGCTGAACGCATTGCTATTATCATTGCCTTTGAAGAATCGGCAAAATTTTGTTTGTCTATGACTAATTGTTCTGGTCTTGTGCCTTGTAATAGGGAAGCAAGTTTGGCTTGTTCTTTTGCAAGATTTGCGGATTTTTGTGCAAGTTCGGCTTTGAGATCTGCATTTTCTATGCTTGCTATCGGAGAGCCTACTTTCACTGAATCACCGACCTTGGCGTATATTGCGCTGATTTTGCCGTTTTGTTCGAAACCGAGATCGGCACGATCCTTCGCGACCACGCGACCGGACGCGGAGACTTCGAGTTTGAAATTGCCTCTTTTGGCGATAGTTGTCTCATATTTTGTGCTAGAACCTCTAAATACGACAACAAATATTATTAAAATAATAACTACGACAATAGGAACATATACGAAAGGACGTCTTATGAAAGATTTCTTCATTTTTTTATTTATTATAATTCAATTATAGCACAAACGTCACTTTATTTTACCGGTGGATATTTGGTTTTGTCCAAAACTCTTTTGAAACACTTCATTCCTTGTTCATGTGTCCAATTGTCATCATTTGCCATGACAGGATAAGACGCGCTCGAATACTTATCTGCGTCGTTGATGCTTTTTGCATTGAATACTGCACATAATTCAAAGGTGTTTGCATCTATAACTGTATATACATAGTCAGAACTATTCTTGCCTGAACGAAAATCTGGATCATGAGGGATGGTGAAAGAATATATAGGATCATTCAAGACATTTAAACTTGCTGGTATTCGTGACTGCTTCTGCCAATAATCTAGAATTTTGTACTGAATATTTTGTAGATCATATATTTTCTGTTGATCTATTTTCCTCAGTCTTTCTTGATTGGGAGAACCTATGATTATGAAAGCATATACAAGAGTGCCTACTGTAATCAATATTGAGATTGATACAAATATATTTCCAATCTTATTACTCACGCCTTCTTTCCTGAGTTCGAACATGTAATATCCAAACGCCACACCCATCACTATCAATATGGCAATTACTTTTAGGATAAATCTTGTTGTTATCTCTCCATTCAAGAATGTATTTATGAGTGCTATAAGGTCGACAAGCATGGTTATGCTCGTTAGAAATACAGTCAAGTATACAAACCATTTGTGTGAGCGAATATCTTTCTTGCTCGGATCATTCTCTGTAATTTTTCTTACGTATCTTGTTATCAATATATAGACAGGGAAGAATACGATAAGGCAGGCTATTGATAGTCTAATAGAAGTGTCATATGTTCCAACATAGTAGTTTTGATACGATAATACATCAGGGAAAGAACGATTGATGGTCTCAAACAATATGTTGATGAGGCTTATAATACTGGCGTATAAAGCAATAAGCCAAGTAAGATCTAGGAAGAAATCTTTTGGTGTTGTTATGGGTTTTGGATTCATATGATTTGATATTTATTAATACATGAATTATAGCGCATTATGTGATTTTGCGTTTGTAATAATAAATGAGAGGAGTATTGACCAAAATATATCAATCTGCTAGTATCATCATTACCTTAAGTTTCATTAAATATGTGTCTTAAAGGTAGTGTTTGGAAGCATTTAGTCATAAGACGAAAAAGCTGACCAATCCAAGTTTTATTGTTATAAAATGGCAAAAACATCAGTAATAGCAAGATCGCAGAAAAAGCCGAAATTCAAGTCGCGCGTCGTTAGGCGTTGTTTCAGATGCGGCAGGAAGCGCGGTTATATGAGAGATTTCGATCTTTGCCGTATTTGTTTCCGTGAATTTGCCAACGAAGGCACAATACCAGGTATAAAAAAATCATCATGGTAACAGACCCAGTTTCAGACTTCATAATTCGCATCAAGAATGGCAGTGACGCCAACAAGCCTTCTATTCGTGTTTCTCATTCAAAATTCGTAGAAAACATAGCTCACGCTCTCAAGAAGGCAGGTTATGTTTCTTCAGTCGAGAAGAAGTCAGAAGGTAATTCAAAATTCCTAGAAGTTGGTATTGCATATATAGGTGACATGGCCAGAGTCAATGGTGTTGAGAGGATTTCGAAACTTTCCAAGAGAATATATCAGAGATCCAGTGATATAAGAGTCTTCAGAAGTGGTTTCGGCAATACATTCTTGTCTACTCCAAAAGGAGTGATGACAGATATGGAAGCCAAGAAAAACAAAGTCGGTGGAGAAGTCTTGTTCAGAATCTGGTAATAAATAAAAAAATACTATGTCAAGAATAGCCAAAAAACCAATCATAATACCAGCAAAGACAGAGGTCTCCCTCAAAGACGGTTTTGTGGTTGTCAAAGGCCCATTGGGAGAATTGAAGAAAAGATTCAAAGACGATATTGGTATTGCAATCGAAAAAGACAATGTTGTTTTGACACTCAATCACAACTCACTACAAGCAAAAGCCTTGTGGGGAACATATGCTTCACATCTCAAGAATATGATTGCAGGAGTAAATAAAGCTTATGAGAAGAAACTCATCATAGAAGGTATCGGTTACAAAGCAGACGTTAAAGGCAAGGATCTTGTTTTGGCGGTTGGCTTTTCACACCCAGTATCTGTACCAATACCAGCAGATCTCAAAGTTGTTTCTGATAAGAGTGGTATATCAGTTTCTGGTATAGATTGTGAACAAGTCGGTCAGTTCGCAGCAAAAGTCAGGGCTATCAAGAAACCGGAACCATATCTTGGTAAAGGTATTAGATATTCAGATGAAGTTATAAGACGTAAGCAAGGCAAGAAGGCCGCATAAAAAACATGGCAAACATCCTAAAAACAAAGCAACAGAAATTCATAAGAAGAAAAGCGAGAACTCGCGCTAAGATTTCTGGTACAGCAGAAAGACCTCGTTTGTCTGTTTTCAAATCTCACAAATATATATACGCACAGATCATAAACGATGATAAGGGTCACACTCTTGTTTCTGGTGATACAAAGAAGACAAAAGGCACACCAACAGAGCAGGCCAAATTGCTCGGAGTCGATATTGCCAAAAAAGCAAAAGCCGCTAATATTACCAAGGTTGTATTCGATAGGGGTGGATATTTATACACCGGTAAAATAAAAGTCGTAGCCGATGCCGCACGAGAAGGTGGACTAGAATTTTAATATATTTATATGACAGAAAAAGACACAAAAATTAATACAGATACTAATACAGCAAATACTGCTCCTGTTATTCCTGTTGCAAGTGAGGCAACTGTGACTGTGACTGAGGGCGCTTCAAAAGTTACTTTGGGTCGCAGAGGCCGTGGTGACACAGCACGTCGAGGTGGACATGGGGGCCAGAATTCAGCACAAGGCCAAAGAGGTGGTTCTAGAAACAACAGAAATGAAAATCGCGAAAGAGTCAAGCCAGAATTCGACAGTAAGATTATTGATATTCGCAGAGTAACAAGAGTTACATCTGGCGGACGTCGTATGAATTTCAGTGTCGCAGTTGTGGCTGGTGATAGGAAGGGCAGAGTAGGTGTCGGTCTTGGTAAGAGTATAGATACAGCATCTGCTGTAGAGAAAGCCACAAGAGAGGCCAAAAAGAACTTGATCAAAATACCTCTTTCGCCTCAAATGACAATTCCTCACGCAGTAGAGGGCAAATACGCAAGTGCTCGCATCATGATTTTTCCTGCAAGAGGTAGAGGAGTCGTAGCAGGAAGCTCGGCTCGTTCAGTCATCGAATTGGCAGGTATAAAAGACGTTTGTGCCAAATTCCTTTCAGGAAGTAAAAACAAACTTAATAATGCAAAGTCAGCAATAGAAGCATTGAGCAATTTGACTAAGGTTTCTAGGAAAGACATGAAAGCTAAGAATTAATACAAATACCATGCAAACTCATCAACTCAAAAGAATACATCCAAATACAAAGCGAATGATAGTTGCTCGTGGAGGCAAGCGTGGTAAAACAGCTGGTCGCGGAGGTAAGGGTCAATCAGCACGTGCTGGTAACAAGCGCAGACCAGAATGGCGAGATATCATCAAGAAACTTCCTAAGCTTCGCGGTCGTGGAGTCAATTCTTTCAAGTCATACAGCATCAAGCCTGAAATCGTCAACCTTTCAGCTTTGGAGACATCATTCAAGGCAGGAGAAAGTGTTACACCAACAACAATAGTTGAGAAGGGTATATTGAGTACTTTGTCTGGCAAAATACCAACTGTTAAAATTCTTGGTGATGGTGAATTGACCAAATCCCTCAATATTTCTGGTTGTTTCATCTCTACAAGTGCAAAGGAGAAGATAGAGAAAGCGGGAGGTGTGGTAACATTACTTGTAGTCAAAGAAGAAGTTGTTGCCCCAGTTGCAAAAGTTGCGAGCGCACCAGTAGTAGAAGAAGTAGCAGAATCAACACCAAAAGCAAAGAAAGAAACAAAAAAGTCAGTAGATGCAAAGAAAGAAGCAAAACCAGTCAAAAAAGTCGAGAAGAGGAACGTTAAGAAATAAAAACAATGCAAAATTTTTTTGTGAAAATGAGTATGGCTTTCAAGGATCCTATACTTAGGAAAAGGCTTGGCTTTACTGTTCTTGCATTGGTCCTATTCAGACTTTTGGTCGCTATACCTATTCCCAGTGTAGATCTCGGCAATTTGTCCAAACTCCTTTCTTCTAGTCAGTTTTTTGGTTTTTTGAATATTTTCTCTGGTGGTGGTTTGTCCAATCGATCTATCGGTATGTTGGGAGTAGGTCCATTCATCACAGCTTCTATCATAATTCAGCTTTTAACGATGATGTTTCCAAAATGGAAAGCATTATTACATGATGAGGGTGAAGCTGGTAGATTGAAACTTTCTCATTATTCACGACTATTAGCTGTTCCTCTTGCAATATTGTCAGCTGTTGGCTTCATGACTGTTTTGCAGTCTCAAAACGTTTTGCCACATCTGGGTTCATTTTCGCTTCTTATCAATATTATTGTTATAACTGCGGGTTCAATGTTGCTCATGTGGATCGGTGAACTTATATCAGAGTTCGGTATCGGTAATGGTGTTTCTCTCATCATATTCTCTGGTATAGTTGCTGTTCTTCCTGCAAGAATCACTCAATTCTTCGCCAGTTTCAATCCTTCTGATCTTCCTATATACATAGGCGCACTTATAGTTGGTATTATTGTTATTGCAGGAGTTGTCTATGTTTCTGAAGCCGAAAGATCAGTTCCTGTTACTTACGCCAAACAAGTTAGAGGTAACAAAGTTTATGGCGGTGCTTCTACATATTTGCCTTTGCGTCTCAATCAGGCAGGTGTTATTCCAATAATATTTGCTTTGTCTATTCTTCTTTTCCCTCAGATTATTTCCAATTTCTTGTCTCATTCAACTTCATTCCCAACTTTGGCTGGCTATGCTTCTGCATTTAGTCTATTTTTCAACAAGCCAATTGTTTACGGAGCATTCTATTTCATCTTCGTTGTTGCTTTCACTTACTTCTATACAGCAGTTACATTTGATCCAAAGATGATTTCCGAGAATTTACAGCGCTCAGGCGCATTCATTCCTGGTGTTCGTCCTGGTGAGCATACTCAAGAATACCTCGCGTCTATAGTTACTCGTATCACTTTGGTTGGCGCCATATTCCTTGGTGTTGTAGCTATTCTTCCTCTCATAATGCAAGCCTTCACTTCTAGTCGTTCATTTGCTATCGGTGGTACAGCGCTTCTTATCGTTGTCTCTGTGGTCCTAGATCTTTTGAAGAAGATCGATGCTCAGGTTTCAATGAGAGAGTACTAAAATTTCTATTGTTCGTCGAGCTTAGCATAATAGTGTTTTATAAAATCTCAAATAATCCACGAAGGTAAAACACCGTTGTGATGTGTTTTTTTTAATTGCAATGCGATTTGAGCCATGAACAAATTGCCCGTATTTGTCGAGAACAGCCCCCGTATTATTTTTGTAAAATCTCGAATAATCCACGAAGAATGTACGGTTGAATTTTCCAAATGCCAGCTGAAGCCTTGGAAGCTGGCTTTTGTGAAAATTCCCGTACATGATGAGTGGAGTTCGAGATTTTACAAAAATAATACGGGGACTGTCGAAGACGAATACGGTTGCAATTTGGAATGGCGACCTTGCAATCAAACAAAAATCATAATACAACGGTGTTTTCAACACTGAGCATAATTTCTATGTTAAAATATAACCATGCAACAACAATCTTTTATTTTCACGGGACGTTCAGGTAGTGGAAAAGGAACACAAGTAGAACTACTTTCTCAAGTTCTCAAAAACAAAGATCCAAACATAAAGCAATTATGTATACAAGAAGGACAAGAAATACGGCAGTTTATTCAAGGTAATACAAGCACCGAGAAATTAGCCAAGAAATTTTATGATACGGGGGGATTATTCCCAGAATTTATTGCTGTTTATATGTGGGTTAGAGCACTTGTCGAAAGATATACTGGCAATGAACATATAATATTTGACGGCACGCCTAGGAAAATCCGAGAAGCAGAAGTTCTAGATTCAGCTTTTGAATTTTATGGCATACACAAGATATGGGTCATAGATATTGATGTTACAGAAGAAGAATCTTTGAGAAGACTTCTTTTACGCAAGAGATTGGACGATGAAGAATCAGAGATCAAAAAACGTTTGCAATGGTACAAAACAGAAGTAGTGCCCACGATCGAATATTTCAAGAAAAATCCAAGATACAATTGTATAGTTGTCGATGGTAATAGAGAACCGCAGGACATTCATGCCGATATTGTACAAAAAGTCGGTTTGTTGTAGTCTCATAGTATGGTTAAACTAAAGACCAAAGAAGATATAGCTATTCTGAGAGAAGGTGGTAAAAGGCATGCTTATATCCTGAATGAAATTGCAAAGAAAGTTATTCCTGGTGTTAGTACAAAAGAACTTAATGATTATGCTCTAGAACTCATAAAAGAGGGTGGTGATATACCTGCTTTTTTGAATTACACACCTAAGGGTGCCAAAAAACCTTACCCAGCTGCTTTATGTGTTTCTGTGAATGATGAAGTAGTGCACGGTATACCAAACGAAGAGGTTAAGATTTTGAAAGAAGGAGATATAGTCAGTCTGGATTTGGGTTTGAAGCATAAAGGTCTCATCACGGATGCGGCAATTACTCTGCCAGTTGGCAATGTTTCGCAAGAATTGAGTAAATTACTTCAAGATACAAAATCAGCACTTATGGCAGGAATCAAGCAGGCAAAAGGAGGGAATAGAATCGGAGATATAAGTTCGGCCATAGAAAGAATTGCCGTGGCGAATGGTTATGGTTTGATAGAAGAATTGTGTGGGCATGGTGTAGGTTATGGTGTACACGAAGATCCGTTTGTGCCAAACTACGGTGAGGCTCACAAAGGAATGATCCTTAGTCCTGGACTGGTGATTGCAATCGAGCCTATGTTTAATATCGGTAGCAAAGAAATATTCTTGGATAAAGATGGATATACTTATAAGACTGAAGATGGTCAGCCGAGCGCACATTTCGAGCATACGATTTTGATTACAAAGGGTAATGCAGAAATATTAACAGTGCTTTAGAAATTAATTTTAATAATATGAAAAAGCATCCCAAGACAGAACGTACACTAGTTATTATAAAACCAGATGGTATTCAGAGAAGTTTGATCGGAGAAATCATTCAGAGGTATGAAAGGGTAGGATTAAAGCTTGTTGCATTAAAAATGCTTGTGCCAACTGCGAGTCAAATAATGAAGCACTATACTTTAGACCCAGAATGGCGAGTCAAAACAGGCTTGAAAACCATAAAGGGCTACGAGGATAAAGGACTTAAACCCCCGTATAATGATCCGTTGAAAATCACAGAGATTATACTTAAAAATAATGAAAAATATATGACTTCGGGTCCTATTATTATCATGATTTGGCAAGGTGCACATGCTGTTCAGTTGGTTAGGAAGATCACAGGTGGCACTGAACCACTCATGTCTGACGTCGGTACTATTCGAGGAGATTATGTCATTGATTCTTATAGTATGAGTGACGGTGATGGTAGAGCGGTCAGGAATTTGGTGCACGCGTCTGGCTCTGTGAAAGAAGCAGAGGATGAGATTAAGCACTGGTTCAAGAATAATGAAATTATTGATTACGGTATTATTGCCGAGAAAATCTTGTATGATGTAAACCTCGACGGAATACTCGAATAGTTATTGGTTATTTATGATGAGCTTGTCGAATCATTGGTGTTTCATTATTACCTCTCCTTTTCCCTTGTCAACGTTGCCCAAAATTCCAAAAAGTGTCGCAACTTTTTCTGCACTTGTTTTTGATTGAGAGAGTATTAAAATTAGTACAGGTTGCATTGTATAAATCCTACAAAATTTATTTTACGGGAGATCAAATTCGTCAGCACCTTGGTGTTTGATGTGAGATCACCCACCTGGATTACCAGGTTTGTTATACATGCAACCAATAGAGAACGCCTTCTAGTTGGGCGTTTTCTATTTGGATAATTAGAAGTTATAATAAAGTCATGATAATAAAAAGATATGTTTTAGCACTTGTAGTTCTTATACTTATATTGGTTGCTCATATATTCGCTATGTTTAATGGATGGTATTACATACAGTATTTTGATGTTGGTATGCATATTGCAGGCGGATTTGGCATCGCGTTGCTTTGTATTGCTATCATGGGCAGAAGGACGAAAAACATGTCCAATAAAACTCTTTTCCGAAACATCATTCTCGGAACAATGTTTTTTGGTTTGCTTTGGGAATTATTCGAAATAGTAGAAGATGTTTCCGGTTTTCCACTTTGGTCTAATCCATACATCATTGATACCTTGAAAGATCTAGTTAATGATTTTATTGGCGGTGCTATCGGTTCTTTTGTTTTCCTTAAAATAAAAAAATAAAATGTCATCGAAGATCAAATTTCTAACAGGAGTAAGCACGGTTACGGGTTCAAATTTTTTATTGACTACAGGGGCGGGTACCAATATTCTTATTGATTGTGGCTTGGTGCAAGGGGAGAGGACTGCTTCGGAAGAGAATTATTTGGATTTTGGTTTTGATATTTCTAGCATAAGTGCGCTTATTATTAGTCACTCGCATTTGGATCATGTTGGTCGTATACCGAAACTTGTGAAAGAAGGTTATTCGGGTCCGATATATTCTACTCCACAGACAAAAGAGTTGGCACGAATTGTATTGGAAGATGCAGTACAATTGCTTGCATTTGAGGCCAAAGAAAGAGGTGTTGAACCCCTGTATTCTGAACAAGATGTGCCACGAATATTTGATCAATGGAAAGTTTTTCAATATCATGAGCAGATCAAAATCAGTCCAGAATTGACTCTCGTCCTCAAGGATGCTGGTCATATTCTTGGTTCATCAATGCTTGAGTTCTCTATTATGGAGCAAAATCTTGAGAAGAAAATATTGTTCTCAGGTGACCTCGGGAATTCACCAGCACCATTGCTTCGAGATACAGAAAATATTGGAGATGTGGATTATTTGGTTATTGAAAGTACATATGGTGACAGGAATCATGAGTCGAAAGAAGCGAGAGTTCAAAAACTTGAAGAGGTTGTAAAGAGCACGATTTCCCGCGGAGGCACGCTAGTTATTCCTGCATTTTCTGTAGATCGTACTCAAGTTCTGCTCTATGAGCTAAACAATATGGTAGAGAAAAATCGCATACCTAGAGTTCCTGTATTCGTAGATTCGCCAATGGCTATAAAGGCCACCGAAGTTTATAGAAAGAACTCTCATCTTTTCAATGATAAAGTTCAAGAGCAAATTGCAAAAGGCGATGATATATTTTCCTTTCCGCACCTTGAATTTACTTTTTCCAAGAATGATTCACAAGATATAGACAAGCTCAAAGGTGCAAAGATTATTTTGGCCGGTTCAGGTATGTCTGTTGGTGGTAGGGTGGTTGGTCATGAGGCACACTATCTGCCTGATGAGAGAAATACTATTTTGCTAGTTGGTTATCAGACTGCTGGTTCTCTGGGAAGAAGGCTGGCTGATGGGACAAAGAAGGTTAACATTCATGGTCAAAGTATTCCTGTCAAAGCAAAAATCGAGACTCTGTATGGATATTCAGCGCACAAAGACAGTGATCATCTCGTAGAATTCGTGACCACAGCAACAGAAAGATTGAAAAATGTCTTTGTGGTTATGGGAGAACCCAAATCAGAAATGTTTTTGGCCCAAAGAATTAATAATGAGCTTATGACGAAAGCCATCGTACCAGAAAGTGGAGAAGAGTATGAAATTTGAGGTTTGCGAAGGGGCGACCGGAGCCACATACATAATTCAAGATTGAAAAACTCGCTCCCTAAATTTCTAAGAAAAAGCCTCACGAGGTCATCACGGTTCGGCTTTTTCTAAGAAATTTATGGTCGCTCAAACAGTTTCAATCTTGAATTATGTATGTGGCTCCGGTCGCCCTTGGAGGCCCACCTTTAATTCTTGATTATGCTTAATTCATTGCATAAACAAAAAATCCCCATAAGGGACTTTTCGTAAATATCTTCCTTAAAATATTATTTGACTGCCTCGACTATCTTTCTGAATGTTTCTGGCTTTGTTTCTGCCAAATGAGATAGAGATTTGCGGTCCAAAGCAATGCCTTTCTTCTTTGCGGCGCCAATGAATTTGCTGTATGAGAGGCCGAGTGGTCTAAGAGCTGCATTCAGGCGAACATTCCATAGACGACGGAAGTCTCCTTTCTTGTCTCTTCTGTGCACGAAGGCATATACACCTGCGTGCATGAGAGCTTCATTTGCCGCTCTTTCTGTTTTTGATCTGCGGAAACGGAAACCCTTTGCTGCGCGTAGGGTAGAGCGACGATTTTTGAGTGCGTGTACTGCTTTTTTTGATCTTGCCATGTTAGTTAATTATTAGACTTTATATATTAGCCAAGAAACGACTCTTGCTTTTGTTGTCCATATGAATAGACATATAACCTGCTTTGCGGGATTTTTGTGGACCTCTTTCACGAGAATTGAAGTGGTCTTGTCCTGCGTGACGAGACATAATCTTACCATTTCTGGTGATCTTCAATCTCTTTGTGTATGATTTATTTGTTTTTATCATAAAATTTGTTTACTTTTTCTGAATAACTATAGTCAATCCCTTCGGTCCCTTGAGTATGTCTTGAGATATTTTGTGCTCAACTGTAATGAGTTTGAGTATTCTCTCTAGACGTTCTTTCAAGAAATTCATGTCCATGAATTTGGATCGTCCTACCAAATACAGGTCAATTCTCACTCTGTTGCCCTGTGATAGCCATTCTGAAGCTTTTTTGGCTTTTAATTCTAGGTCATGATCACTAGTTCCGATCTTGACTTGAATGTTTTTTAGCTCAGAGCTTTGGGTGTTGGCCTTGGTAGACTTTTGCTTTTTCTTTTCATCGTACAAATACTTTCCATAATCCATGATCTTCGCAACTGGCGGATTGGCAGTAGGGGAGATCTCAATAAGGTCAAGTGAACGTTTTTCTGCTTCTGATATAGCTTGAGAAAGCGTTATAACACCAAGATTTTCGCCTTCGGCTGTTACGACCCGAAGTTCGGGTGCTTTGATCTGATGATTGATTTTGACTTTATTACTCAATGTCTTATGGTTATAGGACATATTTATAGCATAAAGGGTCGATAAATGCAACCTCTTTATGCTTATATATCACAGGAATTTCCTTACTAATTTTATGAGAATCTCTGGGATTTTCTCAAGGAAAAATCTACTCTTCCATTCAGTAATGCTAACCTCGATAGAATTTTGTATATCTGTTATGAAATGAGACTCTAGTTCTTTGGCGAATTCAGGATCTGTAGAAACAATATTTGCCTCGAAATTGTATAGCAGGCTGGCACTGTCTAGATTGAGAGAACCGACCGTAGACCACTTGCCATCTATGACTATGGATTTGCTGTGAATTATATTCCCGGTGTAAAGGAAAATTTTGACACCGGATTCCATGAGTGCACTGAAGAAAGATCTAGCTCCGAGATCGACGGAATAATGATCAGTCTTCTCTGGTAATAATATTATGACTTGCACTCCGCGCTCTGCGGCATTCTTGATCGCCTTGAATAGTCTGTGAGTCGGTACAAAATACGGAGTTGTAATATAAATGTATCGATCTGCGTTTCTGATAGCGTCTACGATTGTTTTGTAGAGCAATCTTCTTCTGGGAAAAGGAAAATTGGTGATATAAGAAAAACCATTGGTTTTCGGTATTGGTTTGTGTTTCGGGAATCTGACTTTATTTTCTTTTGCTCTTAGCCACATATTGTTGAAGGCTTTTTGCATTTTGTTTGCAACCGGACCTTCGAGTCGAACATTCGTATCGCGCCAGTTTTTGAGTCTATCATCGACACAAATACTGCCTGTATAGCCAATCTCATTATCGATAACAAGTGTGCGTCTGTGGTTGCGCAAATACCACGAACGGAAATCTGGCACTTGGAAATATTCAGGAATAAGTGTTCTCCAAAAAAGCAGTTCAATGCCTTTTGACTTCAGATCTTCTGCGATATTTGAGCCCCAGAATGTGAAGCTGCCTGCCGCATCCCACAAGAATCTGACTTGTACGCCGTTTCTCGCTCTTTCTGCACATACATCAATGAGTTTTTGTCCGAAATCATCTGTGGCAAAAATGAATTGCTCCAAATCGATACTTGTCTGTGCTTTCGAACAATCTTCGAGAATAGAAGCCCACGCTTCTTCGTTCGATGAGTATAGTGTCCAGGAATTTTTGTTGTTTATATTTGGCATTGACAAATGATTGTGGTTTGATAAAATAGTCTTGTATCTCTAAAGATGAGCACTGCTTAAGGTTTCGTCCTTAAGTGGTGTTTGTCGTTTATGTACTGAAGTTTGTTTTTAAGATCGTACATGAATTGGATTTTATCTCTTACAACTTTTTTGAGTAAACTCGAACAATTTTCGATATCCGAGCTAATCACAGCACTGAGTTTGTCGTTTTCATTTAAATGTCGAGCTAATGAATAGAAATCACCATCACTTGAAATGATTACTGCCTTGTCATAATTATTCCATTCGATCATTGCTTGTAATACCAAATCCGCATCGACATTGCCTTTAATCTTTCCTTCTTCGTCTGGTATTGTCGGTTTAAAATTTACAATAAAACCAGATTCTTGCAGTCGGCTATACAGTCCTTGATTTAAAGAAACAAATCCTATAAACATATAGGCTTTTTCAACGTTGTATTTTTCTTTGAGGTATACTCTAAATTTCTTGTAGTCTAATTTCCAGCCGAGTTTCCTTATTCCCAGATTCAGATTTTGGCTATCTATGAAAGCGTAATTTTTTGGTTTTGTTTTTTGACTCATCTTCACATTTTACCATATTTCATGAATATGAAATGTGCTCTTATTTTTGGCGAAAAAATGTTAGCATTAATTCATGACAACTTTCGTAGATAATAAAAAGGTAAATTTTAACTATGAAATCATCGACAAATACGAAGCAGGAATCGAACTCTATGGTTTCGAAGTTAAATCAATAAAGAAAGGCCAAGGTTCTCTAGATGGCGCCTATGTCATCGTGCGTGGGGGAGAAGCTTACGCCGTGAATATATTCTTGCCACCGTATCAGGAAAACAATACTCCGAAAGGTTATGAACCAAGAAGAAATCGCCGCCTACTTCTGACTAGAGATGAAATTCGACGTCTAGCTGATGCTGAGGGTAGTAAGGGTTTGACAATAGTGCCAATTTCAATATATAATAAGGGTCCTTTAGTTAAGGTAAGTATTGCAGTTGTCCGTGGTAAAAAGAAATTCGACAAGCGCGAAACCACAAAGAAGAGAGAAGTGGATAGGGAAATTAGAAGAGAGTTCATTGACAGGTAAATAATAATCAAACACCAATAAACAATAACCAAATTTTGGTTATTGAATAAAGTTTGGGGATGATCGGTCTAGACAATTGAACATTTCCGGTCATGCGATGCGAGCACTGTTAACTCGTAAATCTGACAGAAACCATAAATGCTAAATCTTCTGTATCTCCGTATTTCGGAGCCAAGGACTTCGCATTCGCACTTGTTTAAGTGCCGTCACTCTGCAGGGATCCTAACTGTAGTGTTGGCGTAATAACTTGGATGTAGGGTAGTGGAACTTCTCACTCCAAGACCCGAAACATAGAGATCGCAATTGTGCTTTTTGCAAACTTTCTTGGGCACATTTGTTAAACCGCTTTGCGGATAAAGTTTGATATCATCGTAGAAGTAACCGACAAATCTCGATTGCACGCGGGTTCGATTCCCGCCATCTCCACTCGACTCGTCCTTCGCTAATCGCGAAGGACTCGCTCGTGGTAAACCACCATGTGCCACGAACATTGAGAATTGCAATAGAGGCGAGTGCCCTGAGCGAAGCTGAGGCACGAACTCTATGTATTATCTTATAATATGATCGAAGCGTAGTCGAAGGACATTTTTGCATATGTTTTTGATCTTTGATTGCGCGTTTTAACATTTAAAAACCATAATTTTTTATATTAATAATATGCCATTTGTTTATATGATACGTGATATGAATAATCGATTGTATGTCGGTGTTTCTAACGACCCTCAAAAGCGTCTTTATGATCACAACTCAAAAAGAGGTGCTTCTTTTACTAAGATTGGTGGATTTAGTATTGTATTTTTGGAGGAATATTTAACTTTCAGTGAGGCGCGCAAAAGGGAAAATCAAATAAAGAAGTGGCGTAGAGAAAAGAAGGATTTTTTGATAAATATGTATGCAAACGGTTTTGAGACGAAAATGTGAGACCTGTACAGCGCCTGTAAGGCGAGATTCCCGCCATCTCCACTATTGACTTTTATGTATATACATGCTAACATTTTAGTAGTAGTTTTGAGGTATTCCTGCCTCCAAAGAAACAACAGGACCAAGGTGAAATGCCTTCTGAAAAAATGAAAGCGGATAGGTTTCTTGCGAATATGGCAGATCTTTGTGCGCATTCTGAGAATCGCCGACGAATGTTCGTTATCTTTCTCCGGGAAGGCGTTAATGAAAATGCCCAGTTGGATGCGAGTCAGCAAAGGTTTGTGGCTCGGAGAGTAAACGACGTGTGTGTTGGTGAAGTTGGCGATAGCCTGGACAGCAAGTATGCCATGGAAATCGCGAGTTACATTAACACATGTCACTGACCAGACCTTCATGAGACTGACCTTCAAATGGCTTTCTCAGGAAGGTCTTTCTCATTTATGTAAGTTTTAATCTCATCATGTGATTAATGGATAACTAACTGTTAAGCAGATGTAAGTCTTTTTCCGAAACCTCCTGCCCCCTGTAATCATTTCAGACGCCTCAAAAACCCAAGGATGTAGTTTGTTCCAACTTTGGCTCACCAAGTCCACAATAAAAAATAGCTCCGAGCGCCTGTAAGGCGAGATTCCCGTTTATTATTGCAATTTTCTAATTTCTCATTTTTACTTACTCATCCCTTTATAATATAATCACCTCATGAACAACACACAAAAAAATTATGTAATAGTATCTTTATTAGTGATCATCGTTGCTTTGCTGGCAGGCGGTTTATTTTATTTCAGAAAAGCAAATGTGGAGATGAAATCAGACGTAGTCATTGAAGATTCTTTTGTAAATACTCAAATCCCAAAAAATATTGTAAACAAAATACAGGAAGACAATAATGCACAGATCATTCCTGCGGGCGTTCAATCTACAGTCTCAAAAATTCAGTCATATTCTGGAAGTAATTTTTCTTTTGACTATCCATCAATCCTGACACTGAAAGAAGAAAACGGCGAAGTTACTGTTTCTCATTCTGTGCCTTATAAACATTATGATTTTTGTGACATGAAAGGAGGTGGTCCAATGCTTAATGTTCTAAATGATTTCCAGGTATCAATAAAAGTTGTCAATCAGAGCGTTCGAGAATATTTGAAGACTAGCGGTTGGCCGGAATGGGATTATGTTTCCAACAGTCCATATAAGTTCGGACCTTATAGTGGATATCATGTAACTCCTGGAGTTGAAGGTTGCGGCTTGAATATTTATTATTTAGTTATCTCTTCTAATAAAACAGTTGTTATTACAAGTCCTCTTGTGCCAGAATTTTCACCAATCAATGCTGATTATAAGAAAGCTTATGAAATTGCAGGCGTGATTATTCCTAGTAGAGCAGAAGAATATTTCTTTGGAATAATGTCTACGCTGAAGGTGAAATAGTGGTTGAGCGTTCAATCCTTGCCACAACGCTCAAAAGAAGCTAAAGTAGCATATATAAACATATGCCCGTTAATCCTAAGAATAAAAACCCAAAAGGTAAGAAGGGTAATAGTTTCCTGTCTTCAGGACTTCGTTTTTTGAACGCACTAGCAATAGTTATTATTGTCTTCTTGCTTATTGCTGGAATATACAATGAATTTTCTAATGTCAATCAGCAATCAAACAAAATATCTTTGAATACGGTCGCATCCGATATCAATTCAGGCAAAATACAGTCGTTGACAATATCTGATAATAAAATATCTGCAGCATACAAAGATGGCACGGTGAAAATTTCTCAGAAGGAAAATGATTCGTCGATCACAGAGACTCTTTCTAGATTGGGGGTCAAGGAAGAAAAATTATCAACAACCACCATCAGTGTGGTTGAGCCTAGCGGATTTACTTATTGGGCTAGTTTACTAATGCCATTTCTCGCACCATTATTGCTCTTGATTTTCTTCATTTGGTTTCTATCGAGACAAGTGAGAGGGGCTGGAATGCAAGCTTTGTCATTCAGTCAATCAAAAGCCAGAATAAGTATGCCCGATGATCAGAAACAAAAAGTAACTTTCAAAGATGTTGCGGGTGCAAAAGAAGCAAAGCAAGAATTGGCAGAGATCGTTGACTTCTTGAAGAATCCAAAGAAATTCATAGAAATAGGCGCAGAAATTCCAAAGGGTGTTATTCTTATGGGCGCTCCAGGTTGTGGTAAGACATTATTGGCAAGAGCGGTGGCTGGTGAGGCAAATGTCGCTTTTTATTCGATTTCTGGTTCAGAGTTCGTAGAAATGTTCGTAGGTGTAGGTGCTTCGAGGGTCAGAGATTTATTCAGGGCAGCCAAAAATACTGCACCTTCTATCGTATTCGTAGACGAGATAGACGCAGTAGGTCGAGCAAGAGGTTCGGGTGTTGGTGGTGGTAATGACGAGCGCGAACAAACACTCAATCAAATACTTGTTGAGATGGACGGCTTCGAGCCAAACGAAAAAGTCATAGTGATGGCTGCCACAAATAGACCAGATGTACTAGACCCAGCTCTTTTGAGACCCGGAAGATTCGACAGAAGAGTAGTTATTGATTTGCCAGATCGAAGTGATAGGGAAGAAATATTGAAGATACATGCATCCAAGAAGAAATTGGCAGAAGACGTCAATCTTCAGGTGGTAGCAGAAAGAACGCCGGGTTTTTCTGGAGCAGATTTGTATTCACTTATGAATGAGTCAGCTATATTGGCCGCCAGAGAAGAAAGAACAAAGATAGGTCAATTCGATCTAGTAAGATCGATCGAGAAAGTAATGCTCGGTCCGGAAAGGAGAAGTCATATATTGTCAGCGAAAGAAAAAGAAATAACAGCCTACCACGAAGCGGGACACGCTATTGTTGCTTCGGTTTTACCTAATGCAGATCCTGTACATAAGATCTCAATTATTTCTCGTGGTCGTGCGGCGGGTTATACACTCAAATTACCGATTGAAGATAGGAAATTGCAATCAAGACGTGAATTCTTGGACGACATCGCTGTTTCTCTCGGAGGTTATGTGGCCGAACAAATGATGTTTGGTGATATAACAACAGGTGCCTCGAATGATTTGCAGGTGTCGACTGCTCTTGCGAGGAGTATGGTCACTCAGTACGGCATGTCAGATAAGCTCGGTCCGGTAGCTCTCGAGAGTCCGACAGGAAGAGTGTTGTTTGGTATGGGTGTGAATGACAGGGATTACTCCGAGCGCGTGGCAGCGGAGGTTGATGCTGAGATTACGAAGATTATGCATGAGGCTAAGGTCAAAGCAGAGAAGACTTTGATAGACAATCGTCTCGTATTTGAGGCTGTAGCCAAGAAGTTGATAGAGAAGGAGACTATAGAGCGAGATGAGTATGAAGGTTTCTTGAGTGTTCATGGAATTGCGTTGAAGACAAAAAATCAGTAAGATATGAGGGTATGGTTCGACAGGCTCACCATAAATAACCAATAACCAATAACCAAACACCCGCCCTTAGCTGTTTTGGCTAGAAAGCACCGAGCACAGAACTTTTAAACTGATAATAATGTAACCAATAACCCGCCCTTAGCTCAGTTGGTTAGAGCACAGAGCTTATACCTCTGGGGTCCTAGGTTCGAATCCTAGAGGGCGGACTATTCAAAATGAGAGACTACCATATGCGCCTTGACCCGTTCTTTGAGAAGAGGATATTTCTCTAGTTGTGGATCTTCCTCTATAATTCTCGCTGCTTCATTTCTCGCCGCCTCAACCATTTTCAAATTCTTCAATGCTTCCATTGCGATATCAGATACGCCCCACTGTTTTGCGCCCGACAGCATGCCAGCTCCTCGTTGACTTAGGTCTATTTCAGCCAATTCAAAACCATTTTTTGCTGTTTGCAAGGCCTTCAATCTATCGATTGATTTCTTGGAATTTGTTTCTGTGAATACATAGCAATAAGCTTGATCAGTGCTTCTAAGAACCCTACCGCGGAGTTGATGCAGTTGCGCAAGGCCAAATCTTTCAGCACCTTCTATGAGAATAACAGTGGCGTTCGGTACATTGACTCCAACCTCGACAACAGAGGTCGAACATAATATATGTGTTTTGCCATCTTTGAAATCATTCATGACATTATCTTTTTCTTTTGGAGAGAGTTTGCTGTGCAAGACGCCTATTTCATATTCTGGAAATACTTTTTTCTTCAATCTTTTTGCTTCTTCCTTTACTGATTTTGCATTTATGAAAATTTCTTTCTCTGGGTCCGGTTCATCAATTCTGGGACATATGACGAAACATTGATGTCCCTTCTTTAGCTCCTCTCGGACTTTCTCATATGTTGCATCTCGATCTTGAGGTAGGACAAGTTCGGTAATGACAGGTTTTCTTCCTGCTGGTACTTCATCTAATAAAGTGATGTCTAGATCGCCGTATAGTGTCAAAGCCAGAGTGCGCGGTATGGGCGTAGCTGTCATGGTCAATAAATGGGGTGATATGATTGTGTCTTCTCTTTTGATTAATCTTGACCTTTGCGATGTGCCGAAACGATGTTGTTCGTCTATTATTGCCAATGCAAGGTGTTTGAATTTCACAGATTTTTGGATGAGGGAATGTGTGCCTACCAGAACAGATATTTCGCCGTTTTGAACCCATTTCAATAGTTGTGTCCTAGATATATCTGTCCAACCTTTTGGATTTATTTTTGACGGGAATTTCCTGCAACCTGAAGATGTGAGAAGGCCTATTTGTACAGGCATATAAGAGAAAAATTTTATGAATGATTCGAAATGTTGCGTGGCTAATATTTCGGTAGGGCACATGTATGCAACGCTCAGTTTGGTCGAAGGCATGTCTTTCATTTTCGACGTAATGACCGCATATGTTGCAGAAGCTGCAACCGCTGTTTTGCCTGAACCAACATCGCCCTCGATCAATCTTGTCATGGCTTTACCTTTACTCATATCACTTATGATTGTTTCGATTGCACGCATTTGTGCTTGTGTTGCCGTGAAAGGGAAACGTTTTACGAATTCTCTGACATGTTGTGGATTCACGGTAATATCATAGAACTGACTTTTATTATATTCAATTCTTGCTTGTTGTTTGCCTAGTTGAATAGTGAATATTTCCTCGAATGAAAATCTTTTTCTGGCAGATATTGCGTCGTCTTGTTTCTGTGGGGCATGTATCCATATAAGGGCTGTTTTGATAGAAGGGAGGTGATATTTATTCAGAACTTCTTCAGGTATAGTTTCTACGATTTGTTCTAGAATTCCTGCTTTGAAAACTTTTTGAATATTGTGATATATCCAACTAGAACTTATGCCACGAGATTCAGGATATACAGGATAGAGATTGTGTATTGATTCTTGATTTTCGAAAAGAGAATCTCCGACACCCAGTGGTACACTGTCTACTTTTTCTATTTTGGGATTTGAGAAATACAATTGTCCGGATTCGGCTTCAACCTCTTGGGTTTCGTTTAATGTTATTGAGTGAGGCTTCTTCCTTCTCTCTGAAACTTTGCCCTCTATTCTCACAAGCATGTTGTCGGAAAACATTTTGGCCAAGTAGGGTTGATTGAACCAAACACAAGGTATTTTGCCAGTTTCATCTTCTATGTATCCTTGCGCCATCGGTATTTTGCTTCGGAAACTTTTCTTGGTTTTGAGATTTGTTATTTTGCCATAAACGACGACATTCTCTCCGTGAATAAGACTGTCTATATTTTTTGCTTCAGCTGTGTCGCCATATCTCACGGGGAAGTAATATATGAGATCTTTTATGCTTTCTATGCCCATTCTTCTCAGTGCGTCTTTTTGGAGATCAGTAGTCCGGAATATCTCTGTGACTCTGCTTTGTGGAGTAAGTTTCATGTATTGATTATACTTTTTTTGTTTTCTTATGGAAACGTGTTTGGAAGCAAGTATAGAGAATTTCGAATATTGTGCCTAATTCGAATTTGGATTTGCCAGCATTTCTATTCTGGAATTGAAGTGGGATCTCGGTATATTTTGGTTTGAGATCTATAAGCTCTTTCAATAATTGCAGTTTATAGCCAAATTTCTTACTGTATAGGTGTGTTGGATCAAGGTCTATTTTTTCCAGGAAATTCTGTACTCTCACTGCTCTTAGGCCAGAGGTTGGATCGGTGACGATTTTGAATGTTTCTTCGGGGAAGAAAAGTATCATTCTTGCAATGAAAGATCCTGCGTTGGTCAGGAATGAGCGCAGGAAATTCCTGTCTTTTGTTTCGCTGCCACCTGGTATTTTCCTTGAACCAATAATATAATCGTAACCTTGATCGAGTTTATTCAACAATTCAGGAATAGTATTCAGCGGATGCTGGAAGTCTGCGTCGAATTCGAAAACAGCTTGTGCGCCTAGTGTAAAACAAGCCAATTTGAAACCATTCATGTATGCGGATCCTATGCCTTCTTTTTTATTTTCTAGGAAGAGATATACATCATCATATCGAGACATTCTGTCTTTGACTATTTCTCTGGTACCGTCTTTCGAATCACCATCAACAATGAGTATTTTCATTTGCCAGTTTTGAATAATAGGGAAGATGTGGTTGTGCAATTCGTCTATCATTTTGCCGATATTATCTGCTTCATTGTATGTTGGTAGGACTATAACTGCTTTGGGTTTATTATCATTTTGCATAATACAAGTATAATATTTATTTGGCACATTGTGTATGTATGTTAGAATTGTGCCATGACTCCTTTGGTTCTTATTGTTCTTGGTTTGGCAACTCGTTTTTTTGATTTTGGCTATCCGAGTCAGGTTGTGTTCGATGAAGTTCATTCTGGGAATTTCATCAGTAATTATTGGCATGGTACTTATTTTTTTGATGTTCATCCTCCTCTTGCGAAATTGATACTCCTTCTTTTCAGTCATATTGTTGGAGCAGTTCCAAATGTCGATTTTAGTACAATAGGTAATGCTTTGCCTCATTCATATATCTTGATGAGGATTTTGCCTAGTCTTTTGGGTTCTCTCATACCCGTAATTATATACTTCATATCGCGCAGAATTGGTTTTTCTAAAATCGTTTCTTTCATAGCGGGCCTTTTCGTTGTGTTCGAAAATTCTCTTGTCTTACAATCCCGTTTTGTGCTTTTCGACACTTTTCTTTTGTTTTTTGGTTTCACTTCTTTGCTCGTTTATATGATATATGCTCAAGGTGTTCATAAGCATTCGCGTAAACTTTCTTTCTTATTTATAGTTTTATCTGCCATTCTTGCTTCGGCTGCTTTCGACACGAAGTGGACCGGTCTTTCTTTCGCACTCATCATTATTTGCCTAGAATTTGTGCGCATCTTCATGCACAATCAAATTTCTTTTTCTGTTTTTCGTAAGAATTGCAGTCGCAAAAACTGGTCGGAATACATATTATTCAAGACAATATTTATTTTTGTATTCTTGATCTTATATATATCTTCTTTCGTAATTCATTTTTCACTACTTCCTCGTTCTGGTCCGGGGGATAATTACATGAGTGAACGTTTCCAGAACTCACTTTCTGGTAGTAAATTGCCGAAACCTTTTGCTTTCGTCGATGGTAAGTTAACCCAGACAAATAAGATGAATTCTATGGAAAAAACCCTAGAATTGAATAAGGTCATGATTGAAGCTAACGTTAATTTTGGTTCTACACACCCTTATTCTAGTAAATGGTATACGTGGCCACTCATGTTGCGTTCTATATATTATTGGAATTCTACTAGTCACTATATATATCTCATTGGTAATCCATTTATTTATTGGGCTGGCATTGTTTCTGTCTTATTCTTATTTTTCTCTTTTGTTTTTGAATTTTGCAAGAATATATTCTCGAAGAAAAATCCTTCGGAAGATTATGTCAATTTTCCAACGATTTTTATTCTTCTTGGATTTTTGGCCAATTTCCTGCCATTTTCTTTCATAGGACGTGTAATGTTTTTGTATCACTATGAACCTGCGTTAATATTCAGTATCATGGCTCTTGCTTATCTACTGAATATTATGAGAAATAAGAAGTATTTCTATCCAGTTATTTTTGTTGTTATCATTGTTACTATTCTTTTATTCTTGTATTTTAGTCCACTGACTTATGGTTACAATCTGAATGATTCCGAGCTTTTCTCTAGGATGTGGTTGCCTGGGTGGAGATGATTTATTGTCATGATTCATTCTTGCAAATAAAAAATTATCAAGTATTCTAGTTGTATGAATTATGAATTACCAATAGAGGGTAAACCAGAGGCTTTGGAGAGAATGAAAACCTTGGAGATTTTCTTGCAATCTCTGGAAAGCATAAAAAGACCGGATGTTGAATATGGGGAGGGCAGGTCCGCGACTGTCGATGTAAATAATATACGTTATATAGCTTCAAATACATTTTCTCATGATGACTGTTCGGTTTCGAGTCTAGTATTGTACGGCGACTCATTGCCCGAAGTGATTGATATGGTTAGGGAATCTTTGCCTGAATTGGATGATAAGTATAAGGAATATGTTGAGTCATTGATTAGAAGGGCGCAGCTCTATATGGCTTCAAGAGATGAAAGCGTCGCCGAGCTTCTGCATAATACAAAACTTGTTGAGTTTACAACAAGAAGAATTGATGGTCCCAAACTCACTGCTCAACAAAAACAAAATATGTTGAAAAATGATGGATTCAGAAGATTAACTGATCAAGAATTACACAAGATTGAGTCAATAATAGTTTCTTATAATCTCAATGAAGAGGATCTTTACTATCAGCAGGCTTCTGGAATTCTGAAGGAAAAAAGAGGGGGATAAGAGATCGATTTATTATTTTAAGAAGGGATTTGGTTTTTTCGACCATTCTATTAGCCACTCTGGATCAGTTGTCTGTGGTTTTGGTCTCAATATGCCGAATTCTTTTAATGTAACTTTGACATCTGGCTTGTCATCAAATTGAGAAAGTTTGAAATTCAAATCTTTGAGTCCATTAATATTGATAGGATAGAGTATCATAATTGTCCTTTTCTTATCGGTAACTCCTGCCTGTACTACACTTTGTTCATAAATTGTTGTTGATGAGCTGATTATCTTGTAATCCACAATGCCTGAATAGTCATACGGCCACATTCTGCATCCACAATCTTTAGCAGCGTTGCCATTTGCATAAATACGTACATAGCTTGGATTTTCTAATTCCACAACCAGAACCATTACATACCCTTTCAGTAGTGTATTTCTTGAGTTTGAAAGTGTAATGCTAAAAGGGTTTTTATCTGTAAACGGTACTTGTTTAACTTCACTCAACCATTCATTCAAACAACTAACACTCATTGGATCTTTAGTTATATTCTCGTTTAAGATTTTTAGTGAATAAGGGCAATCATTCGTAGATATTCTTGGATCTGGTTCTGGAGGAGTGAATATTGAAAATACTCGATTCTCAAATGTTTTTTTATTAATATTTTGTGGATTGTATTCGTATCTTTTCTCGATGTTTTCTTGTTCTTCTTTTTGAGCAGTTTGTTTTGCTTTTATTACCTGGGCTCTCAATTCGGGTAAATTTTTATAGATGAATCCGAAATGTGTACCTATAAGCAATATGCCCAATACAGGAATAATCGAAAAAATGATTTTGTTTGCATTTTTCTTAATGAATAATAGGTTTACTGGAATTGAAAAAATCAAATAATAATAAGAAATATTAAGCAATTGATCGAATATGTCTTTGAGACTTGTGCTTGGAACGCCGAAAAGACCAGTGGATATGTAGTATGTCTCTGGGGAATCAGATGCCACGCCAATATTTAGAAGAATTGAAACATAAGAAAGTATGAGCGTAATGATCACAGAATAAACTGCAAAAGCTCTGGCATTGTTTCGCTTCAATGAGGATGCAAATATTAATACATATACCAAACTGAATACAAGTGAAATTGGTATTGCGAATAAAAATCCCCAACCCGTGAATAGGAACATCATACAGCTTATAAATGAAAAGATAGACAATACAACTATATGATCAGAATTAAACTTGTAGGTATTTTGAATATTGTTTAAGGCGTCTGGTCCTGTTTTTGATGTGTCTGTTGCTTGAGACCCTGTTGTTGATTTGTCAAAGAATGATTTTATGGCTTGAGATTTTTGCCAATATATTATAAATGCAATAGAAATGATGATTATAAATAAATAGAAGACTAAAAGTGATTGTAAGAAACTGTCTTTATAGTTGTATCCTGAATGAATGAGGGTGTATAAATTTAGTGAAAGGATTGATGCTGTGATTAGGAGTGATATTTGGTTTATTATTTTGGCAAATCTATTCCTCTTGTATATGAGTACAAGGGATACTGAGTAAAAAATTATCAATACTAACGGAATGAGACTTGATCTAGTAAAAAAAGACAAGGTATACAGTGCGATTAGTAATGTTATAAATGTGGTGTATATATAAATTGAGTTTGATTTTTTCATGAATATATTATAAATCCATATCTATATTTGGTCTATGAGATCAAAAAGTATTTCACCCTAAGATTTTGTATAAATAGAGTCCTCGTAGACAAGCTCACCGGTTTTTTCATTCCAATGCTGATCCCCATGACCAGAATAATTGAAGCCTAATTCTGAAAGTAATTTATGTATGTCGCCGAAAAGAGATTGGCCTTCATAGAGGGGAATAAAAGAGTTTTCAACGAGAATAATTTTTGCTTTTGAGATTATGTTAGATCCGCCTTTTATGACTTTATCCTCGAATCCTTGAACATCAATTTTGATAAGTATGTCATTCGTAATTTCCAATTCTTTTGCAACATCATCAAGTTTCCTTATAATAATCTTCCTCTCGTTCATCTCTTTGCTCTTGGGATATAGTTTTTCGTGCTCTTTAGTAATTGGCAAAATTGAAGAACTGGGAGAGAAATTGTTGAGTTTAATCATGGTCTCGCCATTTTCCTGACCTAAGGCAAAATTGAATGCTTTGAATTGGATGCGTTCTTTCTCAAGGTTTTGAACCAGAATATCATAGCAATCTTTCAATGGTTCGAATGAGTAAATTCTGCCATTTGGTAATTTTTTGTGAATTTTCATCGCAAATTGACCGTTGTTTGCGCCAATATCAAATACTGTTGATATGTTGTATTTCTTTACGAGTGTTTCAAATAATGGGTGATATTTTTTTATATCATAACCATATTTGCGTAAGTATTTCTTTATGATCATTCCGAAATATTGAATCATGAAGGTATTTTAACACAGAATGTTTTTATAAATTGATTGTTAATATTTCATTATAGCGAAAGTAATAATGTTTGCTTTATAGAATGTTGTTTGATTCGTGGAGGTGATGGTTAAATGAAAATACTGACCGCCGCTTCGAGGGTCAGGCTCGAAGCGGCGTTGAGTCAATCGGTCGTAATGGTGGGTTCAAGTTTGAGAACCTCCTGACAGATTCTCAGAAACAGTGCTTTGGTTTCGTTGATACCGGACCAACTCCTGACCGTTCCACGAACACTGGGGTGTTGATAACAGAGATATTTCTCCCAATGTTCTTCCAGAAGCGCCAAAACCTCCGCAACCATTTTTTTGTCGATTGCGTGAAGTATGACGTTGGTCACATCAGCGGACAGTCTTGGTCCGAAGTTGTTTAGAACGATGACCGCTCGTTCCAGATCATTTCCCAGCGATTCTCCCACCTCTTCACGAAATCTCTTTTCGTCAAAAACATTCAATTTAATCACCCCCTTTCTTTTTAGTCTAATTCATTTCTACCATACAAATACAAAAAAGTAAAAATGCTCGATTATAGATATTTTTTCATATCCTTTTGTTAATTAGTTATTAATTATACAAAAGAAAACTGTAGATTGTGTCCACTTTATGGGGTACAGATCATCAGCGGAGAGAGTGGGATTCGAACCCACGGTTCCCGTGAGGGAACGGCGGTTTAGTAAACCGCTGCCTTAAGCCACTCAGCCATCTCTCCTTGTTTGTTTCAAGCAACAGACTAATACTATCGTATCAAGTTTTTTCGTCAATTACAGTTTCCGCAAAACATTTTATACTATTTATTCTCCTCATTTATTTTTTGATAATTAGTCATATTTATGCAAGAATGAATTGCACAAATAATATTCCAAAGGAGACGTGGCTGAGTGGTCGAAAGCGCCTCACTGCTAACGAGGTAGGGTCTAATCGCCCTCATGGGTTCGAATCCCATCGTCTCCGCAAAAAAGTGAAATCGGTTTCCGTGGGCAGTTGCGCCTCGCTTCGCTCGTCGCGCGGAGGGCGGGGCGAAATTCCCCCCTCAAACCCCCCTTTCGCCCCGCCCGCATTTTTGTTGGCGTTTTTTGGGATTTTCGTCACAAACGCAAAGGGTGCGCGAGGCGAAAAAACGAGTGCGCCGTCGCGGACGAGTGGGTTCGAACCGACCTTTTAAAAGAATTTACGGCATAATACCCAAATATCGGGGTATGATTTAGCATTACCACGGCTTGGTTAA
>CAYOTK010000005.1:0-79085 GCA_964406895.1 uncultured Candidatus Saccharibacteria bacterium | reverse complement strand
CCGCCCATAGCTCAGTCTGGTAGAGCACTCGCCTCTTAAGCGATTGGTCGTTGGTTCGAATCCAACTGGGCGGACAAAAAATATGAAAGGAAGTAAATTTAGACTCTCTTAAAAACTAGGAGGTCTTTCGCCGAATATCCGGAATCGACTATCTTGTCCTGCTTGATCAAGCTTAATTCTACCTCTTCCGCTTTGCTCACATAATATTCCGGACGACGGTTTATATCGGCAATACCGTAGCCTTCGATCGATTTGTCTATATATTGGTCGCCGTCTATGACCTCAACCTCATATTTCCTGCCCCGTCTCTCGCAACGATCTTTTCCCTCATGAAATGCCGAGTGGACGGAGATAAAGACGCCGCCTGGATTGAGCAGGTCATGGATCTTCTTGAAAGCGGCAGGAATATTACCTATATGACTGAATACCATAATTGCCAGAATACAATCGAAATGCAGGTTCGTTTTATATAACTCGAATGTCTTCTGCTCCATTTCGAACTGCGGGTGAAGTTTCCTGGCCAGCTCAAAATGACTGGAGGATGGTTCGACCCCAACCCATGTCTCAACACCGATAGCTTTGGATTTATCCGCGGACCAACCTGACCCACTTCCGATATCGAGTATCGAGCGACAATGCTCAGGAATGTATGGTCGGATACCACTCCAGAATTGTTCCCTTTGCTTTTCCTGTCGGTCGAGATCGGCTATCCAAGACGTTGCACTTTTTGAATACTGCTCGGGATCGGTGGCCTGATCGAAAAGATTGATGTCTTGTTTCGATTTCATGAATGTTATCATAACAAAAAAATACCCAAATATAAATGAAAAAACTTTTGGTTTTCGTATCTACTTATTAGGGCCCATTTCAGTGCCGGGGCGTCATTACTATTAGTCTATGTAACATTGTTTAATGTCAGATAAATTTAAGATTTAACTCCGGCCAGTTTTTCAAACACTATAATTGGTATTGAAATTACTTTATCTAAAACACTTAATTTTATAATTTCTGGTTCTTTTGAATTTATATAAAAATTTATATTTTGAAGTGCTCTTAATTGCCCATTATATAAATCAAATATTTTTGTTCTATCAATTCGACCGTCTCTAATATTTGGAGATGTTATGATTTCCTCACCCAGTTCATCTTCAAGACTCAAAAGAATAGCTCCCATCAACGGACCATGAGAAAATGTATCAATATCTAAATTGCCACCGGCGATCTTGACGTTTTTAATTTCCTTTAAGAACCAAGAGAAAAAGCCTTGTACAACTTTTTTAAAATCAGGAGTATTTGGTGATAATTCCTTATTTCCATCATACCAATATTTAAACCAATTTATTTGCTCATCTGGTGTGAGAGAATTATAAAAGGCCATAATGTCGCCTTCATTTAAAAATTCGTTCGTCTCAACTTCGACGGACTCTACATTATTATTTCTTTCTAAAACTTTTTCATGAATTCGTGCTGTTTGATTCGCACGTTCCTTTGGCGAGGCAATCACTCTCCTCTTCCTATAAGGATCTATCACCACATTTTTGTATGCATCTGAAAAATATTCCTCAGTTTCTTTAGTTCCTTGTTCAGAAAGAGGACCGTCCATCCCTTGCTTTGGACCATGTCTAGTAATAGTTACTGCTAGATCAAAATCTGGCATCACTTTTGATTCAAATATATGTTTGAGGAATTCCATTTTTAAATTTCTACAGCTTGTCTTGGATCAAAAATTTTAGTCCAGCCATTTGCATCTTTTGGTATTGATTTGAACCAATCAACTGCTTTGTTGTATCTATTTTTAAATTCGTCACTATTTAATTCATCTAGATAATTTTCTGACAATAACTTGAAACAATCTTTACCTATAAGCGGAAATATAAATGCGTACAAATTGATCGTGGCGTTCCAAACGATAATCTGATCTCGAGAAAGTGAATTAAGATAATTTATAGATTGTTGTAATGCGGACAATAATTTTTTGATCATATCTGCAACTTCATTGCTATCAGTCACAGCTTTATCATCTACAATAAGTAATACAAATTCAGGATCAGGTATGTTTTGATTTGATGCCAACGAACGACACATAATATCAACCTTAAAATCTACTGGCTTACTATATCTTTCAATAATTTTGATACTATCAAAACTATAAGGTAGTTTAAATGTCAAATATTCTGGTCTTAGATTATGATAATCTTTAACTACAAAAAAGTTATTATCAATGGTGTATTCACCAGAAAATTCAAAAAAAATGTTTGGGAATCGAGGTGAGTACGACTCTGCAACCAACCATAACAAGTTCGATAACTTTTTTACTTGAGAAACACTATCTCCCGTCAAAAAATTATTACTCTCTATCAATTGTTTAAGTTCGTCATCTGTGTATATAAAATTTTTATTATCTTGATT
The DNA here is from genome assembly GCA_964406895.1 of uncultured Candidatus Saccharibacteria bacterium. Taxonomy (GTDB): domain Bacteria; phylum Patescibacteriota; class Minisyncoccia; order Phycocordibacterales; family PALSA-1337; genus C7867-002. The sequence continues at coordinate 76,676 of CAYOTK010000005.1, read as the reverse complement.
AAAGAAATTTTTCTTATACAAACAATTTAACATTTCAGCAACACGAAAAGCGAATACTTTTTGTTTTTCATGATCAATGTTCCACAAGCTTCTGCCTGGAAACATGTGTGACAATCTCGCAATTCGTGATGGATATTTATATAGTTTTGCAATATCAGAAATATTTTTTCCTTGTTTCAAAAGCTTATCGCTTATTTTTAAGAAATTTTCAACTATCAAAGCAGAATCATAATATCCAACAAAAAAAGATGATTCAAAAACTGGCATTGGCCATCTTCCTCCACCGCCTTTTGTACCTTCAAGAATAGTCGGGATTATTGCATCCAGCATTTGTTGAAATAATTGATTTCCATTTTCCATAATTTTATAAAATAGTTATTTCACCTATATCGGCATTCAATTCAATATTTTGTCCATCGTTAATTTGTTTCATTATATCTTTAACACTCATTATGCAGGGTATTTTGAGCTCTCGAGCAATAATAGCTGCATGAGTTGTTAACCCCCCTGTTTCGCACGCAATTCCCTTTGCAGTAAGTAATATTACATTCATTGCAGGAGTAGTATATGGAGCAATTACAATATAATCATGATCAGGAATAGCTGGGAGATTCATTAAATCAGATATCACCAGACTCTTCGCCTTCGCAAATCCTTTTGAAGCTATAACTCCTTTTAAATTCATTGTAATATTTATAGCATATTTATAGAAGTAAATAAACCAAGTCTACTTATTAGGGCCCATTTCAGTGCCGGGGAGAGGACTCTCTCCTTACAGGAGCTGTACAGTCTTCGCGCGGTGCTCGCTTCGCTCCGCGCCGCATGCTCAGACTTTTCGAGTCCTCTCACGCGAGTCGCTCAAGCGACTCGCTCCCGGCACAAAAAATCGCTTCGCTATTTTTTGTGCCGGGGAGAGGACTCGAACCTCCACCAGTTACCTGACATGCTCCTAAGGCATGCGCGTCTACCAATTTCGCCACCCCGGCAAACAAATATCTTATACAAATAAAGTATCATATTCCGGTAATTTATTCTACTCTTAACATTTTATATATTGACTATTCATATATAAGTTGTAGCATTATTTACGTGAGCACAAATCAAAATGAGTGGGGTGAATCAATCGTACCCATCGTTGTAGCCTACGTCCTGGCCGGGTTTGCTGGCCTGGTCTTGATCGTCTCGATATGGCACGACTACTTCCCCATCCCCTTCTAACAACCCCGCCAAAGTGCAACTGAGGCGGGGGCTTTTTATTCATTGACTCCATAGTTCAACTAGGATACAAATAGAAAGAACATCAACTTGAACCTTTAGCCATGATAAATAGAAAAATTCTTCTAGTGTCGGCTTTGTTTATCGGCGTCGGCAGCATTCTCTGTTTGTATCTATTCGTCTTTGACGGGTGGTCAGATTTTCAAAGGTATATCAATAACGCACGATGGGAACGAAACAACGGAATCAAGGTGACCAGTAACGAACCTCGAGACCCGAAGTCATCTGTGACTGATTCAACAATCGTTCACTCGAACAAACATAACACCGCAAACAGTTCACAGACAGGCACAAACGGGGTCGACTTTGCTAGTCTGACCAACCTGCTGTGGGGGTCGAGTGACTTTGGCAGTACAACACGGGGGAACAATACGCCCTCATTCGCCTCGACTGCCGAAACACCAAAAACGGCCGAGACGAAAGTGGAAAAAACTCTGACCTCATCTCCCCCTGCCACCAAGGTAAATGCTGCACCAGGGATATCAGTGGTCGTGTACGGGAATGTGAACAATTCACAGATCTTGACGACGACGGGTGACATGGCGGTCACTGTCGTTCGGTAGTTTGTTCTTTTCGCGGAGGCGACGGTAATCCGTCGCCTTTTTCGCATATAGAAAAATATTTAATGAAAATTACCAAATAGTATTGACATATAAAACAATATAGTGTATAGTAGTGCGGAACAACGAACCCTGAAAGTATACTTATGAGTATTGCAGCACCTCCGACCCCAACTCCAACATCCGCACCTCCGGCTCCGCCCTCTACACCCCCAGTCCCTCCGAATCGCACCGTGTCAGCGCCACCACCCTCAGGTAATGGGCGAAGAAAGTTGTGGTGGCTAATCGCACTGGTCATCGCGGCAATGGGAACCGGTGCTTTGGTGAATTGGATCAAACAAAAACGGTCAACGGTGGTTTCTTCGAACCCGTCCGATGACTATCGACGTCAACAGCGAGACGCGACAAACGAAGTCGCGAGACTTCGTCAACAACTCGCCGAGCTCAGTGCTCGGATTGCGTTGACGACATCGAACAGTTCCCTGGCCACAGTCGTCGCTCCCGCCACCAACACCATTCCGACCGTCACAGGTCTGGGTGGGACCACGACAAATGTTTACTCGACCGTCGTGTCGAGCAACATTTCGGGCGTAGTGATCACAGCCGGCGGTAATGTTAACTTCAACAACATTATCACCAACATGCCCACGGGCATGGTAGTGATGAGTTTGGCACCTTGGCCGTTGAACGTTACGGCAAACCCAACCAACTCGTTCTCGGCCCCAGGGCCTAAAGTCGAGATCGGAAAGGTGACCACCTTCAAGATTTTCAAGAACTGTGCCCTTGAGATCACGTTGGTAAACGGGTATATGTTGTACCCTGACACCAACGACCTGAAAAAGGTCAAGATGGTGTACGGTGACGATCGCGGCTGCCTCACATTCGACCCTGACCGGCAGTACAAACTGCCGCCGGGCCATGTAGGTCCGGTCAGGAACCTGATCTGGCTCACGCCCGATTCGCCGGATGAAGTGGTCGAATTCCGCTTCATGGTGGTGCCGAAGTAGCGCCACCAACAATCACCCCCCCAGCACTCCGAGGCTTAACGGCCAAAGAGAGCTCGGGGGGTGGCTTTTTTATAAGGAACACAATAGAGCCGATTTAGTGGCTTAAATACTTGTTTATATGGATATTTTCTCGATTTGACTTTTATATATTTATATGATATCATACTGTCGAACGGATAGGTGTGTGCCTGTTCGTTGACAATTTCAGAAAAAATAAAAACTGCCCGCGAAAGTGGGCAAACGAAAGGAATGGAGTGAAAAACAGAATGCCAGATGGATACTTGATCGGGATGATCCTGATCAACATCGCCTTGGCGATGTTGATCGGATTCACGATTGAGTACATCACTGACAGTACGGTTCCGCGAGAATATGCGCTTCTCGCGGGATTTGCAGTGTGGATCGTTGTCCTGTTTGGAATGGGGGCGGCAAACAGTTTTTTTACGCCTATTCCGTACATGCACGGAACGATCTTCATCAATACGCTGTTGGCGGAAAAAACGCCCGAATCCCCCGAGGCGGCAATCGACCTCACTAAACCGCCTCGTTCAATCCGGCAACGAATGTGGGGGCTCCTTGGCAAGTGGCCATGGGAGAAAGTTGAGATTGTGGACCTAACTAGGCACACGATCCTAGATGTGTCCGTTGAGATTTACACCAAAAACGGAATCACACTAATAGCAGAGTGGACAGCCACCCTGTCCTATCTCTCAACACACCTCTTCAATGCGAGAAGGTGGTCGACAAAGGCACAGACACAGTTCTTCACTGGAGAATTCGTAGAAAAGTTACGTTCAGTGGTAAGACGACTGGATGACACTGAAATCATGGATGGTGCGAGCGCCCCTCGCACGGCACAATTAATAAAAGATGAATTCACAAACATGTTCGGTGGGGAGGACAGTGTTCATGAGATCGAATGCAGGAGAGGGATGTATACAAACAAACCCCAACTGATTTCGATCAAAAGAACTGCAGCATATCAGAAGGCGTGCGAAGCTGGAGAAATCGCCCGAAGACTGGCGGCTGGAATTGAATCACTGAAAGAAAAAACAGAAGACGCCGCCACCGCCTCGGCCATAGCAGCCGGCATTCAAGGAATCGAAAACGTTCGGGTTTACCACGTCAGAGGCGACATCACCGGGCTCGAACAACTGAAAACACTCGTACTTCCAACACCCAAATGAACACACCCCAGAATGAGAGTGGCAGTGAAGGCTTCACACTCTTCAAACCCAAAGGCAACTGGAAGCCAGTGTTGTTTGTTCTTTTGAGCATCATGCTTATAGTGGTTGCAAAAACCACCTTCAGAGCAATCCGGGGCAATTTCCACCAGACCAAACTGGTGGAGACGGTACACATCGCCATGACGCAAGACAAGTGGAGCGATCCACTTAACGCGTGCGGGTACAGCGTGGATTTCCGGCCAAACGACAGCAATGTCGTGTGGCTTGTGAGGGTGGACGGCAAAAAAATGTACAAACGTCCACCGTTAACTTCGCCGGAGTATCAGGATCTCCACTACGGAGAAAACATCCGGTACTTCGAATTTGCCCTTGAGTCAGGGCAACCAACAAAGCGCGCAGAGATAATCTGCGTTCGCAGACTCCGTTAGAGGTTCAGGGAGTTCCCCTCCCTGAATCACAACAACCCGCAGGCTTCGGCCAGCGGGTTGTGTTTTTTTATAGACTATTTGAAACCTACTTTTATATAGACTTTACCGTAGCAGATATGAGATTCACAATACCCCAAGCGGCAACCATTATGAACATACCGATGACCCCATATATAGCACTATTCTTCCCTTTTGTCCTAGCATCAGAATCAGGCTCTCCGAATATCAAATGTAGAACGCCGTAAGCAAAAACTATGAAAGCAAGCGCGAATAGTACCTCAATGATGGGATTGACAATATTCTTCATTATGGGACTTATAGCATTACCGAATGCCTCGGCAGTACTAGCAGCCAATGCTTTTGGTACCCCAAAATCCATATTAAGGTATATTTGGAGGATATTGAACGTGTGGATACTGATTGGTTGGTGCGTTTGTATCAGTCCTAAATGTGTTTGTGAGTATGCGTACTAGACCCCAAATAGAAAGAATTACGGCGAGACCAACTATACCCCAAAGAAAAGCATTTCTATAACCGGTTCTTGTCTCATCATCTGAAATGATAAATCTGACAACGTTATAAATGATGTATATAACAGCAAAAGCAATCAAAATTTCGATAACGACGTTACCGATGTTTGTAAGTTTGTATGTCAAAGAATTGACATCTGTTATTTGTTGAGCCGAAGCAATAGCTGGCGCAAAAGCAACGAGGAAAGCTAAGATTTTTTTCATATTATTTATTAATTTATAATTATATTACCTAATGATTATAACTCATCGTACCTGCCATAAACAAGCAAATATGTGAATTGTTCAAATAAACTAATTGTTTTCTCCACTGGTCACTGGAACTACACTTGGTGAAAACGGCGTCTGTGATCCGCTGTTTGAACCATTATTATTGGAACCTCCAGTCGAACCTCCCGAAGGAAACAGATTGGAGAAACTGCCCCAAGTGGTTGGTGCTTGATTGTCCAATTCAAAGGTATTTTTTATTATATTAACCAAACCCCAAAATGAAATAATAACAAAGAAACCAATAACGCTGTACATAACATAATTACCGGCGGCCTTCCTGTCTTCATTCGGTAAAATGAAATATTTCACTATGTGATATATGAAGACGACAACAGCAACTCCTATAAGTACGAATAGAGCTTGATTGAGATATTTGATGAAAACAGCAATCAAATATGCCAAGTCCTTACCAGCCGCAAATGTGATAGCAGGTACCAAGATTGTTAATAATGAAGCGATTGATATTCTTTTGATCATAAAATATTTTTATTGATTATTAAGTGGTTGTCTTAATTTTTGTATAACATCAGGACTGACTGTACCTGCTGATTCTAAGGTATTGATAACGACAGACACGATAAGTCTCGAGGCCAGAATAATAGCAGTACCGATAATAATATAGTAAAACCAAGTTTTGAGCTCACTTATGCGATCAGAATTACCCTGCGCCATGATGAATTGGAAGCCAACCCATATCAAAGCCAAAACAGCAATAATAACAGCGACATAACTGAAAATCTCCATGAGAGAGTTTATCAATCCACCGACGGTATTAAACTTACTAGATAGAGGATTAGCGAGAGGTATTATCTCTGCCTTAGTAGCTGTAGGCGTAGGTGCGGGCAAATTTGCTCCTGTATCACCTGAAGGTCCTGTATTGGCAGTATCAGCCAAAGCTATAGAAAATGAAAAAAATGAGCAGATGAGTAATAATGCCACTATTGGTACAACAATTTTTTTTGTTTGCTTAGTCATAATTTTATCCTCCTATTAACCTAGAAAAACCATTGCCATTATCAGTAAGCCAGATTAGCAACTGATGCACAATAAACCATGCGGATATCATCATTATAAACCCTTTTGCAATTTTTGGTAATATTTCCTTAGCGCGAGTACGATCTTGCTCCTTGCCTGTCAAAAACAAATACCCAGAATATGCAAGACCAGCTATAGCTACAAATACTCCAGCAATAAGTAATAACGTTATTATGTGATTGGCTTGCAACATAAGACCGTTGAAATCACATGGAACGTAATTTGCCGGTGGTGGATTCATGCCTACTGGCAAAGGATCTGGATATCTAGGACCATCACATATAACTAATCTGAATTCTGGATTGTTGATGTTCGTAAAATTTGGATTGGGAGTGGTCGCAGCATTCGCTATATATACATTTGCGAAACTAAACGCGAGAAAGAAAATTAAAAGTAATTTATTCATTGCTTATTCGTAAAATATTATCATATTGATCACCAGCATCATCCAAAGCTTCGTTTATATTCTTGCTACCACTTGTAACAGATTCTACCATATTTCTGAATATGTTGAATGAACTTGAAGGATCAATATCAAGCCAAGATTTGGCTATCAAAGCCTGCTCATTGAACACAGAGATGTATGGGTCACTCGAGCCCACAGATATGACATCTCTTCTAACTGAAGGCAAATACAGAGTATTGGACAGCATTTTCAATGCAGATGCAGAAGTAATAACAGAAAGTATCTGGAAAGTTGCATTTGCATTCTTGGAAGCTCGAACAATAGAAAGTCCGTACATCCTTCCAAATGTAGCTTTTTTGCCTCCGGTCCTTACCTGTGGTATCGTGGCGGCATCGAAATTCAGATTGGGATTCTTGGCTCTAATATCATTGATCTCTGATGCAAAACCGAAATATGTACCGAGTAATCCTGATAGGAAATATGATTTTGATTCTGGCATACCTCTATTCCAAGAATATAATTGCTGTGAAGCGTCCGCAAACTGAGTATAGAATTGTACAGCTTTTGAAGGATTGGGATTGAAAGACATCTTGAGCGAACTACGTGTAACACCCTCGTTATTGGTATATGTTACAGGATTACCCAATTGCATAATAAGCGTGCCTAATAATTCTCGGGCATTAGTGATGTTGACGAACTCCCCCATAGCCAAACCAGTTTTGCGAATATTGCCTTTTTGATCTTTAGTAACTAACTTTTTATTGATATTGATAAATTCATCCCAATATTTTGGGCTCGTCGCTATGCCAGCGGAATTGAACATGTCTCTGTTCCAATACATGATTAGAGGATCAACCGTAAAAGGTAGTGCGTACAAACCCTGTTGACCCAAATACATGTAGGATTCTTCGATATATGTATCCATGAAATCTCTCTGTGGCAAAGCACCATATGGTATAGGAACAATCTTATCCATATGAGGCAAAATCATGTCTGAAGGAATAAGTATGGCATCAGGTCCAGAACCCCTAGCAAGAGTGGCTATGAAATCTTTGGAAAATTGATCAGTTGATTTTTGAACATAATCAATAGAAATACTTTGAGGCAAAGTATTATTGATCTTGGATACGTATTGATCGAAGACGTCCTTCGGGAATGTTCCCCAAATAGTGATCTGTGGCAAAGCCGTAGAAGAACTACTGCCCTTGAACATTGCAAAAGCAGCAACACCTGCAATTATGCAAACCACAAATATTCCTATAACGATCATTTGAAATTTGGACATAGTATTATGTTTTTATGAAAATTAAACCATAATGATGATCTCCCGCATCGAAACTTTGATCCAGTTTGAAACCATGCTTCTCGAATAAAAGACGAGCCTTTTCGGCACTTACAACATTCTTGGGACCGATAGGACTAATATCACTCCAATCTACAACCAAAACTTTGCCGCCTGTTTTTGTTAGTCTCTTTATCTCTAAGCAGAAATCATCTGGCTTGGCTACTTGAAATAATACATTTGATACAATTATTCTATCAGCGATATTTTCTCTGATTTTGGTGCCGCCGATCTTTTCTGCATTACCCCAAACCACCTCAATGTTATTGAGTTTTTGTGATATACCATTGGCGCGTATTCGATCAAGAATTTCTCTTTGAACATCAACAGCATATACGCGCCCTGATGGGCCTACTAATTTTGCTGATTCTATAGCATAGAAACCCGAGCCAGTACCTATGTCTATTAATTTCATTCCATGAATGATTCCGAGCTTGGCGATATTTGAGGCTGGATTAGAAAACATAGCTATATTCTAGCGTATTTTTATACACAGAGGGAAGTGAATAGCCTATAAGCAAATCATACTAGCCAACGAATCTCCATCACGAAGTTTCATAATCCTAACGCCTTGAGTTGAGCGGCCGAGAGTCGGTATTTCTTTCAAATCAGTTCTTATGACTTGGCTTTTCTTCGACATTGCCACAATCTCTTCTTCATTTTCTGTAACTACTTTTGCGCCCATAAGAGAACCAGTCTTTGAAGTAACTTTCATGGTCAATATACCAGATCCTCCACGCTTCTGAGTCTTGTATTCAGAAAGATCTGTTTTCTTACCGTAACCATTTGATCCTATAACAAACAGGGCTGGATTCTTGGAATCTTTCGAAACAATATCTGCGGAAATAACTGCGTCATTCTTCTCGAGTTTGATAACACGAACACCCGCAGCATTCCTGCCCATTTCTCTCACATCACTTTCTTTGAATCTGATCGACTGGCCTTCTTTTGTAGCAATCATTACATCATCATTCTTGGAAACAAATGATACGGAGATGAGCTCATCACCTGAATCCAATGTTATGGCTATAAGGCCTGATCTTCTAACATCGTGGAAGTGTTTTGCGGAAGATTTCTTGCCGGTACCATTCTTGGTAACCATCATTATCGACAAACCTTCTGCTTCTTTCTTGTTCTTTGGCATCGGCAAAATAGAAGTTACTCTTTCACCTTCTGCAAGAGATAGGAAATTCATAACTGACTTGCCTCTTGTTGCTCTTTTGCCTTCAGGAATATCGTACATTTTGATTTGATAAGCCTTGCCTTTGTCAGTAAAGAATAGAATATCATTGTGTGTCGAAGCATAAACAAGATGCGTAATGAAATCTTCTTCTTTGGTATCTAGATCTACAACCCCAACTCCACCTCTTTTCTGCTTGCGGTACTCGTCAGGATTGGTGCGCTTGATATAACCACCCTTAGTGAGAACCAAGACTGATTCTTCGTCGGCTATGAGATCTTCAGGGTTGAATTCTTTGACGCCATGTTTGACAATACGAGTTCTGCGATCATCGCCGTATTTTTCTTTGATATTTGTTAGTTCGGTCTTGATGATTGTTCTGACTTTCTTCTCACTTCCCAAAATACTTTTCAATTCTTCTATGAGTGCTTGTACTTCTGCCAATTCATCGAGAACTTTCTTACGCTCCAAACCAGCCAATCTTTGAAGTTTCATTTCGAGAATTGCTGTAGCTTGTTTGTCTGTGAATTTGAATTTCTTGATAAGGTTGGCATGTGCCTCAGTTGCATCCTTGGACGCGCGAATAAGAGTAATGATCGCATCTATGTGGTCGAGCGCTTTCTTCAAGCCCAACAAAATATGCTCTCTTTCCTCAGCTCTATCAAGTTCGAATTTTGTCTTGCGTCTTATAACCTGTATTCTATGTGCGATGAATTCCTGCAACATTGTCTTCAAAGACAGTGTTTGTGGAACACCATCAACCAAAGCAACATTGTTTACGTGGAATGAATCTTCTAGTTGAGTATGTTTGTAAAGAAGATTGAGTGTTTTCTCTGGATATGAGCCTTGTTTCAGTTCTATAACTATACGAACATCCTTGTCAGACTCATCTCTCAAAGCTCTCACACCCTCTATGGTCTTTTCTCGGACCAAATCTGCAATACGCATTATGAGTTCTGCTTTGTTCACGCGATATGGAATAGAAGTGATAACGATCTGATATTGACCTTTCTTGTCTTCGACTATTTCTGCTTCACCTCTAACAACAATACTTCCACGGCCTGTTGCATATGTATGATGGATGTCTTTCTCGCCATACATAACTCCATAAGTAGGAAAATCTGGACCCTTGATATGCTGAAGCAAGTCTTCTGTAGTAGCGTCAGAATTGTCTATAAGGTGAGTGGTGGCATCTACAACTTCTCGCAAATTGTGAGGAGCAATGTTTGTAGCCATACCAACTGCAATACCCAAAGTTCCATTGAGTAGTAAGTTTGGAACCATCGATGGCAATACTGTCGGCTCATTCCTTGTGCCTTCGTAGTTCGGTCGCCAATCAACAGTATCCTTGTCTATGTCTTTCAACAATTCGCTAGATATTCTAGACATTTTGGCCTCAGTATATCTATCAGCAGCGGCACCATCACCATCCAAAGAACCGAAGTTACCCTGACCAATGGCCAGAGGATATCGCATTCTAAAAGGCTGGATAAGATTGACTAGAGATTCATAAACCGCAGTTGTTCCATGAGGATGATAATTACCTGTAACGTCTCCAACAATCTTGGCAGACTTTCTGGTTTTGCCGTTAGGACTGAGGCCGAGTTCGTGCATCGTGTAGAGTATGCGTCTGTGAACAGGTTTGAGACCATCACGAACATCTGGCAAGGCTCTCGAAGTAATAACAGACATCGCGTAGTTGAGATAAGACTCACGCATTTCACTGGTGAGACTTCGAGGAACAATACCATTACCGATTCTCTCTGGCACTGATTCTTCATCTCTACTTTTGTCTGTTTTCTTTGTCATTTTGATAATAAAAATTAACCTTTAATGGATTATTATGGCTTAAGTATAGCAAAAAACAGTCACTCCGTCGAGCTTAAAATATGTTCTTATACATAGTTATTTCTCAACTTCTAGAACCACGACATCTGCATCTTTGCCTTCTAGGTCTTTTTTCTTCAGAGTTAATTTTGGTACTGGTGTTGGATTCTCACCTGCCTCTTTCAAAAATTGTTTGAGAGCGTCTTTTGAGCCGATCTCTCCATAATGAATAGGTATAATAATCTTAGGGCCAATAGAGACGGCTAGTTTGTAAGCAGAAGCTGGATCCAAAACTCCATCTCCGCCTATCGGCACAAAAAGTATATCAACTTCTTCTATGGCCTCATCGCTTTCTTTGGGCAAGATTGGTGTATTCACAGCTCCCAAATAACATATATTCATGCCTTCAAGATTGATAGTGTATATGGTATTGATCCTCTTCTCACCATCGTAACCGGATTCGGACAACATGCCTCTTATGAATACACCTCTAACCTCATATTCTCCCGGTCCTGTAATACTAAATGGTTTCTTGTCCCCGAATGAAACCGTCTCTATGCCGTTCATATGAGAATGATTGATACTAGAAAGTACAACGTCAGCACCAAACTTGGATGTCTTCAAATCAGAATCCTTGGATACTGGATTGAGAGCGAGAGTAATGTCGCCAAATTGAATCTTCACGAATTCTGCACCTAAATAAGTTATTATCATGGCTCAATATTACTACAAGCTAAGGGTAAAAACAAATTTCTATATTTAAATAAACAAACAAAAAACTCATCGAAGTGAGCCATCAAGACTATATATATCGGTAACTAAGCTGCAGGCGCCTCCGCGGGAGTTGGAGTTGCAACTGGTGCAGGTGCAGCTTCGGCTGGTGTTTCGGATTTGATGGGGCTTTTCTTAGGAAGAGCGTTGAGCTTCTTACCAGAAATGACTTTGTTATTTACGAGGAAATTGTGAAGTGTGAGAGAGAGTTTGGCGCCATTCTTCATATGTGTCTTGATTGCCTCTATGTCTATCTGCTCAATCTTATTCTTTGTCCTAGAATCATACCAGCCCAAATTCTCTATGTATTTGCCACTTTTTGGACCATTCTTGGAATCAGTCAAAACAACACGAAAAGTTGGTTCGTGTTTGCGTCCTGTGCGTTGTAAGCGAATCATTAACATAGGTGAGATACTAGCAAAGGTTTACAATAATTGCAATATGACTCGAATAAGCTTGCGTATATGGGCCTTGCGCGACCACCGTCCAAAGGACAATCTAATCGAGGTGTGCGTGTCAGCACCAATAGCTTTGAGCACGTATGATTCATCAGCGTCGCGTAGGCATGAACTCTTGGTAGAACAAGAAATACCCTTCGCATCCAGCTGTAATACGAAGAATTCATTGTCTATTTTCGGTATTTGTATATTCACTATATGAGGCGAAACTACCGTGCCTTCGCCGTGAATTATAATTTCAGGCCGCAATGTTTTAAAAGTATCTATGAAGTAATTTTTTAATTCTTGAAGTCTTTGTGTTTCTGATTCCCTTTCATTTCTTGCCAATTCAACAGCTTTTGCAAATCCCATAATCGCAGGAACATTCTCTGTTCCTGAACGCAAACCTTTTTCTTGTCCTCCACCGAAAATAATAGGAGAAATCGGCGTATTTCTCTTTTTGAATAATATGCCAGTACCGCGTGGACCATACACTTTGCCTGCGTCCAGAGTCATAAGTTGCACACCCATCTTTTCGACTTTTAATTCTTGGAATAATCCTGCCTGACTAGCATCAGTATGGAAAAGAGGATAGTGATTGGCCAATTCAGGTAAAATTTTATTTCTCCAAGAATCAGCTGCCCTGTTTATATTTTCTTCGAGAAGATCCTCATGCAAAGATTTCCTATAATCCCTAACAATTTTCGCAATTTCTCTTATTGGCTCAACTGTGCCTATTTCATTGTTTACAGCCATTATAGAAACCAGAACAGTATTAACTTTCAAACTTTTCTTCAATATATCCAAATCAACAACACCACACTTGTCTACCGGTATAAAATCCACATGTACGCCTCTTGATTTGAGATATTTTGCTGTCTCAATGACTGAAGAATGTTCGATTGAGCTCACAACTATATGCATTTCTGAATATTGCACACCGTCCTTCAGTAAAGATTCAACTGCACCGAGTATTGCAATATTGTTTGACTCTGTGCCCCCTGAAGTAAAGAATATCTCATCACTATGCGCACCGATAAAATCCCCTATAGTGATTCGAGCATTTTCAATAGTCTTCTTTGAAGCTACACCCTCCTTATATATAGAAGAAGCATTTGCATATTCTCTGCCTGAAAATTTCTTCATCTCCGAAACAACCCAAGGATCAATGGGTGTTAATGAAGCATAATCCATATATATTCTCTTTTGTGGCCAAATTTTCATATTTTTATCATAACACACTTTTCTCGAGTTCGAGGTCGGACCTTTTGGAGGTCGGACCTCTAAGAGGTCCGACCTCGAAAAAACCGCCGTCGACCGTGAGACCAACAGCGGGTGAAGAAACGTGGCGCGAGAATGTCATGCGCCCCGATGGGTGCCGGGAGTATAGGGCCTTGCAGGCGTGCCCTTGATCCCAAGGCGTTTTTTGTTGCGTTCCCAATTCCTCTGCCTCGGCCCACGCCGCAACGGACCTGTTGGCGGCACGATCCGGTACTGTACTCCGGCCCCAAGGAAGAAGAAGACCACAGCAGTAACTGGAATGTGCATACGCGAATAAAATACACCTATTATTAATAGAATGCAATACGAGGTCGGACCTTTTAGAGGTCCGACCTCCACTCAACACTACTATGTTATAATACACTCATGATAAATAATATTTCTTCAAACCCTATATTGCTTGGCTTCATCATCCTCTCAATCGCAACCATAATACTTCTCGTACTCGTACTTATAATGCATTTTCGCCTACGTCGTTTCCTAGTCAATGTAAATGCACAAAATATTTCAGATTCTCTGAAAATAGTTTCTAAAGACCTGAATGAATTGCAGAAATTCAAAAGCGAACTAGAAACATATTTATCCGATGTAGAAAAAAGACTGAGAAAAAGCGTTCAGTCTGTACATACTGTAAGATTCAATCCATTCAAAGGTACAGGTGGCGGAGGTAATCAAAGTTTCGCAACCGCTTTTTTGAACCAAGAAGGTAATGGCGTCATCATTTCTAGTTTATATTCGAGAGATTATGTGAGTGTCTTCTCAAAACCAATCACCAAACATGATTCTGAACATGAATTATCCGGCGAAGAAAAAGAAGCCTTAGAGAAAGCAAAGAAGTTACTATAGTCCCGACAAAACATATCTATATCGTAAGTTTGAAAAAATTCAAAATTGTGGTATTGTAATACATCATGCCCACAGAAAAGCCCAAAACAGGCGATGTTAAGCGTTCCCCTATAGTTGTTATTATGGGGCATATTGATCATGGCAAATCTACCCTTCTTGATTACATCAGAAAAGCCAATGTTGTTGAGGGCGAAGCAGGAGGTATCACTCAACACATGGGGGCATACGAAGCAGAACATTTGAGTCCAGAAGGTAGCAAAAATCTAATAACATTTATTGACACTCCCGGACACGAAGCATTCTGTTCTATTCGAGAAAGAGGCACACAAGCGGCAGACGTAGCAATTCTCGTTGTTTCTGCGGAAGACGGAGTCAAACCCCAAACTGTTGAAGCCTTGAAAAATATTCTCGAACAAAAAATCCCCTATATTGTAGCGATTACAAAAATAGACAAGACAAATGCAAATATTGATAAGACAAAACAAAGTCTAGGCGAGAATGAAATCTACGTCGAAGGTTGGGGTGGTGATATACCGTGCGTGTCCATATCAGCAATATCAGGACAAGGCATAACGGAATTATTGGACATGGTTATATTACTATCAGAAATCACAGAACTCAAAACAAACAAATCCTTGCCAGCTTCTGGTCTTGTCATCGAAGCAAACAGAGATTCCAAAAAAGGCATATCTGCAACACTTCTTATCAAAGACGGTCTACTCAATATTGGTGATTATGTTTCTACAGGCAATGCTTATGCACCTATTAGATTCATAGAAAATTTCAAAGGTGAGAAAATTTTATCTGCACAAGCTTCTATGCCTGTATCTATTCTAGGCTGGAATAAAGTGCCAATATGTGGATCAGTATTCTCGGTAGTAAAAAACAAAAAAGAAGCAGAGGAGAAATACAATGAATATTTGGACAAAAGAAGAGCCGAAATAAATGCCAACCAAAAGCAAGCAGAAATTTCTGTGGCCAAACACCCAGCACAAGTTTCCTCAGACAACGCAGAACAAAATGGACCAATAATATTACCAATCATTATCAAGGCAGACGCTATTGGCAGTCTCGATGGTATAAGACATGAATTGGAGAAAATACATAATGAGAAAGTTAAAATAAAAATAGTATCAGAAGGTATAGGCGACATCAATGAAAACGATATAAAGATCGCTCAAGGTGATAAAGATATAATTGTCATCGGTTTCAATTCAAAACCAGATAAGAAAACAGGAGCAATCATAGAAAGATCTTCTCAACCACTTATCGTTAAGTCCTTCAATATCATTTATAATCTAACAGAATTCGTACAAGAAACATTATTATCCCGAGTACCAAAAGTCTACATTGAAGAAGTTACAGGACGTGCCAAAATATTGGCATTATTCTCAAAGGAAAAAGATAGGCAAGTCATCGGTGGAAAAGTCGAGATGGGTACAATAGAAAGCGGAAATGATGTCAGAATCATGCGCAGAGAAAGTGAGATAGGACGAGGCAAAATACGCGAGCTTCAAGAGAAGAAAGTCAAAACTCGCGAAGTTGCGGAGGGTCATGAATTCGGCTTACTTGTTGAAGCAAAAATTGAAATTGCAGTCGGTGATCGCATAGAATGTGTCAAAACCGTAGAAAAAACAAACTAATATGTCTGAACTCAAAGAAAACAAAAAGAAAGAAATTCTGAGAGAACTTGCAGCTGATTTCTTCTCCAGAGAATCGAATAGAACTTCCCTGATTACTATTACAGATATTGACCTCAATAGTCGCGCAAAAAAAGCTACAATATTGATTTCTGTTCTGCCGGTTGATAAAGAACAAAGCGCCGTAGAATTCATTCATAGGAGATTGGGAGATTTCAGACAATATGTAATGGATAATTCTAGGATTGCCTTCGTTCCATTCTTCGATGTCAAAATTGATATAGGAGAGAAAAATCGTCAACGTATAGACGAGATTGCCGAGAAAGTATAGAATACTTTTGTGGCCACGTAGACAAGTGGTAAGTCAGCAGTCTGCAAAACTGCTATGCGCGAGTTCGATTCTCGCCGTGGCCTCCCCCCAATAGTTTTTGGTTATTGGTTATTGGTCATTTAGTGAAGCAAGAACTAGAGGGCCCGGGTGGCGAAATTGGTATACGCAACAGACTTAAAATTTGTCGACCGCAAGGTCATGTGGGTTCGATTCCCACCCCGGGCACCAAAAATCTGCTATAATATCCCCTATGAAAAAACCAAGTCGAGAATTGACCGTAGTTCTTATGGCCATATTTCTTGACCTTGTCAGTAACGGCATATTAGTACCTATAGTGCCTCAACTTCTAGCCAATCCTGATTCACAATTTTATCTACTACCAGCCCAAGTCCCAATACAATACAGTTATTTGATACTAGGATTACTCATCGCCACTTTCCCTATTATTCAATTTTTCTCGACACCAATTCTTGGTGAATATTCTGATTTCTATGGTCGTAGGAAAATAATAACTGCATCACTTTTTGGCACAGGTCTTTCATTTGTCATATTTGCATTGGGTGTCTTCTCGAAAAGTCTAACTCTATTATTCGTATCGAGAATAATCGGCGGAATATCTGGTGGCAACCTATCTGTCGCTCAAGCCGCAATCGCCGACATAACTCCGCCGAAAGATCGCGCGAAACAATTCGGCTTGATCGGTGCTGCATATGGTGTCGGCTTCATAATTGGTCCAGTCATAGGCGGCCTACTATCAGACAACAGTTTGATTCCTTGGTTCACCGCATCTACTCCATTTTGGTTCGCGGCTATTTTGTCTTTTGCAAATGCATTTTTGGTTTTCAAATATTTGAGAGAAACAAGAGTCAATCACAACAAGCTCACTATCTCATGGCACAAAGCAATTGAGCATATCATTCAGGCATATGGCATGAAGAAATTGCGATCAATATTTGCCACCAACTTCTTCTTCCAAGCGAGCCTTGCATTATTCGCCACTTTCTTCTCTGTTTTTCTCATAAATAGATTTTCATTCAATCAAGTCAATGTTGGTTATTTCATCGGCTATGTCGGTATTTGGGTAGTCATCACTCAAGTATTTGTACTTAGATTCTTAACAAAAAAATTCGATGAACATACTCTGCTCAAATTCTATCTCATTGCAGGATCGATAGTTATATTCGTATTCTGTATTACACAAAGTTTGATCGGCCTACTCATTGTCGGCGCATTATTTGCTCTTACAAATGGCATAAGTATGGCTGCTATACCGAGCTTGGCTAGTCAGAGAGCTGATAATGATATTCAAGGTGAAATTCTTGGCATCAACAGTAGTGTGCAAGCCTTAGCCCAAGCTTCTCCACCGATCATTGCAGGTGTGCTAGCCGCGACAATATCTGCAATAGCGCCTATCTATATAGCGGGAGTTATGATGCTTATAAGCTGGATTGTGTTTATAACTACCGTCAGGAAAGATTAGTTGATACTACGCCACCATTCTGACACGGGAGCCTTACGAATAATTTCTATGACTCTTTCTTCTGAATCTGTAATTTCTATAAATTCGAGACAATCAGGATCAACTGCATTTTCTTTTGCTATCATTTGTTCATTTATGAAAGTTCTCAAATGGTCCCAGAATGAAGAGCCGAACAAAATAACTGGCACGCGTGGTATTTTGCCTGTTTGAATAAGTGTAAGAATGCTAAATAATTCATCGAAGGTTCCGAAACCTCCTGGCATGAATATGTATGCTTCAGCAGCGAATGTAAGCATGGTCTTCCTCGCGAAGAAATATGTGAAGTGTATTTCGTCTGTTAGGAAATCATTTGGCTTTCTCTCGTGTGGCAAACTAACATTCATGCCGACTGAATGACCATGAGCGAGTTTTGCGCCCTTGTTAGCTGCTTCCATAATACCTGGGCCACCACCTGTAACGACAGCATAGTTGAGTTCAGATACTATTCTTTCTGCGAGCTTTTCTGCCAATTGATAATTGGACGTACCTGGTTTTGCTCTAGATGAGCCGAATATAGAAACGGATTTTGGAAATTTTTTGACAAATTCGAAACCTGCTTTGAATTCGGAATTGATCTCTTGTAAATGTGACTCAATGTCCACTCCGTGAATATCGGATTTCGAGAAATAGTGATTTTGATTTATTTTTTTCATGAAGTAATTTTAGCAGATTATTTTGTTATTGAGAAATCGTTTTTTATAACAAGACAATTTTGTGATTAATTACATGATGTCTTATGCACCCCATCACATTCTTGTATTTTGGACACACCGCAAGCATTTTTCAGCAGAAAAATGCTGAGGATTAGGGAATTTTCTGCAGAAAATTTCCATGTATCCAAAATACAGCAGTGTGATGGGGTGCAAGACTCAAAACGCGATTACATAAAAAAACAAAATCAGGGTCGGTCCTCATGGAGGTTCGACCTTCAAATAAAAAAACCAAATCGCAGATCAAAGTTCAAGAATTCAAGAATCAAAAAGGCAGGAAGACATCACCAGCCCTTCGGGCTGGGCAAGAATCAAATCTCGAGGAGGACGAAACGGTAATCAGCATCCCAAGAACCGCTAAGCCAATGCGCACTACGATTCCAACTTGAACCACGCCAGTAGGCACAAGGAACATACCAATCGCCACCGGAATTACGAACGAGGGAACCTGGGAAGTAGAACCATAGTGTTGTGTCTTGTATTTTTTTTGGGATTTTGGTTGGGTTTTTTCCTAACCATTCCCAGTATTCCAGTCCTGGAAGTTTGAGGTTGGGGTACATTTTAAGGATGTGTTCAATAACTTCAGCTCGTGGTTTTCCTGCGAATTGTGGTAGGTCGATTATGTGTATCTTGTTTTCTGGTATGTTTTTGAAGTCTACGTTTTGCATGTCTGGGTTTAGAGTATATTCACCAAACTTTTTTGGGTCAGTGTCCTTCTTGAGTGTTTCGTAGTCTTGATCTCTTGGATTAATGTATATACCCTTGAATCCGTGTTCTGGGGTGCCGAACATACCTAGAGATAATTCCAAATCATATTGTTTTCCGAGATATGGTAATATATCTGGTGATTCCTGAGGCAGTTCTTCATTACTATCTAGCTTATTCTTCATTCTTTCTCCTCTTTCAATTACTTGAGTGATTTCTGCTTGTGCTTCTATATCTCTTTTATTACCACTTCCTGGTTCTTCACCTGGTTTATCTTTGAATTCTCCTTCTTTTACTTTTTTCTCATATTCATCTAGCATTTCTTCCCCTCGTTTACGTATATCTTGTATTCTTTGTTGCCATATTTCTCTTAGTTCTTCTTGTGTTTTTTGTGGTTTTTCAGGAGATTGAGATTGTGCCATGTTTGTGACTGTAGGTTCTGGAGTACCTTCTCTGGGTTGAGTGGATGGTGGGGTTTGTGGTGTTTCGGGGGTTTGGGGGGTCATGATATTATTTTATCTCAAATCCCAAACAATTACAAAAAACGACCTCTTGCGAAGTCGTTTTTTGTATTAACCAACGGTAAAACCGTTAATTATTGCTTTGGACGAGCCTCTGAAACGACGATCTTGCGACCATCTAATTCAGAACCATTGAGCTTATCAACGGCTGCTTGTGCTTCAGCTTCTGTTGACATTTCAACGAAACCGAAACCCTTAGATCTTCCGGACATTTTGTCCATGATGACCGTTGCAGATACAACCTGTCCTGCTTGCTCGAAGTGTTTCTTCAAGCTTGCATCTGTTGTACCCCAGGCAAGACTGCCTACGAAAAGTCTTTTTGACATTTTCTTTTATCCGCACACTACGTTCCACAAGACCCGAGCATGAGATTGAAATCTATGACTCTAACCTTAGTGATTCGCGCTAGCGGCACCTCTCGTACATTATTGCTAACGCGTAAGGACGAGAATCTTACACGCCCATATACTAACACATTATGATAATAAAATCAATCAAATTCAATCTATATCACTTCTTCAATATTGTGTTTATTATATCTTTTGTTTTTGGCCCTACTGAGCCATATCCGGTGGTTTGAGGATTGCCTGAAGAAATAACATTGTACTTTGTCTGCAATTTCTGCACTGCAGACTGAGTGAGAGTTCCGTAATATCCTGTTGTAAGATTTGGTGCTAACAACTTCTCTTTCACCAGAGCTTGTTGGAGAATCTTTACTTCTTCACCCCTAGAACCAAATTTCAAATTACTTGTCACAGAACCTGAAGAAGATGTGGTGTTGCTTGATGAAGATCCACCTGTAGGCAATAGAAGTGGTTCACTAGTTGAACTCGGAGTAGGTATTTTGGAATTCAATTTATTTACCAAATCCTGAGTTTTTTTACCCACAACACCGAAGCCTGTTGTATTTGGTGAACCGGTAGTAACAATATTGTATTTCTTTTGCAATCTCTGCACAGCAACTTCCGTGAGCGTGCCATAATAACCTGTATTCAAAGTTGCTGGCAATAGATTTTCTCTTGAAAGTACTCTCTGCAAAACCTTTACTTCTTCCCCCTTGGAACCGATTGAAAGAGTCGATTTAATTTTTGCAGTTGAATTAACTACAGTCTCTGTTTTGCGATTTTCATTTTGATATACAACATTCTTTGGTGCTATAGGAGTCTTGACCGGCACAACAGTCTTAACGACTTCAGTAACCTTGTTTTTGACATCATCTCCAGTCTTCGGCACCACAATTTTATTATTATTTGAATTGCTATTATTTCCATTATTATTTCCTCCACCTGTTGTGTTACCACCGGATGTTCCATTACCACCAGTGTTACCTCCGCCTCCACCCGTGTTCGTATTGTCATTATTCTCGACAGTAATTCTTATTGTTGCGATATTAGAATCAGAAACACCATCATTAACTTTAAAGTTAAAATAATCAGTTCCTACAAAGTTTGATTCTGGTGTATATGTGAATGTTCCATTATCTCTAACAGCAACAATACCTCTGAACGATTGCGTTGTTATCAAGAATTTTATTCCCGAATTAATTGCTCTATTGATAGACATTGAACCGTTCAAAACTTCTCCTTTCTTTATAGTATATCTACCATCATATGCAGAGATATTATTTACAGGAATAATTATCACGCCACCGCCATTACAGGAACCAATAACTCCCATGTCTGGTTTTGAATTCGAACAACCAGACATTCCTGGTAATGGACCAATTGTCTTGCCATTTATATTTTGAGTTTTCGAAAGATCAATTCCTGCTTGATATGCCTTGATATTGGACGGCAATCTAAATGTTGTGGGTGTATTTCCAGTCATAATCTTAGATTCGCCATTAGATTTTTTCAAATTATTTGCACCAAACCAATTTCGTTTTGTATATACTTCAGGCATATTATCAAACCAGTTATAATCAAAAATCCCGAAGAAATCTTTTTCTGGAGTATTGGCACCCGACAAGTCATAATCACCACTCGAAACTATATTATTGAGCACATACACACCCTTAGCGCCATTATATTCACCTACATATGCATCAAAATTGAATCCATTCCTGCCACCAATAAGATTGTTATGATAAATATATATTTCGGGAGGATTTGCTGGAATTGGATGACCTGAGAAATAATGGAAGAATATTCCCATACCAACATGTTCAGGATTTATGACCCAATTGTTGTATATATAAACCTTTCTTGGGTCTGATATATTGAGTTCATGGTTTCTTACGGCATAATTCACATCGCTCATAACGTTGTTATGAATCTGTAGATTTATTATCGCACCTCTTGCGTAAATTGCTCCACTTGAAAAACCAGATATTGTATTACCGTAAACCTCAACATTATTTATTCGTCGATTGATTGTTGTTACATCAATAGCAATGAATCCCTGTGATAGCTTGTTATTATAAATATCGATATTATCACCCGCGTCAGCCGAAGCACTGATACCTGTGAATCCTGTACCGTTGAATATCCAATGGTGATACCACTGATATATAGCTTGTTTCAAATCCAATGAATATCTCAAATTACCTGTTGTATATTCTGAGCCAATCCATGCTCCGAATGAAGTTCCGAAATGAGCAAAAGGTATTTCATTATTTGAGACATCAATATCATGTGCCCCCGACTGAATTTCGATAGCGATTTTTGAGGCCTGAATATTGTTATTTGTAATATTTATATGATGTGAACCCGCACCTCTCATACTAATACCGTTTGTATAAGTTCTAAAGTTTATATCTCGAATTGTTATGTAGCTTTTGTCTTGAATAACGAAAGTATCATAAGACCAATATCCAGGAATATAGAACGAGCCCCTAATAGTGTGATTATTTGGATTTGATTTGTCTGCAAGCCTTATATATGTGTAATCTTTTGTGGCATAGAATATCGCTTTGGTTACATCCCAAAACCTAACCTTTCCAAGTAAGGCTTGATTAGACTGAGCGTGCTCGGGATTGTCTGTAGTAACCTCGGCATTTATATCCATATTCATGTATTTCTTCCATTCTGTACTTATGTCCATATAACTATTACTTCTCAAAGGATCAGCATATTTCCCGTCAACCACAACAGAATATGGTAAGTTATTTATAAGATTACTTACAGGAGAAACTTTATTTGCAACCTTATATACACCATCACCTATTTCTGGCGCATTTTCCCAACCAGTCATAGATTCTCCACCATCCAAAGTAACCAATCTCTCTCCCGATGATGATTTCTCCCCTTCTATAACAATTGGTTTTCCTGAAACACCAGAATTCTTAAAAATTAATCTTCTGCCATCATATGTTCCCGCCTTTATGAATACTGTCTTTCCCGCTTCGGCATTATCTAATGCCTTTTGAATAGTTTTGTATGGTTTATCCGAACTACCATCTCCTGAAGTATCTGAACCTGAATTTGAAACATATATTGTATCGGAATTATTTTCAATAATTATTTCGGGAGTATTATTTCCCGGACCCATTGCGCCGATATATTTTCCATTTGAAAGCAAGTTTGGACTTCCGGTCTTAACATGAAAATCATCTTTCAATGGATCTACCCACATCGGATCAGCAACTATACTATTGGTATCCCAGCCCGTATCATTCTTCCATTTCGAGAAAGAGGTATATACTTTGCCATTTTGCGCTGAATCATAATACCAACTTAATTCTCGTGAACTCTTAAAATATGAATAATTGCTCTTATAATCAGTATTCGTATCAGGGTCACCCCTATAAGTCGACATTATATTCGAGGCCAAATTGTTATAATCAATTTTAATTCTTGAACGATCTTGTGGTGATGCATATACAATCATTGTTGTATTTATAGGGAAATTCAAACTGTTATATGAAATTTCCGAATCAACAGAACCTGTACCAAGAATGATACAACCATCAACCGTAGAAACTATTGTGTTATTTACTATTTTTGTTCTTGGAGAATTTGTAACCTGAACTCCCCACCACCAATTCCTGATAACATTATGATTTATATCAATATCAGAACTATCTCTCAGAATTATTGCCACATCAGTCTTGTTTAGACTCGAGCCTATATATTGATTGGCAAAGAATGAATTTGTAATACTTACATTTGAACATTTATTACAGGAAATTCCTGCAGTGGCTACTCCTTGTATAGACAAATTCGAAATGTCCACATAAGAAACTTTTTCTAGAGAAAGTGCTGACAAGGCTGTATTTTGTCCACCAAGAATTGTTCCGCCTGCAGGATTACCAGTTATTCTAATATGATTGCTCACAGTTCCACTATGAACCATTATTGTTGTGCCAGAATATACTCCAGCTAAAATATTTATTGTATCTCCAGGTAACGATAAATCTACAGCATATTGTAAAGTCTTGAAAGCATTCGATGCACCAAGACCACGATCAAATGAATCTTCACCATTCGTGGAAACATAATAAGTCTTTGGTTCTCCTGAAGTGTTGACGGTATAAACAGAAGACGATTCATTTCCTTGTTTGGTTGTAATCATGTATTCATAGTCTGTATTTGGCTCAACGCCTGTAACTATAAGTGGTTGCAAACCAGAATTTCTTGCATCACTATATATAGCTCCAGAATATTGGCTATCATCAAAACCCTTTGTCCAATTGGTGTCACCTTTTTTTCTATAAGAAATGTATTGATCTGCATCTTGACTATTTTTGGCAAAAACCACAAAACCATATTTTGATGTTCTCACATAATTATCGGAATAAGATACTGTCGAGGATTTCTTTGTAACTGTGATTGTTTGAGGAGATGAAGTCTTTGTACCATTATCTATAACTATCGTAATTGTATAAGTTACCAAGCTGTCTGGTAATGTAATTGTTTCTTGATTGACATACGAATGAGTAATATTTACAGTCTCTGTGCTGGGAGACGATATTGAAATTTTCGTGTTTTTTACAGAAGTTGGATCATATGCGGTTATGTTGAACTTGAATGTTGAACCAATTACTTCATATGAGTTACCAACTTTATTTTGAACATTAGCGATAACCGGGATGTCCAAACTAAAATTCGGCTCTATATTTCCTCCACCAGGCACTGATGATAACGCTCCTGCTGGCACAGCGGATGCGACGATGCTCAAGGCTGAACCGCCAGAAAAGACACGGAAATCTTGAGAATTTTTATTAACAAACATTGGATCCCCAACTATATTTGTTCCTGAGCCCTTGTCAGAAGGAATATCTTTGAAATCTTTTTCATAGGTTGATTTGTTCGCGGAACTATTCCAAAAAACATTTTGATCGATGTTTGCTTGAGTTTGAGATGCAGATCCACTCTTGTTTACATTCCATGGATATGTGAATCCATCAACAATGTTGTATCTGAATTGAGCTTTATCAGGACCACAATTTGCACAAGATGTTCCGACATATCTTGAAAATTGAATTCCCATAGAACTTCCGGTACTTATAACGTCGTCCGGAGCAAGCACAATCGTATTATGTTCTATACTATATTTTGCATATCCACCACCATTAGTTTGATTTTCAGTGGCCTGTAAAGCTATGCCATATTTGAAACCTTTAATAACATTATATTTATATTCACACCCCGCCGTACTGTAACTATCTCGAACGTTTATTCCTGCCTCACCCATATAAACATCAACCTGCTTGAAAGCAAATAGATTTGAGGCTCTGGCATCATTTATTATTTTACAATACGTGATAGATACATCTCCTCCGTGCGCATTAATTCCTGTGGCAACATCTCTTATGTCACAATTATTTATATTTACTTTTCTAACACTAGTACCTTTCAGAGTCGATATTCCAGAATAAGAATTACTGACAATTACATTTAACAAATTAATATTATCTACTGCGGGACTATAGTTATTTGCTCCGACAACAATTCCTGCAGAATAACTAGTTTTCGCAAAACCAGTAAAAGATATCTTGTCGACTTTAACATTACTTCTTGTAATGATAAAACCGTAATCCAAAACCGATCCTCTCAAATCAGAACCATCTGACAGAACACCGCCTTTTGGGTGAATAGCGATTGTATTCGCTGAATACGGATAAGCGCCATAATCAGTACTTTTCAAGACATCGAAACTCTGAACCGGCACATATCTAATTCTTTGATTTTGATGCCAGATTTGTGGCATATTCGTGCCAGAATATGAAATCGAAATAAGATAAATTCCTGCCTGACCACTCAAAGGCTGAGCTGTAATAACCTGCGAACCGTCAAGTACTGGAGCCTCACCCTGACCAGCTTCTATTGTTAAGGTCCTAGAATTATCTGATGCGGGTTTTATTTCTATAGAATTCTTGAGAACGTATGTGCCATTATGAACAATAATTCTTCCGTCATGAATACCTGCGGAATCTAATTTTGCAATGGCTTTATCAATAGAAGCCATCGGCGACGCAGAACTCCCATCACCAGAATCTGATCCATAAGTTGTTATGTGAATAATATTGGTGCCGTCTGGTTGATTGGTCAGTTTTTGATTGGACTCGAGAGAACTTACCTCTTGAGTGGTACTATTCAATTCTTGATTCGTTTGATTTATCTGATTTTCTAGATCACTTAATTGTTTCTGTATTTCTTCTGGTGTAAGTGTTGTCGGATTCGAAACAACTTGTGCAGTATTTGGATAATACTGAGGAGAAACAATCACTCCCCAAAAACTAATTGTAATAAAAGCAAATAACAAAACAGCAATTCCTACAACCATCGCAAAATTTTTATTCTGTATCTTTTTCATATGCTTTCATTACAATTAAATTGATAATTCATCATGCTAATTATGGATTTACTGATCCCGAATCAGACGAAACACTACCACTCAAAGAGGACGTACTACCTGAACTATTCACCGTCTCGGTATTACTACCACCAGAAACAGTTCCAGAACTTGCTGTAGATGGATCTGGTGTCGTAACTGTTTCTGTTTTTGCTGTTGTAACATTTTCAACTGGTTGCGGGGTTGTTACAGGAGCTTGATTCTCAGTCTTGTTTGATGAGGCACTTTCATCTTTTTGGGTTGTAGGTGTGGTATTTTGTGTTGTTGTGGATTCGTTGGTATTAATCTGATTTACTTGATTTGTCGTCTCGTCTGTACTTGTTGAAGATGAAACAGGTGTTGTAGAAGCATTATCTGGATTTGTAACAATTGTAGTTGTTGCTGTCTCAGTGTTTATTATATTTATATTATTTAGTACTGGTGTTACTTCTGGTTTAATTTCACTGGTTACATCACCGCATTTACCACGCAATTTATTCCAATCGCCATTCTGTATTCTCACACACCAAACTTCTTTGGTTGAACTATCTGTCATTTCTATACCATTGCTTACTGCTGCGGTCTTGGTTTCTACCCTATCGAATACAGCGAGGACCGAAGAAATCTTAGATACAACCCATTCACCAGCTGAAGCGATATATTCTTTGACCTTATTTGCTATAACTTCTATGAATGATTGATCATGAGATATTGCATCTATCGTTGTGCTTGCAATTGTTGAGGTGCTAGAAGCAATATCTGAAATCCTAATATTCATCTCTGATATTTGTTTAGTTATATCTGTAAATTGATTGTCATACTCTGTAAATTTATTCAAAGAAGAATCTACACTTAACTTCGAAGACTTCATGAAATCAAGAGTTGTGGAAGCATTATCATCAACCTTTGTATCTAGTTCCTGAACAGCTCTTGTAAGAACTGAAGTCAAATCTTCATAACGTACACCTCGTGGTTCGTTATCGTTACCCGTAAATATCAATCTTGGATCTACTTTGTTTACTTCTTCTGCTATCAAACCCAATCTCTCAGATCCTGAAGAATCATTGTTGTATTTAAATGATACCGGTCTCAAGGCTCTTATTGTATCTAGACCGGATATCTGTGACTCTATATCATGCTTAAATTTGGCTGAAGAAACTGTACATGTTTGCGCTCCGGAATTGACTTGCAATTCACCGCCAGCAGCAAGACAGACAGCTGAGCCGGAAGCGCCTGCCACTGTAAGTCCTGGCATTGCTGCTGTGCCAGTCAAAGACAGTGTTCTCCATGGTGTACTTGTGCCGATACCTGCCTGACCATTATTATCGATAATAAATGCTGTAGATGTAGCTGATCCTGTTGTCGAAGCAACCAACACAAGCGGTGCTGTTTGAGAATTGAAACCATAGACAGCGAATGTAGTTGTGGCGGCAGTAGAACCAATAACTGAAAGTTTGGCATATGGAGATGTCGTACCAATACCCACGTTATATGATGAACCTCGTATAACCACCGTAGAAACAGTTGTCGAACCAACGGCAAATACTATATCCCTCGGTGTGCCACCACCAGTCTGAGGGGAAATAATAAGGTTCATCGTATTGTTGAAAGGATAAATACCGCCATTGGTTGTAGAATATATGCCGCCATTCATAGAGGCATAACTATTTACAGTGCCTGGATTAGTTAAAAGATAGTTTGGAGAACTCATCTGACTTGTAGCGAAAACCTGTCCTGCTCTTGAAGCTCCTGTAATATTCATTTGAAAGCCAGCTACTGGAGCAGTTCCGACACCAATCGTACCATTTGCAGCAACAAAGAAGGCGGTCGTCGTTGCGGCGCCGTTTGTTGAAGAAGCAATCATAAATAGAGGCGCTTGACTGCTTGTATTAGAATGAATAGAAAATACAGCGTTAGTAGAACTTGTTCCAACAGAAACAAATCCATTCTGGAACGCAAATAAACCATTAACGCCTGTTCCAACCCTCAACCCTCCATTAAATGTAGAAGTTGCCGTCGAGGACGTAGCATTGAAATACGGCGCTCCAATCTTGTCCCACGACTCAATACCACCCGCAAATGTTGATGTGGCGGTTGATTTGATCCATATTGGTATTGTTGTAGTTGGGGTTAGAGAATTAACAGAAAATGTGTTTGATTGTTGTAGCCAATCGTATGCCGCACCAGAAGAAGTGCCACAATCTGCGCCTGTTCCAGAAACAATTCCGGAGGCATCAACTCTCAAACATTGAGTTGATCCTGTAATTCCTGACAATGTTAGACCTGTTGCTGCAATATTTCCTGCTACTGATAGCTGAGTATATGGAGTGGTTGTGCCAATACCAACTTTGCCGTTTGAGTCGATAATGAAAGCGGTGGAAGTTGCAAAACCAGCAGTTGATGTAGAGATGGCGAATATTGGAGTAGATTGTGCTGCTGATCCCGAAATAGCAAAATTAGTCCAAGGAGATGTTGTACCCACACCAATATTTCCTGTCGATAATACTCTCAATCTTTCAACACCACTTGTTTCAAGCCTTACAGGATGAGCGGAATATGTTCCAAGATCTATAGCAGAATCAACATTATCGATACCGGTATATCCTGTAACAGTTCCATTTCCAAATGATACATTAGCTTTGTAAGGAGAAACTATACCGAAAACAGACATAGGTGAACTAGAACCTATACCAACCTGACCATTTTGATCAATCATAAACACTGTTGATGTTGCATAGGCAGATGTTGAAGATGCAACCACAAACAAAGGTGTAGTTCCGCCATTTGAACCATTAACAGACAATCTGGCCCAAGGAGTAGTTGAACCCACACCCACTTCACCAGTACTTGCAAGAGTCATTCTTATTGTTGGTGTATTGCCAGAAGGGTTTGTGAAGAAAGAAAGACTATGACCTGCGCCAGCATCAACTCTAGTAGATCTAATTCCTGCAAGATTTGATCCTTCTGTACTTGCCACTCTGAAACCAATTTCATTGGTTGTATTGGTCGAACCTGAATTTCTTCTTATCTGCAAACCAAGGTTGTCGGCATTTGTTATGACTGACAATGGATAAAATGGTGAGTTGGTACCAATACCGACATAACCAGTACTAGACAAAGCATACAAACCGTATGAATTGCCTACGTTTGCAGCGATCAAACCTCCATTAAACGTAGAGGTAGCCGTTGATGATGTTGCATTGAAGTATGGAGCGCCGATCTTGTCCCATGATTCTATGCCACCCGCAAATGTTGATGTGGCGGTTGATTTGATCCATATTGGTATTGTTGTAGTTGGGGTTAGAGAATTAACACCAAATGTATTTGTTTGTTGTAACCAATCATACGATGCACCAGAAGAAGTGCCACAATCTGCACCTGTTCCAGAAACAATTCCTGAAGCGTTAACTCTCAAACATTGTGTTGAGCCAGTTATTCCTGACAATGTTAGACCTGTTGCTGCAATATTTCCCGCTACTGATAGCTGAGTATATGGAGTGGTTGTGCCAATGCCGACTTTGCCGTTTGCATCCACAATCAAAGATGTTGAAGTTGCAAAACCAGCAGTTGAAGAAGAAATTGCAAATAACGGCACCGAACCTCCAGAAGCACCACTAATCGAGAATCTTGCTCCAGGTGAAGTTGTACCAATACCAATATTACCTGAAGAAATTGTACTTAATGATCCGTCTATATTGTTACCATAAATAATATTACCTATATTCAAAAGAGAACCATTATCAGACGGGGCATCAATATTACTACCAATAATAATGTTTCTACTTCCATTTACTATGTTCGTGCCAGTATTACTACCAATCACAATATTTTGATCACCATCGACATTGTTATACAAAGCCATATAACCAATTGCAGTATTGTCATATCCAGTTGTAGCTGAGTACAGAGACAAGGCACCGACACCGGTATTATTATCAGAAATCCAACTGCTTGGGCCGTGTCCAGAAGCATAACCAACAAAAGTATTGTATTGAGCGTAATCAGGAACAATTGAATTAAATCGACCCGCATCCTTGCCCAAATATGTACCATAATTATTGGTATCGAACCACATATAATTAGAACTTGCACTGAGAGAATCAGAGCTTGTAGAGAGATAGAAATTACCACCCAAAGAAGATAGCGTCCAATGTTTTGTATTTGCTGAAGCAGAAGTATCTGTAAGTGCTATTGTAGCCCCACTCGACGAAGCGACTTGCAAATCCCAATTCGGTGTACTTGTTCCGATTCCAAATCTACTACTAGAATTCAACCAAGAAAGATTGTTGTTATAAGAGATTGTAGAAGCTCCAGACCAAAATGCTAACTTGTTTGCAAGCCCAGCACCATCAATTGTTCCAGCACCAATACAAGTTCCATTTATTGCATAACAACCATTACTCAAACTTATTCCATTTCCAAACGTTGAACTTGCTGTTGTGCTTATTATGTTTAGAGCCTTAGCCTGAATACCTCCTACAAAAGTTGAAGTAGCATTACTGTTTATATTCAAGCTATCGAATGCTCCAATACCAGCCACACTCAATTGAACATAAGGTGATGATGTGCCAACACCAACCTTGCCATTATTATCAATAATAAATGCTGTTGATGTAGCTGAACCCGTAGTCGAAGCCACAAGCATCAAAGGAGATGTTTGTGAATTGAAACCATAAATACTCAAAGCTGGTTGTGATGCAGAAGAATTTGTAATTGCTAATTTGGAATATGGAGATGTAGTACCAACTCCGATATTTCCAAGGAGATAACCTGTGCCATTTTCAAGGAATGAAGCAATCGTTGTTGAAGCAGAATTTACAAGATCAAACAATCTATTTGTTCCGGTTCCTGTACCCCATACAGAGAATTTGGAGTATGGTGTAGAAGTACCAATCGCAACACGATTTGTACTTGCTTGAGCATACAAGAGTGAACTTGTTTGATTTAACAAAACTGAAACCTTGTTTATGTCCGTGTCAGCGACAACAATATCAGGGGCACCATCTCTATTTAGATCTCCAATCGCAACAGCAGATGGTCCTGTATTCGTAGAATAATCCACCTTACTTGCAAAAGTTCCGTCGCCATTATTTATGAGTACAGAAACAGTACTATCAGTATAATTCACAACGGCAATGTCAGGTTTACCATCACCAGAAAAATCTGCGAGATGAAGATCAACGGGGTTAATACCTAATGTGTAATCAACCTTAGCAGCAAAAGTACCGTTACCGTTGTTTAGAAATACAGAGGCGCTATTTCCAGTGTAATTTCCTACTACAATATCTGGTTTTCCATCACCATTTACATCTCCGACATCAGATGTTTGCGGGCCGGCAGCTGTTACATAATCAACCTTTGTAGCAAATGTGCCATTGCCATTATTCATGAGCACAGAAACAGTATTGGAAGAGAAATTCGGAGATATAATATCGATCTTTCCATCGCCATTTACATCTGCACTAGTTATATATGTAGGCGCTGAACCCACTGTATAATTCACCTTACTTGCAAAAGTTCCGTCGCCATTATTTATGAAAACTGATATTGTATTCGATCCATAATTTGAAACAGCTATATCTGATTTTCCATCACCATTGAAATCATTTATTGTTATTCCACCAGGAGTTGTTCCTGAAATATAATCAACGTGCGCCAAAAATGTTCCGTCTTTTTTATTAATAAAGACCGACATTGTTGTTGACGCATTATCTGCTGCGACAATATCATTGAAACCGTCACCATTCAGATCAGCCGCTGTCACAAATGCCGGACCAGATCCGGTGCCAGTAGAATAATTTGTGCGAGAACCAAGAGTTCCATCTCCATTACCAGGAAATACAGATATGTTGTCACTACCATTGTTACCAGTTATTACATCTTTCTTTCCATCATTATTTATATCTGATACATATATTCCGCTTGGCAAAGTTCCCGTTGTATAATCAGTCTTTGTACCGAAAGTGCCACCTGATCTTACGTTTAATTCTCCGGACTGAATCGTCGAAATATTAGATAATGCAACCTTGTTTGGAGTATCAATGTTTACTGTAGCAAAAGGCACTGAAGCAATACCTATGCCTGAACTAAAGTTTGTATAAGCATTGTATCCGCTCTGATATGTAATATTTGCTCCCGAAGGAAATGCTATTGCTTGAGTTACCAGATCAGGAACATACAAACTTCCGACAGGCGTTGATGTGCCGATACCGACATGACCATTAGTAAGAACATTTAGTCCCGAAGAACCAATTATAGAAATAGGTCCAGCAAATGTGGAAGTTGCTGTAGTTGAAGTAGAAACCAAATAATTCACTGTTGGTGACGTTGAAGCCGCAAGAGCAGTTGTTCCACCGGAAG
The DNA here is from genome assembly GCA_964406895.1 of uncultured Candidatus Saccharibacteria bacterium. GTDB lineage: Bacteria > Patescibacteriota > Minisyncoccia > Phycocordibacterales > PALSA-1337 > C7867-002. The sequence continues at coordinate 43,734 of CAYOTK010000005.1, read as the reverse complement.
AATAAATCCAACCCTGACCAAATGTAGAGACTCCCGTTCCACCGTAAACAACCCCTATAGATGTAGTAGCAGACACAATACCATTATTGGCCTGAAGTGGTCCGTTATAAGAATTCAAATAAAGATTACCAGAGACTGTTACAGCAGTAGATGATGCATAAGGAAATACAGAAGCGGTTGTTGATGTGGCGGTAAATGAGCCAGCCAGAGCATTATTACCAAGATCAGAATTTCCTTTTACAGATAATGTTCTCCAAGGAGAAGTTGTGCCAATTCCTAAATTACCAGAATAATATCCAGAACCTATAACTTCTAGCTTGCTCGATGTAGTCGTAGAGTTGGCGCCAACCAAAACAGTATTGGAACTTGTGGCGAGTCTTATTCCAGAACCATTGAAATATGACCAATTTCCATCAGAACCACCGCCTCCACCAGAACCAATACCAAGCCATGTTCCGCCAGTATTCTTAAATTCTATTATGCCTCCATTATCTCTAATACCATAACCACTTGAACCAGAAACATCACCAAAATTAACATAACGAGACAATCCAGAAAGTATTAGATCTCCGTACACATCAAGCTTAGAAAGAGGAGAAGTTGTGCCAACGCCCACATTACCCAAGAATATATTATTAGCAATTGTACTTGATGCAAAAATGGAACCAACCAAAGGAGATGTAGTCGAATTCAGAGCAGAAGTACCATCAGAATATATTAATCCCGATAACAATGACGCTACACCCGTTCCACCATGACCTATTCCGAGAGTACCAGTCAATTGAGACAAATCCGTAACTTGAGTTTGATTGTTTGAACTACTATTCAGAGATGTTTTACTTACACTCTCTACTATCCTGTAGTTTTGTTCTTTTTCAAACCACAGAGATTTATTAAAATCTTCTCGCAAAGAATCAATTTTTTGATTCAGATAACTATACGAACCAGTATCATAATAATTGAAACTTTGATTTGTTATGCCTGATGTCTGAGATGAAGATTTTTTAGAAAGATTTATGATTGTAGTGATGGGTGGAGTGTTTGGTGTGGTGTAAATTTGAGTATTAACAAATTGATTATTATTTGTTTTTATCTTAGTACCAAATATCGAAACAATAAAATCTCTGAATCCAATGTAGGCAGACACACCAAAATCCTTCACATCACTAATTGAAGAATCAATAATGTTTGCTGTCTGACCTTCATTGACATTAAATTGATTCTTGATCGCTGAATATTGAGAAACAATTATACTTGTTCTCGAACGATTTTTTTCTATAAAGTCATTAACTTGATCTGGATACGAAAATGAATAGGCAGAAAAAACTGATCCAGCAGAAAGCAATATGGCAACTAAAATTGTCGGTAATGACTTTCCAAAAGTTTCGATGGCCCTATTTGCTCTTCCCTTAATATTGACTAAAGCAGTTTCTAATTCCTTTTTAGTATTTGAATCTTTAATTTGAGAAACATCCTCAAAATGTTTGAAGTCCCAAACTATGTCACTCTGACTCTTTATCTGGGGTTTATTATTTTGATCAGATAATTTTGATTGATGAGAAGTATCTAATAACGAATTATCAGGCTCAACAGTTTTGAGAATTGGAGCGTCATCAACTCGAACATCAAAATTTGAAATTCCAAGTAAATTATCCTGATTCTTTTTATACTGTAATATTGAATCTCTGTCAATAAACCATACCCTCCCAAATCTCTTGGCAACAACTTTGGATTGACGACAAAGTTGTCCAACATAATCGTTGGTGTACTTGGTCATCTCGGCAGCTCGGCGAGACGAGATGAATTCCTTTCCGTCGATGATTAATGTATCTTTCATTCATAAAAATTATATCAAGTCACGAGCAAAAAAAACTGTGGATAAGCGCTAATTTAAAAAAATCCCTAATAAAAAATATCAAATAAAAAATATTAATGATATCAACAAACTATTAAATATTTATGATCATCCAATACTCGACCGAGATAATAATCACAAAAAAATTTACAAAAATGACTCACAAAAATTTTAAAATTGACACACTTCATCTTTCCAACAACAGTAAACCGATACTGATTAATATAATAATTTTTAGAGCGATTGGTTATAAAATCAACATTTTTCGACAATTTGTTTATTACGGTCTAGTAATGTTTATATAGGTTTCATAATGTATTTGGTTAATTAAATGCTTGGCTTATTTATAATTATCCGTTGTTATCTTGTATCCCCACCGCCTGATTTTGTTCAAGTGACATTGCACGCACATCTATCAACTGACAACCATGACGCTATTTCTTTAATCTGTGATACTTAAAACTTTTCTGTAATAGTTTTATGATATATAATCATTGCATGTCGAACAGTCACAAAGAACTTATATCAATAAAGGAGGCAGCGTCCTTGCTTGGTGTAACTGCACTTACCCTGCGTAATTGGGATAAGTCTGGCAAGCTCAAACCATTACGTCATCCTCTAAATAATTATCGAGTATACAAACGCGAAGATATTGACTTTCTTATAGGGAAAATTCGATCAAATTATGATAAAGTATACATACCAAAGAAGGTTAAGAAAATTAAAACATTGAAAGTCAAACACATTGATGACTATGGAGACATCCGAGATACGGCCTAATTTATGACTATCTCGGATAGACGAACTATAAATAATTAATATTAAAATGGACAAATATATACCAACAATAGGCCTAGAAATTCATGCCGAAATGAAGACAAATTCTAAGATGTTTTGCTCATGCAAAAATGATCCGGATGAATCCAGACCTAATAAGAATATTTGCCCTATTTGTCTTGGTCATCCAGGCACATTACCTGTGTTAAATCATGAGGCCATACGAAATGTTATAAGAATTGGCGTAGCTGTAGGCGGTCAAATCGCTGATTTTACTGAATGGGACAGAAAGAACTATTTCTATCCTGATATTCCGAAAGGATATCAAATAAGTCAGTACAAATACCCTCTCGTTTCAGGTGGCTCAATAGCAAATATAGAGATTGAAAGAATACATCTAGAAGAAGACACAGCTCAATCGACTCACGACACTCATCACAAGAGTTTGGTTAACTACAATCGTTCGGGCGTACCTCTCATGGAACTGGTTACAAAACCCGTGATTCATGATGCCAAGAGCGCCGTAACTTTCGCAAAAGAACTGCAACTTCTCCTTAGATATCTCGGAGCAGGAGAAGCAAACATGGAGAAGGGCGAAATGCGTGTAGAAGCAAATATTTCTGTAGCGAAAAAACCGCAATCACTTAATGAGAAAATCATTCTCGGTACGAAAACTGAAGTCAAAAATCTGAACTCATTTAGAGCAGTTGAGCGCGCGATAGAGTATGAGATAGAAAGACAAATATCTCTAATAGAAAATAGCGAGAAGGTCGTGCAAGAAACTCGTGGTTGGGACGATAAGAAAAATGAAACATATTCACAGAGAAGCAAAGAAAGTTCACATGACTACAGATATTTCCCTGAGCCTGATATTCCGAAACTAAAAATTTCGGAGATTAAAGAATTTTCTAAGCAATCAATATCAAACTCACTGCCAGAACTTCCTTGGCAAAAAAGAAATCGTTTCACTCAAGATTATTCCTTGAATGAAAAAGAGGTGGCTATTTTCGTGGACTCCCCTGCTCTTGCAGACTATTATGAAAAAATCACAGCACATTTCCCGAAGGACAAAAACAAAATTCGTCTAGTCACAAATTATTTCTTAAGTGATTATATTTCTCTACTTAACAGTATGACTGACCAAGGTTCATCAAAATCTGATTCATATGAAAAAATAATCACCGAAAAAAGTAGGGGTTATATAATTCCTGAATACTTTGCCGAACTAATCGATATGATATCGGCAAACGAAATATCATCGAGAGGAGCCAAAGAAATATTGTTGGATATGTTCAACACTAAGGCTGGAAACAAACAAAATTCGCCATCAACAATAGCAAAAGAAAAGGACTTAATACAAAAAAGCAATGAGGGTGATCTCGCTCCAATCATAGATGATATAATTTCGAAAAATCCAAAAGCCATAACCGAATTCAAAGCTGGCAAGACAGCATCTCTCCAATTCCTCATAGGACAAGCCATGAAAGCAACCAAAGGCTCAGCAAACCCAGGTATATTGAGCAAACTATTCTTGGAAAAGCTCAAATAATATTTTATTTTCGCAATTTCTCTATTTTTTTGACAATTTCTGTGCTCAATTTTTTGACGCTTTCATCATCCAAAACTGAAACCAAAAGAGCTTTCAATCCGGCTTTTTTCATCGTAGATTGAAGTTCTTTTTGTTTCTTCTTGTCTATAAGATCAATTTTAGTTAATACTATTATTTCCGGCTTATCTCTTAGTCCTTCGCCGTATTTTTCGAGTTCTGCTCTTATAGAATTGTAAGTCTCCACAACATCATCATTCTCAACTGATACGAGATGTATTAGAAGTGATGTTCTCTTCACGTGTTTCAAGAATTTAAAGCCCAGGCCCTTGCCCTCTGAGGCGCCCTCAATGATTCCAGGTATATCGGCCAAAACATAACCATGAAGCACTCCAAGGTTCGGATCCAGGGTCGTGAAGGCATAACTGCCTACTTTTGCATTGGAATTGGTAAGAGCATTAAGCAGACTAGATTTGCCAGCATTTGGAAGCCCGATAAAACCAGCGTCAGCAATAAGATTTAATTCCACTACAAAATCTCCTGATTCACCTTCTCTGCCATCTGTTGATTGTTCTGGTCTTATATTTGTCGAAGCCTTGAAATGTTCATTGCCAAGCCCGCCTCTTCCTCCGTGCAATATCTTCTCGACTTGACCTGCCTGCATAAGTTCTACACTAAAACCGCTTTCAACATTTCTTATAACTGAACCGACGGGCAAATCAATATAACAATCTTCACCTGACCTGCCCTGCCTACTCCAATTACTACCCGCGAAACCATTCCTGGCCTCGAAAGACTTCGTTGTTTTGTATTTGGTCAAAATACTTATATCGTTGACTGCGCGCACATAAACATCACCACCAGGACCACCATTACCGCCTGCAGCGCCAGAATATTCTTTATTTTTCTCATGTCTCCATCGCACAACGCCATCACCACCGTTTCCTGCGCGGGCATGAAATTGTATTTCGTCTATAAAAGCCATAGGCTAGATATTATGACTTATTGTGGGTTTTTGTCCAGACTTGTATATTTCGAGCAAAGCAAAGAGAAAGGCTAGAATTATTGGGCCAAGAACGAATCCTACTATACCAAAAAAACTCAAACCTCCCAAAACAGAGACCAATATTATGAATGGATGTATTTTAACTCCCCTATTTACGAGTGAGGGTTGCAAGAAATTATCTATAAGACCTACTGCAAATATGCTCCACACAAGCAAACCTATAGCTTGTGACTTTGATCCGATCAAAAACAAATAAAGTATTCCCGGACCCAAGACGAGTGACGTGCCCACACCGGGTATAAGAGCAGATATAGAAGCCGTTGCTCCCCACAGAGTTGGACTAGGCACTCCAAATATGTAGAAACCTATTCCGGTCAAAATACCTTGAATGATAGCCACCGCCAAACTTCCAGCGAATATAGAATACACAGCAATTTCGAGTTTCTTCAAAACTCTATCATCTTGCTCATCCATAAGAGGACTTATAGAAATGATCTGCCTACGAAGTTCTCTTCCATCTCTCAAGAAATAAAACAATGCCAAGAACATGATGAATACATGCAACGCTATCTTAGACGCCCCTCCAAATACAACATCTATGTTTGAGAATACCCATTCTAGACCCTTAGTAATAATCTTTGTAATGTTGAAAGAGTCAAATGACTGAGGCGTGTACATGTTGAGGAAAATCTTGGATCCAGCTTCAGAAACATTGTTAAGCATAGAAATAAACTGTGATCTGCCTGATTCATCAGCCAAATATGAATACATGTTCTGAACTTCAGAATATATACTGCCCGCTATTAGTAATAGTGGAATAAGAACGATAACGACGATGAGTATGACCGATATGAGTGCCGCGAAGCTACTTCTTTCGTTTTTCGGGAAAAATACTCTTTGTATCCATCTGTGTATTGGTTTGAATATGACTGATAAAGCCGCAGCGAGAACTATCGGCGTCATAAATGGCAGGAATATAAAGACTGCCAACACCACCACAACTATTATTAAGCTAATCAAAAAATATTGTGAGATTTTTGAATTCATGTAATTATTTTAACACACTTTTCTATTTGCAATCACGTTTACCTTTATTATTCATCATTGATGACAGGTGTTTTATTACCTTATCGAAACCAGGAAGAAGTTTCAATTTTCGAATTTCTCTTAATGTAAGCCATCTATAGTTCTTTGCTTCCCAATCTATTGTGACTTTATCGGTTGAAACATTTACTAATACAGGATGGACAATCCATGTTTTCTTGTATTTTGGTTCATTCTGATCGAAAATTTCTCCTAATCTAATTTTTTTGATCTTGGTTTTCGGTATTCCCAACTCTTCATTCAATTCATCTGAAACCTTCTCTATCAAATCTCTTTGATCATCTAAAAACCCCGATATTCCATTCCAATAACCTGGATAAAAATTGAGTTTTTCACTTCTTTGTACTACTAGAATCCTATCTTTGTATTTTAAAACACAATTGATAACAGGTGCCCAGCGCACATTTGTAAAATCAGTCTGCCCTGGTTTCGGTTTAAATATAAACTTTTTCATAAATTACTTCCCGTGGCATTTCTTGTACTTTTTACCACTACCACAAGGACAAGGATCATTCCTGCCGACAGTTTCTTCTTTTTTTATTGTACCTGAATTATTGTCACTACCCTTACCAATAGTAACTGCATTTTCATGAATTTCTTGGAGCTCACTTGTATCATTATTTTTGGTTTGATCAACAGGAATACCATCTACCGTAGGCACAACATTTGGCAACAATCTCTCGATCTGACCTCTTATAGCAGCATTCATTTCCTTGAATAATCTCAAACCTTCTTTCTTATATTCAACCAAAGGATCTCTCTGACCATAAGCTCTCAAATTGACGCTTGAGCGTGTATAATCCATAACTTCCAAATGTTCTACCCAGTACATATCAATAGTCTGTAGAAGAACTATTCTCATGGCTGACATGAATGATTCACGACCAAATTCTTTCATTTTCTTCGCGAGAATATCTTGTACATTATCGTTTCCCGCATCTTCAGATACAATAACTTTTTCTGACAATTGTAAATTACCGAGTCCTAGCATATCGAAAAGCTCATTTTCTATATCATCAATCGAGCCAAGAAGCAGTTTCCTTCTCCTATCGTATACTGATCGACGCTGATTATTTATAACGTCGTCAAATTCTAGAATATGTTTACGAGAATCGAAATTGAAACCCTCTATTTTTTCTTGGGCTGTTTCTAAAGCTTTGGAAATGATTTTATGTTCAATTGCTTGATCTTCTGGCAAATTGAGACGACCCATCATAGATTTTATGGTATCGGAAGCAAAAACTCTCATAAGTGAATCTTCCAAAGAAACAAAAAACTGTGTTTCTCCAGGATCACCCTGACGACCCGAACGACCTCTTAACTGGTTGTCTATTCGTCTTGCTTCGTGTCTTTCTGTTCCCAAAACAAATAAACCACCGAGACTCTTGATCTCATCATAACTATCTTTTGTGTTTGGATTACCACCGAGTTTGATATCAACACCTCTTCCTGCCATGTTTGTAGCTATAGTGACCGCACCCTTCTTGCCCGCCTGAGCTACTATCTCGCCTTCTTTTTCGGCAAATTCTGGCTTTGCATTCAAAAGTGTATGTGGTACTCCTTCTGCGCGCAAGAATTCTGATAGTAATTGGTTCTTCTCTATAGAAACTGTACCGATAAGAACTGGCTGACCTTTTGCATGGACTTCTTTTACTTTCCTTGATATGGCTTTGAATTTACCTATTTCTGTTCTGAATATTTGATCATTCTGGTCAATTCTTACTGCTTTAACATTCGTTGGTACCGTATAAACTTCCAAACCATAAACCTTGAAAAACTCCTCAGATGATGTAGCTGCTGTACCCGTCATACCGGATAATTTCGGATACATCCTGAAGAAATTCTGAAAGGTGATAGATGCATATGTTCGTGATTCTTGTTGAATTTTGACACCTTCTTTGGCTTCTATTGCTTGGTGCAAACCTTCTGACCAACGTCTACCGGGTTGCAATCTACCAGTGAATTCATCAACGATCATAACTTCTCCATCTCTAACAACATATTCTTTATCTTTATGGAATATGGCTTTCGCTCTTACTGCTGTTTCGAGATGATGGACATATTTTACTCCTTTATCGGTATAAATATTATCTACACCGAGATATTTTTCTGCTTTATTAATACCGGATTCTGTGAGTTGTATTGCTTTGTGTTTTTCCTCGACTGTATAATCTTCGTTTTCGACAAAACTAGATACAAGGCTGGCGAATTGTCTATATATGTTTTCTGCATCTCTAGTTGGTGCAGAAATAATAAGTGGTGTCCTGGCTTCATCAATAAGTATTGAGTCTATTTCGTCTACTATGGCAAAATTGAATGGTCTTTGTCTCAAACGATCCCTGCTGTATTCGAGATTATCTCGCAAATAATCGAAACCAAATTCGTTGTTTGTACCATAAGTAATATCTGCCGCATAAGCTTCTGTTCTAGTGCATGGTCGTAGGAATTCATGGACAACCTTGAAGGCGCCCGTTTCATCTCGTTCTTTGTCTAATTTGTCATCAGTATTTGTATCTTTGGACTCTTTGTGAGTTGGATCATACAAGAAACTTGATTCATGATTTATGACGGAAACAGACAAACCTAGAGCATTATATATTTGACCCATCCAAACCGCATCACGACGAGAAAGATAATCATTTACGGTTACAACGTGAACGCCTTTTCCAGATAGAGCGTTGAGATAAGCAGGCAAAGTTGCGACGAGAGTCTTACCTTCTCCTGTTCTCATTTCAGCAATAGCGCCTGAATTCAGTATCATGCCTCCGATCAATTGCACATCGAAATGCCTTTGTCCCAATGTCCTTCTTGCCGCTTCTCTAACGACCGCAAAAGCTTCCGGTAAAATCTCCTTCAGAATCTTCTGTTCTTTTTCGTGTTGCTTTATTTTTTCCTCAACAGTCAAATCTACACTGAATTCTTGTTTATCTTGAAATCCAAGCTTTTTTCGAAATTCAAGAGTTTTGTTCTTCAGCTCTTCATCTGAAAGTTTTTTGATTGATACTTCGAAAGAATTGACCAATTGAACATTTGGCTCGAATTGTTTGATATTTTTCGTTGGCGAAACGCCTCTTATTTTGTCCCAAAATGACATATAAGACCTACTATAGCATATTATAGAGATAATTTAAGCCACCCACTCAACCTCTGATTCAATTATAATTCCTGTCTTTTCTTTGACTTGATTTATTAGCTTCAAAGAAAGACCCACAACCTCATCGGCTTTTGCACCCATTTCTGAGACAATAACAAGTGCCTGCTTGTCATAAGTGCTAGCTCTCTCATATTTCAAGCCCTTTGCATTACAAATCTTATCTAATATCCAACCAAGCGAAACTTTCACATATCCACTAGACTCTTCGAAACCTGGTAAATCTGGATATTGTTTTTTGAGTTCTTGGAATTTTTCTTTACTTATAATTGGGTTTTTGAAAAATGAACCCGCAGTACCCCACTTCTTCCAATCTGGCAATTTATTCTCACGAATATGAATAACAGCATTACGAACCTCCATACAACTTGGTGAATCAGTCCTATCGACGAAATAGTGTTTTAAATCTTTGTAAGAAATATTGGTTTTAGCATTACATTTCAACGTAAATTGAACCATAACGATAATATATCGATGTTTATTGTATTTAAAAACACTGTTTCTATAACCGAAGTTGCACTGTCGATTGTTTAGTTCTACAAATTCACTTTTATCACAATCATAAGCGAAAACCTTGTGAACTGTTTGACCAACCTCAGCACCATATGCACCAATGTTTTGTACGGGCGCTGCCCCAACTGTTCCGGGAATAGCAGAAAGATTTTCCAAACCACTCAAATTCCTTTTGACAGCAAACAAAACGAGATCATCCCAAAGCTCTCCAGCTCCGGCAGAAATTATGACAATATCCTTTTCTTCTTTTATATCAATACCCATAATTTCATTCTTAACAATCAAACCATCAAAACCATTGTCAGAAACCAATATATTGGAACCTCCACCCAAAGGCATTATTTTCAAATTTTTATTCTTGGCAAAATCAACTGCATCGATAATATCTTTTTTATTTTTAACAGCACAAAAAAACTTGGCCGGTCCGCCGATTTTGAAAGTTGTATATTGAGCCAAATTTACATTTTCTTGTATTTGCATTTTATGCACACTTATACTTGCATATTATAGCCTTATATGCTATAGTTGCGCCATGAGTACCCAAGTGGGCACTCTCCAATATAATGTCTCGCAAAGGACCGCCCTCGGCGGCCTTTTGCGTTATATAATGTGTGTTATAATAAATCTTGGATTGCTCCAAATGACGGTGGGCGGCTGTACTCATAAAACTAGACATTTTATTTGGAGCTCACACCCGCTCACCATCATTTGGCACAAGAATTCTTTCAAAACTATTTCTGAATCTGTTTGATCGCTTGATCTACTTGAGTCTTGTATTCAGGGAAATCATTAGCTATGCCTTTTAGTGTCTGCACAGCTTCCCATTTATACCCAGCGGCATTTTGTATATCGGCAAGCATGACCTTGTATTCTATTTTCTTAGGATCGCTATTTATGAGTTTCTTCGCAATATCAATTGCTTTGTCGTATTGTTTAAGCGAAACATACAACTGAGCAAAGCCTTGTGTATCGAATATTTCTGGATTGGCCTTGAATCTATCTATTGCTTCCTTTTCTCTACCCATAATTACCAGAGCACGCGCATAAGCATCTCTCGCATTGTAATTGTCCGTCGACAGTTCATAAGCGGCCTTGATAGTTTCGATTGCCTTATCTTTGTTATTGGTCCTCAAATAAGCCTCCGCCAAACTGATCAAAATAGCAGGCTTATTCGGGAATAGTTCATTTGCAATTTTCAGATATTCTAGAGCCTTTTCGCCATTCTGGATTGAATTCATAAGATTACCTGCCAAGTTGTATATTCTCGCATCTTTCGGAGTAGCTTCGATTTGTTTCTGAATCTGAGCATCAGTAAGCAAGAATATAGACTGTTTCATAGGACCAGAAGTAGCATTCGAAAGTATGGTATTTTGTGCACATGTTATGAGTTGTTCACGTATTTCTTGATTTGCTACATACATATCATAACTCAATGCCTTCTCGAAGACCGGAGTAGAATCTGTTTTACCCGACTGACATGTAACAAGAGCCTTGATAAGAGTAGTGTTGGCCTGAATAACTCTCACATTGACCATATATATAGTGACTATAAGAAGCACGAGAACAAGCGGAGCCACAACATATTCAACGGTTTCATTTTTGAATTCTCGTAGACCTTTTGTATTCGTATCTTTGCCATTCTGATAATTCGAAGAAACAAAGCCGAGGAAACTAAAGAATAAAATGTAACTAGCGAGGTTGTCGAACACGAATATATTGTGTATTGCATAGCCCACAATCAAACCCGTGAGAGTGCTTTTTTCTGCAACAGAAAACGTCGATTTCCAAATAACAATAATGGCCATTACATACAATGCCAAATATACGATTATGCCAACTAGACCCGAAGAAACCAACCAATCGAGAAATACGCTGTGCGCCCTATCGAACCATTGCTCTTGAGCCCACATCTTTGGGTTGTAGTTGGAGTTGAAAATATAATTGAAATTATCTTGGCCCCAACCAAATAGCGGTCTTTCCATTGCCCCCTTCACAGCTGCTGGCCAGATATATGCACGAGCTTGAGTTTTATTCTCGGAAATTGATATCGATGCCATACGACGAAGTGCTTCGTGATTCTGTATGAATTTTGCATCTCTATTGACCCAGAATAAAATGCCTACAACCATGATAAACACAATAATTCCTAATGAAATCCAACGCCACTTTTTGTCTTCTTTCTTCTTCCCACCGAATATTGCATAAAGGGCGAGGGCGAGCAAAACTCCACCAATAAGACCAAGTATAGTACCTCTTGTTGCTGTTTCAACAAGCAAATAACCAAACACAAAGAACGATATGCCGTAAACCCAAACCAGTATTTCTGATCCTGATATTTTCTTGTTTTTTGCTACAAAGAACATATAAGCTGAAATGAAAGTCTGGAAAAGCATGTAGACAGCTAGGTAAGCCGCGTTTCCGAGAGAAGCGTCGATACGAGAACCTTGGTGAATTTGAGCGCCACCCAAAAGCTGTACAAAAGCGTAAATAGCTACGATACCAGCGACAACTAGATGTGTATTCATATATCGTTGCCACATCCTTCGACCAGATTCTCCTGTGCCAAATACGTTGACCATTGCCATAAACAAAGCCCATAGGTGTATGATGGTAACCCAACCTTCCATACGTTCGAAGTTTGACCACATGCTTCTTATAGGATTGACGCCCAATAGGTCTGATAACAAAACAACAAAGGCAAAAATAGTAATGGTTATGGATACAGGTGTGCATTTAGGTCTGTATTTTGGATCCAAAAAGGCCAAAATAATCCATCCAGCAAAAGCAATTTCAGTCAAAATCCTGAAATAAAAGGCTTTCCCTGTGATAAATGGAAAGAATAAGTCGTTTATAAGGTTCGACGGAAATATTGGGTGAGCTGCCCCACTTGGAGCCAAGATTGCGAAGAATGGGATGAGGAATATTGCACTTATTGAAATACTACGAACTATTGTTTTTAAATTCATGTTTTTATTAATTATGATTTTTCAGTATATATTATGTATATACAAAATCCAAGGGGGTATACACAAACATAAACTCAAAGTTAATTATATGATAATATTGTGGCATGAATAAATCAGGACAAAACATATACGAATTTCATAATAACAATTGTAGAGGAGAAGGTTTCAGCATATTGAAGGAAGACAGAGGTAGATTATTTGCCAAGAATATTGGAACTGGTAAAAAAATACTTGATCTTGGATGTAGAGACGGCGCTCTCACATCATTCTTCGTAAAAAATAACGATGTAACTGGTGCCGACATAGATACCATCGCACTTGATAAAGCAAGCAAGAGAGGTATAAAACCTTTACACTTCGATATAAATGGCGAGTGGGAGCAGATTTCTCAAAATAAGTATGATGTCGTAGTAATTGCTGAGACACTAGAACACATATATTATCCTGAAAAAGTCATTCAAAAAATAAAATCTGTACTTAATAAAGAAGGAATGCTTATAGGATCTGTACCAAATGCTTTTAGCTTGATAAATCGCATAAGATTATTCTTAGGAAAAAAAGACAAAACTCCCCTTCATGACCCAACACACATAAACCACTTCAGCCACAAAGAGCTCAAACAAGTCCTTCACAAATATTTCAAAGAAGTGACAATAGAGCCGCTCGGAAGATTCGCGTATTTTGACAAATTCATGCCAGGAATGTTCTCTTTTGACCTTGTTTTTATCTGTTCAAAACCGTGTTAGTATAGATTTTATGTCAAATCAAACAATAGTTATCAGGCCCAAAAAGATATTTCATTTTTCAGACCTGAAAGAATTATGGCAGTTCAAAGAATTATTGTATTTCTTCACCTGGAGAGATCTTAAGGTGCGATACAAACAAACATTAATCGGTGTCTTGTGGGCTATATTTCAACCCTTCATAACAATGTTTGTGTTCACTATATTCTTCAGCAATCTAATACATGTACCATCTGATAATGTTCCATATCCTATATTTGTTTATGCTGGCTTATTATTCTGGCAATTTTTCTCTACGGCATTAGTTGATATTAGTAATTGTCTTATCACCAACCAATCTATCATCACAAAAGTATATTTCCCTAGGCTCATATTGCCATTATCTTCAGTTACCACAAAGCTTGTAGATTTTATTATCTCAGCATCAATACTGGTTGTAATGATGATATATTATGGCTTCACACCGAAAATCGAGAGTCTATTAGTTATTCCTCTTGTAATCGCTATTTCATTCATGGCATCTGTTGGTCTAGGATTGATACTTTCTGCCATAAACGTCAAATACCGTGACGTCAGGTACGTATTACCATTCTTCATTCAAATGCTACTTTTCGTCACTCCAGTTATATATCCAGCAAGCATTGCACACAAGTATTCTTGGATTCTCGCCTTGAATCCGATGACGGGAGCAATACAAAGCGCACGCGCTGCTCTGCTCGGCACTACAGCAATAAATTGGAATCTTATCGGCATTTCATTTGTCTCATGTTTTGTACTAATGCTTATTGGTATATATCTATTCAAGAAAGTAGAAAGATATTTTGCTGATATAGTTTAGTAAAAACATGCAACACAATTTATTATTTTCTATATTTGCCATTCTTGGTCTTGTTCAGGTCACATTGCTTCCTGGTTGGCTCATATCACATTTCTTAATAAAAATAATTGGGCACAAATTGGATGAGAGATTAATTTTTTCTTTCATCTTCAGTATGATATTCAACAGTCTAATAATTTTTCCTCTTACCCTATTTCACACATATACGCAAAACGTTCTATTAATAATTATTTCAATTGAATTATTGTTACTGTTTTATATTGAAAAAAATACGATATATAAAATATTCAACATGAATATGTTTTCTGTAGTTGATTATCTACAGATGCGTTTGAAATTCAAATTTAACCAAATAAAAAATTATTTATTTGAAGAAAAAAGCAGGACGTATCAATCGTTAGTAGTATTACTATCTATTCTTACAATCACGTATTTATTGTATTTATTAATTTCGAATGTAGGAACATTATTCAATCTATCGGACGCAATATTTTCTTGGAATCGTTGGGCCACACAATGGGCGTCAAACACTTTACCAACAGACACGTGGGAATATCCTCAATTATTACCGATGAATTGGTCGGTCTTCTATGTTCTGCTAGGGCAAAGCGGCGAATTCTTGGCAAAAGCGATTATGCCACTCTTTCCATTATTCATGGCCACAATGCTTTTTTCAATGGGAATAAAAACGAGAAATTCAGCATTTATTCTCTCAGTTTTTACAATATTCATATTACTGAGACTGATGAACGGCTATGAAATAATGGCAACTGAAGGTTATGCCGATACGGCAGTAAGTTTCTTTTCTCTTGTACCTCTTATCTTCTTGTATCGACTATTTACAGAAAAACTTTCAGGAAACCAAGAAAAAATCACAATATTAGCTGGAGCACTATCAGTCATTGCAGCACTGCTCACCAAACAAACAGGAATATTTATTGCTCTTATATATCCATTAGCAATATTAGTATATCTGCATAGATCCGAATCAATAAAAACTAAAATCCTAAAATATACATTCATATATATTTCTCTTATTCTAATATTAGTTGGACCATACTATATATACAAAGAATTCACCATATATCTTGGCGAAGAAACATCTGTTCTCCCCACCATTAACGCTCTGATTCATGCCGGCGGTAATTCTAATGCAGTTATTATATTCAACGCTCTCATATATACAATAAAAAAATCTTACCTTATCATCATCTTGTATTTCATATCAACGATCTATTTGTTATTCAAAAAAAGGTTGTCAGGGCTTTTGTTTGCCCTTCCAGCTATTATTATCACTTTATACTGGAGTCTTTTCTTAAGCTATGATTCCAGGAATTTAACTTTCGGAGTAGTGCTACTAGGCATATCTTTATCATTTGCAATACACGCAATAATCAATTCTGAAAAAACTGCGACATTTATCGATAGAATGAAATTGTGGCCACTATTTCTCCTAATAGCTCTTTTGATTTTTATTTCGGGACCTTTTTTGAATAGCAAAATACTCAATAAATACAATATAGAAAAAAAGACTATATCCAACAAAGAATTAAGCACTAATATAAGTTCATATTTTGCAGACAATAACGACGATAAAAAAATATATAGCAATTTTGCCCTACTCCATTTCTTGCCAGACACCAAAGACAGGCTATATGAACTCAATCCAGAACACGCAACAACAAAAGATAATTTTGAAAAATATTTTGATGTTGTTTCGAAGACTAACAATATCGGATACATTCTGGCCACAAATTACAGTAAAGATATAATTATAAACGATATTAAAGACAAGATAAAAGCTGGAAAATATGTAAAAATATTTGATATCGATGGATTTATTCTTGTGAAAGTTATTGAGAAAAACAAATGAAATCTTTAATACTTATTCCTGCATACAAACCAAGCGAAGACATGATCACATTCATGTCTCGTTTGAGACAAATCTCTAATGAAGCAGTTCTTATAATCAATGATGGTAGTGGTCATGACTTCGACAAAATGTTTGACCACGTAAGAAGATTTCAGAATGTGTTTGTAGTCAATCATGAAGTAAATAAAGGCAAGGGCGCAGCCCTAAAAACAGGATTCAAATATGCCCTCAGCAATTTCCCTGACGTGAACAAAATTATAACCGCCGATGCTGATGGTCAACATCATGAAAACGACGTTAAAAAAATCATTGAATATATGAAAGAAGATGAGAATTCTCTTTTTCTAGGTTCTAGAACTTTCGGTAAAGAAGTTCCATTCAGGAGCAAAATCGGAAATATCTTAACCAGAAACATATTCAGGTATATATATAAAGTCAAAATATCAGACACACAATCAGGATTGAGAGGTTTCCAAGTATCGCATCTAAAACATTTTCTAGACATACCATATAATGGCTATGAATTCGAAACAGAAATGTTACTCAAATGTTCTAAGAATAATATCAAAATAAAAGAGATTTCGATCGAAACAATATATAAGGACAATAATTCTTCCTCTCATTTCAATCCTCTACTGGACTCTCTCAAAATATATTTTGTCATTTTCAGATATACAATTTCTTCATTATTATCAGCCTTGGTTGATTTTCTAGTCTTCATATTAGTGTATCCACTAATTAATAATATTCTAATATCAACATATGCTTCAAGATGTGTTTCACTTTTTGTGAATTACAGTCTAGTAAGCAAGAAAGTATTCGTTGATAGCGAGAAAAAAGGCACATTCGTTAAATACATAACCTTGGTTATTATCTCTGGTGCATTGTCTTCAGGATTAATATATATCCTTAGTAGGAAAATGGGCATACCTGTAAATATTTCTAAAATAATTTCAGAAACAATATTGTATATTGTCAATTTTGTGGTTCAGAAAGAGGTCATATTCAAAAAGGCAAAAAGAATGTAATATATCATCATGCAAAACGACCCAATCATAAGCATAAAAAATATAGGCAAAAAATATCATATTACCCACCAAAAAGGTGGCTACATAGCTCTTAGAGATGTTTTTTCATCTGTATTGAGAAACCCCTTTCGTTTCGTAATAAACAAAACTAGAGATATTACAGGCATGAATAAAACCGAAGAATATTGGGCCCTCAAAAATATTAATCTAGAAATAAAACGTGGCGAAGTAATAGGTGTAATCGGTAAAAACGGCGCAGGCAAATCTACTCTTCTCAAAATCCTATCTCAAATCACTCCGCCAACAACAGGAGAAGTTGTTCTTAATGGTGTAGTGGGAAGTTTGCTCGAAGTAGGCACGGGATTTCATCCCGAATTAACCGGAAGAGAAAATATCTTCCTGAACGGCGCCATTCTTGGTATGCATAAAAATCAGATAATAAAAAAATTCGATGAAATTGTAGAGTTTGCAGGAATAAGTCAATTCTTGGATACACCTGTAAAATATTATTCATCTGGAATGTATGTAAGACTTGCTTTCTCTGTGGCAGCACATATGGAACCAGACATTTTGATTGTTGATGAAGTTCTTGCTGTTGGAGACGTGGAATTCCAGAAAAAATGTATAGGAAAAATGCAGGAAGTAACAAAACAAGAAGGAAGAACAATAATCTTCGTTAGTCACAACATGAATGCAATCCAGAAATTGTGCAAAAAAACCATTCTCCTCGAAAAAGGTCAAATTGTAATGTATGGAGAAACAGATAAGGTCGTTGAATTCTATCTAGAAAATAAAAACTCAAATCCCCTGATAAAATTTGAAAACAATAACAAAAAAGACGCATACATAAAGCAAGCACAAATATTATGTCACAATGAATCAACTACTGATATACCGATATATAAAGACTTCAAAATCGATATTGATTTTGAAGTAATAAACGACATAAACAAAGCGACCCTTTGTTTCATGTTCTCAAGCAATGGAAATGAAATACTTCACACTTATGAAAGTGATTATTCTGGGACGCTAAAAAACTTCAAAAAAGGCCACTATAAAACCAGCATTTCAATTCCAGCTTTTACATTTAACGTGGGAAACTATGACATGGACATACTCATAGATAATCCTGGAATTAATATAATAGACAAGGTCAGCAATATTAGTTTCAAAATTATTGACGAGAATAATCCAAAAACACGGATATTTAGTGACAATACTACGGGCGTAATGGGTATCATACCGAATTATCAAACAATACAAATTTCATAACAATATGAAAAAGAAAGTTCTAATTCAGTTTTCAAGTCGAGCTTTCATGAACAATCAGATATTCAATGTAATGGATCGAAATAATCTTTCTGCTGGTTGGCATTATCTCAAGAAAAACATCGAGGATTTAGGGTATGAATTTTCTACAGCAGATAATCATTCTTTGGAAAATTGCGCAGGAATAATATTCCACAACGCAGACAGTCTATACAAACCACTTTCTATTTCAAAAAGAATAGAAAACTCCTTACGCAAATTATTTGGCATGAAAATCAATCCAATCAATGTTACAAGAGATCTCTATTCTGAAGCAATAAAAGCAGGACTTAGAGACAAACTATTGCTCATAGTGTGGGAACCAAAGACGGTATTAAAAGATAATTATACGGAAGAGACGTGGTCAAAATTCGATAAAATGGTGACATGGGATGATAGTCTTCTTGGTGATAAAAGATTCACACAATTCTACGTTCCCATGGAAGGTAACAAGATGTTAGAAAAACCGATCCCATTTAATGAAAAGAAATTACTTGTAAGCGCGTCAATTAACAAATATTCAAACTATAAATACGAACTTTATACTGCAAGAAGAAAAGCTTATGACTATTTTGATAAATATTACCCGAATGATTTTGATTTTTATGGAGCAAGGTGGAATAAACCTGCCACTAGAATGCAAAAGCTATTCCCTTTCCTAGTAAAGAAATACAAAACATACAGAGGATTTGCAGATAATAAATTTGATATTCTATCACGATATAAATTCAATTTATGCTACGAAAACACATCTGACGCACACGGATATGTTTGCGATAAAATATTCACCTCATTTCATGCAAGAGCTGTTCCTATATATTGGGGAGCATGTAATATCGAAGACTATATAGACACTGACACCTTTGTTGACAGACGGAAATTCAACTCAGACAAAGAACTGGCTGATTACTTGATAAGTGTAGATGAAAAGAGATATGATGAATACCTACAGGCTGCAGAACGATTCATGAAAAGTGAAAAATACAAGAAATTTCTTCCCGAGAATTTCTGTTTACCAATTATTAAAGCTCTCAACCTAAGCAAACAAAATGAATAATAAAAAAATAAAAAATCTTGTAATCGGTTCGGAAGGATTCTTGGGCAAACCACTCTGTAAATTTTTGAAAGAAAAAGGTGAAGAGGTTACCCATTTCGATATCAAAAGAGGCAAGAAAGAAGATGCCCGCTTCGCGGATCTAAAACTTAACAAGTATGACAGAGTCTATTTCCTCGCTTGGGAAGTCGGTGGAGCAAAGTATCTTTATAAAAAAGAGACTCAACTACTGCAACTCAATTGGAACATTGACTTACTCAGAAACGTAATGACACAAATACAAAAACACAAAAAACCATTTGTATTCGTATCAAGTCAATTAGCCGATGAAACAGATACTATATATGGTGCTCTCAAAAGAACTGGAGAATTATGGACGCTAGAGCTACAAGGTATATGTGTAAGACTTTGGAATATATATGGCGCATCAGAAAAAATAGACGAGAAGAGCCATGTGGTGGCAGATTTTATTCACCAAGCCAAAACAACCGGTAAAATCAAAATGATGACTTCTGGAAATGAAAGAAGACAATTCACACATGTAAGAGATGTCTCCGAAGCATTACATCATCTTTTCGAGAATAATATGACAGGCAAAATATACGATCTTACAAACTTCGAATGGACATCAATGTTAGAGTTGGCACATATAATTGCAAAACACACAAAAGCAAAAGTCGTTCCCGGTAACCAAAAAGGTGTAGATAGAAATTTCGTAACAATAAAAGGCAAACCGAAAGGCTGGCATCCAAAAATAAGTTTGGAACAAGGATTACTTGATTTGATCAATGAACAGAATTAAAAACATAATTAAAAAATACTTATTTTTTTGGTTCCCCCAAAAGCCCTATACTGTTGATAAAACAGCCATTTTGGAAGTTAAGAAACTAATAACAATAAAAGAAAAAGCGGAAATCCAAGAATATGTAATAATCAGAACGTATAGAAATCCAGTTATTATTGGAAAAAACACTCAAATAAACCCATTCACGGTCATATATGGTGGCAGCGGAGTACATATTGGAGATAATGTTATGATTGCCCCTCACTGCATGATTGCTTCAGGTAACCACAATCTAAATCAAAAAGAAAAACCCATGAGATTTGCTACAGATATTTCTAAAGGACCAATACATATAGGAAATGATGTATGGATTGGTGCAAATTGTACTATTACAGACGGAGTAAAGATTGGTAATGGTTCAGTAATCGGCGCAAATAGTGTCGTAACATCAGATGTTCCTGAATATAGTATATATGCCGGAACTCCCGCAAAATTCATAAGAAAAAGATAAATGAGTAAAATCAAAATTCAAGGCGGTCTTGGAAATCAAATGTTCCAATATGCATATGGTCGATATTTTAGTCTTGAAAGAAAGGAGTCATTATTTCTTGACATAAGTTATTACAATAAAGAAAATAGCGATCGAAAATTCTTATTGGATCAATACAATATCGAAGCTAAAATAGTCAAAGACCATATTTCCAATGAAAAAAATATTTCGGAAGGGTACTGGCAAAGCGAGAAATATTTCGATCAAATATCAGATAAAATACGCAGAGAATTGTCTCCAAAAAAAACAGACTGGGACAAATATCCCATTTATAAAGATATCAAGTCTTCCCTTTCGGTTTCAATTCATGTACGAAGAACAGATTATACAACCACAAAACATAAAATAATTTATGATAATTTGTCGCCTAGTTATTATATAGAATCAATAAACACAATAAAAAGAAAACTCGAAAGTAAACAAATAAAAATATTTATATTCACTGATGACGTAAATTGGGTAAAAGAAAATATTCAACCCCACATTCATGACAATTTCGAGTATGTCTCTGGTAAAGGATTTTCTGATACTGAAGAGCACTATCTAATGTCGCAATGTAAACATAATATCATTGCAAACAGTACTTATAGTTGGTGGGCGGCATGGCTCAATCCAAACCCAAACAAAATTGTTATTTCCCCCATGAATTGGTTCGTCGATCAGCGTGACGAAAAAGATCTAATACCCAAATCATGGAAAAAGATAATAAATGATCCGAAAATCAGTGTTATTATGCCTGTGTATAAAAATGGCAAATACTTAAAACAAGCTATCGACAGCATACTCGATCAGACCTTCAAAAATTTTGAATTCATCATAATCGAAGACAAAAGTGACTCAGACGAATGTAAAAATATTATCAACTCATACGATGATCCAAGAATCAAATATATCCTAAATGAAACAAAAAAAGGCATAGCAGAATCTCTAAATCAAGGCATATTATTATCCCAGGGCGATTATATAGCAAGAATGGATTCTGATGATATTTCATTACCACAAAGATTCGAGAAACAATATGAATTCATGGAAAAAAACAAGGACATATCAATATCAGGAACATTTTACAAAACCATTGGTCACAGCAAATCATATAAAAGCAAATTGCTTAGTAATCCCGAAGATATAAAGGCGCAATTGTTATTCAATACGAGCATAGCACATCCAACAGTAATAATAAGAAAATCATTCTTGATCGAAAACAACCTTTTTTATAGAAGCCAATATATCGAAGAAGATTACGACCTCTGGACGAGAATATCAGAGTTGGGAAAAATAACGAATATAAGACGTGTTTTGTTGTATTACAGATTACATGAATCGAATCTAATGATTCAAAACAAAGCAAACAAAAAAAGCACCGTAAACGAAATAAGAAAGCGACAATTGGAAAAATTGGGTCTACAACCACAAGAATCCGACATGTTTGTTCACAATTCAATAATTTGTCCTTCTGAAATCGCCATAGAGCAATTTCTCGTTGAACATAAGAACTGGCTAGAAATCATAATGAAAAAAAATGATTCATGCAAAATATATTCTTCAAAAAGTCTTAAAAAAATATTATATATGCGCTGGTATAACATATGCGGCTTAAATGCAAATAGAATTAAAATCTCGGCACAAATATTCCGCAAATCAAAAATATTTAGTGAGTATAGCAAAAAATCTTATATAGATATTGCAAAAATATTCATCAAATCTTTCCTAAAAATCTAACGATATTCTCGGATCTTTTATCCCACGAATAATTCAAAACCTTGGCGTAAGCCCTATCAACAAGCACATCAAAATTTTCCCTATTATTTATTATTTGAGCAATCTTATTTGCCAAATCTTGTGAATTATCGGGTTCAAAAGATACTGCGCAGTCGTGAAGTAATTCATCAATGACAGGCAATTTCGAATAAACAATTATTTTTTTACTGGCCATATATTCATAAATCTTCATTGGTAATCCATAATCTCTAAAATGTTTCTTGTTTGGATATGGAATTATTACGATATCCATATTTTCAAAATATTTTGGAATTTCGCTTTGTTCTACGGTGGGAATAAATTCGACACGATCAAGAACCCCAATCTTTCCTGCCAAAATTTTATATCCCTCTATCTCATCTTTACGACCCCCCACGAGATATGCATGAATTTTTTTGTCTAGATATTTAAGACTCTCAATGATTGTAGACAGACCTTTCTCCATACCCATTGTCTTGTAATATCCGATGTAACCCAATTTGATCAACGTCTTATCTTGCATACCTGAAATATTTGTATTACGGAGGTTTTGAAAAGGATCGATTTCTACACCACCATATATTTCTTGCACTTTAGAACTTTCTATATTAAAACTTTTTATTAATATATTTTTCAAGTGTTTTGTAGTTGTGATCAGCTTATCACTATTCCTAGATACATATCCATCTAAGTAATTAGAGATAAGCATATGCCACTCTGAAGCAATACAAAATTTCATGGAAAACAATTTCTTCCAAAAAATCAAAATAGATAAAATATATAAATCATTACTATAAAACCAAATCTCTTGATTATATATTTTGTTTTTGAATATAAAATACGGAACCCAAAGGAACAAATAAAATGTAATTCCCCTAGTCCAAGTTGACCCAATATTTATATAATTTATGTTTTCAAATGAATTGTCATAACAATTCAAACATATAAATTGATAATCTTTATTCAGTAGTTTAGAAAAAGCGTAAACAGATTTCTTTAAAAAAATATGATCCGCGGTATTAGCAGGAAATTTCTTGGCTGTTATTTGTATTAATTTCATAGTTTTGGACGTGCAATATATGTATCATATTTCCCAATAAAGGATGCAAAGTTTGTGTGGGTACATAATTCATTGTCTAAAGTGTATAAAGAATAATTATTGTACTGAAACCAAAGAAACAAATCATCTCTGGTATATGGATAAACTTTGATATTTTTCGGTTCAATTTCTATATAAATAATAGGTTTTGTACTTTGTATCATGACCATAGCGCCTTGCAAGATAAGAAGCTCTGAACCTTCGGTATCAATTTTCATTACGTCAATCTGAGGTTCATTATTTTTTTTCCACCAAGTATCCAATCTCATCATGGGAACAGATACAGGAATAGGTTGACCAGCCCTCCCTGTATCCACCAAACCGTCACCCGAAGAATCAGGAGAATAATGACTCACAAATGTTACTGATTTGTCTTCATTTCCTAGTGCAATTTTATAGAGAGAAATTGAATTTAAATTATTTTTTAAAATAGTTTTCTCAAACATTTTACTTTGATTTGGTCCTGGCTCAAAAGCATATATACTAATATTTTTTATTTTGGAACTAACATAGAGACTTATGAGGCCAATATTTGATCCGATATCCATAAATGTATTCGAATTTGAACTGTGAAGTTCCTTTTCAATTTTGTCGCACATTTTTTGTTCGAAAATTTTATTGTTTCTGATTTTTTTTACCAAGAGATCTCCTGGCAAATAAAACAAATCAAATCCACAATATTTGATACTGCAAACACTATGACCAAAATTTGATAGTCGATCAAAAATTATAGCTTTGTAGTGACGCAAAAAATTCCATATAGGTGCGGGTGTAATTTTTTTTACTATATTTTTGATATTCATAAAACTTTTTTTGCAGTAACAAAATAACCCAGAGCGTAGTCAGTTTTTTTGTATTTCTTCCGCATGAAATAAGCGGCTTTATCGAAAATAAAATCAAAAAAATAAACGATGTGTCTAGTCACATAATAATTAATAAAACGCAACGGATAAGGCATCAATCTATCAAAACACAATAAAGAAATAGAGAAAATACCCGACCCAAGAGCCTTCACATTTATATCCTTGAATCCAGAATCTATTAATATTTGTTTTAAAGAAGTTTCAGTATAGCGAAAAAAATCTCGAGGTGAAGCGTGAAATGGAAATAAGAAAGGGACCACAACAACAATTGTCCCCCCTATTTCTACAATTCTATATGATTCATCGATTAATTTCTTGAAATTATAAACATGCTCCAAGACATTCATGATAATAACATGTTCATATTCACCCTCCTTAAAAGGCAAATTTTTCTCTAGGTCATAGAAAAGATCTGGTTTAGTCTTCATGTCCAAATTTACTACAAAAAAATTATGTTTACCCTGTATTATTCTATGATAATAGGCATTTTTCTCACCACCCAAATCCAATATCTTCCCGTTTAATTCAAGTCGAGACAAGGCTTTTGTTTCTTCAATTCTTAACAATGACTGAATCATGATAGTTTCAACTATATCATTTTTTTGAAGAACTGCGCCATATCTCTTGCTATCAGATTTGATTCACATTTTTCTATCGCATACCTCCTTGCCTCTGTACCTAATTTACGCCTGATCTCGTCATTATTCAATAAATATACAAGCTTGCTTCTTAATTCAGAAACATTTCCTTGTCCTACAAGCAAAGCATTTACACCATTTTCAACATAAGATTCAGTCGTAAAAGTTCTCGTAATTATAACAGGCTTGCCCATAGAGAAAGCCTCCACGAGCGTAGAACAACCCATAGCATCATTGAAACCTCCAGATGTGTTGAGTGGAATAACTATAACTTTGGCCCTTGCATAAGCCGTTCTAAGTTCTTGTTCAGAAAAATTCTTCACCTGAACAAAAGCAGGAATTACAGACATTTTCTTTGCTCTTTTTTGATCTGTTATTATCAATTTTGTATTCAGACCCTTCATTGCTTCAAATAACGTCTGATAATCTCGCCCCATATCATGCCCTATCGAAAGGACATAATCTTCTTCTTCCACTTTTAGGGGTTCAAAAAATTTGGTATCTACACCGTAACGAATAAACTTAATCTTCCCTATCAAATGAGGAAAAATATTTTCAAGTCTTCTTTTTTCTTCTTCACAGAGAGTTATTATTCCAGAACTTTTCGAAACTATCCATTTCAAAATTTTCTGCTTATAACTTCGACTGTTTTTCAAAAGTCCGGTTAAACTATAATCATATATTACCCATTTAGGACTAACAAAAGGCAGGAATACAAAAACCATTTGCGTAACAAAAGAATTAACATGAATAACAAAATCCGTACGAATTATTTTTGCAAAGGCAAATAAGTTGATAACGTAAACACTGACATATTTTCTTAAAAAAGAGCACAAACGTTTTGGTAAAAAATCCTCTATTTCAAAATAAGATGTTTCAATATTGAAATTTTTTAGTCTGAATAAACCAAAAAAAGCATTGTCACTTATTAGTCCCTTTTGAAACTTATCTACATGATCTTTTCTGTAATTACTAAACAAATACAATACTTTCATGTTATTTCATTTCTTCTTTCAATCTTTTTGCCAAGAGACTTAAACTTTGATTCTGAATCGTAATTTCTCTCAGATTTTTTTGGGGTCGTCCTTCCGACAAAAATATTTTTAACTTGTTTACCACTGTTTGAAATTCTGGTTTTTCCACGACATACTCCGGACCGAACTCTAATATAAGGTCTTGATTGAGAGCAACGATCTGACAACCACAAGCAGCAGCCTCAAACATGGTTTTATCATACATTCCACTCGGACTCAAATTAATAAAAATATCGAAAGCTGAATAAATTTCGGGTGTTTTGTAATTCGGAATACCGTCGTGGAATTCAATATTCTTACAACCTGAAGTGGAAACTTTCTCAATTAAACTTATCTTGTATTTATATTCCTTCGGTAAAGCATCACCATATATGCATGAATAAAAATCGATTCCTTCTTTGTATAGTTCCAACAACGCATCAACAAATAAATCAATATTTTTTGAACTTGAAATTCTCCCTAATGACAGTATAGATTTCTCTTTCCTTCGGATATTCGGATTTGCCACAAAAAAATCAGTATCGATACCAACTGGCATAAGTACAGTTTTTTTGAATTGAGCAGTATATGAATATTTCGAGGTACAAAAAACTTTGTTACAAAACATAACGGATAATCTTGTTAGATAATTTCCGGAATAGTGGTTTCTCCACATATAGATTTTCTTTTTTAAAATCTTCCAGAGAATATAGCCGAGCAAAATATATTCCTGATTCATATGCACAAAAACCGCATCATACTCATCTCTCAAACTCCAAATATATTTGTAAAATCTCAGAATATAATTGATTTTTCCGAGGCCGGTGTGAATCTTCTTGTCTTTACCTAGCGAAAATACATTGACGTTATTTGGCAAGGTGCTCGGAGTATTACTCTCAACCTCTAGCGCAATAACTTTTATACTCTCAAAATGTTTCGAAAATTCAGTTATCCATCTACAGAAAAACCCAAGGATAGGATCATCTCTATTTACCTTTTGAGTTAAGATCAATAATTTCATTTTGGAGTTTTAGAAAAAATTATATTCTTATAAACAAAGAAACTAATACAAGCAATGAGTAATCCAGATATTATCTGAGAAACAATATAATACAGACCAATAATATCTGTAAACAAATATATGAGTAATGTATTCAGGGCGAGATTGATAAAACCAATAATAAAATAAATAGTACCCTGTTTAGCCATGCGATCTGTCGAATAATCCCTGAATGTCCAGTATTTTTGCAATGTAAAACTAACCAAAAAAGCTATAACATAGGCAAACACCGAGGAAATAATGTACCAAACACCAAAAACGTCAGTAAAAAGGAATAAATAACCAATATTAACAATAGCTGCTGTACCACCAGCAACTACATAGCGAAAAACCTTATACAAAGCACTGTATTTATTTTCGAAATGCATCAAAAAAACTTTGATTTTGCTCATTTTTGTAACTACAATTATATCATAAGTTATACACAGATTTGCCAAAAACAAAAGCAAAATAAAAGGTAAAATATAGGTAATTACAAAATGTTGCCCATCAAACCATATTTAGAGCACCGTCCATGGGGAGAGTTTTTGGAGTTCACACACAACACCCCATCAACAGTCAAAATAATAACCGTCAAAACGGGAGAGTCTTTGAGTTTACAATCACATCAAAACCGAGAAGAATTCTGGCATATAATTTCAGGAGAAGGTTTGATCGAAATCGGAGAAAACAAAGATTCTGCCACCGCAGGTAAAGAATACTTCGTTCCAAAAGAAACCAAACACAGAATATCTGCAACAAATTCTGATCTAATACTTCTCGAAATTTCATTCGGGCAATTCGATGAAAATGACATAGTAAGATACGAAGACAAATACAATCGCAATAAATAAAATGCAAGACAATATTATATCAGCACTAATACTTATATCTCTCGCACTCATAATTGTGATTGCCGTTCTTCTCATCAAAAAGACTCTTGATAATAGTAAATCAAAAATTAATTTTGGCCTGAACAGACATCCGAACAATCCTGTTATGTCACCACGTGCCCATCATGATTGGGAAAATGTTGGCACATTCAATCCTGGTGCACTCCAAGATAAAGAAGGTAATGTTCATTTGCTATATAGAGCGATTGGTGGCGGTGGTCTTTCGAGCGTCGGACACGCAGAAAGTAAAGACGGCATCAATTTCAAACGCTCTCTATATCCAGTTTTTCAACCACCTCGTCCTCCGCAAAATGATCCTAAAGAACCAAGAATATACAATCCTTCATATTACACTTCTGGTGGTGGTTGGGGCGGATGCGAAGATCCAAGAGCTGTTCAGATAGAAGATCGTATTTACATGACATATGTCGCTTTCGAGGGTTGGGGTTCTATAAAAATGGCAGTAACTTCTATAAGCGAAGAAGATTTCAAGAAGAAAAAGTGGAATTGGAAAAAGCCTGTTGTTATATCACCTGAGGGTGAGACTCATAAAAATTGGGTTTTATTCCCTGAAAAAATAAATGGTAAGTTTGCAATACTTCATGGAATATCACCAAATATTTTAATCGATTATTTAGATAGCTTGGACAATTTCTACAATAAAGAAAAAATCAAGAGTAAACCGCCCAAAGGAGGTAGACAAGAGTTCTGGGATAATTGGGTAAGAGGTGCGGGCCCTCCACCAATAAAAACGAGCGCAGGTTGGTTACTTCTTTATCATGCGATGGATAAAAATGATCCAAACAAGTACAAAATAGGCGCAATGATTCTCGATCTTAATGATCCTAAAAAGATTCTGTATCGAGCACCGAAACCAATACTTTCTCCTGAAATGCCATATGAAAATGATGGCAAGCCTGGTGTTGTATATGCATCAGGTGCAATAGTAAGAGATGACAAATTATACGTATATTACGGCGGTGGAGATAAACATGTTTGTGTAGCAGAAACAAAATTGCAACCATTATTGGACTGGTTAATGAAGAACGGCAAGGTAGAATAAAACAATGTTCACAGTCACGCGATCAAAACATAATCCAATATTATCACCAGACCTGGATCATTCTTGGGAAGCTGCTGCTGCTTTCAACGCTTCCCCTGTCATTCACGACAATCAAACCTATCTGATCTATCGAGCAATGTCTGACAATGAAATTCTGAAGGAGCCACATATTCAGACATCAACAATAGCAGTTGCTCATTCTTCGGATGGAATATATTATGACAAACACAGACAGCTGGTCATCAATGATTCAGATTTCGACAAGTTCGGTTGTGAAGATCCTCGAGTAACAAAATTCGAGGGAAAATTCTACATCTTTTATACAGGACTAAGTGGGTATCCATTCTCTGCAGAAAATATAAAAGTTGCCGTAGCAATAAGTAATGATCTTAAAACAATAGAAGCCAAACACCCGGTCACTCCATTCAACGCAAAAGCTATGGCCATATTTCCAGAAAGAATAAATGGCAAGGTTTCAGCACTCGTCACCATAAATCCAGACCGAAAACCTTCTGATATATGTTACGTAGAATGCGACAACATTGAACAGTTATGGTCAGAATCTTTCTGGCACGAATGGTTGAAAAAATCCGATAATAATAAACTTAAAATAAGAAGATATGCAGAAGATCACGTTGAGCTTGGTTCTGTACCATTGAAGACAGATCATGGCTGGCTTGTTATTTATGCTCACATACAAAGATACGGCAGAGACGATCATGTCTTTGGCATAGAAGCACTATTGCTAGATCTAAATGATCCTAGGAAAGTCATAGGCAAAACAGATGGCCCGTTTCTTATTCCTGAAACATATTATGATCGTACAGGACAAGTGTCCCATACCATATTCCCTTCTGGGGCACTCATAAGAAATGATAAATTGGAAATTTATTACGGTGCTGCTGATACTCACACTGCTTTTGCAACTATACCGCTCAAACAATTCATGAAAACAATAACCGGAGAATATAAAAAGGCTATCAAAAGATATCCAGGAAACCCGATAATATCACCAAGACCTGGGCTTTTGTGGGAACAAGGAGGGACGCTCAATCCCGCCGCTATAGATATTGATGGTAAAGTTCATCTACTATATAGAGCAGCAACAGTATCAAATCAATCTACAATAGGATACGCTTCATCTTTTGACGGATTGAAGATAGACGAAAGACCTGACAAACCGATTTATTTCCCTAGAGAAAAATTCGAATCAAAAACTGATAATAGTCCTGGATACGGTTGCGAAGATCCAAGAATTGTAGAAATAAACGATAAACTATATATGAGTTATACAGGTTATGACGGAGTTACTCCTAGAGTAGCCATAAGTTCAATATCCAAGAGTGATTTTATAAACAAAAAATGGAGCGCGTGGAGTAAGCCCGAAGCCATAACTCCTCCAAACATTCCGAACAAAGATGCCACAATATTGCCCGAGCCTGTAAAGAATCGATACATGGTATTCCACAGAGTTCACGAAGTCGTCTGTGCTGATTTCGTTGATTCTCTAGATTTTTCCAAAGAAAAAATTGATCAGTGTATTGAGATTATAGAACCGAGACGTGGTATGTGGGACGGACTCAAGGTCGGCATATCTTGTCCTCCAATCAAAACCCCGAAGGGTTGGCTCATGCTTTATCACGGAGTATCATGGAGTGCTATATATCGAGTAGGTGCAGTTTTGCTCGATTTGGAAGATCCGACAATCGTGAGAGCACGTACAGCAGTACCGATATTAGAACCACAAGAATCCTATGAGATGCAAGGCATAGTCTCAAATGTTGTATTTCCTTGTGGGAATATAGTCAGAAATGGAAAATTATACATATATTATGGAGCTGCAGATAAACATGTCGGCGTTGCGTATGTCGATATGGAAATACTGCTTGAAATGTTAGAATCATAGTATGAATATCAAAGATAAAAAAATCGCAATGTTCGATCTTGATGGCACTCTCACTGTGAGCAAATCACCGCTAGAACAAGAAATGGCTTCTTTACTTACTGGCTTAATGAAAAAAATCAAAGTGGCAGTAATTTCTGGCGGTGGATACCCGCAATTCCAAAGTCAATTCTTAGCCAAACTTTCTAACATAAATGAATTCGGAAGCAATCTATTGCTCCTCCCCACTTCTGGCACAAAACTATATACATGGAAAGGAGACTGGCATGAAGAATATTCAGAAGTTTTGAGCAAGGAAGAAAAAGAAAAAATAATTTCATCACTCAATCAAGTTTTGAAACAAACCAATTATCAAAACCCAGAAAAAGTATACGGACCAATAATCGAAGACAGAGGCTCTCAAATAACTTTTTCGGCTTTGGGACAAAATGCCCCCGTACAAATAAAACTTTCTTGGGATCCTGATAGGAAAAAAAGAGAACAAATAGCAGAACTAATAAAACAAAAAATACCTGAATTTGATGTGAGAGTCGGTGGAAGTACTTCTGTCGATATAACAAGAAAAGGAGTCAATAAAGGATATGGCATAAGGAGATTAGAAGACTATCTGAAAATTAATGCAGATGATATGGTTTTCGTCGGGGACGCTTTATTCTATGGAGGAAACGATTACCCCGCCAAAGCCACAGGTGTTGACTGTGTATCAGTCAAAGGTCCTGAAGAAACCTCAGAACTTATCAAGAAATGGTTGGTAGATCTTGAATAGTTATTTCTTGCTGATTTTCTCGATAAGCAAACGTGTGTCATTGGCTCTATTATCATATTTTGAACCAAGAACGATGAATGATATTGGTTTATTATCAATATTTAATATTGTAAGCATAGTATCCCCTGCCTGAGGTGTTCTACCCGTCTTGCCTCCAATGAAACGCTCATCTCTAACGAAAGGATGCGTACTAGAAAAATTATGTGTTTGTCTGTCAGCAACTGCTGCAGAAAGCATAGAAGGATTGCGCGTCAGTGCCAATATATCAGGTCTAAATTTGTAAAGATAAACAGATAATGCAAACAGATCTTTTGCTGAAGCTGTATTCTCTGCACTAACCCCTGAAGGATCACTAAAGAAACTAGAAGGCATACCTATTTCCCAGGCATAACTTTTCATTTGATCCATGAAATGAGCTCTGTCAGAAGATGAAGCAAGTGCCTCCGCTGCTATGTTAGATGAGTTAAGCAACATAGGATAAAGTAATTCTTTGACGGTATATTTCTCACCTGCTTTTATATTACTGCTATCGGGAGGCACTTTGGTCATCTCAGGAGTAATTTCGATAACTTTGTCTAGATTCAATTCATCGGTAGCCACAAAAGCTGTTACAAGCTTGGACATAGAAGCAACGGGCAAAACCATATCAACATTCTTACCTAGCAAAATCTTTCCTGATTGTATATCTCCCACCAAATAGGCTCTTGCCGTCACGTTATCAGAATCAACATTCTGTGATTTATTTTTTTTGTTCTCTACAATTTTGAGATCACTAGATTGTTTCTCTTCTTGAGATTTTGAATTGAAGAATTCAGGATCAGGATTCAAAACAGACGGCTCATACCTGAAAGTGACGAAATTATTTGAAGGAATTTCATTGACTCTCTTCAAATGCACCACAACGATCGTTGCTAAGAAAGAAACGACTACACTTGTAATAATGATTGCATTTCTATGCGAGAAGAGCATGCATACAATTTTACCATATTACTCTCTCTTTATCTCGTAACAGAAATAGTTGGAGTCAACTCTCCGGTAGAACTTGCTGTTATTCGGCCATTAATATCGCGTGCTATTTCATAGCCAGTATTATATTCAGCATTATCCTTATAATTTGCACCGGTTTTATTCGGGTCAAATGGTAATGAAGAAATATAATCAGGAATAATACAAGAAGCTATATCTCCTGCCCAATTCGCACTATCCTTCGAATCTCTGATGAGAGTGAAGCTTGATGGAATATCTTTGACACTACCGTTACAAACTAAAGTTCCTTTGTGCTCAGCCATATTCTGGTGCACAGCATTCAGGATCGCATTTACATTGCTTGTTCTCTGAGAATCTCTGGCTAATTTGAATTGGCGACTTGGATTTACCGCAACGAGCACAACAGTTGCCAAGATCGCTATTATGCCAATAACCACAAGAACTTCTATAAGCGTAAACCCCTTACTACGAATCTTTCTTTGTTTATTCTTCATATTTTTATTGTTACTAATAATAATGAAGATTATCAAAACAGTGTTAAAGATTT
Organism: uncultured Candidatus Saccharibacteria bacterium; assembly: GCA_964406895.1. Classification (GTDB taxonomy): domain Bacteria; phylum Patescibacteriota; class Minisyncoccia; order Phycocordibacterales; family PALSA-1337; genus C7867-002. Next base: position 10,090 of record CAYOTK010000005.1, on the reverse strand, counting down.
ATTAAATTTTTCCTAAAGATTTCTTAAATTAAAAAACTGTGCTCGTCGCCACCCGCGTGCCCCCGAAGGCCGCATTGAGTTTTATTGTTTTATACAAACCATTTGGAAACAAGTCCGCAACACAACCCAATTCGGAAATATCAATATGTTTGAGAAATATATAATTACGTTTGAATTGTTGGAGGGCAATCTCTTTACAAGCTTCAAGATTGAAACCGGCTTGTATACGCATTTCTTTTTTATTCATGAAATCAGCGTATAATATTGCCCCACTCGAAACTGACAGTGAAAAAGCGATTACCCCGAGTGAAATCAGAATAATTGATACGGTAGCCATAAAACCTGAATTTTTATTCTGAATAAGCATCATTGATTTCATGTAAAAGCTCGTAGTTTCTGTCTTGATGGATATAAACAAACTGAATAAAAGTTGATAATAAAATCGACAACAGACAAACATAAATAATTACTTCTATAAGAGACATTCCTATTTTAGATGATGTTTTACTTATTTTCATTTTTGTATTTATCAAAACTCAATCTTAATATTGCAGGTGTATTATGTGATAAAACATATATATACCGATCATTACACGTGATAGCCTGTGGCAGTATTGGCAGGGACACACTCTTTTGCATCGATAAAGATGTATTGTTATCGAATATGGTTAATTCATTTCCGCCCTTTCTCGTGATCGAAAATAGATCAAATCTTGAAGGGACAAAGCCATATATTCCGCCTGAAAAGTTCACAGAGTTGTATTTGGAGGAAAAGATATCTTGAATAGAAGATGTACTATTCCATAAGAATAATTCATGCTCATTACTGATATCGAAACCTCCTGAAGTTCTTCCGAAAAATAATTTTTTCTCAAATACAGTCGAAGTCTTACCTTCTTGTCTTTCATATCCTTGTGGTGAAAAAGATGCTATTTTCTTAATATTAGAAGGATCTGAAATATCCAATTCGAGCAGTGATTCTTGGCCTGCATTAGAAATATAAGCCACATTGTTTGCAATCATTATATTCTCGACTTTGCTTCCTATATCATATGAGCCTAACAAGAATGGACGGGTCGGATCTTTAACATCAATAATATTGAATTCTCCTCCATCCCATTTTGTTGTCCCTACATATACTTTTTCATTGGCAAAAAGAATAGAAGTGCCTAGTGGTGGTGTTGCGGTTGCATACGGTAACGGCAATTGATATTTCGTAATGAGAGACAAAGAATATTCTGGACCAATCCTCAATATATGCAATTGGGCCGCAGTACTAGCAGCGGCTGCATATAAATATTCTCTATTGGTAACAAAACCAGATATTCCCGGGCCAGTATTTGCAACACTTTTTATTATCGGGCTATTAACATTGGTAATGTCAGAAACAATTAAATCTGGATCTGAGGCAACATTGGAATCAATTGATATAAAAGCGATGTTATCGTGTATATCGAAATCAGTCGGAGGCAAAAGTGGATTTAGTGGAAGGACAATAGTGGTACTCGAGGATATTTGGGTCGAAGGAAGAGTTAAACCATTTTTATAAGATATAAAATTCTGAATATATTGATAATCGCCAACAATATTACTGAGACCTGGATTGACGGCACAATAATTATTACTGATCTTATCTATGACATTATCCGGTGAATTTGATTTTCTTACGACTGTTATATATTCATGAATATTTGTTTTATCAATATAAATATCGAACAATATTTCCTGCATAGTGTTGCCCCAAGGCAAAGAACTAGCTTCAATGACCACATCTGATATTACAATTTTCTTGGTCTCATATTCTCGCAAATCATCGAATTCATACATATTCAACATGGCAATATTCATGAGATAATTTTTCATCTTTGCTTGCTCGAAAACTTGTGAGGAAGAATCTATTATTTGAATAATAGAAAAAATCAACAATGTAGACAGAGTAAGAGCCAACATTACATCAACAATAATCATGCCCTTTTTATTTTTGTAATACTTTCGATATGTCATATATAGGCATCATTATTGAAAGTGCGATCGAACCAACCACACATCCAATACCCGCCATCATAATTGGCTCAATAAGTGAAGTTAGCTTTTTCAAGGAATGTTCTAAACTCCTATCTATAATATGCGCCGATCTCAGAAGTGATTTGCCCAGATTACCAGACGCTTCTCCTGCCTCTATAAGAGGCGGTATATATGCTGGCATCAAAACGCTTGGTATTGAACTAAATATTTTACTCATTCCGATACCGCGATGAATTTGTTTCGTATTGGCATGAAGTCTTTCATACAAAGGCAAGAATGATAACGTTTCCTTGGAGTCTTCATACGCCACTGATACCGATATGCCACTTTCTGTCAGCGAACCTATAGATCTCAAGAATACAGAAAGAAAATACATTGATATCAAATTGCCTATAAGGGGGATTTTGATCAGGAATGATTGGAAATAATACCGGAATACTTTTTTCCTTTTATAAAAATAAATAAACAATATCAAGACAAAAATCAAAGACAAAAAATAATACAAACCATACGAAATGATATTTTCCGAAAAAAATATAACAATGCGAGTAAGTATGGGTAGAGATACATGTAAACTCTTTAACATTGGTATTATCTGAGGCATAACTCCTTTGACGAGACCTAAAGTCAAAGCAATTGCAAATACTCCTATCACTACAGGATATGTCATAGCTGATAGGCATTTCTTTTTGAGCTCTTCTTGTCTCTCAAGCAAAGCAAGTGCAGACAATATCGACTGCGCCAAGTTGCCTGACGATTCACCATTATCTATAAGTCCTAATACTGTTTTTGAAATTTTAATATGAGTACCGAGTGCACCGGCAAACTTCTTGCCCTTATCTACTTCTCTGAAAATACCTAGCAATACGCCTTTATATTTCTTATGTACTCCGTTTGTTGAAACTGATAATGCCTGATTCAGGCTTAGCCCTGAAGAAATATATAATTCTAAACGCTCAAAAAATAGCATTAATTCTTGTTTTTTGAATCTTGTCTTTTTCATTATTCGCTGAATACCCTGAATAATTCTTCCTTGGAAGTTATACCCCACTCGACCTTTTCTAATCCATCATCATGAAGTGAGCGGAAGCCATTTTTGGAAATATAATCTTTACAAACTGATAAGGGCTCTTTCCTGCTGATCAAATCACGCAACCCATGATCTACTTCACACATTTCTGATATGACAATACGCCCAGAATATCCGGATCCTCTGCAAGCATCACAGCCTTGTGCAAAACATTCTCGGCAAATAGTTCTTACCAATCTTTGGCTTATGATTAGTTTCAGAGTTGAAGCCAAAAGATAATGATCTATACCCATATCAATAAGTCTTGGTATGGCCTCTATGGCAGTGTTTGTATGTAATGTAGAAAATACCAAATGTCCTGTAAGCGCAGTATGAATAGCGATTCGAGCTGTCTCGCTGTCTCTAATCTCTCCCACCATGATCACATCTGGATCCTGTCTCAGTGAAGCTCTGAGACCACTTGCAAATGTTACGCCGTGATTGTGTTTGATGTGAACTTGTCTCAAACCCTCTATTTCATATTCGATCGGGTCTTCTAGAGTAATTATTGATATTGGTTCTTTGGCTTTGAGATTGAGACATGTATAAAGGGTTGTTGTTTTGCCTGAACCAGTCGGACCCGTAACAAGAATAAGTCCGCTTGTTTTGTTGAGGGCACGATCTATCTTCTCGACATGTTCAGGTGTAAAACCCAGCTTAGCGAACGACATCTGACTAGCTTGTTTGACAGGAAGTATTCGAAGCACTGCATTTTCACCATAATATGTGGGCATGAATGAAATGCGAATGTTATAAGTCTGACCAAGAATGTTCGCCTGCCAACGACCGTCCTGCGGCACCGCATGAATATCTGTACGTGCTCCTGATAATATCTTCAATCTAGCGATCATCTCTTCATGAATGAATTTGTCGTATCTTTCACCTGCAATAATGATGCCATCCACACGAAATCTAATAACAATATCTCTATCTCGAGGATCGCAATGTACATCTGATGCCCCGAATGATACTGCCTGATCTAAAATATTATTTATTGCTTCCATACCTGTTAAATTTTGTGTTTTTTCACTCATGGAAAAATGTTAACAAAATCATATTAAAGATTTCATAAAATTTTCCTAAAGATTTATTCAAGAAATTAAAAATGTGTAGAATTTGTAATTATCCACAACCTATTCACATAAAACAAATAGTATGGTAATCTTTTGTTCGAACAAACCCAGCATGGTGCTGGGAGGTAGGAAAACAAGGAAGTTCGTATGGCAAGACTTATTACATGTATTGGGGGTGGGCATCGAACACCCGGATCATTAGCGAGGGCAATGACGGCACTCTTCAATTTTCAGTTCGGAGACGGGTTGACGGCATATGAGGAGTTCAGCCACAAAACAACTCGAGACCAGGTCGTGAATTGGTGCCAGACCACCAAAGCACAGAACCTGTTCTTGGCCGGATTCCCGAGACAAGAAGAAGAACTCGAGGTGCTTCTCGGTCTTAATGGCCGTTTGTGCACATTCCTCCTCAACGGCTCAAACCGTCAAGAAGGGGGCGTGTATTCGATCCAGACCCCGGTCTGCATGAAGGACGCAGTCACGTTCATGTTGGCCAGACTGCCAATCGACGGGAGGACGAAAAGTGAACTGATCCACAAGGCAAGAAAAGGCGACCTGAGTCAGGTTCTAGACACCTTCAATCGGGTAAGGGCAGTTGGTCTGAACGGAGCCCTACAGCCACTCTGACCAGCGCACCCCCCTCGCGGACCTCGTGTTCGCGAGGGGTGGATTTTTTTCAGGTTGAACATCTTTAGATGTTTGACCTCTATTTGCTCATACCGATTCAGCAAGTTCAACAAGTAAATGCAACACTCTAACAAATTTGAACTTACCTTAAAATATTTTGACATCGCCTGCAAAATAATGTAAACTTTGAGCTCAAATCAATTATATGGAAATACGCAATATAGCTATCATAGCCCACGTCGACCACGGCAAAACAACCCTCACAGACGCCATAATGACCCAATGCGGGCATGGAAATGAAGGTTCCATGGATTCCAACGCTCTAGAACAAGAGCGCGGTATTACGATATATGCCAAAAACACCTCTATCACCTACAAGGGCACAAAGATAAACATTGTTGACACCCCAGGCCACGCAGACTTCGGTTCAGAAGTCGAGCGCGTGCTACGTTCTATTGATACAGTACTTCTCGTAGTTGATGCACAAGAAGGACCAATGCCACAAACGCGATTCGTATTGAAGAAATCTCTAGAACTAGGATTGAAACCAATAGTCATCATAAACAAAATAGACAAACCAGCCGCAAATCCTGCACGCGTTCATGATGAAGTTCTAGAACTATTCATGGAATTGGGAGCGACTGATCAACAAATCGATTTCCCAACAATATATGCAATAGGCAGACAAGGTATAGCAAAAAAATCACTAAATGAAGATTCTAAGGATTTAACTCCTCTTCTTGATACTATTATTGAGCATGTTCCACCTGCGAATTATAAAGGCGAGAATACATCGCTCAAGGCTCAGGTTTTCAATTTGGGATATGACAATTTCCTAGGACGACTCGCAATCGCTAGAGTATATGAAGGAAAGATCAAAGACGGCCAGAATGTTTGGATCAAAAACGTAAACGGCAAATCATTCACGGGGAAAATAACAAAAATATTTACTTTCGATGGCAAGAAGAGAGTTGAAATACCAGAAGCAGAATCGGGCGACATTATTACTCTTGCAGGTATTCCTGAAATTTATATTGGTGAAACTATAACAGACAAAGAAGATACTTCTCCGCTTCCTGCTATCACAGTCGACGAACCAACTATTTCATTGCAATTTCTAGTCAACAATTCCCCATTCGCAGGACGCGAAGGTTCTTTCGTCACAGGTCGTCAGATCAGAGAGAGACTTGAAAGAGAATTACAAACAAACGTCGGTTTAAAAGTTGATTTTTCTTCCAATGAATACTTCACGGTTTTTGGTCGTGGAGAACTTCACATTGCTATTTTGCTCGAAAATATGCGTAGAGAAGGTTATGAACTCCAAGTCTCGCAACCAAAAGTTATTATCAAAGAAGAAAATGGCGTTACCACAGAACCATTCGAGGAGCTTATTATCGACTGTCCTTCTGAATATTCTGGAACTATCATCGAAACCCTTGGAAAAAGAAAAGGCATAATGATTGATATGAAGAATCATGGTACTCAAGTTCGCATGACTTTCGAAATACCTACACGTGGTCTTCTCGGCTATAGAAACGTATTCACTATCGATACAAAGGGTGAAGGTATCATGTCCAGTCGTTTTATTGGATTCAAAGAGCATGTTGGTGATATAGAAAAACGCGAAACTGGTTCCATGACTTCTATGATGACAGGCAAATCTCTCGGTTTCTCGCTTTGGAATCTACAAGACCGCGGACGTTTATTCATCGGTCCTGCTATCGAGGTATATGAAGGCATGGTCATTGGCGATACATCAAAAGGTGAAGACATGACTGTGAATCCTTGCAAAGGTAAACAACTTACAAATATGCGCGCTTCTGGTTCTGATGAACATATCATGCTTACCCCTCCCTATGAACTCGATATAGAGAGAGGGCTAGAACTTATGCGAGATGATGAATATCTAGAAATCACTCCGAAGAATATTAGGCTGCGCAAGAAGTTTCTAACAGAATTAGACAGAGCAAGATCACAAAGAAAGGATTTGAAATAAGAAAAATGCCGGAGTGGGACCAGGTACTTTTCCTGCACAAGTGCAGATAGTCCTGGGTTCCCCACTCCGACGGTTGGCGCACGATGATCAGATGGCGATGGTGGTGATGTTGAAGTTTCGTCTCATAGGTTTTTGGCCATTTGAGTTGACAGGTTTCTCACCGTTTTATCTACCCACACCATGAGCCGTGGATAAATTCAGGTTCAAAAACACTTTACCACATTAAATAAATATTACAAGATTATTTGTGCACAAAAATAGATAATTTTTGGCTGATAATACTATAAATAGATTCAATAAAGACTTAGTAATCTCCCAGATCAGTTCTAATTATTCTTAAAGCCATACCTCCAACACCCAAATCCTTCCCCATTCTTTCAGCCAAAACTCTCATATAAGTACCACTTGAGCATTCAACTTTTAATGCAACTATTTCAAATGTATTTTCTGAATATTTATCATTAAATTCTTTCCATTTTCCTAGAATGAATTGCTGTCTGAAATCACCGTGAACCTTATTGATATCACCAACTACGTTTAAATAAATGTCATGCCCAGTTAATGTTGATGTCCCAAGATTTTTGATATCAAATATTACAACCTCTTTTGTTGGCATTACGTCTGGCAATTCGTCTGCACGCGCCAATTCATGCAATTGTTTTCCATTATGAGTCTTGGAGGAATATGCAGGATATTCTTGTACAAACTTGCCAACATAGTTAGACAGCTTTAAATTCTCGGAAATATCTACCACCCTTCCTGTATTAATATTGATAATGAGACCGAGAGCATCGCCAGTGTCTGTGGTCACGCCAAATAATACTTGTATTTCATATGTCTTATCGAGTCCCAAATATTTTTCCTTGTCTTTGCATTCATCGCCAACCAAAATAATCATCTTGCCTTCTGCCAAAGGGTCGAGACGGCCAGCATAAGTCATCGGTACGTCAATACCGATGTTTTGCTCTTTGCGAGTACGTTCGAGACATTCGAGGGGTGTTTCGCCTATTTGTTTGTCAGTAATTATTGGCATAATTGTAATGATACATAATGCAAATTGAATTATAAACACAAAAGTCCCAAAATGGGACTTTTGTTGGATTCTGATGTTTCGAATATTACCTGGGACATCACCCTTGGCAGTGATAATAACAAATCTAAAATAAAAAAAATTTAAAATTAACTATTATTTAAACTAAAAATCGTATCAAAAAAATGATAAAGAAATGATAAAGATTGTGGCATTATGCCCAAAAATAGACAAAAAAGGGCGGCCACTGGGTGACCGCCCCGCGTTGCTCAATCTCCGCTCGAACTACCCCTAATCAACGGGTTCAGCTCGAATTCCGAATAGCGGAGATTGCCATGCAACGCACCAACGTATTGAACGTCCGGTTCATACGTAACCTTTCTCTACCCCCTTAGCCGAAGGAGGAATTCAGGATCATAATACTCCCCAATTCCGAAACGTCAAGTCTACGTATTGCACAAATAACACAAATCAAGCAACATTCCCCCTCATCGAACCTTATGCTACAATTTCTACATGTCGAAAAATAATGAAATATCAACAAATCCATACAAAGGCGTTAGAGATTTCTTCCCTGAAGATATGAACATAGAGAAGAAGATTTTTGATATTTGGAGAGGAATCGCCGAGAAATATTCATACGAAGAATACAACGCTTCCGTCCTAGAACCAGCCGAGCTATATCGAGCAAAGAGTGGCGAAGAAATAGTCAATGAACAAACCTACACTTTCATAGACCGAGGCGAACGTGAGGTTACATTGAGGCCAGAAATGACACCAACAGTCGCGCGCATGATTGCTTCTAGGAAACGCGAGCTTGTATACCCTGTTCGTTGGTATTCAATACCCAACTTATTCAGGTACGAACAACCTCAACGTGGCCGAGTACGTGAACATTGGCAACTCAATGTGGACATATTTGGAGTCAATAATACTTCTGCGGAAATTGAAGTCATAAATATGGCTTACGATATTACTCGCGCTTATGGTCTCAAAGACACAGATTTCGAGATACGTCTCAACAATCGTAAAGTCATGAATTATGTGACTCGAGATGTTTTCGGCCTGAATGAAGAAATAGCTCAGAAAATTTCCAAACTCATAGACAAGAAAGAAAAGCTCAAACCAGACGCCTTCGAAATGGGCGTAAGGGAATTATTCGGACAAGAGGCAGAAAAATCTCAAAAATTCCTGACACTTTTGAACTCCAAAAATTTCCAAGAATTCTCTTCACAACTCCCACAAACAAAAGATGAACATCAAGGTTTGCGCGAAATCAGCGAAGTTATTCAAGGCCTAGAAAGACTCGGCATTACCAATGTCAGATTTGATCAAGCCTTGATGAGAGGTTTTGATTATTATACAGGAACGGTCTTCGAGATATTCGACCTCAATCCAGCCAATCGTCGTTCTGTATTTGGTGGTGGTCGTTATGATGATTTACTTTCTCTTTTTGGCAACGAAAAAGTCCCCGCTTTCGGTTTTGGTGCAGGTGATGTTATTGCTCGTGACCTTATGGAGACATACGGTACTCTGCCACAGAATCAATTTCCTTCCGACCTTGCGCTTTGTATTGTGGGCGATCAAAATACGCCTTATGCCTTCGATCTTGCTCAGAAACTACGCGGAGATGGTGTCAAAGTTTCTGTTGATATTTCAGGCAAGAAATTGGGTGACCAAATATCAAATGCAAACAAGCGCGGTATTCCCTATATCATCTGCATCGGCGACGAAGAAGTCAAAAACGGCAAACTCAGAATCAAAAATCTCAAATTAAAAGACGAGAATGAGGTCGTGGTTTCCGAGGGTGAGGTCACACAAACTATTAAAGGTTAGCGCAGCCTAAGTGTCATTTTGTGGTTGCAAAACTGTTCCAATGAAATAACAACTCCGTAACGGAGCCACTTATTTATGTTTTAAACTCTGTAACATTGCCATATTCATAAAGTCGAACCCCACCTCCGTTTTCGCGAAGATGGGGTTTGAGCAGTGCGTGTCGAGTTTCGGTCTAGCCGTTACTCTTAATGCTCAGGCCCTGGTGCGCGACGATTTGGGTCGCTTGTTCTTCAGTGAATCCTGCCTTGACTAGCGCACCGTGCGCCTTCTTGAGCCCTTGGGCCATCAAGTCGAACAGTTCGTCATCGGCAACGATCTCCTTGAGCATCTCTTTGAGTTGTTCCAGCATGTGACAGTCTCCCTTCGTGTTCGTGTGATGCGGCATAATACCCAAATATCGGGGTATGATTTAGCATTACCACGGCTTGGTTAAG
>CAYOTK010000004.1:0-102364 GCA_964406895.1 uncultured Candidatus Saccharibacteria bacterium | reverse complement strand
GACAGCCCCATCGACTCTTCCCCTATTGTCGATGGGGCTGATCGTGGTCGACAAAATAAGAAAAGGAGGGATTTGTGTAAAGAATTACAATGTATTAACTTTTATATCCAATAACTTGCAGGCCTTAACGAAATCTTTTGGTAAAGGAGCCGAGACCTTGATCCTCTCACCTTTCAAATTCTTGAATTCTATATAACGAGAATGAAGTGCGGTCCTCTCAAAACCCAAAACACATGGTCTTTTCGGAGCATATAGAGAATCACCAATAACAGGATGATTGACAGCATTCATGTGAACGCGAATTTGATGAGTCCTACCTGTTTTGGGTTCACACATAATGAGAGAAATCTTTTCATTACTTTCCGGTAACATTCCCGTCCAGACACGCACCCAATATGTTTCGGCCGGTCTCATCTCACCTCTTGCCCCTCTTTGTGCTGACCATTTACGAAAATCATTTGCACTTCTACCGATAGGCCTATCTATGGTGCCGAAATTTTCTCGCTCTTCACCCCAAACAAAAGCCAAATATTTTTTTAGAACTTCTTTTTCTTGAAATTGAGACTTGAGACTTTCATAACCTTTTTGATTTTTCGCTATGATAATAGCGCCGGAAGTTTCCCTATCCAATCTATGCACAATACCTGAGCGATCAATGTCAGTACCATCCAAAGCTCTACTAGGCTCGCCTACATTCTTGGACTTGGGATATGTTTTCAATATCCAATCAGTCAGGAATGGGCCTTCATCTCGACCATCGGAATGAACCATAAGACCCGCAGGCTTGTTGACCACAACGCAATTGGCATCTTCATAAAGTATGGTGATTTCTTTGAATATTTTGTTTGTGGTATTGCTCATATGAACAATATACGCTAATCTTGTAATGGTATCAATGTTAGTTTCAGTTTTAAAAATTTGATTTAAAAACAAATGCGCGATTAGCTCAGTTGGTAGAGCAACTCATTTACACTGAGAAGGTCGGGGGTTCAAGTCCCTCATCGCGCACCTCGACTCGTTCATGGTTAGTGACTAAGTTCAGGTTGGTGACTCGCTCGGTGCAAGCACCACAAAGTCATTTTTAATAATAAAGTTTTATAACTCCACAATATCTCCTTTTTTCAAATAGATATCTATTTTTCTAACTTCTTCCAAGACCTTCTCTTTTCCCGCATCTGTTTCAAACCAATTATTTTTTGTAAAAGAATAATATGCCGATAAATATGGTGCAGAGAATAATTTTACATTCTTAGGCAAATGCTTTCTCAGTGTCATTAAAGCTCTTCTGGCATGATAATTCTTTACAATAGCAACGATGCTTTTTATATTTTTTAGACCCATTTTTTCTTCAATGATCTCTATCGAGAAAAGAACGTTTTCCAAGGTATTTGTCGAACGATTTTCAATCAAGACACATTCTCTTGGAATACCGAGATTGACGAGTTCTTCCAACATTCCATCTGCTTCTACGACTCCATATTCCTCATTGAAACCTCCACTCAAAATAATCTTGGGAACCAATCCTTTTTTGTAAATATCAGCAGCTTTCTGCACAGATTCTTTATAAGAATTCCAAGTACCAAAAACAAAGGCAATATCCCCTTTCTGTTCTCCATCATCTAGAAATATATAATCTGTAATTTCTTGAAAATTCATATCATAATTTCATACCATAAACTAATCACCAAAAACCAATTGTCCGCCCGGTAGGAATCGAACCTACATCAATGCCTTAGAAGAGCACTGCTCTATCCATTGAGCTACGGGCGGGTAGAAACAAAATAGCAAAAAAACAATAACTTTACAACGACGGATCGGTGGGGGGCGTGAATTTGCGCAAAATCTCAGTTCTATCATCGGCTTTTGATTTCGCGAAGTTGATAATCTTACTAATAGAGCTGACATCTATTGGTGTTGAGGTAGAGACGACATTCATGCCAGAAATACTTACCGAGAGCTTATTGTCCAAATCTTTGTGCAACAAATATCCACGCGCAAGGAATACAATCGTGATTATGAGAAATATAATGACGATCACAGGCCAATCCGTATAAGGCTCTCGTCCGATATGTGAAAAATAATTTTTAATTTTTTTATCCATGAATTTATTTTATGTTTATCATAGGCGAACGAACGTCAAAAGATAATTTCCATTCTGTTTTGGGAGCTTTTTTGTTAACACTTGGCAGATTGGAAGCCACGAGTTGTAGACGATCTATCGTTACGAGGAAAGGCATAGTTTCTACCAATCTAAGAGTCTTCATAACTTCAGACCACGCGCCCTGAGCATCTATGTGTGCATGTATTCCACCCATCTGCACAAGACTACTATTATCCATGTTTTCTGTTTCCGTTCCGGATATAGTGACTTTGGCAGCAACTTTTGTGCTCAAAGATTCCAGAGCCTCAATGAAAATAACTGCTTTCTCTGACGGTATAAACATTTTAGTGATTGATGCCCTGTCTTGTTCGGTGTCATTGTAGGTTTTTATCAAAACTTGTTCCTTACTCTTGCCTGATTTCTCCGAATCAACAATGCTTCTTTGTTCAACTGTTCGCAACATAGAATTGTTAATGATCTTATTCATGTACAAATATGAAAAGAAAACCACCAAAGTCGTTATAATTGCGAAAATACAAAGCATTATGTGATGGCCTCTTTTGATCATATTGGAAAATTTTGAATTTGTAATGAAAATACGAAATTGGAAACCTTAGTTAATTCTGATATTGGCAAATTGACCTTGATAAGCGGAGACAAATTCTCGATCCGACTTTTGAATGCTATGAGCTCGTCTCTATTCGGTGTGGTACCCTGCAAAGAAATCGAGACTGTAGAAGTGGCGATTTTCGAAAATGCGACATTGTTTAGCTTGATCTTACCTCTTATCAAGTTCAAAGAATTGATACTACCTGACAAAATAGGCATATCTATACTTTTCTTTGCATTTTTGACCAAAATTTGATCTCTGTTCAAAGATTTGGCGATAAGCGCTGTTTGATTTGCATTCTTGCCACTGGCGATCTTTTCCACTTCAAGCTTGGAAGCGGATTCTTCGTTACGAATCTTAATCAAAACAGGGACAAGAGAAACAAGGCCGATAATTCCCGCCAAAGAAAGACCGAAACACAATACTATGACCGTTCGAACTATTTGTTCGAAATGTAAAGCTTTTTTCTTTTGATCTGTGAGTAATGTGTGATGCATATATTTAGTGTATAGCGAGCCCAGAAGCTACGGCATAATTCATGGAATCTTCTCGTGAAATAGGTGGCACATAAGATTGATCTCCTATTGCATTTTTCCAAACCATAGGACAAAGAAGCGGGATCTTTTGGCCATCAACTGGTTCATGAATGTATTCTTCTATTTGCAATGCGGATTCTCCCACCACCAATATTTCATCTATTATTTTCGTACCTATTCCATGAGATTGCCAATATGAATATATTCTATTTATTTCATTTTTTATAAACTGAATTTTGTTTTGATTTTTCGGGTCCATCTCAACGAACTGGGAATATTGACTGGTTGAAGCGAAACAAACCACGCCATTAACCGCAATATATAAACCAATTTTGTCTTTCATTGAATGTACTATCATAGATGTTTTCTTTTCATTCTCGTCGAAAATTGCTTTCGCTATTGCTCTTGGAGCCACCTCGAAAGCGATCGGACTCATTCCCGCCTCTTCTATGATCGATATGTAATTCTCAATATAGTTTCTTGGAACTACAGAAACACTGACTTTGATTGTGCTGTGATTGGGTTGTCTCGGAATTATTTCATGATAAAACAAAGCATCTGCGGCACTTATAGGCACATTTTCTTCTATTTTTGATTCTATGTTTTGTCTTATTGATTTATTGTCGAGATTGGGTACATCAGTCATGAATAAATAGCTTTTTTCTTCCGGCACAGAAACTCTCACATAGTTCAGATTCATTTTGTGTTGTATATCTTTCAAATTTTTGATCAATACTTCTTTTTTCGAAATATCCCCACCTTCTATGAGTCTTTCGTCGAATCTATATGCAATATTACTATCAATATGCAGACCTTTCAGGCCATCCTTGTAACGCAAACAATATATACCATCATCATTTATATCCAAGCCAGCATAATTGAAAGTTAGCAGTTTAGGCGGTGGAAATATTCTAGTAAAAAGAGACCTGTGCATGAAATAATTATATCACAGAAATTTTTTATGATTTTAGTTTATTTATTCCCTGTTTTATTATTTCTTTCACAACTGGAGCTGCGGAAACAAGTACAATCAAGATTATGATTGGCAAAACATATCTATCGGGGTTTGGTATTATCCTTCCCAAACCATAACCTAACCAAAGCATTGTCCAAGTCCACAGGAATGCTCCGATGACATTGTATGTTATGAAGACTTTGTATTTCATATTACCTACTCCCGCAACTATTGGTGCAAAAGTTCTTACGATTGGCACGAATCTGGCCAGAATTATCGTCTTCTTGCCATGTTTCTCATAGAATTTCTGCGCCTTCTCTATATGTGACCTATCGAAAAAAACTGAATTTTCTCTTTTGAATATTGTCGGGCCCATCTTCCTACCGAAAGAATATCCGACAGTATCCCCCACTATCGCCGCTATCAATGTTCCGATAAGTAATATTGGGAACGAGGCATAACCTTGTGTTGCGAGCAATCCTGCTGTAAACAACAATGAGTCTCCAGGAAAAAAGAATCCGAAGAATAATCCTGTTTCCAAGAATATTATCGCTATTACTCCGAAAGTTCCTACTGCCGGAATTATTATTTCAGGATTTAGAAAACTTATGTTCATTTTATTTTGCCAATGTTCCAGGTGTTATTGATGAATTTGGTTCTAAAAGTGAGAATCCTCCTTCTGGTGTCGATACCGCAAATAACATACCGTTGCTTTCAAAGCCCTTTATTGTTCTTGGTTCTAGATTTGTTACGAACATGCAAGTTCTACCCACCAGTGTTGCTGGATCCGGGAAATATGTCGATATTCCCGAAACTATTTGTCGAGGTTTTGATATTTTACTTATCTGCACTTCGCTCGTTTCATCCGCCTGACTTTTGACTTCTTCATATTCTCCGAAATCTACTGATAATTTGAGCAATTTGTCTGTTTCTGGGATCTTTTCGGCAGACAATATCTTCCCCGCTCTTATTTCTACTTTTTTGAAATCGTCGAATGTAATCATGAAAGAATATTAACACAGTGAATGAATTGTGAGTAGTTGTTTTTTGGTTTCAATTTAAACACGCCTTATGATGTCTCAATAAAATACTCTTTCAGAAAACCAAAGACAGCTTATGTGTTCTGCGGAGCAACGTAGCGGAGCGTGCGTGGTTGCGGAGCAGAATACATAAGCTGTCTTTGGTTTTGATGCTGTGACTGAAGAAACTGAGAAGTGGTGCTCGAATAAGAAACCAGTAGGCACATGTCTCACTCCGCAACCACGCACGCTCCGCTACGTTGCTTCGTGAGACATGTGCCTACTGGTTTCTTATTCGATGGACGTATAGTTATTTCGTAGACATACGATCCAAATAACTTTGTAATATAAGGGCGGCAGCGGAGGCGTCACTCATTTCATTCTTGCCTTGCAATCTCTCTGCCTGAACACTAGTCATGAATTCTAATTCTAGGTGAACAACATAACCAGCAGTCTCCAACTTTTCCTTGAATTTCAAAATGTCTGGCAAAATCTTATTCGCTTCGCCGGAATAATTCCTGGACTCCCCCATCACGATCTCTTTCACTTCAAAATCTGTAGCGAGTTTGGTGACTTCGGCAAGTAAAGTATCAGTATTCTTTATTACACTATTTGGTAAAGCAAATTTACCCTCTGGATCAGAGATTGCAATGCCTACACGTTTTGAGCCGTAGTCTATTCCGAGGATTCGCATGATGTTTGATATTAAATTAAAAAAATGTTTTAAGCAATTAAGATTAACGAAGGCGAGCACCTTTGTTGCTATTTACGATCACAGCTTAAGCCTGAGTGAAGTGAATTGGTATCATACGTTCTGTAATCACTGTTATCAGCACATATAAATTTGCCGTTATTCACCGATGTGGAAATTGCCAGAGTTTTATCACTATCAGTGCAATTAAACCCGCTAACCCCTCCTACATTTAATTTTGTAATTTCATCTATGAACGGCTGTGCCTCTGCGCTTCTACAAAAACCTGCAAAGGATAAACTTTGAGCAGGCTGCCATCTAATAGAAGCTACTAGTAATGCACTTACTCTGTTTCTTATTACATAATCTTTACCCGCATTTTCACCCTCAAGTTTTACAATTCTTAAAGCTGTAGCATTGATGCTTATATCTGAAGACAATGGTGGCTTTTTATTAACTTGGAATCCGAAATAACTGACAACAAGAAAGAATCCTATTATCACGATAGCTGCAATAACCATTTTCAATATGTCTTTTGCTTTATTAATCCCCTTTAGATTTTGAGGTTCAACTTCTGCAATACCTAATGATAGATTTCTTAATTTTTTTACTGCATCAAGACCCATAAGAGAACTTGCGAGCATGACGGCAGGCACATAGATTGCCATACCGCTAGTTTGGTCATTATAAAAATTTAAGATCAAAAGAAGAGTGGCGAATATCAAAGCGACTACCAATCTCCATTTAGCCGTATTTACATTTTTATGTATTTTCCAACCAAGTAATATAAAGATGATTCCCAATAATACATTTGATATAAATATAAAAGATATTAAATTCGTCGATTTACTTAAAACAAAAAAAGTAAAAAGGTTCATAAGAACAATAATTAAGCCTGCAATCTCAATACCAGAACCGGCATTTTTTAGGCGTCCTATCAATTGCTGTTCAATATTCATAGATTTTAAAGTTATTTATATGACAATTATAATACAGATTAAATCATATATTTCTTAGTTTAGCATATGTATAAGTGAAAAAAGGTGCCGTGTAATAAGTGTCTTGGCGGGAGTGGTTAGATGCGTTTAAAACTGTTGATTGGAAGAATAAGGTTGGACTCCGATCTTTCGTATATTGATATTCTGGCAGAAATGAAGAAATGATGCAAGAAAAGAAACCACCCCAATTTTTCAGAGGTGGTGTTTTGACACTCAAGTCTCATTCACGGACTAATCCCTCTGAGGGAAGCTGACAAGATAGATGAGCATAAACACATATACCGTAACACCAATTATCGGTATAGAGGTGAATGATGCAATCATCGTAAACAAGACAAAAAATGCAAAACCTTGAGCAAACAACTCGAGTCCGATTGGTGCAGGTGGGGTGCCCCAGCACGTTCCACTTTGGTAATTTCCATAAACGGCCATTACCACAAGGGAAATAACTAAAACTAAATTTGACACCAACGTTATTCGAATAGATGATCGAAGCGCTATTTTATTCATTAGGTATTACAGGGGTTGTCTTTGTCAATGATGACTAGGATGCCTTTTCAAAGGGCTCGTTGAAACTAACATATTGGTAATACCATACAATTAAATTTTTGTACATTTTATTTGGGGCGCACTCAACCATGTTAAGCCCTATATGCAAACAATGTTTTTGTTGCGGACGGGGTGAGATTCGAACTCACGGTGCCCTTGCGAGCACGACAGTTTTCAAGACTGTTGCCTTAAACCACTCAGCCACCCGTCCGTGAGAGATATCATGGCACATGTTCACAGTTTTTTCAACGAGCAAGAAATAAAGATGTTATAATTTATTCATGGCAACAGAATCTCTTATATCTTGGCAAGGCCCAACTCACCTTCATTTCGAGAAGAAACCTGATTGGTATTGGATAGTTGGTATTATAACTTTGGCTCTTGCCGTCGTTGCGTTTCTTTTCGGTCAAATCATCAGTGGAATATTCGTTATCGTTGCCGCGACAGCGCTTGTTCTTCATGCTTCTACCCCACCGAAGTATATCAAGTACGAAATCAATGATAGAGGTGTCATGGCTAACAATGTCCTCTATTCATTCTTGGACCTAGAATCATTCTGCATTCCACACGATATGATTCCACCGAGACTACTCATCAAATCAAGGAAAGTATTCATGCCTCTTATCGTTATTTACATTGAAGGTATTGACCCAGAATCAATCCGCGAGATTATGCTCAAATATATCGCAGAAACCGAGCACAGAGAACCTTTGCTCAAACACATACTCGAGGGTTTTGGTTTTTGATTCTACCTATTGTTCGTTGTCCAAATATGCGACCACCATTCAGAAGGACTGGTTTTAAACAAAGCTAAAATGAGGGCCACCCTTAACATCAAATATATTTTTTGGTAGTAGTTCTGACACACGAAAAATCCCCAGAGGAGCTTAATTGTAAAAACTCCAATGGGGATTTTTTTGAATTAAACCGTTGGTTGTGTTGAACTAGGTGTAGATGTGGGACCCTGCTCTACTGTTGGATTCTGATCGGGTGTCTCTGTGGCGCTTTTCAAAGCTGCTAAGACTATCAAAACAATAAATCCTACGAGTGGAACCAAAACGATAAGTATCCACCATACATTGAAACCGGCATCGCGAAGTCTTCTGACCAATATAGCTATGCTAGGAATCAACATTAATAAACTATAAACACTAGAGAGGGCCTTTATACCGATAAGTCCTCCAACAATAGAAATTGCAAGTGATATAATAAAGTTAATCAAAACGAACATCCAAAACTCTTTCCTCGTCGAACGTCCTGAGAAATCAAAATAATGTTTCCAGGCCTGTGTGTAATAATTCATGGTGTTGAATTAGTTGTTATTAATGTGTTGATTATAGGTGTAAAAAGTCAAAAAGAAAAGAGCCCCACTATGATTTCTTTCGTGGGGCTCTTCAAGATGGGTGACCGATTATCGTAACCAGTCAAGCCAAGATCGAACGACCACAACCAGGATGACCAACCCTCCTGCGGTGTGAGTCACTACATGGATAACCTTGACGAACTGGGCGACATTCCTTTCGGGAGTATATCCCGTAAGAACATCGACTACCGCCACAAGAAGAACGACACACAGAACGATACCAAAACTGACAATAGACTTCTTCATAAGCATCCTCTTCCGAACGTTTTTCTGCAGCACCCAACCGCAGAAGTTGAATTTTGATGTTCCAATGACGCTTCAAATGATATCATCATATCAAACTAGTGTCAATGTGGACGTATCGGCCACAGTTCCTCGCCTACTAGCTCGGCCCTCGACCCCGCCCCGGTCACCTTTGTGACCTTCGGCTTTCGATTCCTCGCGGTTCCTCCGACGACACAAAAAATGCCGAGATGAACTCGGCATTTTTTGGTCGGGTGCCCCCGCGAGGAATCGAACCTCGATTACAAGATCCGCAATCTTGTGTCCTATCCGTTGAACGACGAGGGCCTTTGGTTATTGGTTATTGGTTTTTAGTAATTAGTTACTCACAAACACCACTTCACCAAAACCAACAACTAAATATTAGCAACTAACTACTTATTAGTCGACAATTTTTTGAGCGCCTTCATGCTTCTTGATTTGAATCTTGAAGCTGTATTTGCCTTGATGTAACCAATTTTTGCGGCCTTATCCAAAGCCTTATAGACAGAAGGCATCAATTTCTCTGCTCCAGCAGAATCTTTTGCAGCAATAAGCTTACGCAAGTCTTTCGTGAGATCATCTATAGTAGATTTTCGACGCAAATTGAAAACGCGCTTTCTTTTTGAACCTCGTAACGCTTTCTTTGCTGATGTAGTTATAGGCATAATGTGTATTTATTTATTCATGCAAGTTATCATATAGTAGAGCAAAAGTAAAGATAAAGCTATAATACACACATGATTTCATATATAAAAGGCAAAATAATAGATATTTCTGATCGTTCGCTCGTAGTAGAGACCAACAACATAGGCTATAGAATATTCGTTACAGATGACACTCTCCTTTTGGCCAAAAAAGATTCAACCATGGCTTTCTGGACATATTTAGCCGTGAGAGAAAATGCAATGGATCTTTTTGGTTTTCCAAACAAAAAAGATGAAATATTTTTCGAATTACTAATCAGCATTTCCGGAATAGGACCAAGGACGGCTCTAGGAGTATTGTCTGCGGTTTCGAGCGACACCCTATCGAGTGCCATAAGGAGTGGTTCAACAGCACATCTAGTCAAAGTCTCAGGCATAGGACGCAAAACGGCAGAAAAAATAGTCTTGGAACTCAAAGATAAGCTTGGAGTAATATCGGGTGAAAATTACGCAGACGAAATGATAAGCGACATAGACGCTATTGAGGCGCTCAAGGCTTTGGGCTATGATGCTTCTGAGGCAAGAGAGGCCTTGAAGAAAGTCAGCAAAGACATTACAGACACCGGCGATAAGATCAAAGCAGTACTAAAATTCTTAAATTAAATGCTGGATAATATATTAAATAAAATAAAAACAATAATACCTGTGACATTATTTAGAGCTTTGAACGGCATGTACCACAGAATAATAGTTCTTTTGGCTGCTATCTGGTATGGCTTCCCATCACGAAAAATAAAAGTTATAGGCATTACAGGCACCAAAGGCAAAAGTTCTACAGTCGAAATATTAAATGCCATATTAGAAGAATCTGGTTACAAAACTGCTCTATCCAACACAATACGTTTCAAGATTGGACCATTTTCATCTGAGAATCTTTATAAAATGAGTATGCCTGGAAGATTCTTCATACAAAGATTCATACACAAAGCAGTCAAAAATAAATGTGATTATGCCATCATTGAAATGACTTCTCAAGGCTCTTTGCTCTACAGACACAAACACATTCACATGAACACTTTCCTGTTCACGAACCTATCACCCGAACACATAGAGTCTCACGGCAATTACGAGAATTACATCAATGCAAAAGTCGAAATAGCGAAACAGTTGAGTCGTTCCAAAAAGACAAACAAGGCAATTATTGTAAATGGTGACGATGAAGAAAGTGTCAGATTCCTAGAATGTAAGGCCGACAAGAAAATCACTTATAGCATCAAAGACGTGGCTCCATTCAATATCAAGAAAGAAGGTTTGGAATTTACACTCGAAGGACAAACGGTTCAATCAAAGCTTTCCGGCATATTCAATCTATACAATATTGTTGCAGCAATATCTGCAGCTCGAAATGAAGGTGTAACAACCGAAACAATTATTCGTGCTATCCAAAAGTTCGACGGAATTCAAGGTCGAGTAGAGAAAATAGAGGTTAATAATACGAAAATTAAACAAGATTTCACTGTTATTGTTGATTACGCACACACACAAGATTCTCTAGAAAAGCTATATCAGGTATTCCAAAATTCTAGGAAAATATGCGTCTTGGGCGGCACTGGAGGAGGAAGAGATAAATGGAAAAGAAAAGAAATGGGCAAAATTGCCGATACATATTGCGATGAAATCATATTGACCGATGAAGATCCATACGACGAAAATCCACAAGCTATAATAGATGATGTGGCTCAAGGTATAGTTTCGAAGAAACCACTATGCATTCTGGACAGAAGACAAGCTATAAAAGAAGCTCTGAGCAAAGCCAAAACCGGAGACACTGTGCTCATAACTGGCAAAGGCACTGATCCATATATAATGGGTCCAAAAAATACAAGAACGCCGTGGAGTGACGCCAAAGTTACAAAAGAAGAACTGGAGAAACTTCTTAACTAGCTTTTGACCACATCTTCTGAATAGATTTTATTCAGGATTTCAATAGTCTTCGTTCCTGCACGACCCTTTTCATCATATATCTTATGTCTATTTTGAAATGCTTCGAGAGCAGCCTTCGTACAAGGCCCGAATCTACCTGTTCGAGGACAATCATTTAGATTTTTATTCTTGGGAGGATATACTCCGTCGAATACAAGCGCAGTTTGCAAAGTGTAAACTTCGGAATTAATACCTGAATTGTCTGAAATTGGTTTGTCCCATTTGTGTGGTAATAAATACGTATCGAAGGTTCTCGAAAGATCTTTTGCATTTTTCGGATCAAAGAAATCTTGTATTCCGATATAAGTTTCAAAAGCCATGTCTTTCAAGGCCAAACTTCTGACTTTCGAATCTGAATATTGTGGCTCATATATGTATCCATATTCTATAAGCATACTGGCAGCATCAACGGAATTATTAGAACCGATAGCTATGAGGTCCTGATCTTCCACTATGCCCCCCTGTTCTCCTGGTAAATTACTAACTGGATTGTATTTTTGCAAACGTTTCAAAACTGTATCGGCTATAACCTTGGTCGTTGTACTATTATAAAACTGCCTTTCTGGCACATATATTGCTATTCCTGAATATTCTCCGGGCAAAGAAACATTCCTGCGCCTATTGTCATTTATATGTACATGAATGACCATGTCTATATCATTATCGTCTGCCCACTTGTTGATACCCGCCAATCTTATAGCAACATCGGTCGGAGCATTGTTGTGATAAACCTCTGGATTGACTGGACGGAAACTCCCAACACGAATGAGTTCTGCAACTTCTTCTTTGTGAGCCTTCCTCCACTCCTCTATGTTGTTCCAATTATTCGTGAAATACGTATTGAATTCTGAACTCCAAGAATTGTTATCGCGAGTCATATAGACTCTATACCTATTATTATTCTTCAGGAAATCAGCTAGATAATTGGCCAATTCTACCGTCATTTCTCTTTCTTTTATATTGCCATATTCAGCTCCACCGTAACTCGGTTCATGTCCAGGAACGATCAGTATCTTAACTTTGATATTGTTGGAATCCTGTGCAACATTGTATTTTGATTTGAGTTCATCTATGGTTTTGGGCTTATGAGACAAAATAACAGCGGCAATTTGTTCCCCTGCACTACCGATAGAATTGAGTACGTAATTGATCTTCGTTGGATAATTAACATATAGCCACGGCAAAACAAATATACCCATGACTATTGCGAGAGCAACGAAATATCTCATAATGAAAATAATTATAACACGAACAGTCTTTTTTCAATCTTGCTTAATATCTCAAAAGACTTGTATAGTGTGATTATGCCAGAATTACCAGAAGTTCAAACAACTGTAACGGGTTTAAACGAGCACATTGTTGGCTTGGTCATTCGCGACGTCTGGTCGAATTACAATAGTTCATATTTCAAAGGCTCCGAAACAATAAAAGACACCGCCTATTTTACCAAATTCAAAAAGGCTGTTACTGGTAGCAAAATTATTTCTGTGAAAAGAAGAGCCAAGAATGTTCTCATCAATCTCGAAAATGGAAACACTATTCTAGTCCATATGAAAATGACTGGCCATCTTCTCTACGGTCTATACAAATTTAATCCTAGAATTAAATCGGACCCATGGGAGCCAATATCCCCTTCTGGGCTCAAAGATCCCTTCAACAGAAGAGTCAGATTCGTTCTCAGCATGAGTAATGGAAAATTCATTGCCCTTTCTGATATGAGAAGATTCGCGAAGGTTACTCTCATCAAATCATCAGAATTACAAAGCTCAATACATACAAAAGATCTTGGTCCAGAACCCTTGGATGACAAATTTACTTTCAAAATTTTTTCTGAGAAGATCACTGCAAAAAATAATTGGAAAATCAAACAGACACTGCTCGATCAAACTGTTATTGCCGGCATTGGCAACATTTACGCCGATGAATCCCTCTGGCGTGCAAATATTCACCCAAAAACTCTAGTAAGAAGTTTAAGCACTTCCTCGAAACGCAAATTATATACGGCGATAAGGCAGACACTGGCGCACGGCATAGAGCTTGGCGGTGATTCTATGTCTGATTATAGAAATATTCATGGCGAGAAAGGTGGTTTCCAAGAAAAGCATTGTGTTTATCGCAGGAAAGGCCTCAAATGCCTGAAAAAAGGTTGCGGTGGGATAATTGCACGCATCGTTGTTGCTGGTCGTGGTACGCATTTTTGTCCATTGCATCAAAAATAGGTGTTTTTTTGTTTTTGATGTAAGATGTTATAAATTCAACAAGGAGGATTTGATGCCCATACGAATCAAAGTAGAGTTCAAAGCCCTTAAAGCGCTTCTAGTTCAAATCAGACGAGCGAAAAAAAGGGCATCGAGACCAGTGCGTCCATGGAGGTCTTGAAAGAACCCTCACCCCGCCGGCCAAAACCGGCGGGAGCTTTATTAAAAGAAACCCTAGGCATGATGTATTATCGTCCTCGACAAAACTCGCTCGTTAAATTTCTAGGAAAAAGCCTCACGAGGTCATCACGGTTCGGCTTTTTCCAAGAAATTTATACTCGCTCAAACAGTTGCTCTGCATACAAAAATACAACATCTTGTGCATCACCCCTCCCCACCACCAACACATTACCTATCGAAAATCCTAAAAAGGAAAATGCCGGCCGCCACTGAAACATTCAAGGACTCTTTTTTGCCTCGCATTGGTATTTCGGCAATAATATCAGACAATTTCAATAGTTTTTTAGAAACACCTTCCACTTCATTACCCAAAATAATGAGACAATCAGAATTAATTTTTATTTTCTTATAATCAACAGAGTTCTTATCTTGTTCAAGACTAATTATTATCAATTTTTTATTTTTTTTCTTCAAACTTTTCAAGAGTGATTCGGAAGATGGCGCGTAAGACCAGCTGATTGCATTTTCGGCACACAAAGCGACCTTAGCAAAATCTTCCCTCTTCCTGCCGAATCTGTCTACAGGAGCAGGTGTGGTGCCACAACAAAATATTTTGCTTATACCTATTGTCTCTGCTGTACGGAATATTGAACCAACATTGTGAACGCTTCTGATATTATCAAGAAGAATTGTTTTTTCGAAAGACCTACGCGTCCTTATGTTGTGCTTTGAATTTGGTTTCGTTCGCATATTGGTTTATAATATGCACATTAACATAACAATTAACTATTATGCTATCTTTATTCCCTAGTCTGCTTTCATGGAATCAACTTTCTCCTTTTTTGATTAGATTATGCTTGGGAATTACTCTTATATTTCTAAGATACAAGACTTTCAAACAGCCTCACGCCACCCCCAAAGAAAAAGCCATTTCTGTTGTAGAATCACTATCAGCAATCCTTATTTTGATTGGACTTTGGACACAATTAGCAGCAATTGTAATAGCGATCGATATGTTTATAAGGCTTTTCGACAAGGCCAAATCACGAGCGCTACTTACAGATGGTGTAAATTATTATTTAATACTTTTTATATTGGCGGTATCTCTAGCTCTTACAGGTGCTGGATTTTTTGCCTTCGATATGCCACTATAAATCCGCGCGCCCATAGCTCAGCCTGGTAGAGCAACTCCCTTTTAAGGAGTGGGTCGTTGGTTCGAATCCAACTGGGCGCACTGCCTCGCAACCCCAGCTAATCGCTGGGGTTGCTTCGCAGTGCAGGCACAATAATGCATAAAACGCGCTTGTCCTGCGTAGCCTTTGGCGGAGCAGGAAAGCAGTCCTACGAAGCTCGCGTAGCGAGCGTAGTAAGACACTATTCTGCTATAATTTTATTCATGCCTTATTATGTTTACATTCTTAAATGTTCTGATAATTCATATTATGTTGGCTCATCCAACAATTTAAAAAACCGTATTAACTATCACAATAAAGGTTCAGTTCAAAGCACATCAAACAGAAGACCAGTCAAAATTATTTGGTATTGTTGTTTTGAAAATAAAGTTAAAAGTCTTTCTTTTGAAAAATACCTGAAACAAGGTTCTGGTTTTGCTTTTACAAGAAAAAGACTAATCTAACCCCCTCACCACCCACCCCTCCACCTCAACCTCCATATCGACCAATCCCCTATGACCATCGTGATAAATAGTAATTAATTTTCTCAAAGTGTTTTCTAATTCCTCGGTACAATAATTTTTCGCAAACCTTTTGCAATTATTGAAAACAAAGGGGCTGAGACCTGCCTCGGACGCGGAACTTGAGCGAGAAGCGAGTAATATAGATTTCATCTGCCAGAATATGGTGCCCAATATACTTTCTACTTCCAAACCCTTCTCCAAGGCCTTCCTATATAGTACCCATGCATTCATGAATTTCTTTTCTCCTAGTGCGTCACCAAGCGCAAAAATATTGAAATCACCAAAACCCTTTTTGACGGCGGTCTTTTCTTCGCACAAAACCATTTTCTCTGCGGATTTTTCGAATGATTTTTTCAGCTCTGCATTCAAGGTTCCTTCGAGAATAATAAAAATATTTGTTGATTCTTTCATGGCAGAAACGAAATCCAGAATCTTTTCTTTTGCGGAAGCGTTCTCGCAAACACGATTCAAAAAAACTATATATTTGTTCGAGAAAAGTCCCTGACCACCGAAATTTTCCTGAATGATCGCAGAATTCCAATTATCACCATCGATTTTTACCAGTGTTGCATCTGGCTTTTTGCTTTGCAGAGAATGCACCAAAGAAAGAGCTTTATCTGTGGCTATTTTTTTATCTGGGCCATGAATTACGTATAGCATAGTGGCAGTATAACAAATCACTTCAATTCCCCCCAATTCTTGCCGAGTGAGCAACTGGATTTCAAAATTATGCCCTCTATTTCTTTTGGATCAATCACTTTCTCCATTATTTCTCTGATTTGTGCCGAGACCTTATCGGCAACGTCTGCACGAATTTCATATATCAATTCATCGTGAACCTGGAGAAGTGGAAAAACAGAACCTTCAAGACCTTTTTCCTGAATGAAACGATCGATATTTTTCATTGAAATTTTCACGATATCTGCACCCGTTCCTTGAATAGGAGCATTGATAGCCATTCTCTCGGCCTGTGCCCTAATATATGGAATTTTAGACTTTATACCCTCGAAATACCTGCGACGCCCGAAAAAAGTTTCTGTATAACCTTTCTTATTGGTCTCAACTTTTATTTTGTCGAGATAATTAGCCAAAGTCGAAAATGTTTCAAAATAATCATTCATGAATTTCTGCGCTTCATCTCTACTCGTGCCTAGATTGTCCTTCAAGGCCAAAACACCCATGCCATATATGATGCCGAAATTTATAACCTTAGCTCGTCTGCGCATTTCTGCACTAACTTCATTAAACGGAACCTTGAAAACCGATGAGGCCACAGAAGTATGCACGTCTTCCCCTTTCCTGAAAATCTCTATAAGCTTCTCATCGTGAGAAAGAAAAGCGGCGATGCGCAATTCTACTTGAGAATAATCGAAGCTAGCCAAAACAAAATCTTTTTCTGCAACAAAAGCTTTTCTTATGGCACGACCGAGTTCTGTTTTTATAGGAATATTCTGAAGATTTGGATTCTGTGACGCCATTCTGCCTGTAGTTGCGCCTGTTGATATGAAATGTGTATGCAGACGATCATTCCAATCAAGAAGTGGTGGTATAGCGTCTATGTAAGTCGAAAGGAGTTTGCTAAGCTCGCGATGACTGAATATGAGAGGAACTATTGGGTGAAGATCTCTCAATTTCTCCAGCTCTGATTCTCGGGTTGAACGAGCACCACCACTAGTTTTCTTCATATTCTTGGCGGTGAGCTGAAGCTTGTCGAACAAAACTTCTCCCAACTGTTTCGGTGAACTTATATTAAATTCTACACCTGCCAACTGCCATATTTCCTTCTCCAACCGCTCAGCTTCAGTGTGATATTTTGTGGCAAGATCCTTGAGAGTGGCACGATCTATCTTCACGCCGCGAGTTTCCATCTTTTTGATGATCGGTATAAGTGGCAACTCTATTTCTTCATAGACTTTCTTCAAGCCTCTCTTTTCTAGCTCATCGAAAATAGCTTTCTCAGCAGTTTCAAAGCTGTCTGTATTGGAGAAATTCAAAATGTCTTCCAGAGTCGGGTTAGTTATATTGGAATCAACGACCCACAGAGCCAAAGCCACCTTCTCTAGTCTTTCGGCCGGAATATTCTCGAGCGTCTTTTTGTTTTGTTCTGAACCAAATAATCCCTCTTCATTTTGCACTACTTCTTCCTTGGTCACATTCTCGCCTTTTGTAACGATTTTATTATCGCCTGAAATAACTTGCTCCAATCTCTGTCCCAAAGTCCTGAATTCAAGCTCTGTCCAGAATGATTTTGCTTTTTTGACGTCGAGCGTTTCCTTGAATGTTTTTTCCGGTAATTTGAAATCAATCGGCGCGTCCGTTCTTATAGTCGCTAACATTTTACTGAACTCTGCCTCTTCCTTATTATCCTTCAAAAGTTGAATGATTCGCGGTTTTATTCCGGCCTTTTCGAAAGACTTCTCGTGACCAGCTTCTAATTCTTGGTAAATTTTTTCTACGGTGCCGAAAGTTGTGATGAGTGTCGTCGCTGTCTTCTCACCTATACCCTTCACGCCCACAATATTGTCCGACGGATCACCAGAAAGACCCTTGTAGTCAGGAATTAGTTTCGGGCCAAAACCAAATCTTTCTTTCACAGCTTCCTCGTCGTACATGATTGTGTCTTTAATCCCCTTTTTCAATGTGTAGACTTTCACATCTTCGCCAGAAATGAGTTGCATCGTATCCATATCTCCTGAAGCAATTATGATTTCGAGGTCCGACCTTTTAGAGGTCCGACCTCCTCGAAGTCCGACCTCTAAAACGATTGTCCCAAGAATGTCATCCGCTTCGTAACCCGCCTTTTCATATATGGGAACATTGAGTGCTTCGAAAACATCTCTTGAACGCTTGATCTGCGATATCAAATCGTCTTCGGCTTTTTTCCTACCCGCCTTGTAATCCTTGTATATTTCATGCCTCATAGTTGGCGCGTGCACGTCGTAACACGCCACGAGATAGTCTGGCTTCAAGTCTTCTATTATCTTTATAAGCATTGCCGATAGGCCGTATAATGCCCCCGTTGGCTCGCCTTTCTTGGTATGAAAATCGGGCAGAGCGTGATATGCACGGTGCAGTATTGCGTGCGCATCTAGTAATACGAGTCTTTTCTTGTTATTTTCAGGCTTGGGCATGGGTATATTGTAGCAAAAAGAAAACCCCTCCGCCTGCAAACAGGCGGAGGGATGAAAAAAGGACAAAAGAACAAAAAGGTCTGACCGATACGACAGATCTTCACAGGTGCACTTTTGCCCGTGTTCACCACAAATTATCCAAAACAATGAAGCGCCCGACCTTTTTGTCTCCACCCTTTTCCTTAAGGGCAAGACCCGGTGACATCGACATCTCTTCGGGCAACAGCGCCTTTCTCACGGCGCCCCAGAGCGGGTGATCATTTTTTGTCGCAGCCACGGCCACCTCTTCAGGCAATCCCAAAAAATCGATGAAAAGAGTGAAGCGTCTCGACAGGACCAGGGAGGTCTCATCGCTGATCGGATTGGGGTTACCATCCGGCGACAACGCTCTGTTTACCGCCGTCCAGAGAGGGTGATTCTTTTGCTCTTTCGCTTTCTGAATTACCTCAGTGGGCAGATTCATGCCAGCGATTTCGGAGGCGAACCGGGCCGCCAAGGCAAAGATGGGGCCGAATTGATCGTTTCTATTCATATGTCTTCCACGCCGTCATGGTGCCGTCCATATTTCTCTTACCCTCTCATTTGCAGGGCCAAGAAACAGGGTCAGGTGCAATCAGGGGTGGTCTGAAATCAGACTACAATAATAATTGCGTGATTGTCAAATGAATGTGATATTCTAAAACTCCACACTCCTAGACTTTTCACCCATCACAGTGAAATTGATCTTTTCCAAAGGCTCAATACCTGCGAGCGCCTCCGCAACATTCTCTGGCCATTCGATCATAATCAAATTATTTTTGTCCGCGACCAGCTGTTCCAAACCAACAATTTCGAATTCTTCGGCTTTTTCTAGGCGATATGCATCTATATGAACCAGGCGCTTCCAATTATTTGGAACTTCCGGCGCTTCCCCGCTCTTTCGCACCCCACCTTTCAACTCATATATTTTCATGATAACGAAAGTTGGACTTGTCACAGACTCCTCAACGCCACAAATCTTGGCAACCATATTCACGAAAGCGGTCTTGCCCGCTCCGATATGACCAGAAAGAGTCACAACAAGAGCGCTATCAATACCAGCATATTTCGCCGAAACATTCTCGAGCCAAAGACGAGCCAAGGATTCAGTTTCTTCCAGTGAATTAGTAACGTGAGTTTTCATGACTTAATGATAATACAATTGAGAAATAATGCCATGTTTGCACCACAAAGAGGGGTTTTGTGTGCTTTGGGACATGTCCGGAGGCATTTTTCAGCAGAAAAATGCCGAGGATAAGGGAAATTTTCTGCAGAAAATTTCCCGCATGTCCCAAAGCACACAAAACCCCTCTTTGTTATCAAAACATGTCCAAAATTGCGTGTGACTGCTTTTGATAAATCACACAGCAACATGCGCAGACAATTCTTTCTTGTTATAATCATAGTCATATGACAGTTCAATTCGACGAAGATAAGCAAAAAAGAAAAATAGACGATCTTCTGCATCGCGAAGAAGAAGACTTGGTGCAAATTTTATCATCGAAATACGGCGTGAATTACGTCAACCTACTAGCGATATCGATAAACACAGACGCACTGAGACTTATAGAAGAGAAAACAGCCAGAGAAAGACTCATGGCAGCATATGCGATTTCTGACAAAAAACTCAAAATAGCAGCACGCAATCCAGACGATGAAAAAACACTAGAGGTGGTGAAGGGTCTCGAAGAGAAAGGTTATATTATCGAAATCAACATAGCCTCAACACAGAGCCTTGAGAAAGCATGGAAAATGTATAACGATCTTTCTTTTGCATACGAAAGCCGAGCAGGATCTCTCGAAATATCAAATGAAGAAGTGGCTACAATCATAGAACAAGCCAAAAACCTACCCGCAATAGTCGACATACTGAATTCCTCGGTTTCAGGAAAAAAAGCATACAGAGTATCTAGAATACTAGAAACATTAGTAGCGGGAGCATTGTCTATAGACGCTTCTGATATTCATATGGAACCGGAAGAAACATATGTCGAACTCAGATACAGATTGGATGGAGTATTAACAGAAGTAACCAAACTCGACACCGAAACATACAACCTACTTCTTTCACGAATAAAGCTTATTTCAGGAATGAAATTAAACATAAAGAAAGATTCTCAGGATGGTAGATTCAGCATAAGACTACCGTCAGGAGAAGTAGAGGTTCGTGTTTCCATATTGCCTGGAGCGTACAACGAATCAGTCGTTATGAGAATCCTTAACCCAAAGTCAATCAATGTTCCATTGGAAGATTTGGGCATAAACGAAAAACTTCTTAATATATTGAAAAGAGAGATGGACAGACCTGACGGCATGATACTGACCACAGGCCCAACAGGATCAGGAAAAACCACCACTCTATACGCATTCCTAAAGAGAGTTCAAACCCCCGGAATCAAGATAGTAACAATAGAAGACCCGATAGAATATCATCTTCCAGGAATCGTACAGACACAAACAAACGAGAAAGGCTACAACTTCGCAGAAGGATTGAGAGCAACAGTTAGACAAGATCCCGACATTATCATGATAGGTGAAATACGAGACAATGAAACAGCAAGTATAGCCATAAACTCAGCTCTTACAGGACACCTTGTATTCTCTACCCTACACACGAACGATGCGGCAGGCACATTTCCAAGACTTATTGATCTAGGAATAAACTCAAAAGTTATAACTTCTGCACTTCGAATAGCAATGGCACAGAGACTGGTTAGGAAACTATGTCAATTCTGCAAGAAAGAAGTATTGGCCGAGGGAGAAACAAAAAACAAAATCGATCAAACATTATCAGAGATAGAAGACAAGAATTACATTCCTGCAAATACGACAAAAATATACACTCCCGTAGGTTGTGACAAATGCAACCAGATTGGATACAAAGGCAGAACAGGTATATATGAAGCAATACTTACAGATGACAAAATAGAAAATGCCGTAGAGCTCAACCCTAGCGAAAGAGAAATTTGGCAAGCAGCAAAAGGCCAAGGAATACTAACCATGAAACAAGATGGTATATTGAAAATTCTTCAAGGAATGACCTCTATGGAAGAGTTAGAAAGAGTCATTTCTTTACAAGATTAATAAACAATCATGCAAAACCAGAATCTATCACAGCTCGTCAACGCCCTTAGAACACAGATCGAAAAAGAAAGTCGTGAATTGCAGACGAAAAAACTCGAATTACAAAAATCCGAAGCAAATTTAGTGTCTGCAAAACAAGACATAACGAATCTACAAAGACAATTGGATACAAAAAAAGCCAACCTCGTCGGCACGGAGAGAAAAGTCACTCAATTGAAAAACGACGTTGTTATTGCAGAGAAAAAAATAAGAGACCAATCAACAGAACTCACGAAAACCCAGCAATCATTCCAAAAAACAATACATGATGCAGGTGTAGGGTTGAGATAAAACAGCAATCCACAGCTGTGTCAATTGATTTTTCTATAGACGTAGAGGTAGTATGTGAATAGAGATTAAGCGCGTAAATCTCTAAGCAATATCTTATCGCGTGATGCGTTAAGCGAGGTAAAGTCCCGAGGATAATTTCAGTAAAAAAAAGACAAGCTTTTCAACCAAAATGTCCTTAGCACTATACCCAAACCTTCGGAAGGC
Source organism: uncultured Candidatus Saccharibacteria bacterium (assembly GCA_964406895.1). Classification (GTDB taxonomy): domain Bacteria; phylum Patescibacteriota; class Minisyncoccia; order Phycocordibacterales; family PALSA-1337; genus C7867-002. Next base: position 79,810 of record CAYOTK010000004.1, on the reverse strand, counting down.
CATTGCTTAGAGGTTTGCGAGCTCAATTTACAAGGAAAAAATAAAACAACAGCATTTCTCTGTCATTTCCGGTACGAACTGTATAAAAATCTTTTACGTAAGTATACTATCATACTCAAACTCAAATGTCAAGCAAGAAAAACAATACAAATACTGGAGACAAAGATACGGGTTTTCTAGACCAAACACTGAGACCATCAAGATGGCATGAATACATTGGTCAAAAAAACATAAAAGACAATCTTCACATACTTCTAACGGCAGCAAAAGAACGCAATCACCCGCCTGAACACATGCTTTTTTACGGTCCTCCAGGATTGGGCAAGACAACCCTAGCTCATCTTATAGCAAAAGAAACTGGCGCACAGATGAAGATCACATCCGGCCCAGCAATTCTCAAGGTTGGAGATCTGGCATCTATTGTCACCAATCTTTCGGCTGGAGATATATTGTTCATAGACGAAATACACAGACTAAATAAAGCCATAGAAGAAGTCCTCTACCCCGCTATGGAATCTGGCAAACTAGACATCATCATCGGCAAAGGACCTTCTGCAAGAACAATTCAACTCGACCTCCCACCATTCACTCTCATTGCGGCCACGACGAGAATAGCAATGATATCTTCCCCGTTGCGCTCACGTTTCTCGGGCGGAGTATTCAAACTCGAATTTTATAGCAATGAAGAAATAGCAGATATCGTGAGAAGGTCTTCGAAAATATTAGACATGAGCATAGAAGAAGACGCCATCAAAGAAATAGCTATTCGTTCAAGATTCACGCCACGAACAGCGAATTATCACTTGAAAAGATGTAGAGATCTTGCCCAAATAGAAAAGAAAAATCTAACAAAAGAAGTTGTAGAAAAAGCTCTGGCAATGTTGGGTGTTGATCGCTTGGGTCTCAATCACGCAGACAGAGAGATTCTGCGGAGCATAATCAACAAATTTAACGGCGGGCCAGTGGGACTCAACACTATTGCGGCCGCATTATCCGAAGAACAAGCCACGATCGAAGAAGTCTATGAACCATATCTCATACAACTCGGCTTGCTCGAGCGCACCCCGCGAGGTAGGATAGCTACTGATAAAGCCTATACACATTTGGGTGAAAAAGGCCCACACAAACTCAGTTTGTAAATAATTACCAATAATAATAAACAAAATGTCTGGACATAATAAATTTTCCAAAATAAAACATTTAAAAGCCAAAAATGACGCTCAAAAAAGCAAAGCTTTTGGCAAATTAGTCAGACTAATAACCGTTGAGGCCAAAAAAGCCAAGGGCAATCTTTCATCCCCAGGACTTGCAACAGCCATAGAGAAGGCGAAGAAAGAAAACATGCCGAACGATACTATCGACAGGGCTGTGAAGAAGGCCATGACTGATAACAGCGCTGAGATGGAAACAATAATATACGAAGCCTACGGTCCAGGAGGAGTAGCAATGCTCATAGAAGCTCTTACAGACAATCGAAACAAGTCTTCCCAAGAGATCAAACACATACTGTCTCAACACGGCATTGCTCTCGCCTCTCCAGGGAGTGCGTCGTGGGCATTCCAAAAGCAAGATAATATTTGGACCGCAACATCGACAATGCCCCTTGAAGATTCGGATATTGAATTATTGGGTAAATTAGTTGAAGACTTGGAGAACAATGATGATGTCCAAGAAGTTTTCACTAATGCGGAATAATAATTTGATCAAAACAGTGAAAGCAAGCGAGGTGGTTCTCGGCATAGATCCAGGCTATGATCGTTTGGGTATTTGTATTATCAAGAAAGACCCTAACAACAAAGAAGAATTGCTGTATTCACACTGTTTACAAACATCATCGAAATCAAACATATATACAAGAATGTTTGAGATAAGTAAGTTCGTCACAAAAATAATAAAAGAATATGAGCCCGATTCGCTGGCAATAGAAACTTTGTTTATTACAAAAAACCAAAAAACTGCCATGCGCGTTTCTGAGGTGCGCGGAATAATCATAAATGAAGCCATGAAAAACAATATGGACATATATGAATTCAGCCCAATGGAAATCAAAATGGCAATCACGGGAGACGGTTCGAGCGATAAGGCAAGAATCAAAAAAATGCTAGAACTATTGATAGAAATCAAAAACAAAAAAGCTCTCGACGATGAATACGACGCCATCGCTGTTGCTCTCACAAGATTATCCACAGGAAGGCTTTATTGCAAAAAATAATACGGTCTGATAATAATGTCATATAAATATTAATAGTCTGGAGACATTATTTATGAAAAAGCAAAAAAAATCCAAAAGCAAAAAAACAATAAAAGCCGAGAAGTCGGACAAAAAAGAAATCAAAAAAGTCGCAACACCCGTAGAAGAATCTGAAGAAACAGAGATTGAACCAAAGAAAATCATAACAGCAATCGAAATTGATGAGGTGGATACCGTTACAGAAGTAGATGAAAAAACTGACGGTGATATTCTGTTGCCTGAAGAAGAAGACGATTCATTCAGTCCAGACGATGAAGAAATAGATCCTTTCGGCGATAAATGGGAGCAATAGATTTCTTCTCAAACAACTATTGTTGTATAATATCCCTCATATGAAACACAGGCGTCGCAAGGCGACCCACCACTTGAGATCGTTAGTTCTGCTGTTCATTTCAGCCGTCCTTATTCTGGCAGGAGCAGCTTCTTTGTGGGTAGCCACGCTCAGAATGCCAGATCTGGCCTCGTTCAATTCTAGGCAAATAATCGAGTCCACAAAATTCTATGACAAGACCGGGAAAATCCTGCTTTATGATTCTGGTGTCAATGTCCGAAGAACCGATGTTTCTATAGACGACGTTTCAACATATATACAAAAAGCCACAGTAGCTATTGAGGATGCCAATTTCTATAACAACATTGGTATAGAACCGACATCTATCATAAGGGCTGTGATTGCGAACCTTGTTTCGGGCGGATATGGACAAGGAGCATCAACCATAACCCAACAGGTCGTTAAGAACACTCTTCTAACTCAAGACAAAACCATAACAAGAAAGATCAAAGAATGGGTTTTGGCTATCAAACTCACAAAAATCATGCCTAAGAATAAAATCTTAGAAACATACCTGAATGAAACATCGTATGGTGGCACGATATATGGAGTCGAAGAAGCCAGCAGGTCATTCTTCGGGAAAACATCGATGGACGTGACATTGGCGGAAGCAGCATATTTGGCTGCAATACCACAAGCACCGTCAAGATTCTCGCCCTACGGTACACATAAGGCAGAACTTGATGCCAGACAAAAACTTGTATTACAAAGAATGAAATCTGTGGGCTTCATAACTGATGCCGAATTCAAGAAAGCCTCAGCGGAAAAAGTACAGTTTCTTGCAAAAAATGACGGCAGCATCAGGGCTCCACATTTCGTCATGATGGTCAAAGACTATTTAACACAAAAATATGGCGAGGAGAGAGTGTCGTCAGGAGGATTGAGAGTAATAACGACGCTAGATTATGATATGCAACAAAAAGCAGAGTCGGTAATCAAGAAATTCTCCCCCACCCTCGCATCAAACTTCAACGCTAGCAACACGGCCATGGTAGCTATAGATCCAAAAACTGGAGACATATTAGCAATGGTTGGTTCAAAAGATTATTTCGACGCATCAATAGCTGGAAATTACAATGTGGCTCTTGCCTTGAGACAACCAGGCTCAACATTCAAACCATTCGTATATGCAACAGCTTTCAAGAAAGGTTATACGCCAGAAACAATGCTTTTCGATGTCAGAACGGAATTCTCGACCAAATGTACGGTGGAAGGAAAACCTAAGAATCCAAACGACGATCCCACCAAAGTTTGTTATTCACCAAATGAATATGATGAAATATTCGATGGCCCAATGCCTATGAGGAAAGCTCTTGCCCAATCGAGAAACATACCAGCAGTCAAAACACTTTACTTGGCCGGCATAGCAAATGCGATCAACACAGCAAGAGATATGGGTATAACAACCTTAACTGATCCAAATCGATACGGCCTTACACTAGTGCTAGGTGGTGGTGAAGTCCGACTTCTCGATATAACCAGCGCATATGGAGTTTTCGCAAATGATGGCGTGAGGAATCCTGTAAGAGAAGTCTTAAGAATAGAAGACACTAAGGGAAATGTTATTGAGGAAGCAACCGTTTCTCCTTTCCAAGCCTTGCAACCAGAAATAGCAAGACAAATATCAAGCATACTATCTGATAACTCCGTCAGAATGAACAGCTTGAAACCAATAGCGGATGGAGTCGGAAGACAAGTAGCGATAAAAACAGGTACTACAAATGACTACCGTGACGTTTGGACAATAGGATATACACCTAACCTGGTAGTAGGGGCTTGGGCGGGAAATAGTGACAATGTTCCCATGCAACACAATGTCGCCGGACTAATAATATCTCCTCTTTGGGGCGCCTTCATGTCTCAAGCGGTGAAATCTTTGCCTGTTGAGAATTTCAAAAGCCCACCAGAACCACTATTAGACGGCAAACCTGTGCTTAGAGGTGTTTGGTCTGGTGGACAGTATTATCGAGTCGACAAAATTTCCGGAAAGGTTGCAACGGATCTAACACCGATCGAAACCCAGAAGGACGTAATATCAAATGGTGTTCATACGATATTACAATGGTTAAACAAAGACGATCCTCGTGGTCCAGCGCCAGCAGATCCAAAAAATGATTCACAATATGAATATTGGGAGTATGGCGTTAGACAATGGTTCGACAATTGGCAAAAATTACATCCTGAATTCAAAGAAGCTACATCTTTCACAATACCGACCCAAACAGACGATGTTCACCTCGCGGGGAAAGGTCCTGTTGTTAGTATATTTTCCCCTGTTTCCGGAACAGTTATTGATCCTCAAAAACTTTTGAATCTACAGATAAAAATTGCGGATGGTAGAAGTATTATCAAAACAGAAGTTTATATAAATAATAAATACATATTAACTTCAACCACTGACCCGTTGAATATATCCTTTATTCCTTCAGATTTGACCGATCTAGACACAGAAAACACTTTGTCCATCACAGTCTACGACCAAGCGTATAACAAAGGCCTGGCGTCGATTAATTTCAAAAGTCAGTAATTATCTAATATCGGAGATACTTTCTCCGCAAATATTATTAATTTCTTTTATAAGAAGACTTTTTTTGATAAAAATTTCATTTCTTCCAACGCTGTTTACTTTGTCTATATACAAAACACCATTTCGAATCTTAATGTCATTCACACCAACATTCAAACCACTTATTTTGTTTATAACAACAGAGATGTTGTTGATTTTCGTTATATGATTGAGCCTCTTATTGTTCAGTTTCGATATGTATTGACCGATATTGAACATATTATCTATTCATAGGCATTACTAGATACATGAAATTCTGATCTCCCGCAATTGGTCTTATAACCATGGGTTTATTTGTACCTGAAAGTTGTAAAGACAAACTATCTGAATCAATTGACTGGAAACAATCTGATATGTATTTGTAATTGAAATTGATCTCTACACTCTCCCCTGTAAGAGCGGCGTCTATCGAGGTTTTATTCTCACCTATGTCGCTATTTTTCGTTTGGATTTCGAATAATTTCTTGGCGGGGTCAATGTAAAAATGAATTTGATTGAATTTATCAGAGAATATGTTGGATATTTTTATTGCATTCCAAAAATCTTGTTTCAATACCACCGCTTCAGAAGCAAAAGATTTCGGAATTATCTGTTTATAGTCAGGGAAAACACCATCAATAACTCTGGAAACCAAATAAACGTCGTTAGTTTCAAACGAAATCAAGTTTTTGTTGTATTTGATATCAACGTCTTTGTTCACATATTCTAGGAAACGAATAATATCTGGTGTATTTTTGAACGGTATCAAAATATCACATTTTGAAATTTGATTTGTTAGTCTGATTCTTTTCTCCGCAAGCCTAAATGAATCTGTTGCCGCAAAAACTAGTTGATTTGACTCAGAATATACATAAACGCTTGATAATTCGGGTTTAACACTCGAAATAGATGAACTATAACTAACAGAACTTAAGCCTTTTGATACAAGACCTGAATTTATAACGAGCTTTTCTCCTTGGCTTACTCTTGGAACACTCGGAAAATCTTCATTTGGAAGTGTTTTGAGTATGCTTTTTGTTTTTTGAGATGAAATTGTTACATTTCCTGAACTTTCGGATAGCTTGATAGTCTGGTTTTGTTCTGATATTTGGCCAATAAATGAAGATAGGATATTTGCAGGGACCGCAATACGTGTTTCTGAATCAGTTTTGGCTGGTATTGAAATTTCCATTCCGACATCAAGATTGGTAGCTCTCAAAATAACTGCGTTTTTTGTGCTTTCTATCAAAATACAAGATAGAACAGGAAGTGTTGGATGCTTACCAGCAATTCTCTCGATCAAATGGATAGCTTCTTTGAATTTTTCGGCGCTGACTTCTATGTTCATAATAGTATTAATTATTTTTTAAAAATTTATTGTTATTATTAGGGCTGTTGATATGTGGTTAACTTTTTTTATTTATATTTTGAGCCGTATTTTTCTTGGATAATATTGGATAAACTGTTGATTTCTCAATAATATTGTTTGAATAACTCTCTCACCTCACACCTCTTCATACTTGATTAACAACTTATTACGTTTTTATTAACTTACTAATCACAACTTATTCACATTACAACATCGAACGGATCTGACCTATTTCCTGCAACAAAAGCTGATCGGTTTTCAACTCTTCTTTTACCTTCTCATAAGAGTGAATGGCTGTAGTATGATCTCTTCCACCCATCTTTTCTCCAATTGAAGGAAAAGACACGTTGAAATCCTCTCTCAAAAGGTACATAACGACTTGTCTCGGCCTCACAACTTCTTTTCGACGAGTCTTGTTATATATGCTTTCCTCGCTAATGTTGTAGAAATCAGAAACTATCTTAACAACGTCCTTCACAGAAAGGTTTTTCTTCGGTCGGGAATTGTTTTTGAGTATGTTTTTAACTTCGTTGAGTGATAATGGTCTGTTTTTGACTTGTATTTGGCAGGCTATTATATTGACTATACCCTCTATTTCTCTTATGTTGCCTTCAACTGAATTGGTCAAAAGCTCTATGATTTCGTCTTGTAAGCTTATGTTGTGAACAGCGCATTTGATCTTCACTATTTCTGCACGAGACTCTTTGTCTGGTTCTGGTATATCTACGATCATTCCTGCACTAAAACGGCTTCTTATACGATCTTCCAGCCCAGGAATAATATTCGGATTTCTATCTGAAGAAAATACCAATTGTCTGCCCGTATCCTTGAATGTGTTGAAAAGATGGAAAAGTTCTTCCTGGAATTTCTCTTTGTTTGAGAAGAACTGAACGTCATCCATGATAACAACGTCATATTTACGATATTTTTCCTTGAATACTTGAGCGCGACTTTCTTGGAGTGCGCTTAAAAACTCTGAACAGAAAGATTCTGATGTTAAATAATAGACTTTTTTGTTGGGATGGTCTTTTTTGATCTGATTGCCGACTGCTTGTATGAGATGGGTCTTTCCTCTTCCTGGGTCACCATATATAAACAGCGGGTTGTATGTTTGTCCGGGGGTTTTGACTATGGTTTTTGATGCGGCATGAGCTATTTCGTTGAAAGGGCCGACTACAAAATTCTCGAATGTGTAACGCGGATTGAGATTGTCTTCTTTGTTTATATAGAAATCCTGCAAAGGCATGGACATTGTTGGGGCAACAGAGCCTTTTCTGCGTGAATCATCCTTAGAACGGCTATTTTCTGACTCTACAATGTATTCCAGTGCCCTCACCTGCTCATTCATTTGTCTTAATATTCTCAAAATGGAGTTGTGGAACTTTTTGAATAGCCATTCTTGTGTGAAAGAGTTTGGTACACCCAGATAAACCGTTCCGTCAGACTCTTTTACTATCCTTGTGTCTTTGAACCATGTAGAAAAGTTGGCTTGTGATACGCTGGTCTCTATTTCGACCAAAGCTGATTGCCAAATTTTTGAATAATCGTTCATGGTGTTATAAGTATATACCTGTTTATAAATCTGAAAACTTGTGGAGAACTCCAAAATATGTTGATAAGTTGTGCATAAGATAATTTTCAAAACTTTTTTGATAAATTTTCATAAAAAATCAAATTTGCTTTTTGTTCGTGTATAGATTATAGTATCGACATGTCATTCACTTATAATCCCAAAAAAAGAAAGCGCGCCAAGAGTCATGGTTTCAGAGTCCGCATGAAGAAGACTTCTGGTCGAAAGGTTTTGGCCAAGAGACGCAGTAAGGGCCGCCATAGAATAGCGGTTTGATATGCTACAAAAAAAGCACAGACTCTCAAAGAAGCAGTTTGATTCAATAATGTCACAGGGCAAGGCCATACATAGCCCTTTTTTTACTTTCGTATATTCTTTGAATAAAGCTGAATCCATGGGGCTGGTTTCTGTTGCGCCTAAGAAGATTTCAAAAACAGCCGTTGAAAGAAACAAAATACGCAGAAGAATATATGGTTCAATAGAAAGGGTGATCGGTAATACACCCATTCCTATTCAAGGTATATTTTTGGCAAAAGCGGGTGTTATAAAAGCAGACTATAAGAGTCTTGATGAAGGTGTTAGACAAATCTTTGTTAAATTGGGGTTTTTGAAGTAGAATAATACAATTATATGTATCACGAATTAATTTTCCGTCCGCTTTATAATGGTCTTGTCTTAATCATGAATTCTGTACCAGGAATTGATGTCGGCGTTGCTGTTATCCTTTTTACTATAGTGGTTAGATTTATTCTTTTCCCTCTTTCCAAAAGCGCACTATTGACGCAGGCAAGAATGAAAGAAGTTGAACCAGAGACCAATGAAATAAAATCAAAATATTCAAACGACAAACAAACTCAGGCCCTGAAGATCATGCAATTATACAAAGACAAGAAGATTAAACCTTTTGCTAGTGTTTGGTTGCTTTTGATTCAGATACCAATACTTATCGGTATAATATCAGTTTTTTATAAGATTATTCCTGAAGTCAGACCAGAATTCCTTTATTCTTTTGTTAGTGTTCCACATATCAAGGCTTCCTTGCTGGGTTTGGATCTAACCCATAAAAGTTTCGTTTTGGCTCTCATAACAGCTGTGGCCCAATTCTTGCAATTGTATTTTAGTATCGCTTCTAGGCAACAAAAAGGCCTTGCCAAACCAAACAACACATCAGATATTTCTGCTCAAGTGGCTTATTCTATGAACGCACAAATGAAATACGTTTTTCCTATAATCGCCTTTGTTTCTACATATTGGATCATCCCCAAGAGTTTCCCTGGAGCAGCTGCGGTAATTGCTATTTATTGGTCTGTTACTTCCCTATTTACACTTTGTCAGGAGCTTTATATTAGCAAGAAATTCCTGAAGAAATAATTCTAGTTGGTTGCAGTCAGGTCTAAAGACCAAAGAGAGAGGTCTCTTTTGTTTGTGAATAATAAGTAGTTATCTTTTTCATCGAGTATGAGGTTGTATGCGTCTATTTGTCTGTTGGCTTTGTCTACAATTGAAGATACCAAGTGCAATTCTCCTGTATCGGCGTTTATTTGCCAGATTTTATCTGATGTTACCACGTTGCCCACATACCAATCGTCAGGATATGTAGCAGATGGTAATTGAGATGGTACGGCACAATATACAACGTTTTTGTATTGATTGCCCCAAACACACTTATCAGCCATTGTTTTGACTAGCATGCTTGTGCCGGTGTTTTTCTGCACATTGTATATGCTTGTAACCACATCCCTATTGCTCCCTGATGCCGATATTATGACGTATTTACCATCGTGACTCATTTTTGTTTGCATTCCAGGCAAACCACTAACAAGCTTTTTCCATTTTCCTGTTTTGGGGTCTACTTTGTACATGAATCCGAACATGTCAGATGCCGCCTTCGTGTTTATGGTTATGGAGTCTTCTGTTGGCCAGTCGGCTGTTATTTCTGTAACGGGGGTGTCGAATATTTTCACTATATTTTTACCGTCGAATGTTGAAACATAGCCTGTTCCCTTTTCTGATCCTACAACTACGAAAAATATTTTGTCTTTTTTGGGCGATACTGCAATGGTTATTATGTTTTGGGGCAATTCCTTGCCTTTCAATTCGTATTTTGTAACTGTGCTTATTGCCGTGCTCGTTGATGTTGTTGCGCTTTTTTCTGCTGGTCTAAGTTTCAATTCGGCAAATATTGTTGAATAATCATTTCCTTCACTGTCTATCATGTTGCCTATGAAAGAAGTGATGTTTTTGTTCCATAAGCTGTTGTATATTCTAGGTAAAATAGTGTTCGACAATGTCGATATCTCGTTACTCTCCCCTGTTGTTTCATATACGTTTCCTCTGCCCCTGTCTACCCATCTTATTATTGTGGTCGTTGCTGTTGTCAGCATGCCATAACCGCCCACTGGTGTTTCGCTTATAAGTCTCAATATGTCAGGCGTATTCCTTGTGCTCGTCTGAGTTGGGGTTGGGCTTACTTCTGGCTCCGTGATATCTGTGCTTGTAGAATTGTTTTGTGAAACTGGTCTTGATATGGGCGAAAATCCCCCTGAGTTATTGCTTGGGTTGTTGTTCCTATTTATTGGGCCCACATCGGGCGTGCGCATAAGGAAATACCAATATGCTCCCCCAGCAATTCCCGCAAGTATTATCAATCCTATGAATAATATAAGTGTTTTTTTTGTCATTTTAATGGCCGAATTTTTCAATCAATAAATTTTTTGTGTCGTTCAGTTTTTTTTGGAGATCTGCTTTCGAATCTTGATTATTCACGCTATTAATTTTAGTTGAAATATTGTTTATGTCTGTTTGAAGTTTGTTTCTTAGTTCCTGCTTTGTGCCCATTTTTTCGCTGCCGACATATGCTGTTTCTGTGTCACTACGAGATACAAAATTTCCAAATGCTCCGTTTACATCATTTTGGCTTTTTGTGTTTTGAATTATTGCGTTAACCTTTGCTATATCTAAGGTAAGATAAACTTCTCGTGCTTTTTCTTGAATAAGCCCTATTTTATCTTGACTGCCCAATTCCTCAAGTTGTCTGGTCCTTTGTGCAACAATCTTTTCTACAGCTATGTTTGATTCAGCAAAAATTGCATCTATTGTGCTTTTGTTTATGTTTTTATTTCCTGTATAAAATTCTCTAAACACACTGTCTTGGCGAATCTTGTTTAATGCCAAGTCATTTAGCGTTTGAGAAACAACCCCATTTGTCATGGTAGACAAACCAACGTCAATTGAAATTTCAGCCTTTATTCTGTTTATTTCATTGTCAATATTTTCAATTTTTGCTCTAAGTTCTTGTATTTTTGGATCTGATTCATTTAGTCCTTGCTCAAGAGGGGTAATTTCATCTGGATTCTTTAAATCGTTTATTTGTTTGATTATGTCTTGTTTTTGTGATTCAAGTACACTAACATCCGCTTTTGATTTTTTAGCTTTTTCAACAAGTCCTTGCCCTTGCTCTTGATATTTTGATGCCTCATTTATCATTTGAACAAAAAAGTCATCCATTGGTGCTTCCAGACTCTTTTTCAACGTAATCGTTGGCACAATATTGCTCGGTATTTCAACGAGGCGAGGATCGATGGTTTTCAATATAAGATATGAAGACAAGACGAGTAGCAATCCATAAATTGCGTGTTTGAATATGTCCAAACCTTCAGACTTATCTGACCAAGAATCAGTGCTCATGTATTTGAAACCACCCCAAACCATCATGAATACGGCGGCAGCAGCGGCTAGGCCAATCAAAAGATTGAACGCATACTGCATGTAATTCCTGAAATCAATTGTCGTTTTCATTGATGAAGGACATGTTACACCTGACCCAGGAATACAAGGCAAGGGTTCGAGAAGTGTATATTCCCCATCACTCGCAGCTTTTGCGGTTCTCGTATTTGTGATTGCTGATACTGAATATGAAAATGAACTCAATATTAATATCGCCAAAATGTATGCACTAATTGTTTTTTTTGTATTTATTTTCATGTTTATCAAAATGTCACATTATTATCTGCTGAACTTTTATTCGCTGTAAAAGTGGTCGAAAAACCAGAAGACGCTCTTTGTAGTAATTTCTCTGAATTGCTAATTTGTAATTGTATGTTCGAGTATCCTGCCTTGCCTTCAGGTGCGCGCAAAACAACTGATGTGCTCTTGGCTAATTCTTGATGAGATTCACCGTTTATTATCCAATCAAGAACAATGTTGCTAAGATCCGTGTTCGGATTGAAACCATAAGGCACTGAAAGAACGTTCACTCTCCTGTTTGTATCAATCCTTATGTTGCTGTCTGCTATTTTGTTAAAAAGAATCCCATATAAAGGATCGTTAATGTAGAAAGATATTTGTGGGTCTGATTCTGCAATATTTACTGCTCCGGTCGAAGAATATCTACCATCCTGTGTGCTTGCTGTAACAGTTACGATATAAGGCCTCGGTATTATGTCTCCAGAAACGGTGACGAAATTCTTACCGAAACCAGATTGACTCTGTAGTACTTGATCATTCTTCTTCCATTGATACACCAATTTGTTGGGGTCTAATTCTTCTTTTGTATTGATGGCAATGTGGGGTATTGCGATTATTTTGACTTCGTTTTGATATACGGGAGATAGTTTGCCTAGAAATAACGGCGGTTTGTAGCCATTCGTTTCTACGATCATATCTATGGACCCAGGAATTATGTCTATGCTTTTTGATATTGTCTGCCCTTCGCTAGTGACTATTGTCAATAAAACTGTCTTTTTTTGACCCAAAACAGGTGCAACGATGTCGAGTTTTGTAAGTCCTGTGCCTGATTGTAATACTTTGCCACCCACTGACCATGTTGTTTTAGCGGAATTTATGTTTGAACTGAAGCTTTGAGCGGTAATTGTTACTGTTTGTCCTGGGGCGGGACTAGACGTTGATGGTGTAAGCTCAAGTCCGCCAATTACTGATGGTAAACCTTGTGCTCGTGCTGTGTAAAAAATACTGAAAAATAACAGAGCAAAAATAGAAATACCGATATATTCCTTTATTATTTTATTTTTTTGCGAAAAGAGAGAAATCATGACTATATTGTATCGTGAACGTCACATATCATCAATTCACAGCTAGCTGAATTTATATTTATCTTTGTGGCCTTCTGTACCCGTTATTGACCAAGGGTTCGTTTTGATTTGTGTTTGAACTTTCTGGATTCCTCATTCCCCCGTCGTACATGGTGGGTCGAGTATTTGATGTTAACTGTGTTATTTTTTCATCTTCTTCATATTGAGCAAGTTCTTTCTTGTATGAATGATGAATGTAGAATATATCAGCTATCCATGCTGGTGCAATTCCACCTGTGAAATTTTCTAATAAACCCACACCAACCATTGATGCAAATCTAGAAGGATGCTTAAACACACTTACCCCAATGTGATTCAGATACGCAATAAATCCAATCCCAATTACAGGATCGGCAAAAGTGTTTATGGCAACACCAACGCCGGTTAAATCAATGATTAATTGAACGATATCTATAATACCCGCTGTGACATATAACTTTGTCCAAGTGTTTTTATTTACTTTTTTCATGAATTTAGCGGCTTGCCTGTTCTAGTTCTTTCTTCGATCTTTCTATCTGTAATATCTGTGCCGGATTTGTGGTTATTATTTGATCTTCAGTATATGAACCAACAATCTTTATGGCGACGTGTTTTAGTCCAACGAAGAATATGCCCTCCCCCACATCAGACTCTAGAAGTAAGTATTTTTCCTCATCTGTGAGATTGAAGGTTTTTTGAATATTATCGATGACCGCAGGAGATTGTTTGAGCAATATCTGTATAGAAGAGTTCGTAACTATGGGTAATCCATATGGAGATCGTAAGAAGTCGTCCACGTCCTGAGTAATAGTAGACAATCCCAAGAAATATTTACGACCTCTTTTGGCCAGACCAAATAGGAATGATGCCGTGTCTTCTGATTTCATCATCCACCAAGCCTCATCAATAACCAATAAGCGCTTTTTCAAATTCTTGCGAATAGCGTTCCATATATAATGTGTAACTATATACATGGCAACAGGCTTCAATTCGTCTTCCATGTCTCGCAATGAGAATACAACGAAGCGCTTATTTATATCTACGTTCGATGGGCGATTGATGAATCCGGCCCATGTGCCTTTTGTATATTTGGTAAGTCTCTGGACGAGAGAGTCAGTGCCCTCCATTCCTGCCAAGACTAATTCAAAATCAGACAATAGTGGCGGTTCAACGTTTTTGAAATTAGAATCAGCCGTTATATCCTTCAAGGCATATGTTTCTGTTATGGCTCTATCTATGATGGCGTCTTCTTCTTGGGTCAATCCACCCAACATGATCCTGAATAGACCGACCAGGTTAACAATGTTTGAACGCAATACGTCCGAAGCAGCCTCGTCTTCTCTCGGTATTGGCAGATCAAATGGATTGATATGGTGTTCAGAATTGAGTGATATATTGAAATACTTACCTCCTGTTGCTTCTGCCATATACTCATATTCTTTTTCCGGATCTATAACTATGACATCTGTGTCGAACATGAGTGTTCTCAGAATCTCAAGTTTCGTACAGTAGGATTTACCAGAACCAGCAACGGCAAATGTTACAGAATTGTAATTGTTGAGAGAAAAACGATCGAAAAGAACGAGTGAAGAATTGTGTCTGTTAATACCATAAAGTATGCCCTTGTCAGATGTTAGATCGAAAGAAACGAATGGGAATAAGCTCGACAATGGTGAAGAGTTGAGTTTGGAGTGTACCGCCAAAGAGTCGTCAGCTATTGGAATAACACTCTTGAACCCCTGTTCTTGCTGGAATAGAGCGGGTTTAACATAGACGAGCTTTGATTCTAGTATAGATTTTATTTCTGATTCTAGTTTGTCCAACTCATTTTCATTGTCGGCAAAGATGTTTATATATACACCAACATCGAAAAGGTGTTCTTGTGCTTGCATGAGTTGATCTCTCAAGGCTTCTAGATCCTGATACGCTGTGTCGAGCTGAGGATCCCTAACTAGACCCTTGCGCTCTCTTATTTGTATTTGGCTTTGAACCTCGGCGACTTTTTTCTGGAAGTGTCGTAGTATTTTTGCTGTATCCACAGGATGTATGAATATTGAAACATTGAAAACCTTGTCTAGGTTTATGATGGGCGCGAACCAATTCTCGTCTAGGAATCTAGGATATGAAATAACGAACAAAGTACGACCTATTTTCTCACCCAGATTCATTTCCTTCGGGCTTATTTTGAGCGCTGATGGAGCAATGACGTCTTTTAGTTCTAGAACGCCTGCTTGATAAATTTCCTCTGGCAATATGGACACCAGCGGTGATTCTTCTTTTTTCCCAAATAATTTGCTAAATAATGACATATTATGATATTTGAATTGGCTTTTCTGTTTCTCCAGGATTGAATATCTTGTAGAACAATTCTACCACTTCTTCGGTTCCGAGTTCTGCTGCTCTTATTCCACATCTAACTAATCCTTGTTCAACCACTGCAACTCTTTGCTCTAGTTGACTTCTGTATTCTTGGAATTGCTCATTCTGTGCGTCGGATGTTTCTGTGCTAGTTTTTTTGCCTGGTAGGACCTTTGATAGCGGATTCCCTCCTGTATTAATCAGTGCGGGATCATACGGTATGACTACGAAGAAACTTTTCGACATTATGTTTGTATTCTCGACGAATGCTTTTATGAACTCAATATATTCACGTACCTGAATCTTCATTAGATCTGTTACTTGTTCTTTATACCTCTCTTCTAGAAGCGCTATGTATGGTCGGATGTCTAGTTTCTTGGATTGTACGAAAATTTGAACAGAAAAATCCAAAGAGTTGAGGAAATTTTGGAACTGAAGCATTATGGAATTTTGTTCATCAGCGGATTTGAGTGCAAAATTGAGTGAAGATGCAAGTACAATAGATCTCATTCCTCCGTCTTTCAGGATAACAATACCGTCTCTTATTTCTTGGATTGGTACGAAATTTTGAGTTGTTTGTGAGTTGGCCATATTATTGTTGATTGCGATTTGAATACATGCTTTCTTTGATATCTAGGCTCCAGGTTAGATCTTTCAGTTTACTATCTGATATCTTGGGGACCATTATTGATGCGTAATTTTTGGCTTGTGCTATGTTATTTGCTTCTGTATTCTGTTTTGGCTTGTCTTCTTTTCTCCAAATATACAATTTGTTACCAAAATAATATTTGAATGCCGCCTCAACAACATTTATGAAAGGCTTGTTGTTGATTTTGTAGAAGGCAAATGTTGAAGATATCCCCATGATTATTGCTATAGGTATAAGTGCTAGGAGGAAATTGCCCAAGAAAGCATATACCATGAATGATAAGCCTCCCCCACCAGCCAAATATATGAATTGCTTGAGTGTTAGCTGATTGAATATCTTATCTTCGACTTCAATAAATTGAGGAACTTGTAAACGCATGACAGTATTATAACGTACAAAAAGCAGTTACCAAAGCCTAGAACTCTTCTCTGTAAGGATCTGTGCTCGGATTTATGCTTACGCCTGCATTATTTACACTGGCAGATTTATTGATTATCTGTTCGTGTTGAATGTTTGGTGTTGTTAGTAGGTTTTCAACAATAGCTTCTACATGAGTATTGCCTTGTGCTGGATTTGCCTTCTCTGTTGGGGCGGGTTTTTCAAATTTTGGTATATCACCGTGCTTCTCTACTGTGAATCCACCTACTTTTTCTACGGAAGAGATGCGTGGATCTGAATTTGTAGCCGGTGCTTCTTCTTCGGTCTCGTTTTCTTCCTCGAATTCGGCTAAATAAGTTTTTATTGACTGGAAAACTGCAGTGTTGATTTCAGTCGCGATTTTATTTGCTTTTATTTCCGGTACACCCATGTCCCCCTTCAAAATATCAGTGAATGTTGATGATGGTTGTAATCCTAGCATCGTTAGCAACACATTTGTTCGTAGTTGTCCTATTTGGTCTATCATCAAATCGTTTTGTTTGCCAATTGCTATGACTTTTGTCATCAGGTCAGGACTGTTTATGGCCCTTTTCAAAGGTTCTGGTAATTTCGAGTATTTCTCTTCTATTGCTTGCTCTATGTTTATTTGATTATTCATATATTATTTTTTTGAATCACCTGAACTTCCTGCTTTGCCATCGATTTTTCTGAGTAAATTCATTATTTCATCACTTTCTTTTTTTTCTTTTTTAATAGCTCTAACTATATCCATGTTGAATTTTGGTTTAACACCAACAGCTCCCAGCACAGTATTCCTTACCCCGTTTTCATAGTAATCTGCCACTTTATTTTTTCTTTCATTTTTTATTTTATTTATCTTTTCTTCCGATTGTTTGTTTATATTTGTTTCTCTATTTTTCTGCATGTCATCAAGCTCTCTCTTCAGTTTATCGTACTCCTCAGTTTTGTATGCCTTGCGAACTGGATCTGTCTCTGCAATCATGGCTCTTTCAGCCATGGACACAGCAGATTCCTTTGCTACAATACGACCACTGTACTCAAGTGTCGTGTCTGCTTTTATCTTGTCAATAGCCTCCTTGCTTGTTAGGCTTGGATCATGCCCCAATGACTCACTGAATTTCCTGACCGACTCCACGTGTTCTTTTCTGGTTTGATCATAGCTTCCACCCTTAACTCCGAAACCAGAACCGCTTATCTTGGATAGTCTATTGTTTACGATTCTGCCTAGACCAGGAGTATATGCATAGATACTTTTTGCAATCTGACTGTTATTAAGCATTGAAGCTGATACACCAATAGTATTTCTTCCGGCGAAACTGCCAACATTTTTCCACACATTGGACGCTCCATATTTCGAAGCCAAATTACTGAACAGCTTGGTGGCAGAACCGCCCAATTTCATGGCGCCTATAAGCGGTATGTTTAGAATGACAATAACTAGTGCGAAGTTAACACCAAGAGCTATAAGATCGATAGCCCATGAATTACCCAGATTGCCCTGGTATAACTGCATATAGCCAGTTCCTAATATTTTGCTTTCATTCAAAACTCTTAGAGCCACGTACATAAGCAGTAAGTATACAGGCATGAATATAAGCTGTGATTGGAGCTGATTTTTGAAGTCGCCAACGTATTCTTTTATTCCAGGAATGACCATTCCAGCAAAATATATCGGTGAAAATGCCAATAAGAACAATAATATTACAAGTCTTACAATGAATGCTCCCGCGGCAATCATGAAACTAACAGCAGATGTAAACATGATTATTGAACCAACAACTGCAATAAGTATGATTTTGATCATTGTCATGATGCCACTACTGGAATTATTATCAATATTTTTGTATTGATTGTTATTCATGAGCTGTTTGTTGTACAAACTCTGCACACTGAGACTTTGCATGAATATGTCGGTTATACTTCCCTTCGAAGGAGTGTTCGAGAAGTATTTTTGAGTCAATGCCTTGATGCCACCGTTCGAACCACCCTTACCATCAGAAACTGCAGGACCAAAATCAGACATAGTTACGGCTGGAGAATTGGGTATCATGGCATTGTATATTGTCTGTGAAACAATGTTTGAAGCATCGATAAGGACGCTAACGATGAAGAAACTGAAATTGATGAGAACACCGGCTATTACTATGTTTTTTATAACTTCGCTTATTTTCGTATCAAGACCAAGAATGATTTTGATTGCAGCAATAAGCAATACGAATATGAAGAATATTCCTGAAATGTCTCTTATTATTTTCCAGACTTCATATATAACAGGAGTGCTATCAACGAATTCCCTTATATGCATTGTTATGACTATTGAAGTATTGAGCGCGGCAGCGGCCATGCTCAATAGCAAAGACATTATCATGAGCAGATAGTTGGCAAGCCAGCCAAGTACTTGATTTACCAAGCCATAAATATCGGGAACACCAAGGAAAGACGTGAATGAAGATGCGGCTGCTTGACCGTGCACGATATTGGTACCAACAATAACAAAGACAATTATCAGTGAAAGTATTTTATATATTCTGTTTTGATAATTTCTATTCATGTTTTAACGATTTTGTTTGTCTGCATTATAACTGAGTTGGTAACACTCATCTTGTAACCTCTTTGCTTCCGCGTTTAATTCGGTAATTGTTTTCTTGAGTTCGTCTAATGCCTTTTGGGCTGTAGCCACAGAATTGTTAGAGTTAATGGTTGATTCTATTATAGTCGTATATGTTTCTGAATAATCTTGAGCACTCAGTTTCGTGCTGTTATTTGCTGTTTGTCCGGCAACGTCAGCCTGAACCTGGTTTATTTTGTCTATTGTGGAATTTGCGTACCTTTGTTGAGAGGCTAATTCTTTCAGTTTTGGATCTATTACATTTTTAATTTTACTTTCTATATTTACGATGCCATCTACGGCTCTCTGCTTTATGGTATATATAGCCATCGGATTATTATTCAGAGTTACGAAACATGCTTGGGCTGTTTCAAATCTTGTTTTGGTATCAGTCATCAAACCTATCGATTGGTCGTATATGGACTTGTAATCATTAGCGGATTTTTTGGCTGTTTCTATATCCGAATTTAATTTTGCAATTTGTGCTCCTGTATACGGCGGATTAATGATTTCCTCTCTTATAACTTGATTGGTGAATGACTCACCATTACTAGAGCCATTAGGACTCAAACTGCGCAAACCTCCGCCTAACATTTTGCTTATCATCTGACTTACAAGAGCATTTACAACAGCATTTATGTTATCCGCAAGCTCAAGTTCTGTGGCTGGAACATCTAGTTGCTTCTTAAGTGTATTAGATATGACGGAGCCAGGGGTTTCAGTCTCACATTTTTCAAATGTTGTTTTGCCAGTTTTGACATCGATTTTCTTTTGTATGCTTGAGCCAGCAGGAAGCTTAACTGCTTGTGGACCTCCCGCATTGAGCTGATTGATTTGATCGGTATTTAATCCATATGAGTTTCCGGCAGCCCCTCCTTCTCCTTTTGGATCGCTTGCAGACAAAGAAAACTGACTTGTAACATCATCGCATTTTTGCCAAGACAAGAAACCGTTACCTCTATTCAAATCAGCATTTATAGCAGCCTGTTTCTGTGCTATTTGAGTTTGCAGATCATTCTGGGCCAACATGTATGCTCCGTAATAATTGTTTTGTGGTTCTAGTGCTAATGCTAAGAATCCTTGCCAGCCCGCCTCATCGAAATTACCAGATAAGAAACGACCTTCGGCATCCAGCGATGTCCCACCGGCACCTAGACTTAATTGATTCGGATTGGTCAAAATATCTCCTGAAATCATATCTCCTATGGTTGCTCCACCCTGTCGAGATGATATATCTATGCCAGTTTGAACTCGTGCTCTCTTCACATTGCCAATAACCGTGCTAAGGGTACAAGAATATCTCTGATCTACGAATTCGGATTGATTGAGTGCGAGTTGAAGTCGTAGATCAAGATTGATCGGAGAACAAAGTCTGGCTAACGGTCCGCTATTTGAAATAAATTGTCCCGTGAGTTGATCTCCAACATCCAAGAAAAATCCTTCTGGATTTGTAAGGAATGCAGGACTACCCTTGAAACCAGAATTGATCCAATTGACTACACTAACGGTCATTTGGTGAAGAATTTGCTTTGCAATTGTATAGGCGATTTTGTCGTATTTAAAATTCTTGTTGTAATTCATTATGCTCTGGAAATCAAATCCTGTTCCTATAGGGACGGTATTCTGGCTTTGCTGGGCCTTTGTTGTTTGAATATTCGATACAAAGAGCAAGATTACAACCATGCTCATGAACAGAATTCTTTTTTGAATTTTTGTAAAATAAAATTTCATTTTATATCGTGCTAAATACATTTCCAGGCTCTGAATCCCCAAAATACAAACCATAACTTTTGAAATAAGTGTTGAGATTTATGAGGGCGTATTTCAATGTGTCCATGGTATTTTGATAGTCATTTAACGCAATAATTGCTTTTGTTGGATCCGCTTCTACACTTCTTAATCCTTGGGAAATATTGAGTAGTGAACTTGCGGAATTGAGAATGTCGAGATGATCTGAAGCAAGAATTTTCGGCACAGGGATAATAAGAAGTCTTTTCACTATTTTATCATAAGAAATAGTGAGAGGCTCTATATTTTTCAACAGTTTCACATTTCCGCTTTCAAATGCTTCGTTCGTAATTTGTGCTGGATCTGTTGTTGGCCATAATTCTATGAAGACAAGACCAATAGAGTTTGCATAACTCTTTATGCTTTCTTTGTCGTTTGTATTCGTTATGTTTAGTTGATTTAGAGTGTATTTCTTTATTTGAGGTATATCACTTAGAGCGTTTGCTAGTGTTTGTTCCATTGCGCTTGCGACTGTTTTTTGATCATCAGCCAAATTTTGTTGTTTCAACTCAACATATTTAGTGAAGAATTCCCTGCCCAATTTGTCAGTCAAAGTAAGTGGTTTCTCGACGTTTGTGGATTTTGAACTTTTCTGATCTGCCTTGTTTGTTGTCACTGAACCAGTGAAAAAATCTTTTTTCCATTCAGAATTCTCAGGTAATTTGTTAGGCGTTTTTGTATTTGTAACAGAAATGCTGTTTTGGGCAGTGTTACCACCATTTTGTTTGTTTCTTGTATACAAAAGAGTCAGGAATACAGCCAATATGCAAATAAACAATACAAAAATATTTTTGAAACGAAATAGTTTGGTGGTAGACATACCAAACTCAATTATATCAGGCATTTAATCGCCAATACATGTTAACATCTCGGTCTTTTTATGATGTTCCTGTTCCAGGTGAATGACCCAAATCTCCGTCTGATTGTAGTTCAACACAATCCTCGCCTGCTTCGATTTGGCAGCTTTGTGTGACTTGGCCGTATGTTCCGAGCTCATACGTTCCATATAGGTTATAGTTCGAATAAAGAATTGAGCTTCCAGGTTGATATATTAGAGCCAAAAGATTATTAGTTCTATAATCCAGAATATAGTGCAGAGTATTTTGTCCGCAAGTGCATTGTATAGCTAATACGTGCATTCCACCAAAAGGTGTTTCTGCTCCCCCTCCACCGAAACCGAGTGCGAGATTTTGATTGGAGCTAGATTTCGAGTATGCATGCGCTACTGTTGTTGAAAATGCTTTTTTTGCATATGTTAAGAATTTTTCCCAACCCGAAGGGCCTAGAGAATCTTTTTTGAATGTCAGATCTTCTTTATCACTGTCATATACCATTTGGAAACCAGATTTGTTGATATATGATTGGAATCTTGCTCTACGTATTTCGTCTTTGAGTTTGGCTATAATGTTGGTTTTTATTGATTCTTTCTGCGAATTGCTGGTGATTTTGTTTGTTTGTTTGTCGATTTTCTCTGACATTAGATTTATAACTTTTTCATCATCTACTCTAAATGAATTATTCGAGCCTTGTTTGCTCGCAGTCGTGGTGGCGCTTCTCATAATATCCAGTATTTGATTGGCTTTTGCTCTCGATTCTGGGCCGAATATTCCTTGTGGTAATTTGTATATATTTTGGAAATTATTGAGAGCTTTCTTGGTTTTTGACCCGAAAAATGAAGTAGTTTGTTTGTCTGAGCCTGCACCGATTCTGGAAACCATCGTCCTGTCATCTTTGTTCAAGAAATATTGCAAATAATTGACATCCGGATATGAAGAATCACCCATCTTGAGGTTTTTCTCAAATTTGAAACCCGAACTTAATAAGTCCTGAGGAATGTTGTTCTGTGCATATGCATCACGAGACATAACAAAAAGAGCTAGCAACATAAATGTATATTTGAGTACATTTTTTTTCATGAAATAATTATATCACAGATATATTTATTGACCTTTGGCTATATTTAGCCATGTTGAAATATTTACATTTTCTGGGCGAATCTTAGGATCAATGTTATTTTTTGACCATATTTCTGTGATTGTTTGATTCGGAATAACACTCTCAATGTTTCTTATCAGGTATTTTCTTTTGTGTGCGAAACCGGCTTTAACTATTTTGAAAAAATGTTTTATGTTGATTCCTTGTGTTGAAAATTTCGTATCAGATATTTCATCTATGAGTAAAATCGCAGAATCAACGTTTGGTGGGGGCACGAAGGCTCCGCGAGGCACAGTATCAATGATTTTGGGATTACCAAAAGCCTTTACAGATATTGATAATATGCTTTCCTTGCCGTCTCTCGTTATGATTCTTTCTGCGACTTCTTTTTGTACCAGCAAAACCATTTTTTGCGGTCTCGGTTCATATTCTAGGAATTTTTCTAGTATTGTCCCAGTTATATAATATGGAATATTTGCCACAATGACGTATTTTGAATTCTGGAGGCCAATTGAATTCATGTCCATCTCTAGAATGTCTTTGTTAATGATTTGCAATTGGTTTGACTTTATTTCATTTTTGAAATTTTGTTTTATCAAATCAAAGGCCCTGATATCTTTCTCTATAGCAATGACTTTGGCCCCCGAAGATAGTATTTCTTTTGTTAATATTCCTGTGCCAGGGCCTATTTCGAGCACAATATCGTTTTTTGATAGACCAGAGGCTTGCACTATTTGATCTAGTGCCTTTTTTGAATTCAAGAAATGTTGCCCTAATGATTTTTTTGCTCTGATTTGCATATCTTTAAAATAGCA
This sequence comes from uncultured Candidatus Saccharibacteria bacterium, assembly GCA_964406895.1. Taxonomy (GTDB): domain Bacteria; phylum Patescibacteriota; class Minisyncoccia; order Phycocordibacterales; family PALSA-1337; genus C7867-002. The sequence continues at coordinate 56,123 of CAYOTK010000004.1, read as the reverse complement.
TATATTCAGAAATCTATGAAAATTGCTTTAACACCCGTTGGCTTGGGTTCTGTATTTTCTTCTATTAATTTCTTTTCTATGTCATTTATGAATTCCGATGGGGCGTTTACTCTTTCGGAGCCGTATATTGTTCTAACAATAGAATAGCTAAGATACAGGTTCTTTTTTGCTCTGGTTATAGCGACATAGAATAATCTGCGCTCTTCCTCTTCTTCGGATTTGCTTATTTCCCCCTCATCTAGATGTTTCAATGGAAAAAGATTTTCTTCTAGGCCGGCAACGAAAACATGTTCGAATTCTAGGCCTTTGGCGGCGTGAACAGTCATGAGTTTCACCGCCTCACTGTTTTCTTTTATTTCATCTTGATCTGATGAAAGCGCGGCGTTTGTGAGGAAGGTCTCCATACCCACGTCGGAACTTAGGTGGTCGTATTGTTTTGCTACAGAAACAAGCTCTCTTGCATTCAATATTCTCTCTTCATCCTCATTGTCCCCCGTACGCAAGCTTCTTTCTAAACCAGTGTTTTCTAGAACAAATTTTATGACCTCAGAAGGTTTTTTTGTATGAATTTCTTCTTTTATATCATCGAGAAGTTTCCAGAAATCAGCGATTTTGACTTTTGTTGATTCGTTTATCAAGTTTTCTTGTCCACTGGCGAGTTTGGCCAAAGTGGCCTTGCCGATTCCTCTCGTTGGAGTATTTATACAACGACCTATATCTCCCCACCCTTCTCGGTTAAGTGAGGCTTTGATATAGGCAATAATATCTTTGATTTCTTTTCTTTCAAAGAATTTGGTGCCCAGTAATTGATAAGGAAGATTTTTTTTCAAGAAAAATTCTTCAAGGACTCTTGATTGAAAGTTAGTTCTATATAGTACAGCTATTTGAGAAGGAGAAACTCCTGATTTGATCAGTTCTTTCGTTGTGTCTGCAATTGTTCTAGCTTCGTCTTGTTCTGTATATGAGACGAAAAGTGATATTTTTTCTCCGTCTTCATTGTCAGTATATAGTTTTTTCTTTTTTCTTAAAGTATTTCTTTCAATTACACTATTTGCCGCTGAAAGTATTGTTTTTGTTGATCGATAGTTTTTTTCTAGAGTAATGACTGTAGATTCCGGATAATCTTTTTCAAATTTCAATATGTTTTCGATTGTTGCCCCTCGCCATGTGTATATATTTTGATCTGCATCGCCAACTACACAAATGTTTCGTTTTTTTTCCGCCAAATATCGCGAAATCTGATATTGAACTTTGTTTGTATCTTGATATTCATCAATGTGAATATATTTCCACACATTATTGTAATGCTCCCTTATAACGCTGTTATTACCGAGAAGTTGCGCGGTTTTCAGCAATAGATCATCGAAGTCTAAAGATTTTTCTTTATTCATTATGATGTCATATTTTTCCCATATATCTGCTGTTACTTCCTCCATGTATCCTTTGGCTGTATCTCTATATTGAATATAATTCATGCCATCACCCTTGGCCCTAGAAATTAGATTCAAAATCATATTGGGATCAAATTTTTTCGGATCAATATTGCAATTTTCCATTGCTTCTTTGATGGCTCTTTTGGAATCTGACCTATCGTATATGCTGAAATGTTTATTTAGACCCAATTTTGAAGCATTCTCGCGAATTATATGAACTCCTAATGCGTGAAATGTGCTTATGAATGGTCTCTCGTTGGAGCTAATCGGGCGATTCAATTCTCTGTCTTCAGAAAGAAGTATGCCTACACGATCTTTCATTTCTCGTGCAGCTTTGTTGGTGAAAGTAATTGCCAGAATCGAAGATGCCGGAATTCCCTTTTTCATAAGATTCAATATTCTGTGAGTTATGACTTTTGTTTTGCCTGATCCGGCTCCCGCCACGATAAGAACTGGTCCCTCAGTGGTTTCGACGGCTTTTTTCTGTTCCTCGTTTAGATTCATTTGGTCTATGTTAACACGATCAATAAGAAAACTAAAAATATAATCATAATATTTGACAAAACCACGATATTTGTGACTGTGTATATTTAGTGTTGACTTTATTTCTGTGATTGATACCCTTTAGACATACCCAAACGAGAAAAACTACTTATATGGCTTTGTAGAGCCATTTGTTTATTATAGAAGTAAGTTTTATTTCCGGAATTGACTCGATAAAAATATTGCAAGATTCTCAAAAGTATTATGATATTATTTGATAAAAAATTAATTAAATATGTTTTCGAATTCCGCAATATATTTTTTGTATTTGTAATTTCTGTTCTGGTTATTTCATCTACTATTTTTGGAGCAAAAACTGCTGATGCAAGCATCGTTTCACTCGTGAATTCATTGGTTGGCGGTGAGTCTGCTTCTGCCAAATCTAACCCACCTGTTGTTATGAATTCACAAAATATGCCCATACTTCAGGCCGCCGTGAATCTTGATCCAAATCCAAATAAACCTGCTGATTCTCTACCCATTCAAGGCAATGTACTTACTGCAGAGGCATTATCGAGTTCCAATATTGATGAAGCTGACTATAATACATCTATTAGTACATATATAGTCCGTGAAGGAGATAGTTTGTCCAGTATTGCCAAGATGTTTAATGTTTCTATAAGTACAATTGTTTGGGCAAATGATCTAGGTGGTAGCAAATCAGTCCTAAGGGTCGGTCAGACTCTTATTATTTTGCCTGTTTCTGGTGTTAAATACACAGTTTCAAAGGGAGATACAATTTCATCCATTACAAAGAAATATAAAGCAGATATCGAAGAAGTATTGAGATATAACGATATTACTATCAATACCAAACTTATTTCTGGTCAGACAATTATCATTCCAGATGCCGAAATTTCAGTTGCATCCAAAATTTCTAGTGGCAGTTCCTCCGGTTTGCCTGCATATTCCGGCTATTATATACGTCCTATTATTGGAGGATATAGGAGTCAGGGGCTACACGGTCACAACGGTGTAGATTTGGCCGCTCCTATTGGCACACCTATACGCGCGTCAGCTGATGGAATAGTTATCATAAGTCTTGCTGATGGTGGTTGGCATGGAGGATATGGAAACTATATTGTAGTTTCGCATCCAAACGGCACACAAACCCTTTATGCTCACATAATCAAGAGCGCAACTCGTGTTGGGGCCAAAGTAGAACAAGGTGAAACAATTGGATATGTTGGTTCTACAGGCAGATCGACTGGCCCCCACCTTCATTTTGAGATTCGTGGAGCCAGAAATCCGTTCTAAAATATTTTTTGTCTATATTGTATAGCTTCGAGAACGTGCTCGTTTTGAATTATTGGGCTTTTGCAGAGATCCGCTATAGTTCTCGAGACTTTTATTAATCTGTGGAAAGATCTTCCTGATAATTGGAATTTTTGTGAGGTTTTAGTAAGAGTATTTCGCGATTCATCGGACATTTCTATGAGTTTATCTATGTCTTCGGCGTTCATTTCACTGTTGAAATACTTTTGTGTATCATTTTTATTATTTATTTTTAAAAATCTTTCTTCTTGTAAAATTCTAGCTTCTTTTACCCTATTGGCTATCGATGCAGAATTTTCTCCACTAGGGTTTCTCGCAGAAAGTTTATCATAGTCAACTTTTTCAACATTTAGCCAAATATCAATCCTATCCGTAATTGGTCCAGAAATTCTTCTTTTGTATGACTCAACAATGTGATTGGGGCAAACACATCCTCTCGAAGCCCCTCTTCCACATGGACACGGGTTCATTGAGGCTATCAAAATGCATTGTGCTGGGAATGCCACAGATCCTCGCGCTCTAGATATTGTAATAATTTTCTCTTCTAAGGGTTGTCTCAAAGCCTCTAATACTTTCGGGTCAAATTCTGGTAGTTCGTCGAGAAAAAGCACACCTCTATGTGCCAGGGTAATTTCTCCAGGTTTGGGTATATTCCCGCCTCCGACAATGGATGGATATGAGGCGGTATGATGTGGCGAACGGAACGGCGGATTTGTTATCAGCTCTTCTTTTAGAATTTTTGCTATGGAATGTATGCTAGTAACTTCAATGCATTGTTCTTGCGTAAGTTCTGGCAGAATTGTGACAAAACTTTGGGCAAGCATAGTCTTGCCTGTTCCAGGAGGGCCACACATGATAACGTTATGAGCTCCTGCTGCGGCTATTTCTAGGCCTCTTTTTATGTTTTCATTGCCACGTATAGAAGACATGTCTGTGTATTTTGCTACGAAACTGCGTGACTGTGGTGTGACAAAAAGTATTTTAGGTGCTTGTTTTTTGTTGGACAAATGTTCTATCAATTCTTGCAGTGAAGAAACTGCATATATATCAATATTTTTAGCCAGAGAAGCCTCTTTTTTATTTTTTTCAGGAATAAAGGCTTGATTGAAGCCCATATTTTTCGCGGCACAAAGTATCGGCAATATGCCGTTTATTTGTTTTACTTCTCCCAATAATGAAAGTTCTCCCAAAAATAATTTACCTTCTGTATCGAAATCAACATCTCCTGACGCCTTGAGATATCCGATTGCCATAGAAAGATCGAATGACGGCCCTTCTTTCCTGACATCGGCAGGAGCAAGTGATATGACGACTTTTTGATTCTTTTGTTTTGGTGATGTGTAGCCAGAATTTTTGATTGCTGCTGATATGCGGTCTTTTGCTTCTGCAACCGCCCTGTCACCCATTCCAACAATAGAAAAGGAATTAAGACCATTAGATATGTCTATTTCAACGCTTATTATTTCGGTTTTTAATCCTATTGTTTGTGCACTGAAGGTTTTGGCTATGCTCATTAGCCAAATATACAGTACGACGTTAAAGATTTATTAAATTTTAATTAAAGATTTGCTCGAGACTATTTGTGATCGTGTTTGATAGATATTCTCGAAGAAGGGTTTGCGTCCAGTCTGTCTTTTTCTATTGGTTTACCGCATTTTTCACAAACGCCATACGAACCTCTTTCTATTCTTTGTAATGCCGCATCAACTTCTTGGAGTTGATTTTCCAGTTGATCAGCAATGCCCGCATTATCCTCGAGTTCTTCGAATTTGTCTGCAACTTCATTTTCGTCTGCAGAATCAACCTCTATATCAGATGTTTTGGCATCCCAACCGCGGGAAGCACTCGGATCTCTCTCTGCGATACCGCTTAGGTCCTCTTCCAAACGAGCTTTTTCTTTTAGTAATAGCTCTTTATATTTTTTTAAGTCTTTTGCTTGCATAAGTTAATGTTAGCGCACGTAGGCTTGTTTTTCAAGGCGAGTTATCAATTCTGACAATGTTGCCTCTCTGCCACTAATAATAAGGGTTTTTCCATTGATGAAGGAATAAATAAATAACGTTTTTCCGTCTGATGTCTTGAATACCCTGGCATCTCGACTCTTTATGATTCTGTCACTGAATTGTCCTCTCAGTGTTGGGAATGGCACTGGAGCTTCTTCTGCGACTGGTGTAGTAGAGGCCGTTTCTATGCTTGTTGTGGCAATTTTGGTGTTGGTTACTTTCTTGGTCGTTGTTTTTGTTTGAGTTTTTGTTTCTGGCTTTCTAACTTCAACAGTTGTTTGTGGTAGTGGTGGTCCATTCACTATGTTTTTTATATTTTCAGTAGTTATGTATGACCTTATGTCATCAGCCATTACTTTTTCCCAATTTAACATTCCTGCGAATGAATCCTGGAAGAAATCACTATTCGCAGTGACAAAGAAGTCATTGTTTCCCTGTTCGTCAGTGTATATGCCCAACATCCAATCAGGCAGGAATGATTTTACGAGAATACTAGGAGCGGTTATATCCATAATACTTAACATCTCCGCTAGAGGTACTTTTGTTTTCGCGCCATTGATTGTTCTTGTAATTATAATATCAGTGACTGTATTTGGCTCGTGCTGTTTATGTAGTTCTTCTAGAAGATTTTCCCTTAATTGATTTCGAGTAGAGTTGTCTATGTTGATTGAATAATATGTGTCTGCAGGAATTATGGATTTTATAACAGGCTTTGGCGTGTATACAGATGTTGGTTTACTTGTTACTAGAGGGCTCTTCGTATATAGATAATAAGCTCCGATCATTCCCGCTCCTATCAAAATGAGACTTAGTAAGAATAATAAAATCTTGCGACCAGACCCAGAGCTTTCTTTCGGTTCTGGTTTTTTGTTTGATATGACCTCTTGGCCTTCCTTCTTTTTGTTTTCAGCAATTGCAATTGTTGCCACAGAAGTTCTCTTGTGTGCCAAGATTTCTGCCATATCGCCTTCATAGGTTCTTATCGGCCTAACGTTTGGGCTTTGATATATCGTATTTGCAGGAGTAGTAGTAGATGAAGGTGTCTGTGCGGTTTTTGTGGGTGTCGATAGTGTTGGTGCTGGAGACGTTTGTGTGACGGGTGATGACGTTGGGGGTGGCGTTACGGGAGTATTCGTTTGTATCGTTGGTGCGGGCTGATTTACCACTGTTGTTTGTGTGAGTGGCTTTGTAATCGTAGGTATTGGTTTTGGTTGTGGTGTTGCCACAGGCGGAGTTCTTACCTCTAGATTTGCTTGTGCACTCAATACATTTAGTTTGGATGGAAACGGAGTTCGCGTTTGAGCCGGAATATTATCGGTGTTTGTTGGTTTCGTTGTATTGTTTGTAGGTGTAGCAGATATTGTGGGATTTTTTTTGACAATAGAAATTTTACCAACATCACTGCTAGACGACGTTGACTCATCTGTTTCGTTTGCAGGTTTTATGTCGAAGTCTGATGAAATGTCGAAGACTTTTGTGGATTGTTGTGGAGCATCACTATTATCATCATTCATGACTTCATTATACCTAGAATGATGAAATAATTCGAGAAGATAAGTTTATTTCTAATGCCTCTTGTTGAATGCTGGTCTTGGCTTCGGTGTTTCCTCGCGCTTGGTGAAGAAATTTGGATCCGCTTGTTTAATAGAAAGATTGATTCTTCCCTTTTCATCTATTTCTTTTACCACAACAGGAACTTTGTCACCTTCTTTGATGTAAGTTTCGACTCTCTCAACTCTGAAAGGAGCTATTTCAGATACATGGACTAGTCCTTCTGCGTTGGGGCCAATTTTCACGAATGCACCGAAGTCCATCATTCTTACAACTTCCCCATCGAATTTTTCTCCAGGAAGATATTCTCTGGTCATGTTATATATGATTTCTTTTGCTTTTTCTGCAGTGCCCCCTTTTCCTGTTATGAAAACACTTCCATCATCTTCAATGGTTATGTCTTCTACGTGTGTAACGTCCCTGATTTCGTTTATAGTTTTTCCTCCTGTACCAATAACTAGACCTATTTGATCAGGCTTTATCTTGAGTATTATGATTTCAGGTGCATTGGCTGATATTGTCTGTCGAGGTTGTGAAATCTCCTTTTCGATTAGGTCCAGAATTTGAAGGCGGGCATTTTTTGCCTTAACGAAAGCTTCCGTCAAGATTTTTAATGGTATACCCCCAACTTTCACATCCATTTGTACTGCTGTTATTCCTTCTCTTGTTCCGGCGACCTTGAAATCCATGTCCCCGTGATGATCTTCAGGACCTTGAATATCTGTAAGAACTTTGTATTCGTTTTGATTTCGCATCATTAGTCCAGAAGCAATTCCTGCAACTGGTGCTTTGATCGGTACTCCACCGTCCATAAGTGCCAATGTTGATGCGCAGACTGAACCCATAGAAGTAGAACCGTTCGAAGCAAAAGCTTCTGATACCAATCGAATTGTATAAGGGAATTTTTCTTTTGCAGGAATTATGGGCGCTAAGGCTTTTTCTGCAAGCGCTCCATGACCAATCATTCTTCTGTTTGTTCCACCCATCCTTCCTGTCTCACCTGTTGAAAATGGTGGGAAGTTATAGTGATGCATGAAACGTTTGTTTTCTTGAACCATAAGCCCATCGACAACCAGAGCGTCTCCAGGTGATCCAAGTGTTAATGCTGACATAACATGTGTGCCTCCGCGGAAGAATATTCCCGTACCGTGCAGTATTGACGAAATACCCCCTGCTTTTGCAAAAAGTGGACGGATTTCATCCATTGTTCTGCCGTCAGGTCTTTTATCATTATCGATCGCCTCGCTGTGTAGTAGATCGTTTACAGCTTCTTCGAACACTTCTTGTGCTTGGCCGACATTTCCTTCAGGCATTTTCTCTGTGAAAAGTTTTATCCACTTTTCATTTATCTCTGCAAGCTTCTTTTTCCCAGGTCCACTGAAAACAAATTTACCTAATATTGGTGATATTTCTGAATCAAACAATTCTTTCGTTCCCTCTGTTGGTTGTTCTATCTTAACTTCAGTTTTTTGCTTGCCTATTTCAGCGATTATTTTCTTCTGCCAAGCTTGTATTTTTTCGATTTCTAGAGAAGCTGTACTAAGAGCCTGATTGACTGTATTTTCATCGACCTCTTTTCCTGCTACTTCTATCATGTTTATCATTCCATCTTTTCCGCAAGCAACCATGTCGATGGTTATTTTTTCATCTTCTCTTGTCTTGAAGTCTGGATTGATAAGCCAATCACCATTCTTTCCTATACGAACAGCTGATACTGGTCCATTCCAAGGTATATCTGATACACCGAGTGCCAATGAAGCCGCAATGACTGACACTACATCAGGATCGTCCTGATCGATGGCAATTGTTGTTAGCACAACCTGAACCTCATTTCTCATTTTTTGATTGAATAGTGGTCTGATCGTTCTATCTACTATTCTTCCAGAAAGTATCGCTTCTTCAGAAGGTCTTCCTTCTCTGCGTACGAATCTTGAACCGAGAATTTTGCCTGTTGCATAAAACCTTTCCTCATAATCAACTGTAAGTGGGAAAAAGTCCCCTTCTTTATAATCTCCCATAACTGCTGTGGCAAGCATTACGGTATTTCCATATCTAACCATCACAGCACCATTTGTCTGGTCTGCGAGATCGTTGAATTCGGCGGTCAATGTTTTGCCACCCAATTCTAATGTATATTCTTTTTTATTCATTTTTTTCTTTGAGGTCCGACCTTTTAGAGGTCCGACCTTATTCGCCTTCAGATTTCAGATTCCCTCTTTTGCTTTTATGTGGAAAAGCTGTGGAGGATAAACCTGCCTATCTGCAGGCGAATTATTAATATTAATGTTTGTAATTTAACACGATTCTGGAGAAATTGATAGTTTATTTTTTTCCAGAGAATCAAATTCTTTCTTACTAAGGTACGAGTTTTTCAGCAGTACATGTGTGCTTTTGTTCGTTGCGAACTGTTTGAACGACTATAAATTTCTTATAAAAAGCCGAACCGTGATGACCTCGTAAAGCTTTTTCTTAGAAATTTAAGGAGTGAGTTTTCGCAACGAACAAAAGCACACATGTACTGCTGAAAAACATTCACCCAACACTAAAAATGGTGATTTATAAATTCACGCGGGCTTAAATATTATTTCCTCCCTACTCTCAATAGATATTTACCTGCGTTTTCATCCAAATCCATGAAATGATCCGCTGATTCTATCAATTTAGCTGAGGTTGACTTGCCGAATGAGGCAACTTCTACCTGACAACCTTGATTCATCTGCAAATACTCGACAAGGGGCACGAAGTCTCCGTCGCCGGTAATAAGAATAACAGCATCAAGTTTTGGCGATAATTTCACCGCATCAATAGCTAGACCAACGTCCCAGTCAGCTTTTTTGGCTCCAGAACTGAATATTTGTAAATCTTTGACCTTGGTTTCTATACCCATTTTTGTCAGGGCGTCGAAGAAATTATTTTCTTCGCCAGATTCTGTGGCAATAACGTAGGCCACGGCACGGACTAGTTTCCTGCCGTCTAGAGCGTCTTTGACTATAGAACCAAAATTTACCTTTGAATGATATAGATTCTTTCCGCTGTGATATAGGTTTTGAGCGTCGATGAATATACCAACACGCTGTTCTTTGTGTTTTATGACTGACATATTTTTATGAAAAAATTAGTAATAATATTATTAAAATGACTCTATACAGTATTGTACACCAGTGATGGAAGAATAACCAAGATCCAATAACCAACATACCGAGGTTAGTCCTTGGTTATTGGTGTTTGATTATTGATTATTTATGGTGAGCTTGTCGAACCATTATTTCTTAATCTCCAGTTTCTTCACTACTGTACTGTATCTTCTTGGATGAGATTGTTTGAGATAATTCAAATGTGTTTGACGGTCTGCAACCATGCCTAGAAGGCCACGTCGAGAGTGATTGTCTTTCTTGTGTTTCTTCAAATGGTCGGTTAATTCTGTGATTCTCTTTGTAAGAATAGCTATTTGAACCTCAGAAGAGCCTGTATCTTTGTCATGTACAGCAACTTCCTTGATTACTTTTGTCTTTTGTCGTGTGGTTAACATGTGGGAAATGATAGCATGAATGAGGTTTTTTTGCAACTTTCTGTATTAAAATCTGCATTATCTAGGTATATAAAAAGATTCGGCCGGTGAGCCAACTCGAGCGACGTGGGGTACGTGCTCTTACTAGCTCACCGGCCTGGTCGGGGCGGTAGGGAGGGCCGCGAAATTGTTGTGGTTCCCTAGGTTTGGTTAGGTGAAGGCCGTGTTGGCCCGCCATTCAATCACCACCATTCGGGCGATGACTATTTTTGCGAGTCGTTCCACGCTACCCCCTTTCTTTGGTTGATGTTCTGCGTACCGTTGGCCGGTCGGGGCTTCAGGTCGCCCGGGATGTCGCCGAACTCTTGGTCGTTCCATTGGTGCGCATGAGAAGCGCACAGGGCGGACTGTTCATAGGCTTTCCTCCAATAGTGGCCTTTTTTTTCGATGTTAGGCCACAGACAACCCTTCGATGCAAAGCGTATTGCACACCACGAGTGGTGTGTTCTGCGCCCTCACCATTACCAAAGGTCATCTGACGTAAGATACTACCACCACACATTTTTTTGTCAAGTGTGTTTGAAATGTGGATAATTGCTACAATGTATTCATGTCGCACAATATTCAAGACATGAAACAACAGTTTTTGGAGTACATAGAGATAGAGAAAGGTCGCGGACTCAAGACTGTTGAAAATTATGATCGATATTTGACGCGTTTCATATCATTTACCAAGGTGAAATCACCAAATGACATAACAGATAATGTGGTTAGGGAGTTTAGGTTATGGTTAAATCGACAAGAAGGAAGCAAAACAAAAGGATTAGCTTCAGGTACCATGAAGAAGAAGACTCAGAATTACTATCTCATTGCTCTTAGAGCATTTCTCAAATATCTTGCCAGAATGAGCGTGAAATCACTACCGCCAGAGAGAATAGAATTGGCAAAAGTTCCTGAAAGGTCGCTGGATCTTATAACAATCGAGGAATTAGGCCGATTATTGGATGCACCCGACACAACGAAATTGAGAGGCCTTCGTGATCGAACCATCATGGAACTTCTTTTTTCGACTGGTTTGCGTGTTTCAGAGCTCTGTGCCCTGCCCCGTGAAATCAACATGAAGCTGGATGAGCTTTCTGTCAGAGGTAAAGGAGATAAGATAAGGGTAGTTTTTCTTTCTGATGAAGCCAAAAAATGGTTGAAGCAATATCTCGACAAAAGAGATGACATGGAAGAAGCTTTGTTTGTTCAGATTTCGAATAAGAAAAACAATATGGAGGCTTCGAGGTTGACGACAAGATCTGTTGAAAGAATCATAAAACACTATGCTATTAAGGCTGGAATTTCGAAGAAAGTTACTCCACACGTCATACGTCATAGTTTCGCTACTGACTTACTCAGAAATGGTGCCGATTTGCGTTCTGTGCAAATGCTTCTTGGTCATGCAAATATTGGAACCACTCAGATTTATACTCACGTTACAGACAGTGAGCTTAGGAATATTCATAAGAAGTTTCATAATAAGAAGAAATAGTTTTTCTTCACGCCACACCCTGCACATGAATTTTTGTGAGCAAACAAGTGCGTATGCAATAGTCATGCGTAACCACCTCATTTGGATTGCTCACAAAAATTCATGTGCAGGGTGTGGTGTTCGATGAAAACAAAGCAGGTACAGCATGTACATACTAGTCGTTGCGAACTGTTTGAACGACTATAAATTTCTTAGAAAAAGCCGAACCGTGATGACCTCGTGAGGCTTTTTCTTAGAAATTTAAGGAGTGAGTTTTCGCAACGACTAGTATGTACATGCTGTACCTGCTTTGTTTCCCCTTCCGGATTAAGTTATAATTTCCCCATGCGAATCATTTCTTGGAACTTAAATGGCCTTCGTGCAAATGTTAAGAAAGGCGGTTTTGATTGGTTTATAAATGAATCTCCTGATGTTTATTGTATTCAGGAAACAAAAGCTCACCCCGATCAACTGGAAGAAGGTGTTAGAAATCCAAATGGTTATTATGCATATTTCGACCATTCAAAAGGTCGCAAAGGCTATAGTGGTGTCGCTATATATTCGAAAATTGAGCCCAATAAGGTTGAATATGGACTTGGTAAGGAGGAACTTGATCAAGAAGGTCGTTTTCTTGCCCTATTTTTTCATGACCTGAATAATATGCCGAATAAATTGGTTATTATCAACACCTACTTCCCTAACGGTGGTGGTGGGCCTGATCGATTGGATTTCAAATTAAGATTCTACGATGAATTCTTGAAATATGTGAATAAGCAAAGAAAAAATGGTTACGAAGTTATTTTTTGTGGGGATGTTAATACTGCTCATACTGAGATCGATCTTGCTCGTCCAAAAGAAAATGAAGAAAACACAGGCTTCTTACCTATTGAACGCGCGTGGATAGACAAAGTCATCGAATCTGGTTATGTCGATATTTTCCGCCATCAACACCCTGATTTGAAAGATGCTTATACATACTGGGACATGAAAACCTTTGCTCGAGATCGTAACGTTGGGTGGCGTATTGATTATTTCTTTATTTCTCAAGGTTTGATTGATTTAGTTAAGAAAACTGAAATTTTAGACAATGTTATGGGCTCAGATCATTGCCCGATAGGGTTGGAGATAATGTAAATTTATTTGTGATATTTTCTGAATTCATGAAAACCCCCGACGAGCAAACTCGACGGGGGGATGAAAATGAATCAATGGTACATAGCTTTTCAGCTTACTGAGAATCGGCAACTAGTGATTTCGATACCGGATTCGTCTAAAAGTGGATCAAAGTAGCTGTGCATAATGATTTCGAACCGTTCTTGTTGCTCCTCTCTCATTGGGTTGAAAAGCTCAGACAGTTGAAATGAATGCGTGTTGCAGAAATCATAGAGCATGCCTCGAACAGGTCTCTGCCAAATGATCTCTGTTTTTCCTCCATCAACGCTGTCAACCTTCCACATTTTTTTACGTACTAGAAAGTCAAACAAGACTTGAAAGCCTTGACAATTCACCTCCTTAATCTTCAGAGTCAACCTGCAATGAATATTGTTTACATTTTTTTCTTTCAATTGGTGAATGGTAATTCCAATTTCTTGTGAGGGATTTATGGTAAGAAATTGATACTTTTCGTTGAAGATTGGGTGACTCTTTCTTAGAACCACATTTTTATTCTGTACCTCCACAATTTTATTGGTTTCCTTATCCAATACAATTGTTCCGCCCTGAACTTCAATTAGCCATTTGCCTGTCGGCACACTGTCACTAAGGGCCAAAAGAAAACCGACAATTACTATTGCCACAACGACACATGATGCGGCAGAGAATAATTCAATCGGATATCGCCTTTCACAACCATAAATTATGGTTGCACAAAATAGAAAAGTGGGACCAAAAACAAGAAACAACGAGCTCCCTATTGTCGCTGCTTCTCGTAAACGATACCAGAGAATTTTCTTATTGTTATCTTGCAACATAATGACTCCTATGTTTAAGACCGTTTTTCAATTAAGCACATTGCTTAATCGTTCTCGATAAATTTTATTACTAAGCACTAAAATAGTCGAAAATGTCGTCATATCGTAAGAAAGTTTAATTATATTGTTGATTATGTTAGTATTTATGTTGTCGATTTATTAGACACTTTTATTAAAACAATAATGGAAAAGAATCAATATTTTGATATTCTGAAAGACATTGGCCTATCCGAACATGAGTCGGCCGTGTATTTTGCCATGATTTCCCTTGGCCCTACATCAGTTTTGAAGATTTCTAGAGCTTCTGGAGTAAAAAGAACCACCATATACACAGTAATCGATGCTTTAAAAGAAAAAGGGTTGGTTAGAGTTGAGTTCAGAGGCTTTAAAAGTTTATTTGCGGCCGAAAGTCCAGAAAAGCTGGAAATTATTTTGGAACAAAGGAAAAGCAAACTGAAGACCCGCTTAAGAGATTTTATGGATATATACAATAAGGGTGGCGGGGAGACTTTAATAAGAATATATGAAGGCATGGAAGGAATTCGATCGGTTTATAATAGTTTACTTACTGACATCAAGCCTAAAGAGGATTATATGATTATTGCTGGTATGCAGAAGGCTTATGCCTTAGACAAGGCTTTTTACGACGACTTACGTGATAGGCGGTCGAAACTGCCAATCCGTGTCAGAATTTTAGTTGCTGATCCGGAAAATGAAGAAAGTAAGAAGATCCTTCAATTTCAGAAGAATTTCAACATGGAAGCCAGGGCTTTACCGCCGGAGACCAAATTAACAACAAATATGGTTATAACTCCACAGAGGATTCTGATTCATCAGTTAGAAATGCCGATTATGGCTATAGTGATTGAAAACAAAAGTACTATAAAGATGCATCAAGAGCTTTTTGAGGTGATGTGGAAGACAACTAAGGATCAGGTTTTTTATAGGTAGTGATCATTGCCCTATAGGGTTGACGGTGAAGTAAAAAGTAATTCAAAATACGGTTGTTTTATACAGCCATAAATAAGCGTATTAATAAAACGTTAGGCGTTTTTTCACTCAATTTATAGACGTCATTAAATGAAATTTACTATTGACTACATATCATGTCGGTATTCTTGTGAATTTTTGCTAAAACTCGAGTTTGAAATACAATAATTTTTGTCTATATGCAAATAATGTAGCGTGAAATGTCTGGGTTTTTGCTGAGCGGACTAAATTGAAAATAGACTCTACAAATAACAAAAGAAGCCGCGTCGGCACTCTAGAGATTGAATGCGAAGGACGCGGCTCGAAGCGCGTCAGTAACTCACGATGGGTCCACAGACCCTTATCCCCTTTTCACACCACTTACTAGGGATGGATGTCAGGACTTTTCCTTGGGTGAGCGTGCGCATGTCTTTTTTAAGAGCTCTCCCGTCGGGAGGCTATTTTTGTTGTATGACAGCATGCACTCTCATTGCTCCTCAAGCAAAAGAGCGACACAAAAATATTAATGGTTACTGATCAATTAGATGGGGTCTACCCTTACCCCAAACACACCTTACTTCAAAGATCAGTGTTCGTCCTTTTTGTTCAGATATTTCATGGGAAATATTTTCTGAACTTTTTTCCTCGGTTGACGAACCATCTGGTGTACATTTTATGTCTTATACGAATGTCTGTAAAGGACACACTGTGGATAACTCTGTCTTTTATACAAACTAATCAACGTGATGCTTATTTCTTATGTCTTTTATTTCATTTTCTTCCAATTCATTTCTTTTTTCCTTGCCTTTATCTGCTAATTTTCTTAATTCACTATCTGATAGAGATATTAGTTCATTTACACGTGAAAACAGGTATTCTTCATTATTTAGCTTTGGATCTTCTAGAACCTCTTCCATAAGTGCATTTAGTATATTACCTATGATTGGACCAGGTTTGAGATTGTACTTACTCATTAGAGTGTTTCCATCAATTTTCAGCATAGAAACTGAGATTGGGTCTCTCAGAGCCTCCTCGATCATTGCTTTGTATTTTCTTAACCTATAAGGATTTTCTTTAGGTCTTCCGGTGCCAACTCTGTCACATACTCTTAAATTCATTAAATCCCATATATTTTCGCGTCCCACGTTAACGATCATACGTCTAACAGCCGATAGAGTGATCATCTCGGTATCCGAGAAGAACATATGCCATCTCACTAATTTGGCGATCTTGTCTATAGTTACACGTGAAAACTTGAGCCTTTCGAGTATTTTTTGTGTTTCACGTGAACCAGCCAATTCGTGTCCATAGAATGTAATTATCCCTGTTTCACGTGAAAGACCCTTCTTTTGTGGCTTTGAAATATCGTGAAATAGGGCAGAAAGCCTTATTTCTAGAGGCCATTTCTTGTCTGCAGCGTGTTGAAGACTGAATAACAGGTGTTCCCAGACATTATATGCATGAGCTTGGTTTTGTGTAACACCGATTGTTTTTATCAGTTCTGGCACTATATGTTGCAATAATCCGGTAGAATACAGCATTTCAATGCCCAATTTAGGCCTGTCAGACATAATTATTTTTATGAATTCATCCCTTACACGCTCAATGGCTATCAGTTTTATTGATTTGTTTAGCTTCTTTATAGAATTTAGTGTATCTATGTCGATTTTGAAATCAAGTTCAACTGACAGTCTTATGGCACGCATCATTCTAAGGCTATCTTCCGTGAATCTATCGTCTGGATTGCCGACTGTCTTTATAAGTTTGTCTTTTATATCTTTTAAACCGCCAAAAAGGTCAATGGTGTCTTTTATTGTATCTTCTGAGACATTGAGAGCTAGGGAATTGATAGTAAAGTCTCTTCTTTTCAGATCATCTTCAATTTCCTCACTAAATATTACGTGATCAGGGTGTCTGCTGTCTGAATATATTGATTCTAGTCGATAGGGAGTTATTTCTACCTGTCTTAGAGTGTCATCAAGAGTTTCCTCGTTTATTACTGCTACAGTACCGTATATATTCTCATACACGGTTTTTGTAAACAGTTTCTGGATTTCTTCTGGCTTGGCATTCGTTGTTATGTCCCAATCTTTTGGCTTTCTTCCGAGGAATATATCTCGAACACAACCCCCGACTAGATATGCTTCATGGCCGGATTTGCGGATCGTTTCAAGGATTATGCTTATTTCACTCGGTATTATCATGTAATCAAGTATATACTAATTTTAGTACTTCACAAATACTGCAAGTAGGGTATGATGTCAATGCGCGCCCGTAGCTCAATTGGATAGAGTACTTGGCTTCGAACCAAGGGGTTGCAGGTTCGAGTCCTGCCGGGCGTACTGCTTCGCGACCCCAGCTAATCGCTGGGGTCGCTTCGCAGTACAAGTACTTGTTTAATTGCATTCTCAATAATACACTTTCGCGAAGCAGTCCTACGAAGCTCCGAACGGAGTGAGGAGCGTAGTAGGACAGTTATAAAAACGCACTCGTCTTGCGAAGCCTTTGGCGAAGCAAGAGTGTTTTGTAAAAACTTTCAAATTTTGAAATTATAGGCTATAATGCCTTTTGTTGAAATCCGCGGGTATCGTTTAGTGGTAGGACGCGTCCTTGCCAAGGACGAGGTGGGAGTTCGATTCTCCCTACCCGCACCTCAATTTTTTCGTGATTAGTAAATAATTTCGATTTAGCACCTCGCTCGGTGCAGGCACAATAAGTGTGTAGTTTTTTGTTAGACAATGCTTTATTAGAGCGGAATATTAGTACGAATTGTAAAGTATAAACGACAGTACTTTATACACATATAAGTCGGATAAATACGGCTTAAATTCGTGGGCTGAAAGGACAAACTGTGGATAAGTCTGTTAATAGTGGTGATAAAAGACAGGAAATATGGCTAATATTCGTGTTTTTTGGTCCTATTATTTGTGAATACTGTGAATGTGGCTAATTTGGGCCGTACTATTATTATTCAAGTTTAAAAGTCAGGACATTTATGTTAAATAATGCAAACAAAAAACAAAATAAATACTTTGGAAAGATTGGAGAAGATATTGCTTGCGATTTCTTGAAGAAAAATAATTTTTCTATTATAGCTAGAAATTACCAACGTAAATGGGGAGAATTAGATATTGTTGGTTTCAAGGATGGTGCTATACATTTCTTCGAGGTAAAAAGCACGACTTTTAATATAGGAAATGTAACAGACATCCATAGGCCGGAAGAGAATGTTCATGGTTTCAAGGTGAAGCATATTCGCAGAATGATAGAAACATACTTGAATGAAAATAAAATAAGTGATGAGATCAGATTTTATTTTCACGTTTTGGCAATTCACATCGATTCTGATAATAGGGCAGGGAATATCAATTGGATTCAGGATATTATTTTGTGATTCGTGTGCAATTTCGATATATTATGCTAATATCATTGCATACGGAGCGTGGTGTAACGGCTAACATACCTGTTTTGGGTACAGGTGACTCCGGGTTCGAATCCCGGCGCTCCGACCAAGAATATTAAGTAAATTAATCATAAAAATGATAAAAAGAGTAGTAAATTTCTTTGATAAATTGGAGGATGTGATCAGGGTTCACCTCAGTCGTTATCCTATTCTTTATACGTTGATAGGGGGTACGGCTATTGTTTTGTTTTGGAGAGGTGTTTGGCATACTGCCGACATACTTCAGGCCAAAGGAGGGTGGTGGGGCATCATATTCTATGAACCTATAAGTCTTATCTTGGTGTTGATTGTTTTGCTTGCTACCGGATTGTTTGTTTCTTATTTTATAGGGGACACCATATTGATTAGTGGTTTGAAGGGGCAAAAGAAGGTTACGGACAAAACTGAGAAGGAAATAGAAGAGGAAGAAATGCAGATAGGGCAGATCAGAACAACAATCAAGGAGATGAAAAAGGAGATTGATGAGATCAAAGAGGTGATTGTTGATGGAAAGAGTGAAAACGAAAATAAAAAATAATTTTTTGGATAAATTAGTGTCTTGTTATATCGAAAAATAATTGCTAGTATTGACTTTGTTCTTAAATAACTGAATATTGCGGGCATGGTTTAGTGGTAGAATAACACACTTCCAATGTGTAGACGGGAGTTCGATTCTCCCTGCCCGCACCTCGATTCGTTGAAGTTTGTGCCTAAGATGAGGGTTTGTTCCTCGCTCGGTGCAGGCACTACTGATTTGTTCCGGTGTTAAGATTTTTTCAGATCATTCTCATAAGAGATTTATTAGGTCATGAATGTATTGTAATAAATTTTGTAGAAAAAGTGAGTAGTAGAAATATAACTTATGGCAAAAACAACAGATTGGTCTCAATATTATGAATATACTCGAAATTTGCCACCATATTCTTTTCTTGTTGAGGCTCAAAAGTATGTAAAAGCAAAAGGGAGGGCGATCGATATTGGTGGTGGGGCATTGAGAGACTGTGTTTATTTATTGAAACAAGGTTTCGAAGTAACGGTTATTGATAATAGTCCTCTTTTGGCTCAAGAGGCGACCAGTTTGGCCAATAATAAATTACACCCCGTCATCGAATCTTTTGAGGATTTTCAATTTCCAGAAAATGAATACGACTTGGCTTCGGCAATGTTTTCTTTGAACTTTTGCAGCCCTAATAATTTCGATATGGTTTTCGAGAAAATCAAGAATAGTTTGAAGAAAGACGGTATTTTCTGCTGTCAATTATTCGGTAATCGTGACAAATCTGCTGGTAATAGTGGTTTAGATAAGACTTATCCAAGTAGGGAAAGGGTCGAGAAATTATTGCAAGATTTAGAAATTTTGGATTTTGTTGAGAAAGAGAATGATGACAAAGACGCAGACCATGAGGTGCGCTCAGGGCATGTGTTTCAATTTGTAGCGAGGAAATAGGGTATACAAAATACGAACATACTAATTTTTTTGTGGTTTTGAAATAAATTCCGGCAGTCTTTTAAGTGCATAATCAACGAGCGCGTTGAAATCTTTGTTTTTTGACCAGAATTCTTTTAAGACGGCGCGAAAACTTTGGTGTGCTTCATAGCCCCTGTCTACTGCTCGTATAATAGGGAAGAAATCATCATCAAGAATCATTGTTAAGGATTCTTTCAAATAATTGAATTCTTCAGGACTAAGTTTGCTTACTGGCGAATCTGTATTTTCTTGCCAATAATGAATAAATTGAAAATGACATAATTCATGCAAAAATGTGCGTATCGGATCTGTATTATTGATACCCATCCAAATCCAGCCGTTTTCCTTGTTGTAGGGTTGACGACTTATTGTTGTGATAAATATTGTAAAATCATTTCTATAAATCTCATATCCACACATTACCTGCTTAAGTTTATTACATGCAGTCTCAAATTTTTCGCTAAACTCTTTGAGTGCAAATTGTTTAAACCGCTCTATTTCGAGCGTTTTTTCTAAATGTTTTTCTTGTAAATATGGGATGAGGAACTTATCAGCCTCTTCTCTGGTTTTGCCACGAATTTTTTCAACAACATCGGGATCCATACTAGTCGTCCAGTCTTTAGATTGAATCGAATGATTACATGCACCCCAGTAATTTACCGCGTCTTTATAAACGTCGACTTCGATTTTCGGTAATCTTTCTGGGCCGATTTCCATACTGGTTACAAGTTTTCTGTCTGGCGATATGTCCATGATTGTGATCGTATTATATCATCTCTCTGTACATAATTTTTTATCAAAACAAAAACCACCCCTTAAAAATCAGGGTGGTTCTTGTTTTTCTGTAAGAAACGAAGTTGAAGTATTATTTTACTGCATCCTTCAATGCCTTTGCGGCGCGGAACTTAGGAACCTTCATGGCAGGAACCTTTATGGATTCACCTGTCCTTGGGTTACGAGCCTCGCGTGCTGCACGCTGTTTGACCGAGAAGATGCCGAGACCTGCGATTGAGACCTCCTCACCCTTCTTGAGAGAATCAATGACACTGTTGATCACTGCTTCTACTGCTTGCTCGGCCTGAACCTTTGTTCCACCGAGAACTGCATGAACTGCTTCTACAATGCTTGCTTTGTTCATTATATTTATTGTTAATGCTAATAAATGGTCTCGGCCTACCATTCACTAGTGTGAAGGTGGATCGAGTTTCGAACCATGCATCAATTATATAATAAGCCATATTTTAAGCAACCTAATAACCATGTTGACATTGTGGCAATGTATATTGTCTTGAATTATGAAAAAGCCCCATAAAGCTACAGGTCATAACGACTGGATGACAAACCAAGAAATCGTGTTTGTCCCTCGACTTTGCTCGGGATAATCCTGAGCTTGTCGAAGGGTTAGAGGAGAGAGATTTTGCAATCACTCGCACTTTTTCCTGATCTGATTCCGTCATGCTGGCCTATAGCTTTATGGGGCCTTCTTTTTGTTTTAATGCTTATTTCACTGCGTAATACTCTATGAATTCACGATCCTCTAAAATCATGAACTCAATTGAGTCCAGCGCCACCGACCAAGGCGGTGCTGGGAATTTTGTTGTGGTAACCCTGACGCATCAGAACTACCGTTGACCAAAAGAACAATTACATATGCGTATGTTTGCCACAACGCTCTGTAGCGGAGGAAAGTTTTTTGGGTGCACTTTCTAACACTTTTTTCACCAAGAACAAACCTTCGTTTCAGTTCCTGGTATTGTTGATTCGTGCCCCCAAATCAGAGCATGGGAATTCCAGAAAGGCACGGACTGATCCGTTGCCCATTCCATGTCCCACGGTTCGGCCGGTGTGCGTCTACCAATGTACGCAGTAAGGAGGATGTATCCGCCCTCCCGCGCTCGCTTTAGACAAACCACAACCGTCGAGCACGACTCCGGCTCGCGACCTTTCACGAACCGTGTGAGTCCGGCTCGGTTTGGCCGCTGGGCGAAAACGATGTCGTCATCCTCGCGGGTGGCGACACAAATCGTCTGCCCGATGGCTTCGCCAAAACCTACTTCTTCGGCGATGAAGTCTTGTCCTCCGGATTGAATCTGGAGCAAGGCTTCACCCACGAACGGCAAAACCGTGCCGTGCGTGGCAAGGTGGCTGTTCTGTCGATCCACGACTGGCTCGCCCGACCCGAGTCGCCACTTACGTCCACCCCCTTGCCATTTAAGCAGGGCAATCGGCACGGGAATGATTTCTCCCAGCCGATTTTCCGGACCGTAAATTATCACGCACGGTCCGTCTGGTGGGTGCACATCACTCCATTTCTGGCCGTCCAAAGACGGCTGGACTCGTCCGGACTCAACCGGAACGAAGACAGCAATCCATGGTGCGCCAGCTTTTGCATACGACCTTGCGATCGTCGCGTCTAGCCAGATGGGCGGACCGTCCGTAGACAGCACAACCCCCTTGCGAGAATTGACTACGGGCGGTACCACGCTCGCCAGCAGTTCCTTAGTGAAGAATCGTGTTTTGCGGAATTCCACTAAGGTATACTCGGCCAGTTCGGTAACTTCCCATTCCACCCCATCGCCGGAAGCGTTCCCAGCCGGAACGACTTCAGGTAATTCCACATACCCCTCGGACACGCCGAAGAGCTGGACTTTTCCTGGGAGCATCGAGGCGAAGGCGCAGGACAGGAAACTTGTGCGGACATTCCAGATTCGCACGATTTCCAGTCGGCGCGCCACGGCCGTGAGTTTGAGTGCAGGAGCCGTGTGCCAGGGCCTCACTCCGAGATACGGATCCGAGCGATCTGTGATTCCCAGATGGTCTACCAACTTCACGCCATTGATGTTGGCGAGAAGTTCGGCCTTGGTCATTTCAGCGTTAGCTTTGATGACTTCGCAAAGCCGACTGGCCACCGCGTCCATCACAGGCGACTCAATGGTCTTCCCGCGCTCGAGACCGCATATCTGACCGCGGATGATGCCGTCCTTGCGGTCTGGATAGAGCTCTGACGTTCCATGCAAAACCGAGTCAAGCTCGGCCAAGCACTGGCATCCGAAACTCTCGCCGAACTTCCGCCACTCAATCATTTCCTCCGGCGATGAGGAAATAATGATGAAACCATCGCACGACGAGAAGATCTCATCGTTCGGTGGCAATCGCTTGCCACCCGTATCCACGAGTACCAATTTCTGATCGGCACTCTGGATCGCTGTTACGATTTGACGGCACCAGTCCTGCGAGAAGCCTTTCTTTTCCCGCAGGTTTTTGACGAGGCTCTGGTTGGCCTCGTTGCTCCAATGCCACTCACCGTCGGGAGCGCCGAAAATGAGCATGTGATGCTCAACCGGCAATAGCCGTTGGAGATTGGCTAGGAACACAGACTTTCCCGAATGCGGGGGTCCGCAAACCACTACTCGGCGGATATTTTTCATTCCGCTATCCTTTCATGCCAGTACCCGACTGGCTCGGGCGACTCTCGTCGCTGTCTTTAACTTTTTGAATCAACCCGCTAAAAGCGGACGGACTCAATAAAGTCCAGCACCGATCAACCCGACCGGTGCTGAAAGTTTTGTGGGTGTCCGCATACACTCACCGTTAACCAAATTTTTTTGCGCCACGCGGGACGCAGAATGTTTTGAAGGTTCACACAACCTTTGGAGAAATTAGTTACCCGTCGGGGTAACCGCCTTCTCCGCCTCGAGGATCCACGTCTGGCCGTCGTAGGCCAGGTAGATCCGCGTTTGCCCGAGCGCCGCTCCGAGGGCGATGCCGAGCTCGTTCAAGATCGCGACGACCTCGTCGTGATTCTCGAGAAGATTCTTGTTGTACAGGGGGTTGACTTCTCCCTCGTACCGGATGACGGGCTCGTGCCCGCCGCCGGCCTTGCCCGGCCCATCCGACCATGCATACACGACCTCTCCGGTTGTGATTGTACCGGTTAGGTACGGCAGTCCCGCAGCCGCACGGAACTTCAATTGTTCGAGGACGGACTCGACGGCCTCCTCGCCGGTGTGAGTCACCGCGGCTGCGTCGTACCCGACGCGCAGTCCGCAGGTAACCTGAAACGACTTCCGGACCCCGACGGATCCGGGGATGATTTTGTAATTCATCTGTTAGCCCTCCTTTCAAGGGCAATTTTTCCGCAAATTGTTGCGCCTGCGGACGCGGTTCGAGCTGAAACTCTATCAATCCGTAACCGAAGTTATGAATTGAATAAAGTGGACGAATTTCTGCAAAAATTCGTCCGGTTTAACCACTGGTGTTGCAGCACCAAAAACCTTTCATCGCGGTTCCTCCTTAACCAAGAGGTCTGCGATGACCCATTCGCCTTTTTCAAGGCGCGCGATAAGTGTCCGGAGCTCTATTTCTGGAAACTCCGGAACCTCATCCTTTCCGATCTTTCCTGATTCTCGGAAGTGGTACCAGTTGTAACCCCAGCGAGTTTTACCGATCAACCACCCCATAAGCTCATCGTATGAGCTACCAGAAGACATCGGCATCCCCTCTAAGATCAATAGGGCAGCGGGTGAAAACCGCGACCCCAAGATGGCATCAGCGAAAAAGTAGTACCACTTGTGGTCAGTACGTTCCAATCGCTTACCAAATATGGATTTGGCGAGTGCCTCGCCTTGATCCTTCGGAAAGGGTTTGCCTTGCCGCAAGGCTTTTGCTTGCCTTGCAATGTCTTCCTCGCATTTCCTCGGCAGTTCCGCTGGTGCGAGTTCGGCGCGGTACATAACTCTGCCACCTTTGTCCACTCTTTCTTTCCCCGTCATTCGATCCATGATCGGTATGAGTCGGACGCGGACAACTTGGTCAGGCTTGACCTCGCGTGGCATGAAGACGATTGACCTTTCATGGGTCCCGATACACTGACCGTCTTCATCGAACTTGTTGCCCCGGTCAGCTCGAAGCGTTACAACGATATTTTCCATAATTTCCTCTTTCAGAGTTTTTGGAAAAATTGTTCCGCTTCATCCTCGTTGAAAGATGAAGCCTGTTCAATTCTGTCCGAGAATTTTGCAATGGTCGCCTCGGCAGTATGGCCAACATCGCAGAGAACTGCGAACACGTTGACTTCCAATGCCTTCTTGACCCCACCAAACTCCCGAACGAATTCGTCCGAAATCGCGCAATCCCCGTCGGTGATGAACGCAATGTCGGCTTTCTTAAGGCCAGCACCACGAATCACTTTGACGGCTTCGCGAAGGGGGATTTCAAAATTCGTCCCACCTCCTGAGCGTGACTCGGCGATTTCCAAAAGGTCCTTGGGCGTTAATCGCCCGCGAGTGTAAATGCGACTCCGCTGGATAGCAGTGTCAAACATGATCCACGCGAACGATCGGTTACGAAGCTTTGCGTAATGGGCCAGTGCTAAAACTACAGCCTTTGCCCACTGTTGCTTAACCCCGTCCATAGAGCCTGACGAGTCTTCGCAGACCACGACCGGCCCCTCGCCCAATTTCCTCTTTGATTCCTCGCCCCGAAGAGCGAGTTCTCCTCGGCTCCAGCGCGTCAGTGCGCCGAAACGAAGCGATGGGTGCGAGAGAGCAGTGAGCTCCCTCGGAAGCGCTCTTTTGATATCATGACCCGTTTCCGGCTTCGTGACTCGCACTCCATCGGCTTTATCATCGGACGCCGCTTTTCGAGCGGCAATCTTTTTGATTCGGCCCAGGAGTTGAGCAAACTTCTTGAGCGCCGTGCTCTGGCGCATTTTTTCTAGAAGCCCCATGGCCTCCGGAATGCCCATCTGGACGAGCTCGCCTTCCTCAAGCCCCCACGAGTCAATGGTCTTGGATACTTCCTCAACCTTCGCTTGGGCCTTTTGAGCAGCGGCTAATCCACGACGCGCCAGATCTTTCGCTCTCTCCATCGCCTCCTCGCTTCCGGGTTGCCCCAGAAGTTGGTTGGCGATGGATTCGGCGACCTCTTTGGCGCTGTTCGCAGTTTCGCGTGCCGAGTTGGCTTTGGCACGCGCCTCCCTCGCTTGTCGAGCGAGTTCGTTCGCAAGTGCCTGCGCTTCATCGGGCGTCATTCCGCTAACTGCTCCGTGTGAACCACCACTTGGCGATCCTGAAGGACTGCCTGATTTGGGCGCTCCAGAACCACCCTCGGCTTCTCCCGAAGGATCGCCGGATGATTCTTGTCCGCCCTCACTGCTCTCGCCCTGTCCGGCGGATTGCTCCACCATCTGGGCGAGTGCTTCAGCAGAATCAGCTTCGTTCTCGGCCTGTTTGGCCTCGTCCTCGGCTTCATCCGCTGTTTTCTGCGCACTAGCAGTGTCTTGGAGATTTTTCTTTTCCTCCGGAGACATCGTTGCCAGCACTGCATCACCCATGGAAAGGGTGCCGAGTACCGACTTGATGTCTGAGTACTGTGTCTGCGCGTGGAGACCATCAAACGCTGACGATGCCAGCGCCCCCCGAAGAATCTCCGCGAAGAACCGCCGGTCAGCCGGAATTTCTTCCTTGACCTTGGGTGTCTCCGTCCACAGTGAGTGGTAGAGGTCACAAAGCGCTCCGGCAAAACCGGGCACCTCGTTTCCTCCTTGGTTTTCCAATTCCGAAAGCGCTGGGGTGCGCTCGCGGTGACGCAGGAAGCGGAGCGCCGTGAAAGCGTCCGCATCCGTGACCAGGAGTTTCTGCAACTCCTGCCGCATGAGCGGGCTGGCTTTCGTTTGCATTTCCGATCCTTTCTACTTTTTCCAACGCTTGGCGCCAAGTATGATCGCCACCGCGTTCTGTTTTTCCTCGGCAATTTTGGCGAGGAGCGTGCCGATCTGCTCCTTTTCCGTTCCACTCGCCTCACCCGCGAGCCGGCTGAGTTCCTTCTCAGCCTCCTCAAACTGGGTGATGGCCGGAACAATCTTGTTCCGATCGCCAGCCAGCGCTTCCGCCACCACTCCCGCTGGAGCGAAGAGTGTGTCTACGAGCTCCTGCGCGTCGGACAGTGGTGTCCGACAGAGCGGGGCGATTTTGCTTTTGACGACGGGGATCTGCTCGGGGGTGTCCCAGAGCAAGAACTCCAGAACCCGAAGGTCCTGCTTGCCGACTCGCGCTCTCCCGTCAAGGAGTGCACTGGCCTGCAAAACGTCAATGCAACGACCGAACCGTCGGTCGTCGGCCCATAGCCAGGCGAACCCGGCGTTGTCCCCGTCAAGGAGCGATTGGTAAAGGTCGAGTACAATCTCGACGATATCGTCACCAACCTCCACGAACGGCCGAACCTCGCGAAGCGTTTCCACTTCAGCGAGTGTCAGAGTCGCCCCTGTCGGCGCTGACTTGCCGGCCTGTTGCCGGTTCAATCGCGTCGCGACCAGGCTTTTTTTTCCGGCCCGGTCAAGGGACTTCACCTCGGCTCGAATGGTCATTCGTGACCACAGTGCTCCGAGGTTTCCTTCAGAATCCGGCAGCTCATTGCTGGCCGCCACAAAAGCGAGAAGCGGGGTTTTAATCATCCGTCCCTCGTGCCGAACGCCGTCGCCTTTCGCCAAGTCCAAAACGGTCTGCAAAACTCGAGGTTCTGCTTTCCAAATCTCGTCGGCGAACAGAATGTGCGCGTTTGCTGCTCGCCCAAGCTTGTCGCTGGTGCTGATGGATTTACCTCCATCAGTTATCGGGGACTCCACGATGGAGGTGCTCTCCACCAACAGTTGCTCAACCGACACGATGGTCGGCATGAGCGCGTCAAAAAACACCGCACCGTCAACCCGACGGGCGATGTCCTGCACCGTCCCGGTTTTGTTGATCCCAGGACTGCCCAGGAAAAACGCCGGTCTGCCCGAAACGAGCGCGAGCATTGTTGCCCGCACAATTGCCTCACGGCCGAGATTTCGCGTTAGGACATCCGTCATTACAGCGGACACCTTGGGGGCGAGATCAATCCCCAATTGGACGATATCACTCATTGTGATTCTCCACTGGTGCTTATTCCGGCGCACCTATTTGAAGCCGTCGCCATTTTTGTGGCGTTTACTCAAAGAGCCTACAATTTTAAAAAAACAAATATTATAGGCTCAAAAAAGTGGGCGAGTTTCCACAAAAACTCGCCGATTGAAATTGTTCGCGTTGTGGCGCGATGTGCTCCTAATTGAGCTTGTCCTTATCTAACTCGCGTTGGACGTCTTCGGCTGTAACCGAGAACCATGCAGGATGAATTCCTCCATTGGCAATCATTTCTGCCTGATCCTTTGCTCGCTCCTCCGTCGTAGCGTCGGAAAAAGGACATTTCGGAGAAACTACTTCCAATGTGAACCCTTTTACCTTTATCCGTCGGTTGGGCATCTTTTTTTTCTTTGGCATAAAACCCCCGTTACCACGTTAAGCGACAATCTGTTCAAACACTTGATCGCCATGATCACGGCGAATCACTGAGAGCCAACGCGTAGCTTTTGCGATCGCAATGACTTCCGTACTAACAATTCCGCGTGCTCGCGCGGCGAACTGGGCGAGATCAAAACTCGCCGAAGGAGACTTTGCCCTCGCGATTTCCACGAATTCAGCGCGAACTGGTTCGGGGAGTCTAAGGACAAAAGTTGCTCTGATTTTGAGTTCGTAAAGTGGTCGGTTATCCATAACTCTCCACTCCTTTCTCAATTTCCAAAGCTCCATCCGGATCGATCTCTCGCCAGATGGGAAGTGCCGAGCGAACTTCCGCGAGTTTTCGCTCGCGAAATTCCGCTGGCATTGTGGCAAGCGATCGCAGGTTGTCCAGTCGGTCAAACCGTTTGGCTAACACTGCAATCTTACCTCCCCGAGCTACTCGGCGGAGATATACCTCATCCGGTTCCTCCTCGCTTTCATGCGAGAGAGCGCGGACGATTTTGGCAACCTCATCACCGAACTTCTTGCAGATTTCTGCGTCCGTCGTCGGCGTGTCCTCCAACACATCGTGGAGGATTTCCGACACGACCAAAACTTCACCGGATTCTGGCGACAGCCATTGCGCGCATTCCTCCGCCAACTTGGCGACTCGGAGCACGTGTGCGAATTGTGGTTCACCTCCTGGGCGCTCTTGGCCCAAGTGTTTCAAAAAAGCGAACTCAATCGCCTCAAGAACTTTTTTCATGAAAACCTTTCTCAGTCAACCCACGAACCATTCGTGAGTTGAATAAAGTGGAGAAGTAAAACCGAAGCACTTCTCCGAAGCTTCTGCAACGATTTGTCCATCAAGGATCAGGAAGTTGCCATTCCTTTGAATTGTTACAGACTGAACGGAATGATCGTTCCGATGGTGTGGTCTCGCTCTCGCGTGTAGACCACAATTGCCGGAGCTTGGCCAGAATGGTGTTCCGACCATTTCTTTCCGTCAGTCTGCATCCGGCTGGACTCGCGCGGTTCAAAGACCGCTACCCAGGCGGCGCCTGCCCGAGCATAAGCCCGAGCGATTGCGCCGGTGAGCCAACGTGGTCCTTTGCCGGAAATTACGACACCATTGCGAGTGTCCACTTCCGGCAAGGTGAGTGTGGGCAGAGTGTTCGCATTGAACACCTGCCCAGGAATGACAAACTCCACGAGAGAGCTGTCATCCCGTTCCCCGACTTTCCAGTCAAGGAGTGTTCCCGTGCTGGCCGGCATTTCCGGAATAGCTACATAGCCACCCGGAACTTTCGGATCAGCGTACCAAACCTCCTGCGACAGATTTGCCGCGAGGACATGGTACGGTGCGCCGAGAGGAGTGTTTCCCCAAAGGCGCACTTCCGATTTTCCGGCCAGAAGCTTTTTGGCTTCAGCCAGTACTTTCGGAAGATCCGAAGGTCGCCAGTCGCGATCCGCCCCGCCGTTTTTTACCGGCAGGTTGAGCGTTTCGGCAAGTCGCGGGAAATTCACATCCGCGACTTCCGAACCATCCTTCACAACGACTTCCGTTGTTGTGAGTGAAAGGATCAAATCCACGACCACCTTTGCGGTTGTGGATTGGGGAGGATTTTCCCGGTCGAGCTTCGTGATACGCGCTCGCATCGGGAGTTCACCCCCAGCTACAATCTCATCATCAGCTCCCGTAAGAACCGACTCGAGGATGGCCAAGGGTTTGACCCCCAGACGATTGGCTTCAGCGATCCAGGTAGGCACCGCCGACTCCATGTAGCTCGGGTTCGCAATCACGATCAAGTGACTGCATTCCCGCATGATTCGTTCATTCTCCGTTGTCAGCCTGACACCCGTGGCGGAGAACTTTCCCTCATCGTCCAAGAGCATTCCGCCCAAGTCGACGAGAGTGATCGGCATCGTGGAGTTATGCACCGAGGCGCACACCCAATCCACGAACTGTGGCAGGAACTTGCCCTTGCGGCGAACCGCTTTGACAAGCTCCTGCGTCGCTTCGGCAGACCATCCGGTGATACCTTCACCATCAGGTGCCGCCTCTGCAACCATGAATTTGTCCCGGGGCAACAGGCCCCGAAGCAAACCCATGAGGACGGTCTTCCCGCTATGGGGAGGACCGCCTATTGCTATCTTAGGCATGTATCGCTCCTTTCCGGGTCAAAACCCCTTTTTATTTTCTGAAATTCCTCAGGAACCGCCATCATATTTTTACGCGATGTTTATCGCGCTCGGATGGTAGTCCCAATAGGAAGGGCGACAACTGAAGTTGTCGCCCATATAACCTGAAACATTAACCATGTCCCTCAACTCTCATGTTTCGAAAGAGAAGAGGTAAGCGCAGACTAGCCGCACATTTCGACACCGTGCTGGGCCGCCAAGGCCATCAGCGCGGTCCGGAACTCTTCGGGCACTGTGCCTGAAACCGTCACGACCGGCTTGGCCTCGCGCCACCCGGCGGCCAACTGGACACCGAATTGCCTCAAGGCCTGCGGGTCGCAGAGTTCTGTGACCTCGAAGGAGCCGTCGGGGCTCCGGTTGAGCCGAATCACTTTCGGCCACGCCTCGGAGAGACCGTAGATCGCTGTGGCTTGCACCACAGCTCCGAGCCCCATCCCCGCCGGCAGGTAGATTACCCGCCCGCTGGTCAAGGTCTCCCAATTCACGCCAGTGGCCAACAGAGTCTCCACAACCCCCTTCGTGGGGTTGGTGAAGTCGAGTTGGCCGAGCGGCGCCGCGATGACACGAATGTCGCCCGAGCCGACGAGCTTCTTCAGTTCGTCGAGTTGAGTCGGGGTCAAACCCCGTCCGGCACCATCAATCACTGTGAAGCCCGCGTAGGCCTCACCGTGCGCCAACTCGGCGCGACGGGGCCGGACAGTGTTGTGCCGGTACTCGCCCAAGGCGAGTTCACCGACAACGGCCTTGCGGCCGATGTCGTAGCACGGGATCACCGGGAACCCAACACTCATCTCCAACACCGGCAGGGCCAGAATGGCCGCCACCGACTGCCCGGGTAGCGCGAAGCTTCCATAGCCAGTGAGGTCGCCGGCCTTCTGGAAGAAGGCGGTTACCTGCGGGGCGAAAGGTTGGTTCATATCCAAATTCAGGGCGTTGAGGGTGATCTCGGGGCCAACGACCGCGGGGTGCATGCTATAGGTATTATTCATAACCAAATTCACTCATCACAAAAATGAAAGCTTTGATACTATCTCCGCTTTCCATATCCTGCCGGGTTTTTTATACCGGCGTTCCAGATATGCCATTTTGGATTTCTTGACAAGTGAAGTGTATATACTGATGACCTTTTATTCTAATTTCGTAGATATGTCTAGAATATACACGCTTCACTTGTCAGAGTGATTTCCGTTGAATACTGCCAAATTTCTGGGAGTTGTACTTGATCATGCGATCAAGATTCAATACAACCCCTCTTATCCCACCAACCATTAAGTTTTTTACGCTATCAAATATAGTGGGACGAAGAGGAATAACATTGAGAGTTGTTGCTTGCGCAATCATTGTTCTCTCGTTTTCCCATCAAGAATATTGCACCATTGCATTCATTCTTGAATTTACTTCGCTATTCCATTTTCAAAGTTCACCTTACCCTGTAGGCCACTAGAAATGACCAATCGTAAGGAGGTTCCTGAAGGGAAGAGGTGGTTAATCTCTCTCCATTCAGACGACCTCTTTGCGAGTTCGTTTGATAGATCGGTATTCAAACCAGCCTTTATTGAGATGAATTATCCGTTTGCGGGGATAAATATGCTCGTAAGGCATCTATCTGCAAAACAAATATATATGTACATGGTTTCCATCTTCACTCTCTCCTCTTTCTTGGCTTACCGGCCCAAGTACCGTCTAGAGCTCTTATGTGTCGTATTCACGTCTAGATCAGAGGGTGAAGAACATATACTTATATATTTCCTGTAATGTGCTATCTCTTTCATTTACAATCTCATCTTTATCTGGTGTAATAATAACATCTTGTATTGATATTGTCAATGATATATGACAGTATTTTGCCCAAAATCACGATGTGCCGTGACAAAAGGGTAGAAATGGCTTATCCACAGTATTATATTGTCATAGTATTGTGACACTACGTACAAATATGCTATACTATAGCCATATGAATAATCAATTTTTAGAACAAATAGGCTTATCAAAGGATCAAGCTTCTGTTTATGAGGCCATAATTATAGCCGGCACTATTCCTGCCCGTGTTATATGCCAGAAAGTTGGCCTGAAAAGAGGTTTAACTTATAAGGTTATTGATCAGCTTATAGGGCTTGGTCTGATCGAAAAAAGGGAGGAAAATGGCAAAATTACACTTTTTAGATCAACACATCCATCCAAGCTAAATGAAATTCTCGAAAAGCGTCAGCAGGAAGTAAAAAACGCCGAGATTTCTTTGAATTCTGTTCTACCTTCACTCGTTTCAAATTATAATCTAACGGCAGGGAAGCCGAATGTTCAATTTTTCGAGGGTATGGAGGGTGTCAAAAAGGTTCTTGATGATTCTTTGAGTGCGCAAAATGAAATATATTCTTATGCCGATATAGAATCGATAGAAAAATATATACATTCTATAAACGAAGAATATGTTAAAAAAAGAGACAAGTTTAATATAAAAAAGAAAGCGATTTTGCTCGACACTCCTTTTGCCAGACAATTCTTAAAAGATTATCATCGACAAATTACAGATATTAGACTTATCAAGAATGATGACCAACCGTTTCATACCGTTATGCAAATGTATGATAATAAAATAAGCTATATTACTCTTTCAGACAAAGAGATGATCGGAGTAATCGTCGAAGACCCACATATATTCGCTATGCATAAGTATCTATTTGAATTTAGTTGGAATAAGGCAGAGATACTGGGTGTTGCTTCTGAAAATATTGAAAAATAATTAAACTATATAGGTGTGACGCGTTTGTATTGCTTGTGGCATTGTGAATTGAGATTTATATCTTTCGAGGAATTTTGCCGAAACTTTTTCAACTACTATAAATACCATGTTTTCATCTTGATCCACAATTTTTCTTCTAAACATTCTAGTAACTACATATCCCTTTTGATCTGACAATAGATTTAAGCTTTGTCCTTTCAATCTACTTTCGGGAATAGTTAATACTTTTGCTGAGCTTTTTTTGGTGCTTATACTTATATCTGACCATTCGTTGATAACTGAGTAATTAATTATTTCTTCCTCATCAAACTGCTTTGTTTCCAAGTCTTCATTCATAGAATCATTTCTATATATATCCCAACATTGTATTTCGTCTAATGGATATTCAGCTGTAGCGATAAATCCTCTCTCAATGTATTTTGATGCTATCCTTGCATCACGATCACATTCTGCTTTGAGAATTTGTGTGCGTGCATAATCATCAACCGTTTCTTCCAATATTTGTTCACCCAATTGTCTTCCTGCAAATTCTGGATTGACATTGAATTTTCCGAAATGGAGAGATCCGCCTCCCTCATATTCGAAAGCGCAGAAAGCAACAGGTTCATCTCCCAAATAGACAATTTCAAATTGCGCCTTTTCATTATTTCTAGTTTTCTCAAATGAATCTAATAAGCGCTGTAATAGTTTTGGCTTATCTGCATAGTTTTTTCTATACATTTCCTGTAGTTTTGAGACTAAACCACGCTCGTTTAGACTGTGAGTGTCTCCATCATAAGTTATTCTGCTCAGTAAGGGCATTTCGCTGAAATTTACTTCCTGAAAATTACCACGAGCAGTTTTCATTATAACTTCAACCATAAGAGCCTCTGGTTTGATATTAAGTAACGCTTCATTCACGCTTGCTGTATCTTGTTCTGTATTTATTCTAGAGAGCACTCTTTCAAGTCTTTCCATAATGACCTTTTGAACCTCGGGTATAATTCTTTCTTTTATAGTCAAATATCTTGGTTTAAAAAACAATTCACCTTCTTCATAAAATTTTAAATTTGATAACACATCTTCATATTCATTGTTTATTTTTGACATGAATTCAACTATTCTCAGCAAAACTGTTATTATAGCTTCAGTGTTTACAGCATCTCTGCATTGGTGCATTGTTTGTATTGCCATGTTAGCCACACGAGCGTCTAGCGCATAGAATCTAAGGAAAATTCTAACTAAAGATTCGCCATGAACATCGATCAACTCTACTAATTTTTCTTTAGTTTCTTCGTCAAGCTCTCTCATGGCCGTAATTGCGACATACTGATCTTTTAAGGTAAAACTGTTTGCTTTTATTTCTTTTGAAAATAGACCACTATCACTAATATTTATGTATCCTTCTGTAAATTCTTGCAAATACTTCTCTCTCGCCTTTCTTTCTTCAGGAGTTTCGTTTGGCCTTGCTGTGAGCAACATATCATAAGTGAAATCCAACACATCGGCACGGATTTTTGTTTGACCATCAGAAATATCTCCCAGTTGAAAATATCTTATCAGTATACTATCTTTATCAAATATACCCATTTCTCCATCGGGACTTAGTCTTTGCACAAAATAATCTGGATTATTGAGTTCTGCCAAATCATACATTCTGTTTAGGTATCGAACTCCTTCAGGAGATATGCCAAGTCTTTTGAATTCTATTCTATATAAGATAGCTATAAGAGCGTTCTTTTCTCCGGCGCAATCCTTAAGTCTAGCTAATAATTCTTGTGAAGATAATTCTGGATCAATTTCACTCAATAAATATGCTACGGCGTTAGCAAATATTGGATTTCTATTTTTGTCCCAGAATTCGGCGATAAGTTTTATATCTTCCCCCGTACATATATGAGCCTGATTTCTATATTCGTGCAATACTTCTAATAGCATTTTGTGAAAAGGATATTCTTCTACGACACCGCCCGTATCTGCTGTGCTATTCATTTCATGTTCAAATATTGATTGAGCGAAATCATATGAAGCACTCGGTTGAAATGTTCCAAAAAGCATTGAATGTGCTACGCTGTAGGAATATGGTGATATTGTTGATAATTCTTTAGTTCGAGCATTTTCACTCTCCACATGTTCTCTTGTAAATTCGGAGTTATTTGTTTCGTTAAACACGAGACAATATTGTAAATCAGATACTAATAATCTAAGCAGATTAATTTTTTGTTCGGGTTTTAAAAGTGAATACGCCCTAGAAGAGAACATTTGTTCCGTATCAAACTCTTCGTCCAAACCAAGCGGATTTTCACCCGCTATTCGGATTAATCTTAGATATTCGATCGAAGAATCTCCAAAACTCTTAATTTTTTCAAGGGCTCTATTTTTTTGATTACTTAAAATGTGTTTAGGTGCTTCAATTCTTCTGTCGCATATGTGTAGCCATTTGTTTTTAGAAAAGTAATACTCACCTTCCTCTCGTACTGCTCCTTCATATGCTCGGAGTGCTGATAAGCCAAAAATACTAAATTCTATTATGTTTTGTGCAAGCTCGTCTTCCTCCAACATCATCTTTATGATTGCTAAATCTTCAGGAAAAGCATTGAAATATATATCAGCATCGCTAGGGGAAACTCCTAAATATTGCGAAGACCAACCAAAAAAGGCAAGTCTTTTGTCTGGTTCCATCAATCTAAGTTTTTCAATATTGCTTGGATTGAAAAATGATAATGGATCATCGTTATATTTTTGTTGCCATTCCTTATAGCCATCACCAAATCTAAGTTTGGATGTAAATTCACTCTTAATATCGAGCATGCGCTCATCGATAATTCCCTCAGGACTATTTCCCGTTATTGTGGCAGTCTCAAAAGATTTGGTCATGTAATGATTCTACTCTAAAAATCACACAGAGCCAAATTCCTAGCATGTCTTGTGTATTGATTTTACCTCGCGAACTCAATCGTCCTCGATTCACGGATGACCGTAACCTTGATTTCGCCTGGGTATTTGAGGTCCTTCTCGATTTTCATAGCAATATCACGAGCGAGATTTTTGGCCTCAACATCATTGATTTCTTCTGGTTTCACGAATATGCGTATTTCACGGCCAGCCTGAAGGGCATAGGTCTTTTCTATTCCTGGGAATGAATTGGCCAAAGCCTCGAGGTCTCCGAGTCTCTTCAAGTAATTCTCAATATTATCCCTTCTTGCTCCTGGGCGTGCACCAGATATAGCATCAGCAGTTTGGACTATGCGTGATTCTATTGTTTCATAAGGATATTCTTCATGGTGAGCTTGCATTGCCTTGATGATTTCTTCGGAGGCACCGAATTTTTGCAATATTCTTCGGCCGATCTCTACGTGAGTGCCGCTTACTTCATGGTCTAAGGCTTTACCAATATCATGGAGTAGGGCACCTGCTTTTGCCACCTGAACGTTGGCGCCGAGCTCTTCGGCTATCATTCCTGCAATATGAGCCATTTCTACTGAGTGTTGTAGTACGTTTTGTCCATAACTAGTCCTGAAGTGCAATCTGCCTAGTATGAGTAGTATTCTTTGATCTAAACCAAGAACACCACATTCATATGCGGCTTGCTCGCCTTTTTCTTTGATTGTTTTGTTTATGTCTTGTTTGGCTTTTTCTACTGTTTGTTCTATCTTGGCTGGTTGTATACGTCCGTCTTTGATCAATTCTTGCAAAGCCAGTCTGGCTACGTGTCTTCTTACTGGATCAAAAGATGAAATAGTTATAGCTCCTGGAGTATCATCAACGAGCACCTCAACTCCGGTAACTCTTTCGAAGGCTTTGATATTTCTACCTTCTTTACCAATGATTTTGCCTTTTACATCATCACTTGGTATTTCGATTGATGTTGACATGACATCTGAAGCAACAGATGAGGCCAATCTTTGTATAGATATAGCCAAAATATCTTTTGCTTTTTGTTCTAGCATGTCTTCGCCCTGATTTTCTAATTTTTGCATTCTAACCATGATGTCTTCCTCGAATTTCTTCTCGGCTGTTTTTATGATTTCATTCTTGGCTTCTTCGAGAGACATTCTGGCTATCTTTTCTAGGGCTGACATGCGATCAGACTCGAGCTTTTCAGCCTTTTCACGTATTGCTTTTATTTCGTTGACACGAATTTTGATCGTTTCAACTTCTTTTTCTATATCAACCTGTCTTTTGTCGAGAATATCCTCTTTTTTTATGAGGCGTTCTTCTGTTTGATTGATTTTGTCTTCTTTTTCTTTGATTTCTAATCTAGCTTCTTCTAATGTTTTTGTTGCTTTGGCTTCTGCATCAGCTGTTATTTTCTTTGCTTCTTCTTTTGCAGCTAGAAGCATTTCTTTGATTTCGAGCTCCATTGAGCCCTTTTTCCCTAAAGAAATAATAAGACGCAGATAATAACCAATGGCAACGCCTGCTACTCCTGCTATGGAGAGAAATAATGCGACTAATTTTAGCGACATATGCGGATTGGTTCCGCCTTTCGGTGACTATGGTGAGGGTAACTTATGAGTCTGTGACTGAGTCTTATAAAGTTTCATAAATTGAAATATCACGAATATCATGAAAGACAGAATATAATTAATTGTTAACGTTTGTATCATATAATGAAATAGTGGCTTTTGTCCAGTGAAAATTAAGGAAACAAACAGCCATTAATAATCAATAACCAATAATCAAACATCAATAAACAAAACAGGTAGTAAGACAGTCTTTGATTATTGGTGTTTGGTTATTGATTATTATTGGTTATTTGTGCTTATTGTTACCCCTTCATTGCACCATTCCCAAATATACGCTATATTACAACATATAAAATTAATTTGATAAATACCATGCTTATACCAACAGTAATAGAAAAGAGTAATTTCGGCGAGAGGGCATATGATATATATTCAAGGCTCCTCAAGGAAAATATAGTCTTTTTGGGTGGACCGATAGATGATCACATAGCAAACCTCATCATTGCTCAGCTTTTATTCTTGCAATCAGAAGACCCAAAGAAAGAGATCTCAATGTATATCAATTCTCCTGGAGGAAATGTTCATTCAGGAATGGCTATCATCGATACTATGCAGAATATCAAGAATGACATTTCTACAGTTTGTGTGGGTATGGCCGCTTCTATGGGCGCTGTGATTCTTTCTTGTGGTACGAAAGGCAAGCGCTTTGCTTTGCCAAATTCTGAAGTGATGATACATCAGCCACATGGAGGGGCAGAGGGTCAGGCATCTGATATAGAGATAAGTGCCAAACACATATTGAAATTGAGAAATAATCTAAACAAGATTCTTGCCAAGAATACAGGTCAGCCACTTTCAAAAATCGAGAAAGATGTTGATAGAGATCTATTCATGGATGCCGAGGAAGCAAAGAAATACGGAATCATCGATGGTGTAATGGGCAAGAAATAAAATGCGATTACATAGATTCTTCACTCGTGAGAAGCTTGTAGTTGGTCAAAATGTCACTATTTCTTCTGCTGATATAGCAAACCAAATAAAAAATGTGTTTAGAATGGAGATTGGTGATAAGGTTATATTTTTCAATGGTGAAGAATATGATTTTGAATGTTCCATATTGGGTCTTGATAAGACTAGTATTCAATTGATGCCAGAAAAGAGCTTGCCTTGCCGAAATATTATTAATAAAAATATTGTTTTATGTGCTTCTGTGGTGAAGAAAGATAATTATGAATTTATCGTTGAGAAAACTACAGAATTGGGCGTATCTTCAATAATTCCCGTTGTTTCACAGAGAAGTGAAAAGAAATTGCTCAATATTGAAAGATTGAATAAGATTGCAGTGGAGGCTAGCGAACAAAGTGGTAGAAATAGCGTCCCCGTCATACATCAAATAAAAAATCTAGAAGAAACCCTGAAAGAATTACAAGAAAATATGAATATCGTTGTCTTTCATACCGATATTGCTTCAATTAACACGGATAAATACTCTACCCCTGAAATATCTGTTGATGATGTAGCGATTTTCATAGGCCCAGAAGGGGGCTGGACAGAGCAGGAGATTGGGCTTTTTCACGATGCAAAAGCATTATTCTTGGGTCTTGGAAAAGGAATACTAAGAGCTGAGACAGCCGCAATAGTAGCTGTTTCACGATTTTGTATTGAGGTTGATTAACTTTCTAGCCATTCAAACACTTTCTCATTGGTCAAAACAGTTTCGGCATAGACAGTTGCTCTTTCTCTGTCTGCGTCTTTGTAATGTTCGAGTATATGATCTGTTTCGTGTTTGACTTCATCGGGAGTTGCAAATATTTTCTCAGTTTTGGATATTTCATTTAGGATGAGTTGAAGTTTTGCTTTCTTTTCTGCATATGGTCTCCACTCAGTTCTTATTTCTTCAAGAGTTTTCTTGGCGTGTTTGAGATAGTCGTCTAATTTGACATTCATTCTCTCTATGTCTGCCTCGAATTGAGCTTGGGTGCGATTGAGTTCGCTCTCTATCATTATGTCTGGTATCTCAACAGACATTGCGTCATTTAGACAATCAGCAATGCGTATACGAGTCTTTTCTTTTTCTGCCATGATTTTTTCTTCAGCTATCATTGCTGATAATTTCGTTTTGAAGTCAGGTACGTCGTTGAAATCACCGAGTTTCTTGACGAATTCATCGGTTAATTCTGGTAAAGTTTCTATTGATTCACCTTTTTCATCTTTTGTCTTAGAAGCGTGGGCCTTTCTTATTTTGTTTATTGCATCTTCCAAGTCTTTGTCTGTAACAGTATTGTCTTCTTTTTTGACCTTAGCGAGTTCTGCTTTGACTATTTCTTTGCAATTGGGAAGTTTGACTTCAGGAACAACTGTGGAAGTAATCTTGAATTCCAAAGGATTGTCTTTCGCAATTTTGGTTATGTTTACAAGTGGTTTGCCTATACAATCGAGTTTGTTATCTACAATTATGTCAAAATATGCTTTTGATAGAGCTATTTCGGCTGTTTCTTCTAGAATCCTATTTTCACCGACTTTTGAAACCAGAATTTCTTCTGGGACCATGCCTTTCCTGAAACCGGAAAGAGTAAGGTTGTTATTGATTTCTTTTATTGCTTGAGGGCGGTTTTTGCTCCAAATATCATAATCAACAGAACCACTAATCTCTATTTGTGATTTTGGTAATTTCTTGATATCCGCTTTTGTATAAGATTTATTTGTATTTGTCATAACGGCTAGTTTACATATTATATTACTATTAAGCAAGGCCAATAAAAAAACACCCTTTGACTAGCTCGGGGTGTTTTTTTATTTATCTTAGAAATTCTGACTATCTAAGCCATTGGTAGATGTGTCTAAATCTTTTTGTATTGAATTTAGATCATCTGCTGTATTTGTGACTGCTTGGACTGATTGAGTTGCAGCTGCTGTATTGCTAGCTTGTTCAACAACGGTTGTGGTTTGCTGTTGTGGGGCGGGCGTATTGCTGTTGATTTTTGATGCGAACATGTACAAGGCGGCAACTACTAGTACCAACACAATAACCAATATGGCTATGATTGGGCCTACTTTTTTGTGTTCGCCATTAGGCATAGGTGAGTTTGGTTGCATAATGATTTGGTTTATTTATTCTGTTAATTATTGTGTTGTTGTTGGTGAAGAAGCTGGGCTAACTACAGGCGCGGTTTCTGCGGGCGTATTGATCGCAGGTGTAGTTGTGGCTGGCTTGTCTTTTGGTCCTAGACCCATGTGTTTTGCGATCGATACTACTACTGCATTCAAGGCTTCTCGTGCTACTTTGACCTTTTTGATTGCATCTTCTCCGAGCTGTCTTGGTTTCTCAACATTTACCATATCAGGAGTTGTGGTTGGATTCTTCGGAGGAGGAGGTGTCATTGTTGATAATGTTTTGACAGCGTCTTGTGCCACAGAAATTTTCTGGTCAACGCCTACAAGGAGTTTCTTTGGCTCAGTCATATTCCTGCCCTCAGAAGCAGCCTTGTCTATTCTACTTGATACGCGATTGCGAATTTGCTTGATGTTCTCTATTGCCAATGTTAATTCTTTGATAAGTCTATCTTGTTTGGCCTTGAAAACATCGAGTCGTGCTTGATTTGCTACTTCTTTTCTGTCTTCTGTTGACGAAGCAGCACGCATTTCCTTTCTAGCATCTTGGCGTATGTCACGAATGTCTTCGTGAGTTGTTGATTCTGTTTTCCTCATTTCATCACGATTTTCCTTGATCGCGCCCTTAACTGGGTTTGGTAGAAGTTTGTTCCTGACGTCTTGATTTGCCTTGGCATCTTCTATTTTCTTT
The DNA here is from genome assembly GCA_964406895.1 of uncultured Candidatus Saccharibacteria bacterium. Classification (GTDB taxonomy): domain Bacteria; phylum Patescibacteriota; class Minisyncoccia; order Phycocordibacterales; family PALSA-1337; genus C7867-002. Next base: position 14,959 of record CAYOTK010000004.1, on the reverse strand, counting down.
CTTAATTCATCTCTTATAACCGGCATGTTTGTAAGAGGTGGTTTCTGACCCGGTTTTAATTGTTCAGGTCTGTTTTGTGGATTTTGGCCTTGTGGTGGAACAGCAGGTTGGGTTTGAGGAGGCTGTTCGGTTGTTGCACCTTCTTCGGCTTTGATGATGTTTGGCAATACCACAATGGCCAAAGCAATCATTATGATGGGAAAGATTTTTCTCATAATTTGTAATTGTTATCGAATAATAGCTGTTTAAGGGTAATAAACAGTGTTTGTATTGTATCACAGTGAAAATAATAATTCTTGTGAAAAAGAAAAAACCGCCGAAGCGGTTTTTTCTCGGAATTTTCCTGTTAGTTATATGATGAACGCTACTATAAGCAAGGCTACGATGTTCAATATCTTGATCATTGGGTTGATAGCGGGTCCTGCAGTGTCCTTGTATGGATCTCCTACAGTGTCGCCCGTAACTGCTGCCTTGTGAGCATCTGAACCTTTGCCTCCATGATTGCCTTGTTCAATGTGCTTCTTTGCATTGTCCCAAGCTCCACCTCCTGATGTCATTGATATTGCTACGAACAATCCTGTGACTATAGAACCTACTAGCAAGCCTCCCAAAGCAACTGGACCAAGTACGAAACCGACAATGATAGGGGCCAAAACTGGAATAAGAGCAGGAATAATCATTTCTTTGATTGCTGCAGAAGTAACTATGTCTACACATCTTGCATAGTCTGGCTTGGCTGTACCTTGCATAATGCCTGCTATTTCCTTGAATTGTCTTCTGACTTCTTCAACAACCTTACCAGCAGCTTTTCCTACGGCTTCCATAGAAAGTGCGGCGAAATAATAAGGCAAAAGTCCACCGATGAATAGACCCACTATTACTCTTGGATCGCTCAAACTAAATGTGAACCCGCCTCCAACTGCTTCTGTGTATGAAGCGAACAAAACCAAAGCTGCTAAGCCCGCTGAACCGATAGCATAGCCTTTTGTAACTGCTTTTGTTGTATTTCCTACTGCGTCCAATGGATCTGTTACATTTCTGACTGATTCTGGAAGATTAGCCATTTCTGCAATACCTCCTGCATTGTCTGTAATAGGTCCGTATGCATCAATTGCAACTATGATTCCTGCCATTGAAAGCATACTCATTGCTGCTATAGCAATACCGTATAGACCACCGAAATGGAATGAGAACAATATCCCTAGAACTATTGTTATCAAAGGCCATGCTGTTGCCTTCATTGATATTGCAAGACCTTGAATTATATTCGTGCCGTGTCCGGATACTGAGGCTTGAGCAATAGATTTTACTGGGTGATATTTGGTTGAGGTGTAATATTCAGTAATGTATACGAGAGCTGCTGTAACAATAAGTCCGATAAGAGTACACATGAACAGCGCTCCTGTCGTAAATACGCCATTTCCTGTCATTGTCAGATTTGTGATTGGATAGAATACAATTGCTGCAAGAACTCCTGCTACTGCAAGGCCCTTGTACATTGCTCCCATAATATTCTGGGACTTATTCATGCGAACGAACCATGTTCCGACTATAGATGCCAAAATTGCTATGCCACCCAAAACGAGAGGGTATATTAGAGCACCATCGAAACCTTTGAATGTAGTGGCTCCTAGCATTATTGCTGCAATTGTTGTAACCGCGTATGTTTCGAAGAGGTCTGCTGCCATACCTGCACAATCGCCAACATTGTCTCCTACGTTATCTGCGATAACACCTGGATTTCTTGGATCATCTTCTGGTATGCCTGCCTCTACTTTTCCAACCAAGTCTGTACCTACGTCAGCGGCTTTGGTGAAAATTCCTCCGCCCAATCTGGCAAATACTGATATGAGACTTGAACCGAATGCCAAACCAATGAGTGAAGCTACGTCTTTTGTGATAGCAAAGAATACTGTAACACCAAGCAATGCCAATCCAACTACAAATAGTCCCGTTACTGAGCCACCCTTGAATGCCAATGACAATGCAGGTGCAAGGCCATTTCTGGCTGATTCTGTTGTTCTAACGTTTGTTCTCACAGAAACATTCATGCCGATGTATCCTGCAAGGGCTGAAAGTACGGCACCGACTATGAAACCTAGAGCTATTTTTATGCCCAAGGTGAGCCATAGAATGACGAATAAGATAACAGCAATGATCGAAATCGTTTTGTATTGACGATTGAGATATGCTTTTGCTCCTGATTGGATTGCATCAGATATTTCTTTCATTTTCTCATTGCCTGTAGGCTTCTTCATGATAGAAGTGATGAGGAAAGCTCCGTATGCAAGAGCGATTACAGAACATACAAATGCGAACACTATATAAGAATTCATGTTTTTTCCGCTTAGCGGCTAATAATTTATAATAATAAAAGCTACAAGGCGCATTCTAGCAGATTACGCGTAGTTTTATAGTCTTGACGGATTATTCTTTTTATCTTCCGATGATTGCTCCCACATGTATGCAAACCATGTGCGATAACTTTCAGCTAGTTTTTTGCTATGAATTACAAAAAAAACAACATCATCACTGATTTTTCCAATGGTTAAGCCGGTATATGTAACAACATAATCACCGAAAACGTGTATTGCAGAGTCGGTTGAATATTTCGGTGGGAGAATGCGGTATTTTAATTTTCCTGGAAAATACTTTGGGAAATTAGGCATTTTCGATATTGTTTGATGATCGAATAGCTGTATGAACTTAATTTGTTTTCGATTTGCTTCTCTAAAAAAAGAATTTCTAGCGGTTTCAATTTTTGGATCAAACCAACCGCCTTTTGCTCCAATGAAGTAACTGTCTTGACCAACACGTAAGACATCGCGCCAAATATTTTTTTGACCCTCAAAACCCCTGTATATGTACGCTTCTTCTGGGGCCAATCTTGAACCAAATTTCTTTTTTAAGATGGGGAGGGCGAGATTGAGTTTATCTTGTCTTTCGGCAAGCATTTCTGTTAGTTTGTCCGGATCAACAGCATTATATAGGTTCTCGTGTGTAGAAAAAATTTGAAAACAAAGACCCTTGTCTATAAGTCTCTGCATTGCGTCATAGGCATTTCGTCTGTGAATCTTGGCTGTCACAGAAATATCACTAATCGTGGATTCGCCTTTTTCTATAAGAGTTTCATATATTTTTCCTTCATTTGGACTTAATCCCAACATTTCGAAAAGTTCTTGATTCATATGGTTATTTTTATTATTTTAATAAAAATGGTGGTGTGTATCGCCAAATGGCGATATTGGCCACTCAAAAGACATAATATAGGCTTATTGTCGGATAGTCAAATGTAAGAAATTCAACAAATGGGAGAAACAATACGATGAAACCTTTACAATTGAATAGTTTTGGTTCGATTTGGTTGAATACGGTGCGGGATGTCGTCATGTTGGCTACTGTTTTGGTAACGGTTTTGTCTGGCGATCTGGTTACTGCCGGAGAAATCCAGTACCGGATCAAGGCCGGGATTCAAGATCGATACGTCAACAAAGCAGGGTTGGTTGCTTACGATGCACCAGTTATGGTCAATGAAGTTGTAGTAACTAAAAACAACTTTTACGGTGGGCTCTGGAATGCGACTTCTCTCGGCTCTGAAAAATATGGGAAGTTTGGCAAGGAGCTGGACTTTAACTTCGGGTACAAGCAATCTTTGGGTTCCGGACAATTCTGGATTCCGACGTGTGACATTGCCTTGTCTTACTACGTTCTTGGCGATTGGACGACAGTTAGCGATGATCGGTTCATTATCGACTTTCGTATCGAATTTGCCAAGATTCCGATCGTTCAGCCTTACATCGCTTTTCGCTACTTCGGTAGTGTCGGCGAGGCCTCAAAAGATGGTGAATTCTTCTGGTTGGGGCTAAGGCGAGATCAATCATTAGGTATCAAACCTTTTGGTAGTGAGGTTTCGCTTCGGGTAGATGCGTTTTTTGCTTTTGTGACCCAAGGTTCAATGGGTCGTGATGGGGGATTCATCTACAGCAGGGTTCAGACTTCGCTCAATGTTCCGCTTTCGAAGAGGTTTTCTATCAATCCGTTCTGTATGGTACAGGTTCCAGCAGGGGACCAGAACGGAGGAAGAGAAGACTTTACGAAGTGTACTGAACGAGTCCTTGGTGGGTTCGTAGGTGTTCGATTCTAAGTATCAACAAAAGAGAGGTGTGGTGTCATGTGAAAACTAGTTTGTATCAACAATGGAGGAGGGTGTACGAGACACTTGGTTTGGTCAGGGAGCTCGACTCTCTTTATTTGCGTGTTCCAATCATACAATCACTTGATAGGTCTCGTCTGTGGCTCATACCGGTTATCACCGGAGTTACTGTAGATAAGCTCTTCAAGTGCTTAAGGGAAAAAGGGATGAAGATAAAAGACTTGGTCGGTCTGGAAGAACGTCGTTGTTCCGATCTCATCGAATGTTCTTCTTTGGTGTGTACTGACGGTGGAACTAACTTACCAATTACTACCAATGCAGGCCCCGAACAAATCTTGGGGACCATGAGCGTTGAAGAATATTTTCTTCTTAGCCTTTGGCATCTGGAAGCTTATGGTTCTTGCTTGGATGATTCAAGTGTGACGGTTTGTTCAGGCACCAGACTTGGTTATACGATCCCTCAGGTTTCTTACTGTAGTGATGCTAAGGAGATAAATGTCACTGTTTATTCTGGAAGAATAAGTAGTCGATGTGCTCCGAGATTGATCTACAAAACATGATTGACGGTATCGCAAACCGGTGACGAAAGTTAAAGTCGCCGGTTTTTTGTTAGAAATTATTTTGACTTATTATTCAACCACAACATCTTCACCACCCACAGCCTCTGAATCTATGATTTCTTCACCGGAAGTAGACTTGATGTCAATCTTCCAACCAGTGAGTTTTGCGGCGAGACGGACATTCTGGCCGCCCTTACCAATGGCGAGTGATTGCTCGTCTTCGGTTACGGTAACAATAGCTCTATGCTCTTTCTCGTCTAGCTCTATACTGATAATTTCGGCAGGAGATAGGGATTCTTCGATGAAAAGGGCAGGGTCTTCATTCCATTCGACAATGTCGATTTTCTCGCCTGATAGTTCGCTTGTGACTGTACTAACACGAACTCCGCGCTGTCCAACCAATGAACCAATAGGATCGATGTGAGGATCATGAGAGATAACAGCGATCTTGGATCTTGAGCCAGCTTCGCGTGCAATAGCTTTGATTTCTACGATTCCTTGAGCTATTTCGGGCGCTTCTGTTTCGAAGAGTTTGGACAAGAATTTTGGATGAGCGCGTGAAAGTTTGAGTACAATGCCTTTTGGTGTTTCTTCAACGAAGAAAAGATAGGCACGAATGCGATCGCCGGTTTTCCATCTTTCACTAGGAATTTGTTCTTCATAAGGAATAACACCAACAGCTCTGCCCATATCGATATATATAGTACCTCTCTCAACTCTTTCTACTGTTCCAGTTACGATCTGGCCTTCTTTCTGGCCGTATTCTCCCATGACAGAGACTTTTTCTGCTTCACGGATTTTTTGAATAATGACTTGTTTTGCTGTTTGAGCAGCTATTCTTCCGAAATCTGCTTTTGATTCGAGTGGGAATATGAGTTCATCATTAACTTCAGCGTCTTTTTTGATTTTTCTTGCATCTTCAAGAAGCATATGCTGTTCATTGTTGAAACGAATCTTAATGTCTTCAACAGCTGTTTCTTTCAGGTCCTTCTCTTCTTCTTCATCACCTTCCATGATCACTTGATCTCTAGAGACGACTATTTTGACTTGCCAAAATTCGACTTGGCCGGAATTTGGGTCAAATGAAGCGCGAATGATCTGGCCTTTCTTGCCGTATTCTTTTTTGTAAGCCGTGGCAAGAGCTGTGGTGATAGCTTCGAGAGATTTTTCTCTTGGAATACCACGCTCTTCTTCGAGTTGTTGCACGACCGAATTGATGACTTTGAGATCAAACATAGTAATAATAGTATTTTTTAATAAAATTGTTCGCCTTTCGGGCGAACTACTGGATGGGGATATCATAACATATGGTATAATTATTGCAATGCTTGTAGAAGATACCCAGCTCTATAAATTTATTCTCGATTCTGGCTTAGTAACCAAGGAGGATCTTGATAATGCCAATAATGAAGCGGAGGCAAAAAACAAATCTTTGGGAGATGTTCTCGTGACTGCTGGCAAAATAACCGCCGATAATCTGAGAAGAATGCAGGCCTATGTTCTAGGTATACCATTCGTCGACCTCAAAAATAAAAAAATCCCATTTGATGTTTTGTCTTTGATACCTGAACCTATAGCCAGAGGTCACAATATCGTTGCTTTCAAGAAGAATGATGTTTCGCTTGAGGTTGCCATGCTAGATGTCAATGATCTTTCTGCTATTGATTTTATAAAGAAGAAAGTAAGATTGAAGATTTTGCCTAGACTGACCGATACAGATTCTCTCAAAGAAGTTTTGGTTCAATATCAGAAAAGTCTCAAGGCTGAATTTGGGGACATTATTCAAAAAGAAACAGAAACTCTAAAAACAATTTCTGAAGAGGGTGGAGAAGCCGTTTCTGAAACTGATTTGAAGAAAATTGCAGAGGATCTGCCTGTTATTCGTATTGTCGACACCCTCATAAAACATGCAATTATTCAAAACGCATCAGATATTCATATTGAACCGATGGAAGAACAAGTTTTGGTCAGGTACCGTATAGATGGTCTGTTGCATGATGCTATGGTATTGCCGAAACAAGCAGGCTCATCGATTTGCGCACGTATAAAAGTTCTCGCCAATCTTAAACTAGATGAAAAACGTTTGCCTCAGGATGGTAGATTCAAGGTAGATATGACAAATGAAAAGGTTTCATTCCGTGTATCTATTTTGCCTACGTATTATGGAGAAAAAATCGTCATGAGATTGTTGAGGGAGAGTATATCTGGCTTTACATTGGAATATCTTTGTTTCCATGGTGAATCGTTGGATAGAATACACAATGCACTCAACCAAACTACGGGCATGATACTTACGACAGGTCCTACTGGTTCGGGTAAGACAACGACTTTGTACACGATGTTGGATATTCTCAATCAACCCGACGTTAATATTTCTACTATTGAAGACCCTATTGAATATCAAATGTCGAGAATCAATCAAACTCAGGTTAGACCTGAAATTGGCTTTTCTTTTGCACAAGGTATAAGAACTTTGGTTAGACAGGATCCAGATATAATCATGGTCGGTGAAATCCGAGATAATGAAACTGCTGCTTTGGCTGTGAATGCGGCCCTTACAGGTCACTTGGTTTTGTCTACTTTACATACAAATTCCGCTGCAGGAGCCATACCGAGATTGTTGGATATGAAGATCGAGTCATTCTTACTCGTGTCTACTCTTGATATTGTTATTGGTCAGCGTCTTGTAAGAAAACTTACCGATAACAAAGAGGGATACAAGCTAAATAGCGCTCAATTATCACAACTAAGTAAAATAGTTGATTTGGATAGAGTTTTATCTGCCTTGAAACAGGAGAAAGTAGTCAAACCTGAATCAAATTGGGATTCTATTCTATTCTGGAAAGCAGTTCCTTCTGCAGATAACGATGGATTCAAGGGTCGTGTGGGTATTCATGAAGTTTTGAAGATGTCTTCAAGTATTAAAGATTTGATAATGAAAGGTTCAACAGTCAGTGAAATAGAAGATCAGGCCAAGAAAGAGGGCATGCTTACTATGTTAGAAGACGGTGTTTTCAAATGTGTTCAAGGTCTTACTACAATAGAAGAAGTATTAAGAGTTGTAACCGAATAATATGTCGCATTTCATATACAAAGCAAGAAAATTAAACGGAGAAATATATTCAGGTGAAAAAGACGCCAAGGATAGATTCGAATTGTATAGAATAATCCGCGAAAGTGGCGATGAAGCTTTGTTCGTAAGTGAGAAAAGGCAAAACAGTTTTCTTTCCAAATTTAGTTTTGCATCTATATTCTCTGGCGTAGGCAAGGCCGAACGTATCAATTTCGCTCGCAATCTGGGTTCTATGCTCCAAGCTGGTTTGGCTTTGTCTCGAGCTTTGTCTGTTCTGGAAAAGCAATCAAAAAACAAAAAATTAAAGGTAGTGATAAATGACATAATTGAAAATATCAATAAGGGTAATACTTTCTCTGATTCGCTTGCGCAACATCCGAAAGTATTCTCGCAACTTTTCGTGTCTATGGTTAGGGCGGGTGAGCAAAGTGGTACTCTCGCCGATTCGCTTAGGATCATTGCTAGTCAAATGGAAAGTTCTTACGCTCTTGAAAGAAGAATCCGTGGCGCTCTCATGTATCCGGCTGTTATATTCTCAGCAATGATAATAATTGCCATATTGATGTTCATATACGTTATACCGACACTCATGAAGACGTTCGTGGATCTCAATGTGCCATTACCACTTATGACCAGAATCGTTCTAGGTGTCAGTACTGCATTGCAAGAAAAAGGCATTTTCATTTTACTCGTTATTGCTCTTATTGTTATTGCGATCACATGGTGGTCGAAGAAAGATCTAGGCAAGAAAGTGATCCATTCTTTCATTTTGAAAATACCAATAATTGGACCGTTGGTGAAAGAAGTGAATACAGCGAGAACTGCAAGAACACTGTCAGCACTTCTCAGTTCTGGTGTAGATGTTGTTGAGTCGGTCAATATAACTGCTACAGTCGTACAAAATGTTCATTTCCGTAAAGTATTGGATTTGGCTTCTGTTGCCATTAAGAAAGGTGATCTCATGTCGAAAATTTTCGGACAATACGAGAAGTATTATCCTGCATTCTTCGGTGAAATGATGAACGTTGGAGAAGAGACGGGTAAAATGGACGAAATGCTCGCGGGCGTAGCCAAATATTATGAGGATGATATAGAACAAAAAACAAAAGACATGTCGACTGTCATAGAGCCTTTCCTCATGATAGTGATTGGTGCCGCTGTTGGGTTCTTCGCTGTAGCTATGATTTCACCGATGTATTCACTGGTGAATGCTGTATAAAGGCATGAATGTACATAACAATAAAAATTTTTCAAAAGCTTTTACTTTGATTGAAATAGTCGTTGGATCGGCGCTTTTTCTCACTATAGCTTTGGCTGCTTATGGTTCATATTCTGGTATTTTCAAACTTGCTGCGATCAACCAGACAAGAATGTTGGCTGTGGCTTTGGCAGATGAACAATTCGAGAATATAAGGAATATGCCGTATTCAAATATTGGCATATTGAATGGTATTCCAAGAGGCACGTTGCCAGCCGTCAGAACTATAAATAGGGGAGGAATTGATTTTACTGTGAATACAACAATAAGAAATATAGATTTACCATTTGATGGACAGTTGGGTAGTACAACTAACGATCTTTCTCCGGCGGATAATAAATTGGTTGAACTCGAGATCAACTGCGGTACATGTCAGAATTTTCAGCCTGTTGTTTTGTCAGGACAAATTGCTCCGAAGAATCTAGAAACATCTTCCACAAATGGTGCTCTTTTCATACAAGTGTTTGATTCTGTGGGTTTGCCCGTCAAAGACGCAAACGTTCATGTTGCATATACAGCCACAACATCTCCAGTCATAATTGACGATACTACTAACAATGAAGGTATGTTGAATATAGTAGATGTTCCACCTGCAGCAAATGCATACAGTATTGTAGTTACAAAATCAGGTTATTCTTCTGATCAAAATTATCCCATTGGTGCGGTAGGCAATCCCGATCCATCTAAGCCTTATTCGACAGTAGCTCTACAACAAATAACCAAAACTAGTTTTTCTATTGATAAACTTGCTTCACTCAAAATCACAAGCGTTACGCCGATGTGTGTTCCGGTATCCAATTTTGATTTCAATTTGTCGGGCGTGAAGCAGATCGGGCAAAATGTGCCGAAATATTCATCGAATTTGATTACTAATTCTCTGGGCAGGCTCGATCTTAATTCTTTGGAATGGGATTCATACACTATCACTCCGATCGATACTGCTTATGATCTTGTGGGCATCAATCCTCTCAATCCTATTATTCTGAATGCGGGTGCATCTCAAGCTGTGCAGTTGGTCGTAATACCGAAGAATCCAAAAAGTTTGCTTGTCACTGTGAAAGATCAAGCGACGCAATTGCCCATAACAGGCGCTGTGGTAAAACTCGAAAATGAATCAGGTTACAGCAAAACATATGTAACAGGGCAGGGTTATATAAGCCAAACTGATTGGTCTTCAGGTAGTGGGCAGGAATTATTCACAGATGCAAATAAATACTGGTCTGATAATGGCAATGTTGATACAAATACAAATTCTGGTGAAGTCAGACTTAGGAATATTTTCGGGTCATATCCTGTCGGTATTGATGGTATAGTAGAATCTTCTACATTCGATACTGGTACTTCTAGTAATTTCTATTCTATTTCCTGGAATCCAACTAGTCAGAGCATAAATAACGGCGCGGATAGTTTGAGATTACAATTTGCAACAAACAATGAATTAACTCCGACAACGACTTGGAATTATGTTGGTCCTGATGGTACTTCGCTTACATATTTCAATTCACCGAATGCACCACTGAATGCAATTCATAATGGTAATAGATATGCTCGATACAAGGCTTTCTTGTCTACGATTAGTTCGACTTCTACGCCCAATCTTTCTGATTTCTCTTTTACTTATACCTCTGGTTGTATACCTCCTGGCCAAGTGGTTTTTTCTGGACTTAATTCTGGACACTACACTCTTTCGATTTCTAAGACAGGATATACAGGTATAACTGGCGGCATAGATATAGAGTCATCATGGCAGGAAGTTCAATCAATATTACAACCATAATGAAAAAATTAACTTTAAATAAAGGCATGACTTTGGCAGAAGTATTAGTTACTCTTGCTATATTCCTGCTTATTATGGGCGCAGTCGCTGCTTTCGAAGCCAATGTTTTCATTTACGGAAGATTTTCTTCTGACTCCTTGCAGACTATTCAAGATTCTCAGATTATTCTCAAGAATATCTCAAGAGAAGTCAGGAATATAACCGTAGCTGATGATGGTTCATACCCAATCGCCAATGTTTCTACTAGTTCTATGACAGTTTTTTCAGATTTTGATGATAATGGTAGTAGAGAGAGAATACGTTATTCTCTAGTGAAAAACACATTATATAGAGCTATTACAGTTGCTTCGGGCAATCCGCCAACATATTCTGGACAAGAATCTACTTCAACCATTGTTACCAATATTCGTAATAGTTCATCAACTCCTGTATTCGAATATTATGATCAGAATTATGATGGCGCAGGCAACCCCATGTCTTATCCTGTGAATATACCCAGTATTAGATTGATACGTGTCAATCTTACTTTGGATATTGATCCGAATAGATCGCCATTGCCGAAGACTTATTCAACAAGCATAACTCTCCGTAATCTAAAGAGTAATTTATGATGAATTCAACAATAAAAAAATATTCGAAGGGAGATATTTTGATTTCGGTCATTGTCTTTTCTGTTATTGCTATCACTGTGACTGTCGGATTGGTCAATTGGGGATCTGCTTTGCTTAGAAATATTCAAGGCACAAAAGACAGGGAGCAGGCTTTACAAATTGCCGAAGCCGGTATTGATTATTATAGATGGCATCTTGCTCATTCTCCGGCAGATTTCAAAGATGGCACAAATCAGGCCGGTCCCTACGTTCATAATTTTCTAGATAAAGATGGTAATGTTATTGGTACTTACACTCTTACTATTACTCCACCTAATACTGGTTCTACTATAATCACCATTTTGTCAAAAGGAACCATGGCCAGCAATCCGAATATTTCTAGAAGTATCAAGGTTGTGATGGCTATTCCTTCTTTGGCTCAATATGCAACAGCGGCAAATGATGATATGCGTTTCGGTCCTGGAACAGAAGTATTCGGGCCAATTCATTCTAATAAAGGTATTAGATTCGACGGATTGGCTCACAATGTTATATCGAGTAGTTTGGCTTCATATGATGATCCTGATCATTCAGGAAATGCAGAATTTGGTGTACATACTCATATTGTGTCTGGTTCTGTCGTCGATACGTTCCGGGCCTTAGAGGCTCCACCGAATACGGCGCAGAGTCGTCCAGACGTATTCCAATCAGGAAGACTTTTCCCAGTGCCCGCTATTGATTTTGCTGGTTTGACAACAAATTTCTCTCAACTTAAGACTCTGGCTCAATCTGCGGGAAAATATTTCGCTTTTTCTTCTGCTCAGGGATATCATATTGTTCTAAAAAATAATAATACTTTCGATATATATAAGGTTACTGCTTTGAAAGCGGCACCCAATCAATGTACAAGTGACGGCGCTGCTCAGTGGGGAACGTGGAGTATAAAGGATGAAACTTTGCTTTCGAATTATGCTATTCCTTCCAATGGAATAATCTTCGTTGAAGACCATGTGTGGGTTAATGGACTTATAAACGGCTCAAGAGTTACTATTGCAGCCGCGAAATTGCCAGATCCTGGGTCTAATCTTCAGCCAAATATAACTATTAATAATGATTTGGTTTATACCAACAAGGACGGTACGGATTCTATAGGACTCATTGCTCAAGGTAATATCAATGTCGGTCTTTTCAGTGAAGATGTGTTGGAGATTGATGCTTCTTTGGTTGCACAAAATGGCAGAGTTGGAAGATTCTATTATTCTTCTTCATGTAAATCAGGATCTAATAATTATTATATTAGGTCTAGTTTGTCGTTGTATGGCATGATAGCTACCAATCTACGTTATGGTTTCGCATATACAGATGGTACGGGGTACCAAACTAGAAATATTAGTTATGATAGTCATCTATTGTATGGCCCACCACCTAGTTTCCCATTAACTTCTAGCTACTATCAGGTTCTTTCATGGCAAGAAGTTAGGTAGTCGTCTATAATATAGGCATGTCAAAAAAGAAAATCATCATAGGTAATTGGAAAATGAACCCCAGCTCTTTCGAAGAAGCCAAGAAAATCTTTTCTAAGACAAGATCTGTTGCAAATAAATTCTCGTCTATAGAAGTTGTTGCCTGTCCACCGCATGTCTATATTTCGAGTTTTTCCAATAAGACTAAAGACAACTTCATCTTGGGTGCTCAAGACGTTTCTTTTGAAGAGGGAGGTTCTCATACAGGTGATATTTCTGTGTCTATGTTGAAAGATCTTAATGTTCAGTATGTCATATTAGGTCATTCTGAAAGACGTACAAAGGGCGAAGACGATACACTTATAAAAAACAAAATCAAAGCAGTTTTGCAATCAGGTCTTAAACCAGTTATTTGTTTTGGAGAAAAAGCGCGGGATGAAAATGGCCTGTATCTCGATACTCTCAAGGATCAGATGAAAAAAGTCCTAGAGGGTTTGGATAATAATAAATCAGAAAATATTATTATTGCTTATGAGCCTGTTTGGGCTATTGGAGCAAGTGAGGCCATGAAACCGGATGATATATATGAAACTTCTATATTCATACGCAAAGTCTTTTCTGATATTTTTGGTCAAGATGTTTCTATGAAATTGAAAATATTATATGGTGGTGCGGTCAATTCTCGTAATGCCTATGATATCTTGAGTATTGGTAAAGTCGATGGTTTTTTGGTTGGAAGGGAGAGCGTTAATATTGCTGGATTCGTAGAGCTTCTGAAAGTCGTAGGTGAATTCGGCAAAGCGGGTAATAATGCATAATCCACCCATGAAAACACTCAAAGACATTCAATATTTGAAAGGTGTAAAGGTTCTTTTGCTTGTTGATTTCAATGTTCCGGTAAAAAATGAAGCTGTGGTAGATGATTATCGCATTCGTAAAACATTGCCAACTATTGATCATTTGATATCTAAAGGCGCTATTGTGATTATGGTTGGGCATTTACAATCTGCAGAGGGTGACAATTTGTCACTCGAGATCGTTTCTCGTCATATGAATCAAAAATTGAATCGTGAAGTTGTTTTCATAAAGAATTTCAATAGGGCAGGAGAGATGATTCAAAATGCAACTGAAGGTCAGTGTTATTTGCTTGAGAACATTCGCTATTTCGATGGAGAAAAGAAAAACGATCCTCAACTATCAAAGGCTTTAGCTTCTCTTGCAGATATTTATGTTAATGACGCTTTCTCTGTTTCGCATAGGCCTCATGCTTCTGTTGTTGGTGTACCTAAGCTTTTGCCTAGTTACGCCGGTTTTCAGCTTCAAAATGAAGTCGAGAATTTGTCCAAAGCTTTCAATCCTTCGCACCCATTCCTTTTCATTCTTGGTGGAGCAAAGTTTGAAACAAAACTGCCATTATTACAGAAATTCATAAATATTGCTGATTCTATCTTCGTTGGCGGTGCTCTCGCAAATGATATTTTCAAGGCGCGTGGCTACGAGGTTGGTGTTTCCAAAGTCTCATCCATGGAAATTGATCCTGTCATTGTCCGATCAGATAAGATCATGATTCCTGTTGATATCATGAATCAGGATCGTGCCGTAAAAAATTCAAATACTTTGTCCAAAATAGATAAAATGCTTGACGCTGGTCCAGAGACGATCAAATTGCTCGGCGATAAAATCAAAAATTCAAAGTTTATTCTTTGGAATGGGCCTCTCGGATTATATGAAGATGGCTACAAGGGCGCAACTCTTGAGCTAGCCAAACTTATTGCAGATTCTGATGCTGTCTCTATAATCGGTGGTGGCGATACTCTGGCTGCTGTTGCCGAGCTTGGTTTGGAAAATAAGTTTACTTTTGTTTCTACTGCAGGTGGTGCTATGTTGGATTTCCTCGCTCAAGGTACTTTGCCTGGTATTGAGGCGCTCAGTAATTAAAATAGGCACTTAAAATAGTTTGCAATGCGATTTGAGCCATGAACAAATTGCCCGTATTCACCGAGAGCAGCCTCTGTATTTTTTGTAAAGTCTCGAACTCCACTCATCATGTACGGGAATTTTCACAAAAGCCGGCTTCCACGGCTT
>CAYOTK010000003.1:0-106703 GCA_964406895.1 uncultured Candidatus Saccharibacteria bacterium | reverse complement strand
CACACCACTGATACTGGTGGGGTCCTAGGTTCGAATCCTAGTACGCGCACAAAAATTTCAAAAAGCCTAATAATATGCTATTATTTACCAATAAATAATTAGTATTAAATAGTTCCACTTTTATGACACTAGGCAAAAAAACAAAGATTGTATGTACCATTGGACCAGCAACAGAAAGTAAAAACAAACTTCGAGAATTAGTGAATGCAGGCATGAATGTGATGCGATTGAATTTTTCTCACGGAGATTTCGCAGAGCATCAAGCCAGAGTAGACGCAATCAGAGAAATAATGAAAGAAGACAACAAGCGGGTTGGTCTATTGCAAGATTTGTGTGGACCGAAAATCCGCATAGGTACATTCAAGGAAAAAATGATAACCTTAAGAGAAGGTCAGCAATTCATTTTGACATCAGATGAAGTAGAGGGTGATGAGACAATTGTTCATGTCAATTATCCTCAATTGCCAAATGAGGTAAAAGCAGGAACGATGATAATGCTTCAGGACGGTACTAAGAAACTAGAAGTAATCGACGTTCAAGGAAATAAGATAATTACAAAAGTTATCATTGGCGGTAGATTGTCTGGACACAAAGGAGTAAATGTTCCCGGAGCCAACCTCTCTGTAAGTTCTCTTACAGAAAAAGATAAAGAAGATGTTATGTTCGGTATCAAAAATAACGTTGATTTCGTTGCGCTTTCTTTCGTACGCAAGGCTTATGATATTACAGAGCTACGTGGCATATTACAGAAACACAAGTCTAACGCTCAAATAATTGCAAAAATCGAGACACCTGAAGCCTTGGCAGATATTGATAATATAATTGACGCCGCTGACGGTATCATGGTGGCCCGCGGAGATCTCGCTATCGAAGTACCTGCCGAAGAAGTGCCCCTTATTCAGAAACTCTTGATACACAAATGTAATGCTGCAGGGAAACCAGTTATCACCGCTACTCAGATGTTGGAATCAATGGTTAAGAATCCAGTTCCAACTAGAGCTGAAGTATCAGATATAGCAAATGCAATCATAGACGGCACAGATGCTATCATGTTGTCTGAAGAAACAACTCTAGGTGATTATCCTATAGAAGCAGTAAACATAATGTCCAAAGTCGCTTTGAGAATAGAAAAAGAAGTTTATACACATGATACGATCGCAGAATATGATGGTTCACATGGTGTAACAGATGTAGTTTCCCAATCAGCAGTTAGATCCGCACATAATGTCGGTGCAAAACTCATAGTTGCTTTGACGAGATCTGGAAGAACAGCAAAAATGATCGCTCGATATAGACCAGCAGAAAGAATACTAGCGTTGTCAGATGTGGAAACACATATAAATAAACTCGCATTATCTTTCGGATGTTATCCAATGTCAGTGCCAACATTCAAGACAGTCCCTGAAATCATGGACATAGTTCGTAAAATTACAATTGAGAACAAATTGGCGAAGACAAGTGATAAGGTAGTAATAGTTGCTGGAATGCCATTCGGGGAGACAAAAGAAACCAATTTCACAGTTATAGAAACATTATAAAAACAGTGTTTGACTTTTGATTTTTCTGATATAATTGTTGCATGCAGTCATACACAATCAGAGATAACGTACTTATTCTCGACAAACCGTACAGAGAATATGTACTCAAAATAAGAGATATACCCGCCGAAGACAAACCTCGGGCCAAGCTAGTTTCTCATGGACCAGAATCACTATCAGTTAAAGAATTATTAGCTGTAGTATTGAATACCGGTTCTGCCAAAGAAGACGTCCTAGAATTTGCTGACAGAATGATCAAGAATTACGGCCAGAAGAGTTTGTTCTCAGAGAAAGACGCAAACAAGTTATCACGAGATATGGATATTCCTTTACTCAAAGCGTGTCAGATAATTGCTATAGGCGAATTAGGTAGAAGATTGTATTCAAACAATGAATTTGGCTTTCATATAGTTAGAAATGCCAACGATGCATATCAATACTTGCAAGACATGCGCAATCTTCCGAAGGAACACTTGCGTGGCTTATATCTCAATAGTCACAATAGAGTTATCAAAGACGAAGTTATATCTATAGGAACAGTCAATTCCAACATGATTCACCCGAGAGAGGTTTTCAGACCTGCCATCGAATGTAATGCTGCTGCTATTATTCTTGCTCACAATCATCCATCAGGAGATGCGAGTCCAAGCACGGCAGACATAGAAGTAACAGAGCAAATCATCAAAGCAGGTCAAATTCTCGGCATATCAGTTTTGGATCATATCATTATCACAAAAGATTCATTCTCTAGTATTAGCGCAAATTATCAATAATATGAATCATTACAGACTGGTGTCGCCATCATTAGATGGGGTTATTCGTCATGATGTTATGATGTATGAGGGTATCAATAGACCCGTTGAAGTTATGAAAATATTTGATAGACCGGCAGGAACGAATTATGAATATTATCCGACTTCCGGCCCAGAAAGAGCTGTTCTTGAAAGATATTTCAACGATGTTTATGGCATATTTCTCAAGAAATTATCAAGTTATGTTATTTCTGGTGAGAGCAATAGCGAAGAAGATGCAAAACTCATAGCATTGTTACAAGAGATGATAAAAATCAAGAAGTTGCTATAATGAATTCATGGCTTCTCGTGACTATTTCAAAGGCAAAAGAATAGCAGTTATAGGTCTAGGCCCAAACGCAGAAATGGTAACTGATATCAAATACTTGATCAAATCAGGTGCTTTTGTGGCGCTTTATGACTTGAGAAGTGAAGCAAGAATAAAAAATCATATTATTTTCTTGCGTTCAATAGGTTTAGCCAATTATATATGTGGCAGTGTACCAGAAGAAGATTTGGTTGATATGGATCTCATCATATTGTCACATGAATATCCGCGTGAATCATCATTCTTAAATACAGCCAAAAAGAACAAAATACCCATAGAGTATCCTGAGACACTTTTCTTCAGAATATCACCGCCACTTATTCTGGTGGGTATTTTGGGAGTTTATGGAAAATCTACAGTGTTGAGTATGTTGAAACCGATGCTTGAACAGGCTTGTGCAGAAAAAGGCGAACAGAATGTTTACGTCATTGATCCTGAAAGTTCCATTGGTATAATTGCTCATCTCAAAACTGCCAAAAATGGTGATATAGTCATAGCCAGAATCACAGAAGAAATGACATTGGAGTATCTGAAAATCAGAATTAGTCCTCACGTTGCAGTATTCACATCGAATTTGTCGAAGCCGTATTATTCCGACAATCCATTCGAAATACTGAATTATCAGACATATAACAATTATATAGTCGCTCCCGATAACGTTGTCGATACAACGTACACCTACAAATTCCAGGCCAAAGCGAAAATGTTAAGAACAAAGCCAACAATTGTAAATCCTGAAATTGTAACATTCATAAAAAATACACATGATATAGATAATGCGGCACTTGCTATTCAAACCGCAAAGTTATTTCATGTAGAGGATGATGTGATAATTCACACATTGCAAGAATGGAAATCTCTAAAAGGTAGAATAGAATTTGTGAAGAAAGTTAAAGGCATAGAATTCTACAATGACTCTGCATCTATCTCGAATTATTCTACAGAAACTGCCTTGAAGACACTTTCCAACAATCAAAACGTAATACTTATTTTTGGTGGTATGGATAGGGGATATGACTATAGAACGTTATATTCGATACTTCCGAACTATATAAGCCATCTCATATTGTTGCCTGGAAGTGGAACAATTAAAGAACGAAAATTGCTACAAGAAATGACGAAAATTTCTGTTTTGTCCGCACCTTCAGTTGAGGAAGCGGTCAGGCTAGCATTTGAAAATGCCAATAAATCAACGAAAGTATTATTCAGTCCTGGATTCGCGGCGGGCGGGATTGATTCTTGCAGGAAAGATAGGGGAGAGAGATTCATGCGTGCGGTCAGAACGCTTTGATTATTTGCCAGATATAATGCAAATTACAGAACCGTTAATTTCATATCCTTCATATGAAGCTTTCATTGCGCCCACAACAGAAAGAGCGCTGTTTGGAGATATTTGAATGCCAGTGATATCCACTGTCATATTCATTGCTGTATGAATATCATCATTGTTTGCAATCCAGCCGAAACCACCGGTATCATTTATCAGTTTTGTAACTGGATCTTTCCTATGAGCAGTAATGTCTACTATTGCATCAGCCTCTGATATTTCTTCTTTACCAGAATATAAGTCAAAAAATTCAGAAATAGGATGACAAGATGATGTTTGAACAATGTGAACTTGAATGTTTCTTTTGTTTTCTATGAAGCTTAAAGCCAGTGCTTGAGCGGTAGTTGCAGAAGAAGTAGCAATGAATACCGCACCAACATCATTAACCTGCATAATTTCATCAGCTAGGCTCTCGTAACCAATGAGGGCGATATCATCCGTTGACTGTCTTAGGCTTCTTCGGCCTTCTTCTACCGCTACAGCGAGGGCTTGCAATGGCCGCTCTTTTATAAGTACTCGTATTTTGTCATTTTCGAGTTCTTTGAGTTTGGATAATTTGTCTTGATTAATTCTGTTGCCCACGAATATATCCAGCGTTACATCATCATTCAAACCAATCATATATTTCGCAGCTGCTAGAGCGGCGTTGCCAGATGATGATATGACGAAATTTTTATCACCTTGTTTGACATAGTGATCTATCATAAAAGAGATAGAGCGACCTTTATGGGAGCCAAGCGGATGCAAGTCTTCTCGTTTGAAATATAACTTCGTAAGGCCTATTTCTTTCGCAAGGTCATCATGATTTTCCAAGGGTGTAATTGTTCCATTCAAATTCATATTGCTATATTACACTTATTTTTGTATTATTTAAAGTACTAGGTAAGTGTATCCATACACTGAACTAGAATAATATGAACAAAACTTGCATATGCCCAGAATGTAAAAATTCAGTAGATCTATCCAAATATTCTGGTATCTCAAATGGCACAATAATAGAGTGTAATCACTGCGGTATGGTTCTCTCAGTTAGAGACATACTGTCAGACAAAATCATTACTGACATTGTAGATGAAGGAAAATAATTATTTTTGTTTTTCCAATCTTGATATATAGTCATCTATCATTCCACGAAAGCCGTGAGATCCCATGAATATAACTACATCGCCCTTTTTTGCACTCTGGATCAATTCTTGAACCAAATCTTCATCGTTTTCTATGTGTTTGCAATTCTTATGAGTCTTGGATATTTGCGCACATAATTCTTGGCCATCTATGGCTTTACGCTCATCATCCTCGGAAATTTTTAGCTTAGTCAATCGGGGAATGAGTACGAGGTCGGCGTATTTGAATGCATTATCATATTTATGCAGTGTTTCTCTTGCACGCCCACCTGAATTGGGTTCAAAAATTGAAATAACTTTTCCTGAATATACAGCACGAATCGTGCTCAAAACAGAATTAGCTTTATCCGCAGAATGAGCAATATCATCATAAACATCGATATCACCAGAAAATCGTTTTTCAAGTCTGCGTTTTATGCCTTTGAAATTTGATATTGCCTCTATGATTGTTTTTGGTTCTAAACCCAAACTATATGCCATAGCGAAACAGCCAGTAATATTTTCTGCCTGGAATGAACCTAATATTGGGGATGTGATTTTGTAGATTTGACCATTGTTTGAAATTTCAAATGTGAGACCTGATCTGCTATTTTCGACATTGGAATATAGGAAATCTGCTTTCTTTGCACCGTAACTTATTATTTTAGTTTTTTCGAATTTGTTTTCTTTGATTAACTTTTGAATACCAGAATTATCAGCATTCAATACAACTGTACCTGAAACATTATTGACATTATCAAGAAGACGCTTGAATGCATCGAAGTAACTCGAAAGCGTTGGATATACATCTGCATGATCCCATTCTACGGCAGAAAGCAATACATTGTTTGGTTTATAGTGCTCGAATTTGGCACGTATATCTGTTGGGGAACTCTTGTATTCATCACCCTCGAAAATATTAATATTTCCATTACCCAATTTGGCAGATGATTCATGTGATACTGATATGCCACCGATCATATAGGTAGGATCTTTTTTTGCATACTCAAATATATATGAAAGTAACGCCGTCGATGATGTTTTACCCCAAGTACCCGCACATACTACAGAAATTGGCCTTATAAAATATTTCGCCAATATTTCAGGGAATGAAAAACAAGGAATACTGTGTTCTTCTGCGTACGCTGTTTCAGGGTTTTGTGTACCAGAAGCTGCTCCGACCATGATTATTTCTGGCTCGCCATCTTTCGTCATCAATTCGGGATGCCAGCCGGCATAATAGTTGATGCCTTGGCGTGTCAATTCTGTCGATACGGGTGGAAAAAAGCCTTTGTCAGAGCCTGACACAATCACGCCTTTCTTGTGCAAGGCAATTGCAATAGCACTTGTTGCAACACCGCAAATACCTATAACATGTAATCTTTTTGGTAGTTTATTCATTTTCTTCTGTATTTGTATGAACTAAATTTTTTAATATAAACTTTGCCTCATCAATGTCGTGTCTCCACAAATGACCATCGAACCATTCAATTCCTTGGAATTGTAACTTGTATGCATCAGACGGCCTTTGCAGAGAACCAAGATAAATATATGAGAGATTCTTGTTCTTGGCCTCAACTATTGCTTTGGTCATCATGATGAGACCCATATCCTTTGGGCTCTTTTCAATATCGTAAAATGGATAACAGTAGTGGAGAATATGTGAATTCTCGTATGTAATAACATATCCTGTATCAGAGTATTTGAGTAATTTATTGAAATTATGATTGCTAGTAAGTAATTCTTTGATTTTATTCACCGTGAATGAAGATGGAGCTTTTTTGTCGTAGAAATCCTTTGCCATTTTCCCGATATGCCAATCATAATGAAAATACGGAATAGGGAACTCTTCGATTTGAATATCTTCACCTTTCTTAAGAATGCGTCTGTTTTCGCTAGTAATTTCGAATTTGCCCAGATTGATGCGTATTGATCTTGTCTGTTGCATAACTCCACGGTTGATTCTGGTAAACAAATAACCATCTTGATACATGTGAGTTATGTTTTGGGGAGAAAGATCCGTTACTGTTTCTTGATTCCAATGTAAATACTTCATGATATTAATGAAGAGCGAGCCAGAAACCTATTACGACGAATAGGAAATGAATGATCCAGAATCGCATAACGGTACGTTCTTCGCTCCAACCAGAAAGTTCAAAATGATGATGGAGTGGAGACATTTTGAAAATCTTTTTGCCAAGAATGTATTTCGACAAGACCTGAATAATGACGGAGAAAGCCTCAACATAGAACATAAAAGCAAGGAAGGTGAGAGCTGATACTTCACCAATTGCCATTGCATTCACGGCAAGTAATGCACCTAGACCGAGCGACCCAACATCCCCCATGAAGAACCGTGCGGGTTTGATATTGAAATATGTATAAGCAATGAGTGAACCAACTACAGTAGCGTTCAAAATGGCGAATTCACCGAAACCGTTTATCCAACTAAGTATTGTAAGTGCACTAAATGTTATCGTAAGCATTCCACCCGAAAGACCATCCATACCATCAGCAATATTAACAGCGTTGGCTGTAAACATAACGATAAATATAACTATCGGTATTATGAAAATACCAGCATCAAAACTAATATTGAACGGAAAATAAATATAGTGCCATGCTGGACCAAGCTTTGCATATATCCACCAAGCTGTGACTGTTCCTGCCAAGAATTGTAGTATGAGTTTTTCGTGAACGAAAACGCCTTTGCCTGGACGAGAGCCAAACCAGACAGAAAGACGTTTGAAAAGTGTCCACGGAAGAGTAATGGCATACCAAATGCGCATACGAATACTGCTATGAACTTTGATAAGAGCTAAGACATGTTTCAATTTTCGAGATCGTCTTTCTTGGCCATAAATATTCATAAGGTCATCTATTGCTCCGAGCATTGCGGATATAAGCATTACACCTATCGGAACCCATGTGAAATTGCGTGACCAATTGAATATCATTGTAACGATTGCGACGGTAATGATAACCAATAAGCCACCCATTACAGGTACTTCTTTTTTGTCCGCCCTAGAAGCCACACCTGCTAGCTCGGTTTTCGGTCCTTTTATGACGTGGAAGTGATATAGGATTTTGATTAAAAGCGGTGACCATGCGAAAGCAAAGACGGCTCCAACAACCACAAAACCCAATATATAGGCCAGATCTGCCGTGCCCTCAAGAATATTAATCATGGTCTAACAATACCACATTTTTCTATTTGAACCAATTCATTCTTCGAACTTCCGTAGTGGATATCTTGGCTCTTTGAAGTAATACATTGTATTCACCAGTTTTGTCGTTTTCCATCCATTCTTGATCACTTATTGGTCTTTCAGGGGAAGTAATTGCAATTTCACCCTTTTTTATTCCGGTACCGTAAATACCATCATCGGGATATGCAATAGCGTGAGTATAATACAGTTTTATTGATTTGAAGTTTTGATATTCAACTTTGTAAATTACTAATACATGATCTCGAACATTGTCGAGAGCACTGTTTGTCATGGAGATGAAATCGCCGACATTTATAGAGTCTATACGTACAACATGACTATTCGCATTGTCACTCATAGTCATTACATCACAATTTTCTACGGGTCTAAGTTTGCAACGCATTTTGCCGAATATTCCAGAACAATGAGTGAATTTCAAATGTCTATCTAATTGACCGAATTTCGCGTCTATAGAGAATGCATTCAGAATATAATATGCATATGCTGAACAGTCTATACCAATATTGTTCTCGACTAAGATTTTTTTTAGATTCTCACTATCGAGAGAGACTGGGTCTATGTGGTTTTTGATTATGAAAGCTTGCAATTCATCGTAAATATCTTTTGGGCTTCCTTTGCCTATATTGGCTCGTAAGCCTGCCCTGATCAATGAAGTTTTATTGTTGAAATACGGTATTCCGCAAGAGGCATTGCCAAATGAAAAATTTTCGTATTGAGCTATTACATCCAATGCTTTTTGTGATATTAATTTTGTATTCATATTTTGTCTAAATCTAGATTTGTCGATGTGATTGTTTCTACAATTTCTCTGCCTCTATCATTCCAAGAATTATGTCCAGACATTACGCCTTTGGGATTTTGTATACGCAAAAGATCCATATTAAGCTCAGTATTTTGATATTGTATTATCGTATAACCAGATAGTTGCAGTGAGCCTATTATTTCATCGCTTATATGGTCAATATCTTTGTGAACTCTAAGAACAACCTGACTACCGTCGTTAATTTCAATCATTTTTTGAGTTACAGACTGACCTTTGAGCGCATCTATATGAGCTTCAAAAATATTTATACCTTGAATATTCGCATTACTGACTATATCATTTTGGAGTTTTGCTTCAAATGATGTTGATGCAGGTTGCCTTGCATTGATCTCTATAAGATGAATAGCATTTTTTTCTAAATCCTTAATGACATCAATGCCGAATAATCCACGCCATCCTTGAGCTGACATTTTTGTGCCGATTTCTATTGCCATATCGTGGATGTATTTGATCTCAGATTCAGATAGTAGTGAGCCGACTACACTCCAATCATTGCCAATTGTACTAAATATATTATCAGTGAACGGCTGCAGACCTGTTATTTGATAACTTATATTACCAACAAGAACATTATTTCCTGCAACTACGACATTGACTGTGAATGTTGAGCAATTGATATAATCACTTACACGTGCATATCTTTCAGGGAATTTATTTTTCACCGCTAATAATTCCTCCTCAGTATTGACTATTATTGTGCCATTACCTGTGTGCCCATGAGACCATTGAATAACAAGGGGTTTTTTCGCCCACATTATATTTTTTATAATGTCGATTTTGTGAGGTGGCAAATATTTGTTACCAAGCTCTCCAAGCCAATTCGACTGAGATATTTTGTTTTCTATCTTTTCAGATAGTTCTGAGCTGGGATTGAGTAAGAATAGGCCTTTTTTTCGAGACAAGTTCTCTATGATGGAAGAATTCTTGAATACGACAATTGCTACATTTGAACTTTGCAAATTGGATATTTTGAAAAAAGAATCAAAATTGAATTGATCAATCAGACCATAAGTGTGAAGTATCTCTTGACTCTCGACAAAGTGAATAAAACCAGGGAATTGTGCTTGGATTGACTCTGAATACGGCGTGCGATTTGTCACTATCTGATATTGGGGGTTGGGTGCTATACCAAGCGCTCTTTCCAAGTCTCTGGTTACGTATAAAACTGTCTTCTCGTCTTTATTCATATGTTCCACATATTTTAACATATAAAAATCAGATCAAGAATACATATTTGATAAATACATATTTTTGTTTTATTGTATATAATATGAATCATTTATATGTAATTGGAACACCTATAGGTAATTTGGAAGACATAACTGTAAGAGCGCTTGCAGTTTTGAACTCTGTTGATTGTATTTTGTGTGAAGATACAAGAACAACAAAAATATTACTCGATAAGTACAATATTTCGAAAAAAACGCTTTCTTATCATAGTCATAGTAGTTTATCGAAGGTTACAGAAATAGTAGATTTGCTTAGAAATGGCAAAAATATGGCTTTGGTCTCAGATGCAGGAACACCCGCGATATCAGATCCTGGATCAGAATTGATAAAAATCATCAGACGTGAATTAAACTTAGAAATATCAGAAGGTAACATAAAAATAGAATCAATTCCTGGGCCGTCTGCACTGACAGCGAGTTTGTCCATAGCGGGAGTGCCTGTGAACAGATTTACATTCTTGGGTTTTTTGCCGCACAAGAAGGGGAGAGAGAAAATTTTTTCCGAAATATATGATTCTGAACACACTTATGTTTTTTATGAATCAACACATCGAATAATGAAGACATTACAATCATTATTAGAAAAATCTAAAAATACTCATAAGACCAAAATAATAACGGTTTGCAGGGAAATAACTAAAATTTTTGAGGAAGTAGTGCAGGGAAGTGAATCAGATGTGCTTGAATATTTTTCTAAAAATACGGAGAAGGTAAGGGGTGAATTTGTTGTAATTGTTAGCTTATAAAAGGCCAAGCCGACTCCCTTTCATCAAAGTTGTCGGCTAAGGTTGTTGTCTCTCGAAAAGAGCAATGCACAAGGCCACGTGTGTTGCCGACAGCGTTTCGATCGTAATCGTTTCGCTGTACGTAACTATTGTGAGCTTGGCGTCATCTCGAGAAATTGTGTTCAAAACATCCTCTATCTTAACTGTGAGGGTGTAATGTGGAATGACTTTTCTATCACTCATTCCCATGAAAAAATCAAATTCAAAGAAGATTCCTCCGTCTCTTAGGTTGAAACCTCTCTGACAAAAGCCAATGAACTCACCACCACCTTCTCTAATGGCAAGTTTGACCACAATCGGAGTCAATTTGAACTCTTGCAGGTTGCTAATTATGCTTGTTTCCAAGTTTTTTCACCTCCTTTCTCTGGCAATATAATAGCACGTTCTGTATAATAGACACATGTCAAAAAAACAAATTCTCATTTTGCTAGGAGTCTGGATGATGTTGTTTACATTTTTAGGTTTTCCAGAATATTGGGACAAAATAATTTCTCTTGTAACAGGATTTGTAGTAATAATTGTTGCGTATGTACTGCCTAGACCAGAGCAAGAAAAATTCACTGCCAATTTACCATTTGTAGAATACAAGAATTCAGCGCAAGAAAATAATAAAGACCAGCAAATATGAGGATTATTAGTAGTATTGTGAGATTTGCCAAATACATTTTGATCGCAATTGTAATACTTGCATTCATATTTTGTTTATCGTTGATATTTTTCCGCAATAAAAAGGTTAGTTTTCTTATAAACCCCACGAACGGTATAGCGTCTGCGGAAAATTCTGGTATTTTCGTTGCAGCACATATTTCAACGCCAAAGTCAGTAAAGGCGATATATATGACGGCTTGTACAGCCAGCATGGATAGTTTGAGAAACAAGGTTCTCGAGAATATTTCCGGGACTGAGATCAATTCAATAGTAATAGACGTGAAAGATTATACAGGTACAATTTCTAATGCAAAAACAAAATTGCAAAAAGATACAAAACAGACAGGTTGTCTGATTTCAGATCTTCAAGATTTCATTACTCGATTACACGGTATGGATTACTATGTTATCGGTAGAATAACTGTTTTCCAAGATCCGACATACTCTCGTAAATTTCCTGAATTAGCCGTGAAGAGTAAAACAAACTCAGACGGTATATGGAAAGACAAAAACGGCCTTTCATATATTGACCCTAGCGCCAAGCCATATTGGGATTATGTCATTAATCTGGCGAAGGAGTCTTATGGAATCGGTTTCGATGAAATAAATTTTGATTATATACGTTTTCCGTCTGATGGTGTGTTATCAGATGCTAGATATTCATGGAGTGAAGGTATGAAGAAAAACGACGCTCTCAGAAAGTTTTTCCTATATTTGCGTGAACAACTCAATAATACAGGCATAGTTATGTCTGCTGATTTGTTTGGTCTTACAACTTCCGTGACTGATGATCTTGGTATAGGGCAGGTATTAGAAGATGCATTCCCATATTTTGATTATATTGCGCCAATGGTATATCCGTCTCATTTCGCAAGTGGTTTCAATGGTTTCGATAAACCAGCCACGAAGCCGTATGAAGTCATTTTGATATCAATGAAAAAGGCTGTTGAACGTGCAATTCTAGCTTCTACTTCTCCATATAAGTTGAGACCTTGGTTACAGGATTTCAATTTGGGTGCAAAATATACACCAGAAATGGTTCGTGACCAAATTCAGGCTACTTATGATTCTGGTCTTAATAGTTGGATGTTATGGAATGCTGGCAGTTCATATCAGAGATCTGCTTTGCTTCTCAAAGATGTGGAAAAGAAATAATTACATTGTGATATAATTTCATTGCATAGTTAAAGTACTTTATCTAAAAGACGTCAATGGATGAAAATAAAATAACATATTTCGGAGAAACCGATTCTCGCAATAAGCGAATACGCTTTGGTATAAAGGCTAAAGATCGTACACGTCATGTCTATGTTATTGGAAAAACTGGTATGGGTAAATCAACTTTACTCGAGAATATGGCTGTGCAGGATATCCAAAACGGCGAAGGTATGGCTTTCATAGATCCTCATGGTAAAACAGCTGATCTTCTCCTCGAATATGTTCCGCAAAATAGAATAAGAGATGTCATATATATGGCTCCTTTCGATACAGAGTATCCAATATCTTTTAATGTCTTGGAAAGCGTTGATCCTGATAAGAGACATCTAGTTGTTTCTGGCCTTATGAGTACATTCAAGAAAATATGGGTAGATGCATGGTCGGCCAGAATGGAATATATCCTCACGAATACTCTTTTGGCTCTTCTTGAATGTCCTGGTTCGACATTGCTCGGTGTAAACAAAATGCTTTCTGATAAAGAGTATAGAAAAGAAGTAGTTTCTTATGTCAAAGATCCTTCGGTCAAGTCATTCTGGGTCAAAGAATTTGCCAATTATACAGAAAGAATGGCGGCTGAGGCAGTGCCGTCAATACAAAATAAAGTTGGTCAATTCACGGCAAATCCTCTTATTAGAAATATGATAGGTCAGCCAGTTTCTTCCTTCAATTTCCGCGAAGCTATGGACAAGAGAAAGATAATTATAATCAACTTGTCTAAGGGTAAGATCGGAGATGAGAACATGAAACTACTTGGAGGTATGATAGTCACGAAATTATATCTTGCAGCCATGTCTAGAGCAGATGTTCCAGATAGAGTGATGAAAATGTTACCGAACTTCTATCTATTTGTGGACGAATTCCAGAACTTTGCCAACGCATCTTTCGCAGATATTTTGTCTGAAGCTAGAAAATATAAACTCAATCTTACGATTGCTCATCAATACATAGAGCAGATGGATGAACAAGTTAGAGCGGCTGTATTCGGTAACGTTGGAACGATGATGGTATTTAGAGTCGGTGCTACAGATGCTGAGGTGCTCGAGAAGGAATTCGCTCCACAATTCACAGTAGAAGATCTGGTCAACCTAGGTTTTGCTCAGATATATCTCAAGCTCATGATCGATGGTCTTACATCATCGCCATTTTCTGCTGTGACTTTACCACCTATTTCTCATCCTCAGATATCATATGTTCACGAAATTATCAGTGCTTCACGCGAACAATTCGCGAGTCCAAAGGCAAAAGTTGAAGAAGTTATTATCAAATTTCATGAGACAACACCAAAACCGGTAACTCCAAAGCCCAATACTCCGAGCAGTGCTACACTTTCTGGTCAGTATAATAGCCCAAAGACCTCAACTCCGAAAAATAATCTTGAAGTACAACCACAAACTCCAAAACAAACAGAGGTTAAAATAGAAAAGCCGCCAGTACAGAGTGTGGTTCAAACTGTTAAGATTTCAGATCTACCCAAACCAAAGCCTGTAGTTCAACCTGTGAGTTTGAATAGTCTTACTATGGAAAAGAAGATTAGAAATGAAACTAGGATTCCATCTAAGCAGAACATAAGCGATCTAAAGAGTGCGTTAGCGAATATTTTATCTAAAAATAATGCTAAGACTCAGAATGTGACCCCTCAGGCAGATAATGTTAAGAATGATAAGAAAGAAGTCGTTACAAATTCTCAGCAGTCCCAAAAGCCGGCAGAAGTACCGCAGGATGTACTCGAGAATATTTTGAAAGTTTGATTGTATATTTATAAAAATTGAATATAATGAAAGGCATGAAAAAGGTCTTAATTTTTTCTCTCACATACTATCCAAATTTCTTCGGAGGAGCTGAGGTGGCAATAAAAGAGATTACAGATAGGCTCGATCCACAGGAATATTCTTTTGATATGATAACTTTGCGTTTTGAAAAGAAGTTACCAAAATTTGAAAAAATAGGTAATGTCAACATTTACCGTATCGGAATGGTATCAAATAGCGTTAACAACAATCGCAAACTTCCATATTACCTACATCTCAATAAGTATTTCTACATTCCCTTGGCGATATTCAAGGCCTGGAAGTTAAACAGGCTCAATAGATACAATATGATATGGTCGATGATGGCTACGTATAATAGTTTTGCGGCTATAATTTTCAAATTATTCAATCCAAAAATCAAATACATTCTGACATTGCAGGAAGGTGATCCTATTGAATATTTGAAGAGGCGGGCGTTGCCACTTTATCCATTATTCAAGATGATCTTTACAAAAGCCGATATTATTCAGGTTATATCTCATTTTCTTGGTAATTGGGCCAAGGACATGGGTGCAAAATGTCCTATTGTTGTTATACCGAACGGTGTGAATTTCAAATTATTCAATACTAGAGATGAAAATAAGATAAATGAAATCAGAAAAATTTATAGAAAAGATCCAAATGATATTCTGCTCATCACTACTTCAAGATTGGTTTTCAAGAATGCTATCGATGACGTCATATATTCACTCAAATATTTGCCCGCTAATGTAAAGTTTCTAATTCTTGGCCAAGGCCCACTCAAACCTCAGTATGACAAAATCATACAAGAAGAAAAACTTGGTGACAGAATATATTTCATCGGACAAGTTGCTTACAAAGATATGCCTCCGTATTTGCATGCATGTGATATTTTCGTACGGCCTTCATTGTCAGAAGGTTTCGGCAATTCATTCATTGAAGCGATGGCTGCAAGTATTCCGGTCATTGCTACGCCTGTCGGTGGTATCGTAGATTTCGTCAAGGATCGTATTACTGGTCTTATGGTCAATGTTAAAGATCCGGCAGATATAGCCAGAAAAGTCAAAATACTTATTCAGGATAAGAATATGACAACATCAATCGTAAAAAATAGTTTGCAAATGGTAAGAGAAAAATATGATTGGGATTATATTACATCAGACATGAAAAGAGACGTTCTAGTATGATATTAAGCCAGATTGTGTTAAAATTAATTCATGAAAATCCTGATATCTTCTGGAATATACCCGCCTGACATTGGTGGCCCAGCTCAATACGCTAGGAATCTCTACGAGACATGGAAGAAACAAGGTCATGATGTAAAGGTTGCCGCTTATAGATGGGAAAGAGCTTTGCCGCCATTTATCCGACATATACTTTTTCTGACAAAAATCATACGAAAGGGCTGGAATGCAGATCTAATATTGGTGCTCGATCTGTGGAGTGCTGCGGTCCCTACTATGTATGCATGCATGCTTATGCGCAAGAAGTACATTATCAGAACTGGAGGTGATTTCTTGTGGGAAAGTTATGTTGAGAGGACGGGTGACATGATATATTTCAAGGATTTTTATCAGTCAAAAGACGTTAAACTTACAACAAAAGAGAAGATATATTATAGTTTGGGCAAGATGGCTCTCAAGCGAGCAAGCAAAATCATATACAGTACCGAATGGCAGAGAAGTATATTTGCAAAAGCTTATGGCATAGACAAAGCCAAGACTACAATAGTTGAGAATTTTTGTGGCAATCGAGTTTCGCCTATTCAACCAGAAAATCGCTCGTTTATAGCAGCAACTCGTGAAGTTAAATGGAAAAACATCGAAACTCTAAGAGAAGCTTTCGAGATTGCAAAGCAAAAAAACCATGAATTAGGTCTTCCAGATATAGAGCTAGACACAGGTAAGGCTGTATATGACAGCTTCTTCGAAAAAATCAGAAGATCATACGCTGTTATTCTTGTTTCAATTGGCGATATCAGTCCGAACATGATATTAGATGCAATTCGCGCGGGTACGCCTTTCATCGTTACAGATGAAAATGGCATAACAGAAAGGATACGGCCGTGTGCAATCTTCGTTGATCCTATGAACAAACAAGATATAGTGAATAAGATATTGTGGCTATCTGATCCCAAGAATTATGCACTACAAAAACAAAAAATTATTGATTTCAAATGGGTACACACATGGGAAAATATAGCTGCAGAGATTATAAATATAAACAAAAGTGTGATATCGAAATAACATGAAAGAGTCACTTCTCATGATTGGCAATGACAGGTTGATATTTGATAAGGAAAGCGCTGTTGCAAAAAGACAAATAGAATATGCCAAGAATTATGCTGAAGTTCATATAGTTGTTTTTACTGATCGCAATTTCAAAGAAATTTCGCTTGGCGATAACGTTTGGGTTTATCCCACAAGATCGATGAGTAAAATATTTGCTGTTACAGATGCGGTCAATCTGGCCAATTTCATAGCGAAGAATCGTAATATAACCAAAATAACCACTCAAGATCCATGGTTAACCGCAATTGTTGGCATATCTATAAAGAAAAAATTAAATATAGATCTTGAAATGCAAGTTCACGGTGATATTGGTAGTCCGTATTTCGGCAAAAGCCTCAAGAATAAATTCTTGAAATTATTAGCATTATCGAATCTACCCAAAGCTGACCATATAAGAGTTGTATCAAATAGAGTCAAGAATTACCTCATTGATACTTTACATATAAATGAATCAAAAATAGAAGTTAGACCCATAAGAGTTGATATTGAGCGTATAAAAAATACTCCGTTGAATGTCAATCATGATTTGCATCGAAAATATCAACAATTTTCGAAAATTATATTGATGGCTAGTAGATTGGAGGCGGAGAAAAATATTTATTTGGCTTTGAAAAGTATGAAATTTTTGTCTAAATTAGATTCGAGTATTGGTCTCATTGTTGTTGGGAAGGGAGGTTGCGAGAATAAACTGAAGAAATTTGTGCAGTCGAATATGTTAGATAAAAATGTAATATTCGAAAGTTGGGCAGATACTGAACAATTAATATCATATTATAAAACGTGCGACATATTCTTGGTTACATCTGATTATGAAGGATACGGTATGACTTTGGTTGAGGCCAAAGCGGCAGGGGCAAGGGTTGTGTCAACCGATGTGGGAATAGCAGACGAGATCGGCGTCACTATTGTTAATAGAGATCCCGTAGAAATATCAAACACAATAATTACTTTGCTAAAGGAAGAGAGAAGCTAAACGTACTGCCTTTATCAGAACCTTCAGAATTTACCCATATTTTGGCGTGATTGTGTTTTTTCACAATTTCTTTGGCCATATAAAGTCCTATACCCATACCTTCCGTATCCAACGATCTTGCTTTTTCTCCACGATAAAACTTCGTGAACATGTGTGGCATATCTTCAGGACTTACACCGACTCCTGTATCAGACACAGACACAATAACGTTATCTTTTGTATCAGGGGCTACACTGACTGTAATCTCACCAAATTGATTCGTATAGTGTATGCCATTTTCTATGAAAGTTTGTATTATAAACCTAACTCTTTCTTCGTCACAAATTGAATATTGATCAGGTGTAATTTTTTGATTTATTGTTATTTTCTTAGCGTCCGCTTGATACTGAACTGAACGTATAACTTCAGTAGCTAGTTTGGACACATCATGCTTCTCATAACGATATTGATAAGCGCTATCCTCGGTACCGGCCACATTCATAACTAGAGTAGTGAGCTCTACTAGTTTGCCATTAGCGCTTTCAATATATCCCAGTTCGCTTTTTAATTCTGGATCATTGCTGAGTTTGTTTATATTCTCTGCAGCCCACTTGATATGAGTAAGAGGAGTCCTGAATTTGTGCGTAACCGTAGTAACGAATTCGTATTTGAGGAGATCGCTTTCGCGTAATTTACGCCAAACGAATACTCCACTTGTGACTACAATGAATGAAATAGTCATTGGTATTACCCAAACAGGAAATCCTGGGTTTAATTCACGGACTATTTGACTTATATAACTGGCGAGCAAGACAAACCCACCAACAATACCAATAGATATACTGTACACGAATGCTTGTTTTGCAATGATTTTTACATTGAGCAATTCATATTTGACGACGCCAAATATGATCGGAATGGCAAATACTGCAAACGTCATACCAAGAAGAGGATCTATCTTTATGTCATAGACCAAAAAGTTAGGTATGAATCCTAGACCATAACCGAGAAATATAGCCACGGCAAAATATTTCACTTGGCCACGATAGACAGGATTCTTATTTTTGCGATAGCTGAGGAATAGAAAACAGAACATATAGCCAACGCCCAGAACATAAGTGATGATAAGGCGAATGAAATTCAGCGAACCAGGATTGTAGTAATTCGGGAAATACATTTTCGGTATAGATGGCAGCAAAAATGTATGAGGGAATATAATAAAAACTAGAGAAGCAAGTATGCCCGCATAATATATCCATGCAATCAAAGAAAAAGGTCCTCTTTTTGCCTCTGTCATGATGGCTACGGCATGCGCATTGAATATTGCAATAAACATTGTGAATATATTGAGCATGAAAACGTGCTTCGATAATTCAGGATCAGAGATGTTGACTCCTATTACATGAGACAAGCTAAATATTGCCGCACATAACATCGTCATTGCGAATGTTACATGTATTTTCGATCTAGGGTTGTTGAGAAATATGAAAAGGAATAGACCTATATTGATAACTGAAGTTGATATGGCAACTATGTTATGTATTAGGAGATGTGTAATCATTTTGCAAATTATAACACAATTATATTTTTTCATGCTATATTATCTCCATGTCATTATCGATAGGAATAGTCGGACTACCAAACGTGGGCAAATCTACGCTTTTTAATGCTTTGACGAAGAAAAGCGTTCCTGCCGAAAATTATCCTTTTTGTACTATAGATCCATCTGTAGGTATCGTTGCTGTCCCTGATGACAGACTTTACAAACTATCAGAATTCTCCCAATCCGAAAAAACCATTCCTGCTGCCATAGAATTCGTGGACATCGCTGGCCTAGTCAAGGGTGCATCTGAAGGGGAAGGTTTGGGCAATAAATTCCTGTCTCATATAAGAGAAACAAATGCTATTGCTGAGGTTGTTCGCATATTCGAAGACGATAATGTCATTCATGTCGACGGTAAGATCGATCCTCTCAAAGATATTGGCGTAATTAATCTCGAACTTATTCTCGCAGATCTCCAAACTGTAACAAAAAGAAAGGGTAATATTTCCAAAGAATTAAAAGCGGGCAAAAAAGAGGCAGTGATTGAGTCTCAACTTCTCGATAGGCTTATTACAGCTCTTGAGGCGGGAGAATTGGCGCGCTCTGTCAAGATCGAAGAAAATGAAAGGGAAATGTTGCAACAACTTTGTCTCATTACTTCAAAACCAATTCTATATATTCTAAATAAAAAAGCCGGTGCAAAAAATCTTGATGAAATTCGTGATGAAAGATGGAATAAGCTCAGTGAATTCTTGAAAGATAAAATTCATGTGATTGTAGATGCTGGTATTGAGCAAGAACTAAAGGACCTTGATGAACTAGACAAGAGAGAATTGCGTGAAGGTCTCAATGCTCATGATGATGGAACAAATGATTTGATACGCAAAAGTTATGAGCTTCTTGGTCTCATAACATACTTCACCACAGGTGTTGATGAAACACGGGCGTGGACCATAGAAAAAGGTTGGACCGCGCCTCTCGCTGGAACCGCTATTCATACTGATTTCAAGGACAAGTTCGTGCGCGCGGAGATTATTGAGTGGGACAAACTATTAAATGCAGGATCCTATGCCACCGCTCGAGAAAAAGGACTCATAAGGACCGAGGGAAAAGAGTATGTGGTGCAAGATGGGGATGTGGTAGAGTTTAAGATTTAGGAAAAAATCAAGCCCACGGTTTGTTAGAAAGTGGGCTTGGAAACCGCGAAATTTGTTGTTATTTCTTCCCGATTGAATCAAATGCTGAAAGCAGCAGGAACGGGCCGAATCCAACAAAAAGCGCGAAAACTATGATTTCGATGACTATGTTCATAGGATACCTTTCATCAAAAATCTAACACGGACTGATTATCATGTCAAATCAGAAGATGGTGGTGTGATAGTGTTTAAGATCTAGATATATTAGTCACAACATTTGCAGATTGATTATTCGTGCTAGAATGTAACTGAACTTATGAAGCTCATTACAATCCGTTGTTGGGTTGCGGTGGTGCTTCAAACACTACTCGCAATTCTTGGTCACGCCGAGGAATTCAGGGCATCTGCCAGAACGGAGATTGCCTACTACCTCGGAGAACCCTTACACGGGTTCACCGCAGTCTTCGTTCGGGAGACGAATGATTCCATGACGAACAGATTTGGTTCGTACTGGGTCATGAATCTCTTGAATCATGCCGACGATCTAGAGTATCCTTCACGCCAGTTCGTGTCTGCTTTCAATGGCGCTGTTGGAGACTCGCTTCGGGAGTACTTAGTTGAAGATCCCGGAACACAACTGTTGGTGGTCGCCTGGTTCGAAGAGAAGTTGGAAAGTCTTACTTCAGGCAAGGTTGCGAGATTCATTCTCAAAACCTTGGTTGGGGATCAAGACGAAAACCAACTTACCAGTCCTTTTGGGCAAGAGAGGCGACCGCCGATTCAGGCGGTGAACTTCTCTACTCACAAAGTGAATTTTGGGTTGCGGCCGTTCAGTGATGACAATCCTTCCGTCTTCCTCGGTTACACCATGAAGATTGGTGACATCGAGGCATTGAACGTTCAGGCCCGGGTTCACTTCGAGAATTGGGAGAAACCCGTTCCAGAAGTAATAATCCGCATCCCCATCGATTCATGGTCGATTGGGGCAGGATTTCGTCTCGAGGATGGCAATTCCCTCCAAACCAACGATCGGACTTGGCAGTCAGAGCAGGGAACTGCTTTTGGTGTCCGGTACTTCGTTGGGGTTCAAGGACCACTCCTCGGCGGATGGTTCATTATAAGCACGGGTTACCCTGTGCCACTGACAGTCTTGTACTGTCGGCGATTCTGAACAAGCGCCCCGCGAAACGTGCGGGGTTTGCTTTTATTTACTGCAGTAAAGACAAAGTAATAATATATGTGAATTATAGAAATGTTGATCAAAATACAAAGGATTTGATTCAAAGCATAGTATCGAGCATTACATTTACTGATTAGATATCACACAAAATATAAAAAAAGAACCGGGGTTGCGACAGCACGTGCGGAAGCACAACCCCGGCCTTCGTCCACCCACAGCCTCGCGAGCGGAATGGACATACACTTTGTAACACAAATTGTATCAATTGTAAAGTTGAGCAAAAAGTCGAAGTACTAACTTGGAAATATGTCTGTTTTATTGTAATATCAATTCATGAAAAAAATTGGTAAATATGATCACAGAAAGATTGAAAAGAAACTACAAAAAATGTGGTCTCGTGAAGGAATTTACAAAACGAAAGAGACAAAAAATAAAAATAAATACTATATTCTCGACATGTTCCCATATCCTTCAGGTGAAGGATTGCATGTTGGACATCCAAAGGGATATATA
This sequence comes from uncultured Candidatus Saccharibacteria bacterium, assembly GCA_964406895.1. Lineage (GTDB taxonomy): Bacteria > Patescibacteriota > Minisyncoccia > Phycocordibacterales > PALSA-1337 > C7867-002. Next base: position 84,299 of record CAYOTK010000003.1, on the reverse strand, counting down.
GCTACCGACATCATGTCTCGCCAGAAACGAATGCAAGGCCTGAATGTTTTGCACCCTATGGGTTTCGATGCCTTCGGACTTCCTGCAGAAAATTACGCATTGAAGACCAAAACAAATCCTGAAATAGCAGTTAAGAGAAATGTCTTGAGATACAAGAAACAGCTTGAAATTCTTGGTCTTGATTATGATTGGTCGAGAGAGATCAACACGACGGATCCAGAATATTACAAATGGACTCAATGGATATTTTTGCAATTATTCAAAAAAGGCTTAGCGCATGAATCATATGAACCTATCAATTGGTGTCCTTCTTGCAAAACTGGTCTTGCCAATGAAGATATAGAGGACGGAAAATGTGAAAGATGTGGAAGTATTGTCGAGAAGAAACCTATGCGTCAATGGGTTCTTAAGATTACTGATTATGCAGATAGGCTACTCAATGATTTGGATGCGCGAGACAAAAACGGCAGGCCTGTTTTGGACTGGCCTGAATATATCAAAGAATCTCAAAGAAACTGGATCGGCAGGAGTGAGGGTGCACTTATAAGGTTCAAACTCAAAACTCAAGACTCAAAAACCGAAGATCAGAAAGAAATAGAAGTGTTCACGACACGACCAGATACACTTTTCGGTGTTACATATTTAGTGTTGGCACCGGAACATTCTTTGGTGCAGGAATTATTGGCTCATACGAGCAATTCCAAAGATATAATTTCATATATAGATTTAGCCAAGAATAAAAATCAAATAGAAAGAACTGACGAGAAAAAAGAAAAAAGTGGCGTCGAATTGAAAGGTGTGTTGGCTGTGAATCCCGCAAATGGGGAAGAAATACCAGTTTGGATAGCGGACTACGTCCTCGCAGATTATGGTACTGGGGCGGTGATGGCTGTTCCTGCACACGATGAGAGAGATTGGGAATTTGCCAAGAAATATGATCTCAAAATAAAGCAAGTTATTGCGCCATATTTCGAAAACACTACCGATCTTATACCAAGAAAGGAAAAACTTACTAAAACGAGAAATAATATTCATGCGATTATCCGAAATCCTAAAAATAACACTTATCTTGTTCAAAAGTGGAAAGAACATGGATGGCAATCTTTCATAACTGGAGGGATAGAAAATAGTGAAAATATAATTAATGCCGCGAGACGAGAGGTTTTAGAAGAAACTGGTTACAAAAATATTAAATATATTCAAAATTTACATGAGGATTGGCAAGTCCATTCTTATTTCTTTGCAAAACATAAAGATGAGAATAGATATATGAGGGCACAAGCTGTATTTTTTGATCTTATTAATGAAGATAAACAAGATGTACATGAAGAAGACAAGGGTAAATATACTCTTGAATGGATAAATGAAGATAAGGTTAGAGATTATCTTTCATATGATAATCAAAAAGTGATTTGGGATTTCTTTAATAAGCCGTCTGCCTTCATCAATTATGGTGCTTTGGTAAATTCTGGTTCTTTCGACGGCAAGTCTTCCGAGTCTGTTATGAAGGACATTACTTCATTTGTCGGAGGTAAGTGGGTAACAAAATACAAACTTCGCGATTGGGTATTCTCGCGACAAAGATATTGGGGTGAACCCATTCCTGTTATTCATTGTTCTTCATGCTATTTTAATGAAAATTCTACGAAAATAGTCATTCTTCATGGTTGTCCTGACTCTAAAGAAAAACATTTAGACAATGCCTCGAGAACTTATGACAAACATTGGATTCCGTGGACAAAAAAAGAATTGGAGAAATTTGGAGCAGATGTTGTCACACCAATAATGCCCGAACCATGGAAACCATCATATGAGGCATGGAAACAAGAGATTGAGAAGATTAATGTTGATGAAAATTCAATTCTTATTGGTCATAGTTGTGGCACTGCTTTCTGGGTTCGATGGCTAGGCGAAACAAAAAAGTCAGTTAAAGCTCTTATAATGGTTGCCCCTTGGAAAGAAGCACCAAATGAAAATAAGAAGTCATTTTATGATTTTGAAATTGATGCAAGTATCAGAGAAAAAGTTAAGCAAATTTATATTTTCACTTCTAATAATGAATACAAATCTGGAAAAGAAAGCGCGCAGTTGTACGCTGAGAAGATTGGTGCACGAGTTATCGAATTGAAAGACCATGGTCATTATACTTTTGGCGATATGGGCACGGCTCAATTTCCTGAATTATTGAATCTGATCTTATCATTGAATACAATCGTTGTACCCGTACCCGAAAAAGACTTGCCTGTTAAATTACCAAAAGTGAAATCCTATGAACCAACTGGTACAGGAGAGTCACCACTGGCTGCAATCGACAAATGGGTCAATGTTAAGTGTCCGAGATGTATTGAGGAAAAAAATAAAACGAAATATTTGATTTTTGATTTCGATGGAGTTCTTGGAGATACATGGGATGCATTATTGCAGGCCAAGATCGATATGGGTGAATCAAAAGACAAGACATCTGCATCAATTGAAGTTGAGAATTTTTTTTCTTTAGATTCTAACCACACCAGAGACTCAATAAGAACCATTGAACAAATAAAAGCGCGCGATCTATGGATTAATAGATTTGGTGATCTAATGAAAAAAAGCAAATTTGGACTATTTGATGGTTTTACAAAGGAGCTTAAAAAAATAAAAAATGCAAAGTTTGCGGTGGTTTCTTCTGGTTCATCAAAATACGTTGTACCAGCACTCAAGAAAAGTGGAATTAAATTCACGCATATCTTATCTTTTGAAGATCATCATTCTAAAGAGGAAAAAGTTGAGAAGATATGCCGTGATTGGAAAATTGATGTTAAAGAAGCGTATTATTTCACTGATACCAACCAAGATGTCTATGAGTTGAACAAGATAATGAATAAAAAAAGACTGATTGGATGTTCATGGGGATACTTGGGTGCAGATATTTTGAAGAAAGCATTGCCTGAAAGTCAAATTCTGAATACCTTCAAGGAAGTTCATAAACTATTTGACAATGTTCACATGGCAAAACGCGAAACCAATACGATGCCACAATGGGCAGGTTCTTCTTGGTATTATCTTAGATTCATGGACATTCAGAACAGAAAACAATTGGTTGATTCAGATAAAGAGAAATATTGGGCACCTGTCGATATGTATGTAGGTGGAGCAGAGCATGCAACCAGACACCTGATTTATGCGAGATTCTGGCATAAATTCCTATATGATATAGGGGTGGTATCTACTATTGAACCATTCTACAAACTACAGCCTGTTGGTTTGATCATGGGTGAAGATGGCAGGAAGATGTCGAAACGTTTCGGTAATGTTATCAATCCTGATCAGATAGCAAATCAATTTGGCGCTGATACTTTGAGAATATACGAAATGTTTATGGGACCATTCGATCAACAAATCAGCTGGAGTACAGATAGTATAGTTGGTTGTAGAAGATTCATAGAAAAGGTCTGGCGATTGCAGGAAAATGTAATTACAGCAAAATCAAAATCCAAGAACTCACATGTTGATGATGACAGCGTGATTAGACTCATCAATCGCACAGTAAAAAAAGTAGGTGAAGATATACTAGAAATGAGATTTAATACAGCCATTAGTGCACTTATGATTGCCGTGAATGAAATTGAGAAGAAAGACAACATATCGAAGGACAATTTCGAGAAGATCATAAAACTTCTAGCTCCATTTGCTCCACACATGACAGATGTTATATGGCGCAGCATGGGTAATAAGAAATCAATTCATGTTTCTACTTGGCCTGAATATGATGCAGGTAAAATAGACAATGAAGATGTTGTAATAGTGGTCCAAGTCAATGGAAAAGTACGTGGTAATTTCACAACGAATAAGTCTAGAACGTCTAGTGAATTAGAGAATATGGCCAAAAATATGCCTGAATTGAAAAAGTGGATATCTGGAAAAGAAATAATAAAGGTGATTGTTATCCCAGCAAAACTTGTAAACATTGTCATAAAAGACATATAGAAATTGACAATATTACACCATAATGATACTGTACTTATGTTATAATATTTTAAATTATTAATAATTAACTTTATATGGCCAGCACAACAACTCTAAATTTCAAGCCCAAACAAACAGTCAAGAAACTCCTTTCTTGTCTACCTGATCGTGCGCGAGATGTACTCATATTCAGATATGGATTGGGCACAAATGAAGAGCGTATGACGCTGGATTCAATCGGCAAGAAATACGGCATCACTAGAGAAAGAGTAAGGCAGATCGAGAATTACGGCATAGCTACAATTCGCAAATCAGACGAATACAAAAGCGAGAAGGCAGCTTTCGCAGAGATAGAGTCTCTACTTCATTCTTTGGGAGGTATAGTGGTTGAAGATGATTTCTTGGGACATGTTTCTAAGAACAAATCACTTCAAAATCACGTTCATTTCCTCTTGGTAGTGGGGGAACCATTTAACAAACGCAAAGAAGATGATGAATTCCATCATCGCTGGCATGTCAATGAAGAGTTATCAAAACAAGTTGAAGATGCGTTGAGAAAACTCTATGCAAGTCTTAACAATCAAGATCTATTGCCAGAATCAGAAGTAATTGGCAAATTCTTGCAACACTTGGAACAAGTTTCAGAAAAATACAAAAATCAAGAAGTCATAAAGCGATGGTTGTCTATATCGAAGCATATTGGTAAGAATGCTTTGGGAGATTGGGGTAAGGCCAACTCGTCAAATATCAAAACAAAAGGCATGAGAGATTATGCATTCTTGGTTATCAGGAAACACGGCTCTCCTATACATTTCAGAGATGTTGCAAAGCAGATAACAACAGTTTTCAAGAAGAAAGCACATGTTGCAACTACTCACAACGAACTTATCAAGGATCCAAGATTTGTTTTGGTTGGAAGAGGATTATACGCATTGGCAGAATGGGGATATGCTCCAGGAGTTGTTCGCGATGTTATCAAGCTCATTATTGAGAAAAACGGCCCTATGAGTAAAGATGAGATTGTAAACAAAGTAATGAAAGAGAGATATGTCAAAGAAAATACAATCGTAGTCAATCTTCAGAATCCAAAATATTTCAGGAAAGAAAAAGACGGCAAATATAACGTCGTTTTGAACGCCACAAATATATAATATAAACATATACAACTACCAAAGATATTTGGTGTCCTGTATAATAGTTGCATGACTCCTTCGCAACTATTTGTTCCATTGTTAAATGAATTGCAATCTCAGATTTGGCCACAGGCCTTGCAACTCATCATAGCCTTCGCACCAATACTTGTAGCGGTTATTCTCTACACTATATTTTGGTCAGTTTGGGTCAAATTTGTAAGAGCGCAATATTTCTTATCGCTCAAATATTCTGTGTTAGAAATAAGACTTCCGAAAGAAAGTTTCAAATCTCCAAAAGCCATGGAATTATTCCTAAACGCATTCCACAATACTGTTGAAGGAAATTTCATAAAAAAATATTGGGATGGAGAAGTGAGACCATGGTTCTCGCTCGAATTAGTATCTATTGAAGGACAAGTCAAATTTATAATATGGACTCGTTCACAGTTGAAAGCGTTCATCGAATCTAGTTTATATGCACAATTCCCAGGAATAGAAATAAGAGAAATTGAAGATTATACTAAATCGGTTCACTACGATCCAAAAGAAATCAAAACTTGGTTTTGTGAATTTAAATTTGCTCAAAATGATGCATATCCTATAAAAACTTATGTTGATTACGGTCTAGATAAAGATCCAAAGGAGGAGTTCAAGGTTGATCCTTTGGTGCCTCTTCTTGAATTTCTAGGCTCAGTTGGTCCAAATCAACAAGTATGGATTCAAATATTAATTCAAGCTCACACCGAAGACAAAACTATTCTAGGTAAATGGTTCAAAAAAGAAGATAAATGGAAAAAGGACGCGAAAAAGATCGTGAATGAAATAATGTTGCGTGATTCGAAGACAAAAGTTTCTGGCATAAAAGATGAAGAGACTGGTTTTACGAAATTACCTACTATATCTAGCGGTGAAAAAGACATAGTCGATGCTATTGAACGCAGTCAAACAAAATATGCTTTTGATGCGGGAATAAGAGCTATCTATGTTGCGAAAAAGGAGATGTATAACCCATCAAATATTGGTGGCATAGTCGGTAATATGAAACATTTTAGTTCACCACACCTAAATGGTTTTAAACTCGGCAGTTCTTGGTTGCCCAAAATTGAATATCCATGGCAGGATTTCAACAATTTTCGCAAGAATAAGTATTCAAGACTTGTGTTGGCGGCCTATAAACGCCGTTCGTATTTCCACCCTCCTTTCAAATGCAAACCTATGATCTTGAATACAGAAGAACTGGCAACAATATTCCACTTCCCAGGTCAGGTAGCAGGAACACCTACACTGGAAAGAGTACCATCAAAGAAAGCAGAAGCACCATCCAATCTTCCTATATAATAATCACAAAAATATATGTACCCAAACAATTCAAACATCATTACAAATCCGAGTCCAAATAAATCCAACAAATTAGCTCATGCAATTATTGCATTTATTCTTGTTGCTTCTGCCATTTATTTTTTCAGTCTCGCTCCTCAGAATTTCCCAGTTGGAAGTGTCATAAATATACCTGAACGATCTACACTAAATGATATAAGTAAGATTTTGAAAGAAAAACACGTTATATTCTCGGAATTTCTATTCAAGGTTATTGCATACGCCTCATTTAGCCAGAATAAATTGCAAGCTGGTGATTACCAATTCGATGATGCTCAAAATAGTTTCTCTGTTGCATATAGATTGAGAAAAGGTGTTCAAGATATTCCTAGAACCAAAATCACCATTGTGGAAGGTTCGACTGTAAGTGATATTGCGAAAACAGTCAAACGATCTGTGCCCACATTCGATGACAGCGTTTTCGTTCAAATTGCCAAACCTTATGAAGGATACTTATTCCCTGACACATACATGTTTTTCTCCAATGTTACTCCAAATGAAGTCATGAGCACTATGATGAATGAATTCGAGAATAAAGTCGATCCTCTCATTATGAATTATAGTTCTGATTATTCTATTGAAGACATTATAAAAATGGCTTCGATAGTTGAGAAGGAAGCAACAAATATGAATGATCGCAGGATGATTGCCGGTATTCTTTGGAAGAGAATCAAATCAGGTATGCCACTCCAGGTCGATCCACCGTTCTATTATTTCTTGAATAAAAGTTCTAGCGAGTTAACTCTTGATGATTTGAAGGTCAAGTCACCATACAATTTGTATTTGAATAAAGGCTTACCACCTACACCAATTTGCAACCCGAGCGCCTCGTCAATTGATGCCTCTCTCAATCCTACAGCTAGTCAGTATTGGTATTATTTGTCAGATAAGTCAGGAAACATGCATTATGCTACGACTCATGCGGAACATTTGGTAAATAAGGAGAAATATTTGAGGTAGGAAATCAATAATACTAATAAGTTTATGCGAAAAGGGCCGGCCCAATGGACCGACCCTCGCGTACCAATGTGCTCAAATCAAACAATTCGCAAAAGTTGCTCACCCAAATGAGGGTCTTCCTCCGCCAGAACTGGTAGTTGACCAGTGCACCCACGACTAATGCGAGCAAAAAACTTTGGTGGACAAGCGCGTCTTAGTATCACTGCCACGTTTTTTTCACCCGTTCGGATGAGACAAACCTGTCCTCGAAAAGCGAGTTTTACAGTTGGATCCTTGTGACCTTGCGTGTACCCCAAAAGGGCACTTATTCGCAGAATGAAACCATCTTCTTCACGATCCATGGGAGCCTCCATCATGTGTTGTTGCGGTTGTCCAAATTCAGAAATATGTTATCATCACAATTATGATTAGTCAAGAAAAAAAACTGAATAAAAAGACAAAAATATTTGTAGGTATGTCAGGAGGGGTTGACTCTTCTGTTTCTGCTGCCTTATTGAAAGCGCAAGGATACGATGTTACGGGTGTGTTCATAAAAGTCTGGCAGCCTGACTGGATTGAGTGTAATTGGAAAGAAGAACGATTGGAGGCAATGAGAGCCGCAGCACATCTCGGCATTAAATTCATGACACTTGATGCTGTAGGTGAATACAAAATGGGAGTTATTGACTATATGATACGAGAATATGAAGCAGGTCGCACGCCAAACCCTGATGTTATGTGCAATCGTGAGGTAAAATTCGGTCATTTCGCGAAACTGGCGAAAGAAATGGGTGCTGATTATATTGCTACTGGCCACTATGCGCAAAACATATCCCGAGCAGGCAAGTATGAATTGGTCGTAGGAAATGATGGAAACAAAGATCAATCTTATTTCTTATGGACTCTGAATCAAAAAGATCTATCTCAAATCTTGTTTCCAGTTGGACATTTGGAAAAACCTGAAGTGAGGAAATTGGCCAAAAAATTTGGCTTGCCCAATGCAGAGAAGAAAGATAGTCAGGGTCTTTGTTTCATCGGGAAGGTTGATGTGAAGGAATTTCTGAAGCATTACATAAAGACCAAGAGAGGTGATGTAATCAATGAGAAAGGACAAATCATCGGTCATCACCCAGGCGCTTTATTGTTTACTATCGGTGAAAGACATGGATTCACAATTACCGAGAAGGGCCCGAATGATTCACCATATTTTGTTATTGGTAAAAACATGAATGAAAATACAATCATTGTTTCTAATAGACAAAGTCAAAATATGGATGGAGATGTGTCAAAAGAGGTTCAAATATCAAATATAAATTGGGTCAGCGGTATTGATCCAAGTACAAATATCAAACTACAAGCAAGGACAAGATACAGGCAACCCCTTCAGGTAATCAAAATACTCGAAATCACAAAAGACAGAGCCGTAATAGAATTTGAAAAGTCCCAAGAAACAATTACACAAGGACAATCTTTAGTCATTTACAATGGGGAAGTGTGTTTGGGTGGTGGAGTGATTTGTTAAGAAGAAGATGGTGGCTATATAGAGTTTAAGGTTTAGGAGAAAATATATTAGTGTTGTATAATATTTACCATATGAAGAATACAAAAAAATATTATATGTTTCTCTGGATTGCAGTTATTATAATTGTAGTTGTATTGGGACTTGTATATACAAAATTGAAAAATGTGAATTCTATTGGTTCCAATAATGAATCAAATATTTTACTCGCTGAAATAAATGAAAAAGGATTACAGAAGTTTATTGATGATCATAATATTTTGAAGGATGACGTTTTGTCTGATAAAGTATGTCCTCTAATTGAGACAGGGCAGGAAGATTGGGTGAAAATTGCAACTCAGATGCGTTATGGTAAAGTAGTTACTCATGATGCTGGGTTTAACGAAAGTATTGATGTCTGCTTGGGTAATGCATTGGGCAAAAATCCGACTACAGTTTTTCAAACTATAAATAATTTTCCACAAATTATTTATCATCATTCACGACAAGATTCATCTGTTATTTTGGATAGTGCAAGTACAACAGCGGTCAATGAAATAAAGAGAATCTGTAACAGGACAAACTATGATTTTGATGATTCTAAACCGTCGTTAATTGTCTATGACAAAATATTTGATGAGTTGAAAAATCGAAAAAGTTCAATTATGTCGATTACTGACAATGCAATAATTGATATTAAAAATGCATGCCTAGAAAGTATAGACTCTAGTATGAGGTCAATAAACCAGTTCAAAAAGTAGCACCTTAAATTTGTATTTCGCGCACATACCACTCCTTTCCTTTTTACTGTACAATAGTTGCATGAATCACCTTATTTCAATTACAAAATCAGACGGCACGAAACAATTATTCGAAGAAGAGAAACTTATCAATTCACTAAAGAGAGTTGGAGCATCACCTCAAATCATCGAAGACGTAGTGGATGAAGTAGAAAAAGAAATGCTGGAAGGCATGGCCACCAACGAAATATACAGAAAGGCATTTTCATTATTGCACAGACATTCACTACCTACAGCAGTCAAATATTCAGTTCGCAGAGCACTCATGGAACTCGGGCCTGATGGTTTCCCATTTGAGAGATTCGTGGCAAGAATATTCAAAACGTGGGGTTATGAGTCAGTCACCGATCAAAATCTTCTTGGAGGATGCGTAGAGCATGAAGTAGACGTAGTCGCATGGAAGGGAGACGAGCTCGCAATGGCTGAAGCCAAGTTCCACAATGAATTTGGTATCAAGTCTGATCTGAAAGTAGCTTTGTATGTAAAGTCACGATATGACGATTTGGCTGAAAATACTTTTTCATATGGAGGCAGGGAACGCAAACTCACAGAACGTTGGCTAATAACAAATACAAAATTTACCGATAGAGCTATCAAATACGGCACGTGTAAAGATCTCAAAATGCTTGGTTGGAATTATCCAGTCAAAGAAAGTCTTCATGACATCATTGAACAAAACGGTCTTCATCCTATAACTTGTATGACGACCATAAGTAGAGACCAAAAGAAAGAATTGATTTCGAGAAATTGCTTGGTTTGCATTGATGTCGTGGGTAATCCAAACATTTTGAATGAAATAGGTATAAAAGATACAGACAAGGAAAAAGTATTGACTGAGGCACAAATCATAATAGAGCAGGCAAAATAAACGTTCTCATAAAATTACACAACACACATTGACATAGTTAGAAAAGAGGAGTACGCTTTTCTTTGAACCAAGGAGAAAGAAATTTTTATGAACAAAACCCTTGATTGTTTGGTCTTGTCTGCTTTTGTGATTGCGTTTGCATCACTAAGCGGAATTGTTGGGATGGTGATTGTCACCGCCTTGTACTTGCTTTGCGGTGAGCGCGCTCGACAAACCACAAAAAGCAATCATCCGCATCCGTGGAAATGCGCCGGTACATTGTGCTACGTATTCGGACCCGTAGCGCTTCTCGTCGTGCTATGCCTCACTGCCCTGTATGAGCTACTGGTTTCGGCGGGCGCAAACGAGACTTGATCTTTGCCTCCGCACTCAATCTGCCGCTTACCCCATGGGTTGGCGGCGGACCTGTTTATAGGCATATTTATTGAAAAATGCCATAATATCCTCATGACTAAATCAGAACAAATACGCATTATTCATGAAGAAATTATTGCGTTAAAAGAGTCCCCGCTGTATGAGTACAGAACTCAAAATAATTTCTTTCCAGTCATAGGAGAGGGAAGTCTTGATGCAAAAATGATGTTCGTAGGTGAAGCACCAGGAAGAAATGAAGCCAAGACAGGCAAACCTTTTTGTGGCGCTGCGGGTAAAATACTGGATCAATTACTCGAGCATATAAAGATTACTCGAAACTTGATTTACATTACAAACATCGTCAAAGATAGACCGCCGGAAAATCGCGACCCAACGAAGGAAGAAATAAAAATCTACGGACCATTTCTAGACAGGCAGATCGAAATTATTAAACCAAAGATTATAGTTGCGCTCGGCAGGTATTCAATGGGTTATATTATGGAAAAGTTTGGATTAAATTCACATCTTGCACCGATAGGTCAACTTCATGGTAGAAGTTTTGATGCAAAAACTACTTATGGTAATATCAATGTCGTTATCCAATATCATCCATGCATGGGAGTATACAATCCAAATAACATTCCCAATCTCAAGAAAGACATGGAGATACTAGCAAAAATCAACAATCAAAATGAAAAAAAATAAGAAATCAAAATTGCCAGTCTGGAAGTTAGAAAACATATACAAGTCCCCGAATGACCCACAGATTGATATTGATCTTGACCAAATTGAGAAAAAAGTTGACGAATTCTGCAAGAAATACAATACGATCGATAAGCCGTATTTGAATAATCCGGATCTATTGTTACAAGCACTGCAAGATAATGAAAGAATGAATGATGAAATAATTGATAAACCTATTTTCTATTTATCACGATTGTTAACGATTGATTCTGGTAATAGTAAAGCCTTAGCAAAGTCTGCTATTGTATCAAATCGCCATTCGAAGATATTGAATAATCTTACATTCTTCAGTATAAGTTTGGGCAAAATCTCAAAAGACAATCAGGTCAAATTCCTGGCTGAACCAAAACTTAGTCATTACAAACAGTTATTAAAGCGAGTATTCGAACAGGCCAAATACAATCTCACTGAATCTGAAGAAAAAATTTTGAGTTTGAAATCGCTGCCTTCATATGAATCATGGGTAAATGGAAATGATAAAATTCTCGGTAAGAGATCTATAATTTGGAAAAATAAGAAATTGCCACTTACTCTAGCCACAAAAAAAATCAGTCAGACAAAAAGTGCCAAAGAAAGAGCCAAGCTAAATGAGCTTGTTAATATTGAACTAGGCCATGTTAGTGAATTCTCTGAAGCAGAAATCAATGCGATATTTACTGATAAAAAAATTGACGATGAACTTCGTGGTTTCGAAAAGCCTTACTCTGCAACATTACTGATGAATGACAATGAAGCAAACGTAATAGAAAATCTTATCGATGTCGTTTCTGCTCACAATCATATTGCGCATAAATTCTATAAGTTAAAAGCCAAAATTCACAAACTAAAATATCTTAAATACTACGAAAGAAGTCTGAAGGTTGATGAGTCGAAAACCAAGTTTACTTTTGATGATAGTGTTAAGAGACTTAAACAAATGTACTCTGAACTCAATCCTGAATATATCAAATATTTGGATACATATATCAAGGAAGGTGTTATTGATGCAGAGATTAAGGTAGGTAAAAAGGTTGGTGCATATTGTGCTTCTTCTCATAAAATCACCACACACATAATGTTGAACCACGACGATACTCTCAATGCTTTCCTAACATTTGCTCACGAAATGGGGCACGCTATCCACAGTGAAATGTCGAAAAAGCAAAGTGTCATATACGAGGATTATTCTATTTCACTTGCTGAAACTGCGAGCACTTTATTTGAGAAAATTGCTTTTGATAGTGTGATAAAAGATCTGGACAAGAAAAGCAAGATAATTTTCCTCCACAACAAAATTTCTGATTCTATTTCGACCATATTCAGACAAGTCGCTTGTTTCAAGTTTGAACTAGAACTTCACAACACTATTCGAGCGAAAGGCTATGTTGATAATAATGAGATATTGAATATTCATAATCGTAATATGTCTGCCTATATGGGTCCTTCTGTGAAATTTGAAAATTCTGATGGTTTAAGTTATGTTTCTTGGCCTCATCTTAGGTATTTCTTCTATGTTTATACCTATGCTTATGGATTGCTTGTTAGCATGACTCTCTTACAGAAATATAAACAAGACAAATCATTCTGGAAATCAATAGAACAATTCTTGTCTGCAGGTTCTTCTGATTCTCCTGAAAACATTCTAAGAAAAATTGGTATTGATCTCAAAGATAAGAGCGTATTTGAGGGTGGCTTGAAAATTATCGAGAATGATGTCAATGAGTTGGAAAAGCTTTTGAAGTAATTAATATATTTCGCAGTCATAATTGAATACATGACATTTGTTCAAATTCATATTATGATTGTCGTATGAAATATATGACATCCAATGAAATACGCAGTAGATTTCTAGAATTCTTTAAGATAAGAGGTCACGTCATTATTCCTTCTGCTTCACTAATTACAACTGACGAAAAAGGCATTACAAATCCTACGCTATTCAATACTGCAGGAATGCAACCACTCATTCCGTATCTATTGGGCAAAGATCATCCATCAGGCAAAAGATTGGCAGACTCGCAGAAATGTCTCAGAACTATTGATATAGATGATATAGGCGACAAAACTCACGCAACATTTTTTGAAATGCTCGGCAACTGGTCATTGGGTGATTATTTCAAGAAAGAAGCTATCAAGTGGAGTTACGAATTTTTGACTTCAAAAGAAGAAGGTCTTGGTTTGGATCCAAAAAGGCTTTATGTAACAGTGTTTGAGGGCGATAAAAATTCCGGAAAAGATTCAGAATCGGCCGAAATATGGAAATCAGTTGGTCTGCCCGAAAATAGAATATATTTCATGGATGCATCTGCGAATTGGTGGCCAGCAGTCAAAGGAAAAGACAATTGGACAGGTCCGACCGGTCCTTGTTCAGAAATGTTTTATGATGTAACTCCGAAAGGATTGGGAGATATGAGCCCTGAGGAATATAATGTCGCAGATGATAAGAGAGATGTAGTTGAGATCTGGAATGATGTATTCATGGAATATGAAAAAAAAGACGGGGTAATAATTTCTAAACTTGAAAAGAAAAATGTTGATACAGGAGCTGGTTTGGAAAGACTATGCATGGTCATGCAGGGAGTCGATAATATTTATGATACAGATTTGTTGAAGCCGGTCATGAACAAGATATCTCAATTGTCGGGAATTACGAAATTTGATGATAAGCAATTAAAATCAGCTAGGATAGTGGCTGATCATATACGTTCTTCAACGTTTTTGATTTCGGACGGCGCATTACCATCGAACACAGATCGCGGTTACGTCCTAAGAAAGCTAATACGCAGAGCCATAAGGCATGCAGGTCTTATTGGTATAAATAAATCAGGACAAATATCAGAAATTGTTGATTCTATTCGAGGTGTTTATAATGGTCTCTATAAAAATCTTGATGAAAGAAGCGAGCTAATTAAGAAGGAAATTTTGGCCGAGGAGAATGAATTCAGGGAAACTTTGAAAAGAGGGCTTGCAGAATTTGATAAAATAATTGCACACAAATATGAAGACAATAAGATCGTTGACAGTATAAAAAGAGAACATATTTCGGGCAAAGTAGCGTTTGACCTGTTTCAAAATCATGGCTTCCCTTTAGAACTAATAATTGAAGAAGCGGGAGAAAGACATATGAATGTTGATATTAAAGGTTTCAACGAAGAATTTCAAAAACACCAAGCCCTTTCCCGCGCCGGTGCTGAACAGAAGTTCAAGGGCGGTCTAGCAGATGCAAATGATGACATGGTTGTCCGATATCATACAGCCACACATCTCTTACATCAGGCACTGTTTGACGTATTGGGCCCGAATGTCATGCAGAAAGGTTCGAATATTACAAAAGAAAGACTGCGTTTTGATTTTGCACACGGAACCAAGATGACCGATGAAGAAAAGAAACGAGTCGAAGACATAGTAAATGAAAAAATCAAAGCAAAATTACCAGTAAATAAGATAGTATTGCCATTTGCTGAAGCAGAGAAGACAGGAGCCAAGCATTTCTTCGGAGAAAAATACGGTGATGAAGTGTCGATATATTTCATTGGCAATGATTTGCAATCAGCATATTCCAAAGAATTTTGTGGCGGCCCGCACGTAAACAACACAGATGAATTGTCTGGGCCGAATCATTCATGGAAATTCAAAATTCAGAAGGAAGAGGCCGTAGCGCAAGGTGTGAGAAGAATAAAAGCAGTTCTATCATAATACTTGTGATATAATATAGGCATGAGTTTTTTGGGTCTACAAAAGAAAAACAATATTGACCTTATCATTGAAATACAAAGTTCTCTCATAAGAGTTCATCTACTACTCGCTATGAAGAATGCACAAGAGAGACTTGTTATTGGAGCATTCGAAAGCCATTTCGAGTACAAAGAGAAAGAGGGCAGTAAGAGATATGTGAATACAGTCAAGAATTGCCTTTCAGAAACACTGGAACAAGTGCATTTACACATAACCAAGCTAAAAAAGACTGATCCTCAATCTAAACTCGGTGGCAGTATTGGTTTTGTGGATATATGCCTATCTTCTCCATGGTCGACAACTCAAACCAAAACAATTTCTCTTGATACGAAACCGAATACAGAGATTAACTATCGCCACGTGGACGATATACTCAAGAATCACAAGAAACAATTGCAATTGGACAAAAATCTAGCAGTCATAGAGGAAAAAGTCACCACCATCAAGCTCAATGGTTATGAAGTCAAGAATTTCACAAAACATATTGCTTCTCATTTGGAAATTTCTTATATCATCAGTATTTCTAGTAGAGATTTTATCAAAAGCATTCAGGCAATTTGCAAGAAATACACAACCAGCAAGAAGATACACTATCATTCGATCATTTCTTTGCTCCAATTAGGCATCAGAGACACCTTCCCAGATACGTTCTCTGGTTCAATAATCAATATACACGGCGAATTGTCAGAAGTTACTGTTCTAGATAGGGGCAGAAATATATTCACGGCTTCATTTCCTTATGGATACAAAACTCTACTGCGCAAAGTAAGTGAAAAATCAAAACATAAACATCATTCAACTGATTCACTCATTTCTATGTATGAAAAAAATATTCTGATACATTCCAATAATCATGAATTCGAGGCAATAAGACAATCTTTGAAAGAATGGAAAAATGTATTAGACATGACCATGAAAGACCTGCAGAATTTGGCCAAGTTTACAAAAAACATAACCATCAATTCAGACCAATACAAAGAATTGTTCAAAACATTTCTGAATTCAGAATTTTCCGGTTCAACAATTCTTGATTTCAATCATAATGAAATTTTGATAGGAACTATTAACAATATACACACTAGATAATTTGTGTTAAATTATTCTTATGCCAAGAAGAGTACAAGATATAGTTCCAAATGAACGACGCTCAATCCGAGATATATCTCTCGATGACAAGCCTCGCAAAAAAACTCGCAAAGAAAAAGAACCAGAGGAGATATCATCTGTCGATGAGGTCGATAATAGCGTGGCCACAATAGATGATGAGGAAATAAGCGAAAGAGAAATACATCTCCGAAAGATCACAATAGATACAGCACCAACCAAGAAGACCCGCGAACGCAATGGGGAGAAGAGAAGACCCAATGTCTTCATTATTTCTGCATCTGTTATTCTTATAATCGCCGTTATTGGATATTTCGCATCTTCATTCTATACAAAAGCCACTTTTACTATTACTCCGAAGATCATTCCTGTGAATATAAACGGTGATTATGTGGTTAGACACGCTCCTTCAGCAGATACTCTTTCATACGAACTAATATCCGTAACAGATACTCAGACACTATCAGTTCCCGCATCTAATATTCCTCAAAGCTCTACGAAGGCAAAGGGAAAGATCACTGTATACAATACTTTTAGTTCGCAGCCTCAAAGACTGATAGCGGGAACTCGTTTGGCTTCTAGTAAGGGTTATATATACAAAACACAATCGTCAGTTATAATTCCTGGGCAGATCGTCACAAATGGCAAATCAACACCGGGTAAAATCTCCGTATTAGTAACCGCCGATCAACCCGGACAGATATACAATATTTCCAGGAATTCATCCGACACGAGACTCAAAATAGTAGCTTACAAAGGATCTCCGAAATACGATACTATTTATGCTGATGTAACAGCTGATATTTCAGGTGGTGCTGATAGTGATAAGAAAATTGTGGATTCGAAAACTCTGGCATCATCTACTGCAATTCTTCAAGGCAAATTGGTAGATATGCTTGCAGAGAAAATCCAGAATTCAGTCCCTGAAGGATATATATTCTTCAATACCTTGAAACAAACCAACTATTCTTCGCCATCAATATCAAATGCAACTTCTAGTAGTGTCGCTTTGCTTTCAATTCAGGGAACAATGAGTGGAGTGATAATGAAAAAGCGAGATCTTATTACAAAACTCGCAGGAAGCAAAACGGTGGCATCTTTCGATAATTTTGAATTTGACGCCGTGGGCTTGGATAAACTTGCAGTGAATGTTGCAAATACAAAAGACTTTTCGGCGACAAATAAAAACACTTTGATAATTCATGCGAAGGGAGATTTGAAACTCGTAGGAATTGTTCCTATAGACGAAATAAAATCCAAGCTTGCAGGATCATCTCTTTCACAAACATTGTCTATATTCAAGCCATATGGAGCTGTTGTAGACAAAGCTTCAGGAGAATTAGTACCACCATGGTCAAGAGTCCCATCGAATCCCGATAAGATTACTATTAATGTCGAAAACAAGTAATACCTATTGACTATTATAGGGCTTATCTGCTAATATCTCTTAACGCGCTACAAACAATGGAAACCGCGCCCAAATCAAAAAGCACAGAAAGAGGCACAGTTACAGAAGCCTTGCCAGATACTTTATTTCGAGTCCAAATCGAAGGAAGCGAAAATATAGTATTGGCATATCTTGCTGGCAAGATGCGAATGAACAGAATTCGTGTGCTTATAGGGGATAAGGTTGAATTGGAGCTTGACCCTTATGGGGGAAGAGCAAGGATAACGCGAAGATTATAAATGAAAGTCAAAGCAGCAGTAAAAAGAATTTGTCCGAAATGTAACGTGGTGCGCCGCGGTAGTTATGTTTATGTTATCTGCAAGGCCAATCCACGTCACAAGCAAAGACAAGGCTAATATTTTAATACAATGAGAATCCTTGGTATAACACTTCCAGAAAACAAAAGACTTGATATTGCTTTGACAGCTGTTTATGGCATCGGCAGATCCAGAGCAAAACATATTTTACTCAAAACCAGGATTGACGCTTCGATCAAACCAAAAGACCTTACAGTAGATCAAGAAAATTCTATTCGCAAACTAGTTGAGTCCTTCAAGATAGAGGGAGACTTGAAACGTGAAGTTGCTGGCAACATAAAACGCCTCAAGGATATCAAAACCTACAGAGGTTCGAGACATAGCAGACATCTTCCTGCTCGTGGTCAAAGATCAAAGACCAATTCCAGAACAGTTCGTGGTAATACACGCAAGACTATGGGATCAGGTCGCAGGAAAGAAGAAAAGAAATAATCATAAAACATTAACATGGGAAAAAAACGCATTGTCACAACTCAAGGTGCAGAATCAAATGATGGAAAGTCCAAGCCAGTTTCTTCTGGCTCAAAGAAGCGTGTTGATGTTGGTATTCTTCATGTCCAATCAACATACAACAATACAAAAGTCATGCTTACAGACACACATGGTAATGCGCTTATGTGGGGATCGAGTGGTGGCGCAGGATTCCGTGGAGCCAAGAAAGGCACACCTTTCGCAGCTGCAAAAGTTGGCGAGACTTTGGCCCTCAAAGCACAAAACCTTGGTCTTCGCGAGATTAGTGTCGTAGTAAAGGGT
Organism: uncultured Candidatus Saccharibacteria bacterium; assembly: GCA_964406895.1. GTDB lineage: Bacteria > Patescibacteriota > Minisyncoccia > Phycocordibacterales > PALSA-1337 > C7867-002. The sequence continues at coordinate 65,306 of CAYOTK010000003.1, read as the reverse complement.
GTTGGATCTGGTCGAGAATCAGCCATTAGAGGTTTTATCAGCAAAGGTGTGACCATTTCATCTATCAAGGATGAGACTCCTGTACCTCACAATGGTCCTCAGCCTAAGAAGCCAAGAAGAGTATAATTAAAATCATATGAAAATCGGTCCAAGATACAAAAGAGCTAGATATTTGGGTGTTCCAGTCTTCCGTAAGACTCAAACACAAAAATACGCAATACGTTCTCAGAGAAAACTCAAGAATAAGAGTTTTTCTGCAAAGAGTGAGTACGGCAAGCAAATGATCGAGAAACAACGCGCACGTTTCAGCTATGGTGTATCTGGTAATCAATTCACAAAGTACGTTAAGATGGCCCTCCAATCTCAAGGAGACAATGCCAAGAATTTGCTTCAGATCCTAGAAAGTAGATTGGACAATGTTATTTTGCGAGCAGGTTTCGCTTCTTCTAGATCAGCAGCTCGTCAAATGGTTGCACATAGACATATTTGTGTGAATGGCAAAGCCGTAACCATACCTTCATTGTCAGTCAAAAAAGGTGATGTCATCACTATCCGAGAGGGCAGTAAGAACAAAGCGATTTTTGCCAAACTCGATGAAGAAATCAAGAATGTCAAGTTTCCTGCATGGATCAAGATAGATGCCGAGAAGAAATCCATAACGATTGATGGTATTCCAAGTGTTGAAACGACTGACTTATTGTTTGACGTTAAGGCAGTGCTAGAGTTCTATACACGCTAGACAATTAATCATTTTAATGTATAATTACTAATCTATTTTAAAAACATATGATATACGAAGTAATACTCCCATCAAAGCCAAAGATTATCCGTGAGGAAGATAACGTTGGTACATATGAGATTGATGGCCTATATCCAGGATATGGCCACACATTAGGTAACTCTCTTCGCAGAATCATACTTTCATCCCTACCTGGTGCAGCGGTTACAAAAGTCAAAATTAAAGGCGTAAGCCATGAATTTTCTGCAATTGATGGCGTCAAGGAAGACGTTATAACACTTTTGCTCAACTTGAAGAAACTTCGCATTCGTTTGAATACAGATGAGCCACAAACAATGACTCTCAAAGCAAAGGGTATCAAGGAAGTAACAGCAAAAGACATAGAGGCTCCAGGACAAGTCGAAATCATGAATGCAGATGAGCACATAGCATCTCTTACAGACAAGTCATCAGAACTCGAGATCGAATTAACTGCAGAGAAAGGTCTCGGCTACGTATCAAAAGAAGTCATTCAGAAAGACAGAGTAGAAATAGGCGCAATAACACTTGATGCCGCTTTCACACCTATAAGAAAAGCAAATTATGAAGTTGAAAACATGCGCGTTGGAGACAGGACAGATTTCAACAGATTGAGATTAACCATTGAAACAGATGGTACTATCACAGCACGTGAAGCTCTAGAAAAGTCTATTATCCTTATGATCAATCAGCTCAAATCAGTTGTAGGATTCAAGGAAGAAGAAGTTGTACCAGAAGTTGCTGCGAAAGCAGATGAATCAGAATCTTCAGAAGACGCCTCTTCGAAAGAGAACAATGCAGAACTTTTGAAAACAAGGATCGACGCTCTCGGTTTTTCTTCCAGAACTATCAAAGCTCTCACAAATGGCAACATTCGCACTTTGGGAGGTTTGGCCAGAAAGAAAGAGTCAGATATTATGGATATTGATGGCCTTGGTTCAAAAGGTATACAAGAAATCAAAAAAGTCTTATCTGAATACGGCATAAGTCTGAAATAATAATACCATGCGACATCATTCAAACGTAAGAAAATTTGGAAGAGAGAAAACACAACGTCATGCTTTGATGCGTTCTTTGGCTCGCAATCTTATCAATGGTTCAAAGATCAAAACAACTACTGCCAAGGCAAAAGAGTTGAGACCCATGATAGAGAAGCTCATCACAAAAGCAAAAGTTTCCACAGTTGCTTCTAGGAGAAATGTTATGACTTCTATTCAGGGTGCAAAAGAAACAAAGAAACTTTTCGATGTCGTCGCTCCAAAATACAAAGATCGCAAAGGAGGATACACACGCATAGTCAAATTACCAAACAGAGATATGGATGGAAGTCCGATGTCACTTATAGAATTTGTATAAAACCATGAAATACACACTAGACGCACAAGGCAAGAAATTGGGACGTATAGCGAGCGAAGCAGCTAGTATTTTGCTTGGCAAAAAGTCTACAAGTTTCGCAAAGAACACTGTAGCTCAAGTCAAAGTAGAAATCATAAACGCCAATTCAACGGATATTTCTGCCAAGAAACGCGATTCCGACAAATATGTAACATATACAGGACATCGCGGTGGTCTAGAGTCAGAAACATTGGGCGAGCTCATAAGAAGAGCAGGAATAAAAGAAGCATATTTGAGAGCTATTAGAAGAATGATTCCTGACAACAAGCTCCGTGATCCTAGAATGAAGAATCTCACAATAAAGAATTAATACAATGACACCAACCAAATCAACACACAAATACATAGAGGCCGTAGGAAGACGCAAAACTGCTGTTGCGAGAGTTCGCATATTCCCTGGATCAAAAGCTGGTTATGAAATAAACGAAAAAGACTTAGCAGGATATTTCCCAGTCAAAGAAATGCAAGCTACAGTTATGGAACCTATACAGAATTCCAAAATCTCAGAGAAATTTCACGTCGTAGTCAAAGTTGTTGGTGGTGGCGTATCTGCACAATCAGAGGCAACAAGACACGGTATAGCTAGAGCTCTCATTGAATACGACAAAGAACTTCGTGGTAAGTTGAAGAAACTCGGTTTCTTGAAACGTGATCCTCGTGCTAAAGAGCGCAGAAAATTCGGTCTCAAGAAAGCCAGAAAGAGTCCTCAGTGGTCCAAACGTTAAAGTCATTATTAATATCGACACATCTCATTTGTTGGCAATTGCCAATTCCAACACTTTTGATATTATTTATCTATGGCCAATAATTTAGACGACAAAGATATTGTTCCTGAAATTGATGCTGACATTTCATCCGACACTGATTCGGATAATGTAGATGATTCTGTCGTGGCGGAAGAAAGCGCAAAAGAGATCATCAAGACACTCAAAGAAAAACTTAAGAAAGCCGAAACAGAGAAACTAGAGTATTTGACCGGTTGGCAAAGAGCCAAGGCAGATCTCATCAATGCTCGCAAGCGTGATGAAGCTGACCGCACTGAATTCATGAAATATGCCAATGAAGGACTTGTTGGCGACCTTATTCCTGTCCTAGAAAGTTTCGACATGGCTATTGGTAACAAGGAATCATGGGAGAAAGTCGACAAAAATTGGCGTGTAGGTGTCGAATATATCTACAATCAACTCAAGAAAGTTCTCGGAGAAAATGGCTGGAAGGAAGTCAATCCTATAGGCGAAAAATTCGATCACAACAGAGATGAGGCGATTGAACACGTTGCTGTTGATGACAAAAAACAAGATCAAGTTGTTATACAGGTATTGCAAAAAGGTTACTCATTGAATGGTAAGTTACTCAAGGCGCCGAGAGTTAAGGTTGGGGAGTTTAGGAGTTAATTACATCTATTTTTTACATTGGGTAGAGAAGCACCTGCATATACTTTTTGCACTCACCGCAATGCGATTGAGCCATGAACAAATTGCCCGTATTCGCTGAAGCCGTGGAAGCGAATACGGTTGCAATTTGGAATGGCGATTTTGCGGTGAGTGCAAAAAGTATATGCAGGTGCTTCTTAAGCGTAAAAAATAAGATGGTATATTCGAATGTTTTATGACTTGTAATATATTTAATCTCGTGTTATAATTACTGTCAGTAAGAATGCCAGATACAGCTGTATTTGGAACATCATTCTGAATGGCACTTTGAAAAGGAAAGGAACACGTCATGTACTCTGAGGACGACGCTGTCGAAATCATTGGTTATCTGACACGCTCCAAGGCAATTTGGACTTGTCCTAAATTGCTCAACCTTGTTGAATCTGCTTCAAGTCCCACAAAAGCATATGCACTGGTGTTTAAATACACCGGAAGCCAGAAGAAAGCGAAAGCTGGACGCTGGTATGCATGCGCGATTCGGGACCACGGAAAGGATTCTCTTGGTGCACTCACAGCAATACTCAACTCCCCGCACGGCGCGGAGAAATTGGAAGTGTTGCTAACAACTAAGTTCCCCGGCTCACCCCGGAGGAATAAGTGAAGGAGTATGGTTATGCAAACAAATATCAACCTGTTGAAATTGTTGGATGGTGGGAACTCTCAAGCTGTCCAAATGGCAGAGTTCCTGCAGTTATTCGAACAAGTAGCGATTGCGAACGAGACGCCAAATCTGATGCCGAACGGACACAACATTGACAGTGCTCTGACCGAGCTTGGCTGTACACCCCTAGGTCAGTTGGTGAGCAAGTTGCCCGAACTTGGTCTTCCCTCTGTGCACGCGCAAGAAATAACGGTCTCTGGCGTGCATGGTGTTGGTGGAGGCGGAACCATCAAGCTTCAATCACCACTGTGGACACTTGAAGTAATTTCGACTGACGATGAATTCACCCTTTCGGTTACCTCGTCAAGTGTGAGTGGTCTTCTAGCGTCTTTGAGGTAAAGTTCGATGCTGTTGACAAGGTGAGATCCATACGGTAATTCTGTCACCCCCGGCCCTTCGGTTCAACCGATCGGTCGGGGATTTTGTATAAATTGACTTGACCTCCGCCCACATTCTAGTAAAATGAGAACATGCTCAGTATTTCTAATATAAACCAGAAGGGAATATTCACCAGAGTTGTTACAGATAACAACGGCTCTTTGGTGCGTGTCAGATTCGAAGTCTATGAGATCGACGGCGTACTCAAGGGTCATATTCTTTCCATAGAGCCAGTCATATCGCTCAAGGCAGATCCATGTTCAACCGCACAAAACAAAGTCAATCGTTTCTCATTACCTTGTCCTACATGTATTTCAAATACAACTGACATTTCTTGGTTTGATACAAGTGACATAGTTTCTCCTTATTCTTCACTTTATCTTTTAACTAATATAAAAATAAGAGCGCCTGCTTTCTAATTTTTTAGGTCGGACCTTTTAGAGGTCCGACCTCGTGGATTGGTAAGTTCATTGAAATGACAAATAAGGTAAAACAAAAGCCGCACTTGCGCACGGCTTCGGAGTTACATTCTGCCCTGAAAGTGGGCGATCTCAATCAAAAAATGGGGAGTCGCTTTGTCTTTCCAGACTATGGCTGATCTGAGTTTCCGTCCCACATTTTTTGCACAAGAAATATTCACTCCTCCAGTAGTGATCGGGATGGTGGTTATCGAAACTCCGACCAACTCGGTACCTGACATTCCAACTCTTGCACTTCGCACAGCGACAAAATCCGGTGACAGAGCCGAATAAAGCCACAAAGAGAATGAAACTCAGAGACAAAATCGACAGTAAAGTTTCCATAAGTTTGGTAAACCGCGGTTTGTGAAGATGCGAGACGTCGTTGCCTCGTTACCCTCACTTCCGCAGTCTACATTTTGGTCAAAGAGCGATGTTAAAACTGCAAGCATTATAGCATTATTTGACCCTATTTGTCAATGTTGGAAATAATTAGGAAAAATAAGATAAATTCAAGGATCAACTTTGCGAGATAGAACTTTGTGGATTAGTAAGTTCGTTGTAAAAAAAAGCCGCCCGACCAGCATGACGCCAGTCGGACGAGTGAAATGGGACAAGACGCGCTATGATTTGCGATCCCAGAACTTGCGCGTCCAAAATTCGGGGAAGCCCATGAGCGTCCAGATCAGCGCCCCAACTATGAACGCTTCCAGATATACGAAGGGATTTGAAAGGAGATCGGCCAATATCGTGGCAATCATGTGATCAGTTGGTTTAGGGTTCAACACAATTGTAAGTCAATAACTATTAGTTGTCAATATAAATTTAAAAACTTAATCATTAACAACCATGTCCAAAATCATAGGTATCGACCTTGGAACTACCAACAGCGCCGTCGCAGTGATGGAAGCGGGTACTCCGAGAGTCCTAGAGAACAGTGAAGGTGCACGAACAACACCTTCTATAGTTGCACAGTCAAAAACAGGCGAGAGGATCGTCGGCCTTTTGGCGCGCAGACAAGCGGTTACGAATCCGAAGAATACAATATTCCAGATCAAGAGATTCATCGGACACACTTTCGATGAAGAAGGAGTCCAGAAAGACGCAAAGTCTGTACCATTCGAAACTCGCAAAGCCGCAAACGGTGGAGTAGAAGTGAACATGTCAGGCAAATGGTATAGACCAGAAGAAATCTCAGCCATGATACTTACCAAGCTCAAGAATGACGCGGAGGCACGTTTGGGCGAGAAGATAACCGAGGCAGTTATCACTGTTCCGGCATACTTCAATGACTCACAGAGACAAGCAACTCGCGATGCAGGTAAGATCGCAGGCCTAGAAGTGAAGCGCATTATCAATGAGCCAACAGCGGCAGCTCTCGCCTATGGTTTCAACAAGAAGAAAAATGAGAAGATTGCAGTCTTCGACTTCGGTGGTGGAACATTCGACATTTCCATCCTAGAAGTAGCGGACGATGTCATAGAAGTGAAGTCCACAGACGGAGACGCTCACCTCGGTGGTCGTGATATAGACCAGAAGATATTGCACTGGATAGCAGATCAATTCCAGAAAGAAAATGGCATAGATTTGCGCAAAGATCCTCTTGCTTTACAGAGACTAGATGAAGCAGCAGAGAAAGCAAAGATCGAACTTTCTACTGCAGTTCAAACGGAAATCAACATACCATTCATCACTTCTGGATCAGATGGACCAAAGCATCTACTCATAACTATGACTAGAGCTAAACTCGAAGAAATTACTCAGGAATTCATAGACCGAGCAATTGAGATCACAAAGCGCGCCATGGGTGCGTCCCCATTCAAGGTAAATGAACTTAATGAAGTCATCCTAGTTGGTGGTCAAACACGTATGCCAGCTATGCAAAATGCAGTCAAACAGTTTTTCGGTAGAGATCCTCACATGGGAGTGAATCCCGACGAGGTGGTTGCGGTGGGCGCGGCGATACAAGGAGGTATATTGGCGGGAGACGTCAAAGACGTATTACTTCTCGACGTTATACCACTTTCTCTCGGTATAGAAACAATGGGTGGAGTTGCGACGAAGCTCATTGAGAAAAATACAACTGTTCCTACCCAACGCTCTCAAATATTCTCTACAGCATCCGACAATCAAACTTCAGTAGAGATACACATTACTCAAGGTGAACGCGCAATGTCCGCGGACAATAAGTCTCTAGGCAGATTTATACTAGACGGTATTCCACCAGCACCAAGAGGCATGCCTCAGATCGAAGTATCATTCGATGTCGATGCAAACGGTATATTGAGTGTGACAGCAAAAGACAAAGCAACAGGAAAGGCCAATTCTATCAAGATCACTGCTTCTTCAGGACTATCGAAAGACGAAGTCGAGAAGATGAAACAGGAGGCTGCTACCCATGAAGCCGATGACAAGGCCAAGAGAGATATAGTCGAGGCCAAGAATATTGCTGAGCAACTCGTATACACCTCAGAGAAGGCCTTGAAGGAGGCGGGCGACAAAGTACCTGCTGATCTCAAGAAAAACATTGAGGAGAAGGTCACAGCGCTTAAGACAGCGAAGGATATGGCAACACCAGATATCAACACATTGAAGACAGCGACAGAAGCGTTGTCGGCGGAGATTCAAAAGATTGGTCAGTATATGAATCAGAATAATCAAGCTCCAAACACCAATAATCAAAGTGGCGCATCGGCTAATGGAGGTAGTACTGATAGTGGTAATGGAGGTGATGGAAATGTAAAAGATGCTGAATTCAAGGAGAAGAAATAGTTAGTTTTATCTCAGAACTGGCCGGTCAAATCGATCGGCCAGTGAAGAGGTAAAAATTGTATTAAATTAAAATCATGAAAGATTATTACAAAACACTAGGACTAGAAAAAAACGCATCGAAAGATGACATCAAGAAAGCATTTCGTAAGCTTGCCCATGAATTTCATCCAGACAAAAATAAGGGCAACGCCGAGGCAGAGAAGAAATTCAAAGAAGCTAGCGAAGCTTACTCTGTCCTTTCTGATGATGAAAAACGTAAGCAATATGACATGTTTGGGTCTGCGGGGGCAGGAGGAGCAAACTATCAAGGCGGTTTCGGTCAGGGCTTCAACGGTTTCCAAGGTTTCAATACTGGTAATGGTCAAGGATTTCATTTTGATTTTTCGAATTTCGGTGGTGGTCAGGGTGTAGAGTTTGACCTCGGAGATATTTTCAGCGACTTTTTCGGTCAAGGTAGGACCAAGAGACCGAGAAAAGGTAAGAACATAACTATAGATATAAATATTTCATTCAAGGAATCTGTTTTTGGTGTTGAGAAAGACATTTCTATAGGTGGCAAAGAAAATTTGGCCATTAAGATTCCTCCAGGAATAGAAGATGGACAAGGTTTGCGAATTAGTGGCAGAGGAGAGCAGGGTGAAGGTGGGCGCGGAGATCTCATAGTCAGAGTTTGGGTTGCGCCACATCCACATTTCAGGAAAGAAGGTTACAATCTCATTACGGAACTTCCAGTAAAATTAACTCTCGCTCTCACAGGAGGCACAATCGATTTTGAAACGATAGATGGCAAGATTGAGCTCAAAATTCCTCAAGGCACGACTCATAATGAAATTCTTCGAATCAAAAAGAAAGGTGTGATGACAGAAGACGGTAGGAGAGGGGATCTTCTTATAGTCACGAAGGTTGAAATGCCAAGGAAGTTGTCGCGTGAGGCGCAGAGGTTGATTGAGGAGCTGAAGAAAGAAGGGATTTAGCATATTAGCTTAAAACTCAAAGTTACCTTTTACCCTTTAACCTTATTTGTTATAATTACCGCATGAATAAAATACTATTATCCGGAGTCAAACCCACGGGGCGCCCGCACATCGGTAACTACTTCGGCGCTATAAGGCAATTCGTCGAATTACAAAATTCTGGCAAGTACGATTGTCTTTTTATGATTGCGGACTATCATGCGCTCAACTTGATCCAAAATGGCACAGAAATGAGACAGCTCACATATGACTTATTAGCAGACTATTTGGCGCTTGGCATGGATCCAGACAAATCTATAATATTCAAACAATCAGATGTCTACGCACATACAGAGCTCGCTTGGATTTTCGACACCATAGTTACTATGCCATACCTTATGCGTGCGCATGCTTACAAAGACGCAGAAGCCAAAAACAAAGAGATCAACGTAGGCACATTCAATTATCCGGTCCTTATGAGCGCCGATATTTTACTTTACGACACAGACATCGTGCCTGTAGGACAGGATCAAAAACAACATGTTGAGTATGCCCGAGATATTGCTCAAAAATTCAATAATATTTTTGGCGAAACTTTCAAATTACCCGAAGAATTAATTCTTGAAAATGTTGCTACTGTACCAGGAATCGATGGTCGCAAAATGTCCAAGAGTTATAACAACACCATACCGCTTTTCGCGAGTAGAGAAGAAATTATTTCTGCCGTCATGAGTATAGTCACTGATTCAGGTACAGGAGTACCGACCAATGTTTACAATATCCATAAACTTTTCAAGAATGAGATCGAACTCAAGAATCTCTACGATGCAAATGTAGGCAAATACAAAGTCTTGAAGGAGGCGTTGATCGAAGATATAGACGCTTTCATCAAACCACTCCGCGAGACACGCACAAAATATGCCGGAGATGAGAAAATGTTAACCAAAACATTAGAAAGAGGTGCCGAACAAGCAAGAAAGATTGCAGATGCGAAACTAGCCGAAATCAAAACTAAAATCGGCGTTCGAGGTTAATCCTTGATAAAAATGTCATTTACAATAAAGACACAATCTTTCGAGGGACCGCTAGAATTACTTCTCGAACTAATCGAGAAAAGAAAATTATTCATAAATGATATTTCGTTAGCCAAAGTTACTGATGATTTCATCGAACATATAAAACAGTTTTCAAATATTCCGATGGGTGAGTCAGCTCATTTCATTTTGATAGCGTCTACATTACTTCTCATAAAATCAAAATCTCTTTTACCTGAATTAAGTCTAACCGACGAAGAAGAGAGCAACATCAAAGATCTAGAAACTCGCCTTAAGATTTATAAAGTCATCAAACAAGCCAGTTTGAAAATAAGTGAAATATTCGGACAAAATATAATATTTGAGCAATCACAAATGCGCAAGACAGAACCCGTATTCACTCCAGACCCTGAATTTACACTGAACAAGGCTTTGCAATTACTCAAAGATCTCATAATCCGTTTACCAAAAAATGAGAAGATACCAAACAAGGTTATTCAGAAAGTAATGAGTTTGGAAGAGATGATAAATACTCTATCGAATAGAATCACTAGTCATATAAGAATGAGTTTCAAAGAATTTACTCGAGAAAATCGTGAGAATCGCGTTCACGTTATTGTCAGTTTTTTGGCTATGCTTGAATTAGTCAAAAATGGCATTCTCCATGTTCAGCAAGAATCAACATTCGGAGATATTCAAATGGAGACAAAAGAGGTGGGAGTGCCAAGATATTAGTACGAGGTTCAACCTCTTGGAGGTCCGACTTCTATAAGTTATAATTCAGACATGAATACGAATCTTTCTCAAAAAATCGAAGCTATATTGTTTTGGAAAGCAGAGCCTGTATCAATAGAAAAACTAGCCAAATTCCTAGAATGCGACAGTGAATCAATTAAAAAAGGCTTGGATGAATTGCAAAACAACCTGAATAACAGAGGGCTGACATTAGTGCAAACTGACAGCGATGTGATGTTGGGTACAGCGAAAGAACTTTCACCTCTCATTGAGAAACTAACCAAAGAAGAACTAATACGCGACTTGGGTAAAGCGGGGTTGGAAACACTTTCAATCATCCTATATCAAGGACCAATTTCCCGTGCAGATATTGATTATATACGTGGTGTAAATTCACAATTCATAATCCGCAACTTATCAATACGCGGTTTGATAGAGAGAGTAGACAATCCCAAAGACATGCGTAGCTTCTTATACAAACCCACATTGCAATTATTGGCTCACCTTGGCGTGAATAACATTTCAGACATACCAGAATTCGAAAAAGTTAGACAAGAAATTGATTCATTCAAAAATTCTGCGATAGAGAAATCCAACAATTCTGATCCTATAAACAAAGAAAAATCATAATGTCGACGAAAGCAAAAAAAATTGACAGACTTTTTCTTTTTTCTGTTATTACACTAACTATTACAGGTTTCATAGTATTTCTATCTGCATCTCTAGGTCTCTTAGCTCAAGACGGGGTAAGTTTTGGCACAGTAGCGATGAAACAAACAATCAGTCTGATACTCGGCATCATAATGTTCTTCATTTTTTCGAGAATCAATCACAACTTGCTCAGGAAATTGGCATTTTTTATTTTACTCGGAGCTGTCATAGCTAATCTTCTTTTATTCTTCCCAGGAATTGCCCTCTACCACGGCGGAGCATCTAGATGGATCAATGTAGGTCCGCTATCATTCCAGCCAAGTGAATTCATGAAAATTGCTTTTATTATTTATGTTGCCGCTTGGGCACATTTTGTAAAAGACAAGATCAAAATGATGAAATTCGGATTATTACCTTATGTGGCAATTATGATATTGCTTACATTTCTTCTACTTGCTCAATCAGATACCGATACTCTGGTTATAATTGGATTTACGGGTATGGTCATGTTACTAGTGGCGGGTTTACCCATACGACATTTCTTGATTTCTTTGCTTATCATGGCTGTAGTTGTGGGCGGTGTAATATATTTCAGGCCTTATGCGAAGCAAAGATTCATGACTTTCTTACACAGAGGTGGCGATGCGCAAGGCGCAGGATATCAAATCAATCAATCACTTATCGCTATAGGATCAGGACAAATAGCCGGTAGGGGATTCGGTCAAAGTATACAGAAATTCGGCTATTTACCTCAACCGACCGATGATTCAGTTTTCGCTGTTGCAGCAGAAGAATTCGGTTTCATTGGTAGCATTATACTTATTTCTCTGTACATCATATTTGCTATAAGTTGCTTCAGGATAGGCACAAGATCCAAAGACCTATTTGGTGGACTATTAGCAATCGGAATTGCTATACTTATTGTCACAGAATCATTCATGAACATTTCAGCTATGCTAGGACTATTACCTTTATCGGGTATTCCGCTTTTATTCGTAAGTCATGGAGGTACAGCACTCATTGTAACTTTGGGCGCAGCAGGAATGATAGGGAATGTATCTAGAGAAAGTTAAATTCAAATTATATGAAAATATTATTCACAGGCGGAGGAACAGGCGGACATTTCTATCCTATTATTGCAGTTGCAAATGCATTACGTCAGCGTGTAACTGACCGGAAAATTATTCCGCCGCAGTTATACTACATGGCTCCGTCCAAATACAATCCGCGTGCCGTCTTCGATAGTGAACTGCAATTCCTCAAAGTGCCAGCAGGGAAGATGCGCAGATATTTCTCGATACTCAATTTCTTCGACATATTCAGGACTATATATGGATGTCTATGGGCATTAATACAAATGTATAGAATTTTCCCAGATGTTGTATTTGGAAAGGGTGGTTATGTCAGTTTCCCCGCTTTGTTTGCTGCAAAGATTCTGCATATTCCTGTTATCATACACGAATCAGACAGCAAACCTGGTAGAGTCAATCTCTGGGCCGGCAAATTCGCCAAGAAAGTTGCCATCTCTTATCCTGAAGCATCTAAATATTTCAAACAGGATAAAGTCGCTTTGACCGGCAATCCTATTCGCAAAGAAATAACTGAGCCTCTATCTAATGGTGCTATAGAATTCTTGAAACTCGAAAATAACGTACCTACAATTTTGATTTTGGGTGGCTCACAAGGATCCAAAATGATTAACGATATTATCATAGAATCAGCACCTGAATTATTGAACAGATATCAAATCATTCATCAGACAGGCAAGAATAACTTCGAGGAAACTCAAAATACCATGTCTGTGGTTCTGAAAGATCACCCATATTCATATCGTTATCATCCTTATGATTTCCTGAATGAATTGGCACTCAGAATGTCTGCAGGAACAGCAGAAATAGTCGTTTCGAGAGCTGGTTCGACTATATTTGAAATTGCGGCATGGGGTTTGCCTTCTATCATTATTCCATTACCAAATACTATTAGTCATGACCAGACAGCCAATGCTTTTGCCTATGCGAAAAGTGGCGCTGCTGTTGTTATAGAAGAAAACAATTTGAGTTCTCACGTTCTCATAGAAGAAATTGACCGCATTGTCACTTCTCCTACTATTAGACAGACAATGCGTGACAAAGCAAAGGCTTTTTCTCGCTTAGATAGTGCCAATATTATAGCTGATGCCATATTGAATACTGCCTTGGAACATTATGAGTAATATGCTACAATAGAGATCTAAAACAAAGTCGACTTTTATTAGTACTTAATAACATTATATATGGAACCTAACGTATCAAATGGCGTCAAAATGTGGCAGTGGGTCGTTACTATCATAGTCATCATTGCACTTATTATTATAGGTGTCATGGTATTCGGCAAGAAGAGCAGCCCAGTAGAGCCAGTAGTCGATAATACTCCTGCTCCAACTGAAACAACGAACAGTGCAAATCGCATTGTTATGACAGATCAATATCCAGGCAACATTGTTTATCTTTCTTCAGTTGCTCTTGAGCAACCAGGATTTGTGGTTATACACAAAGACAATGCTGGCAAACCAGGCGCAGTTCTTGGCACAGCATACTTCGACAAAGGTATAGCTCCGGGCAAAGTAACACTAACATCACCAACAGTTGATGGTAGTACATACTATGCTGTATTGCATGCTGATGATGGTGACAAGAAATTCGACGCAACCAAAGATCTAGAAATGAAAGATTCAAGTGGTAAGGTTATTATGAAAGTCTTCAAGGCAACTTCTGAAGCAACGATCGACATAAAAGGCTAATATTCGCCTCGCAAAAACAGCCTCACCCGAGGCTGTTTTTGTTTACAAATTAAGCTATAATATCTTCATGTCAAAAAAGATTATCACGCGTTTCGCGCCTTCACCAACTGGGCTTTTTCATTCTGGTAGTTATAGAACTGCTCTTTATTCATATATTTTTGCCAGACAGAATAACGGTGAATTCGTATTGCGCATAGAAGACACTGACAAAATCAGATCAAAGAAAGAATATGAAGACAATATTATAGAGAGTCTCAAATGGCTTGGTTTGGATTATGATCATTTCTACAGACAATCTGAACGCACTTCGATTTACAAGAAATACATTCAGCAACTCATAGATTCGGGTCATGCTTTTGTCTCAAAAGAAGACGGCATTGCCAGCGATGATAAAGAAAAAAGACAATCAGTTATAAGATTCAAAAATCCCAATCGCAAAGTTTCATTCGAGGATATCATAAGAGGTAAAGTCGAGTTCGACACGACTGAGCTCGGTGATTTCGTCATAGCCAAAACACTAGAAGAACCTGTCTTTCATCTTGCTGTCGTCATAGACGATATGGATATGGGAATAACGCATGTTATACGAGGTGAAGACCATATTTCTAATACACCACGTCAGATACTCATATACGAGGCTCTAGGACAGGAAATACCCAGATACGCTCACATACCCCTGCTTCTCGCATCTGATAGATCCAAACTCTCCAAGCGCCACGGAGCCAAATCAATATCAGAATATAAAGACCGCGGTTTTCTTCCTGAAGCAATCGTAAACTATTTGTCACTTTTGGGTTGGCATCCAGAAGACGACAGGGAAGTCTTATCACTTTCTGAAATCAAAGAGAAATTCACTCTCGAAAGAGTTCAGAAGGGAGGTGCTATTTTCGATGAAGAGAAACTCCGTTGGTTCAACAAACAATACATTGCAAAAATCCCTGAAAATTCATTCATTGATTATGTTAATAAATTTTCTCCCACCTGGCTCCTCTCCGACCGCGAATTACTAAACAGAGTTCTTCCTCTTATAAAAGAGAAAATAACTACGTTTGAGGATATAGGTGCGCTTCTTTCCGGTCGCTCAGAACTTTCATTCATACAATCGTTACCTGAATACAGTGCAGACTCACTTCTCTGGAAGAAAAATCCTAGCATAGATAATGCTAAGACTCACCTCACTCACGTATTGAAGACCATAGAGACAATAGACGAAATTTCCTTCACTGCAGATCATATCAAATCTTTACTGTGGGCTTATGTAGAAGAGAAAGGCAAGGGTGATGTTCTTTGGCCGATGCGCTATGCCATAACAGGATTGGACAAATCCCCAGACCCATTCATATCGGCCTTCATTCTTGGCAAGTCAGAGACAATGAAGAGGATCAGGCACGCCATATCAAAACTCGAAAACAAATAAAACAATGTTTCAAAGAAGAAACATAATACCCGCAATATCCAGTTTACTCATTATCACTGCGATTTTTTGTTTTGCAACTACAACCAGCAGGGCAGATACCATCGATCAAATCCAGAAACAAATCGAGAAACGTAATCAAGATATCGCAAATCTCGAGAAAGAGATCAAGTCATACCAGAATCAAATAGATGATTTGGGACAACAAGCCAATTCTCTCAAATCGGCCATCAAGTCATTGGATCTTACAAGGAAGAAATTCGAAGCCGACATAAAAATCACCGAGAATAAAATCGAGAATAAAAACTACGAAATCTCAAACCTCAATTCTCAGATTCATTCAAAGGAAGATGATATTTCAGACGACAAAAGAATTATCGATAATGTCTTCAAAGAAATATACAAGACAGATAACAACAGTCTTATAGAAAAAGTTCTTAGTAACAATTCTATAGCTGAAACTTTGTCCAGCATGGAAAAACTAAACTCTCTTCAAGGAAGACTTTATGATCGCATAAATACTTTGAACAATATCAAACTCGACTTGGAAGCCAATAAGAAAGCCAGTGAAAAAGCTAAAAATGACCTCATCGCTCTCAAGAATGAATTGAACAATCAAAGAGATTTGGTCAAAAGCGCTACCAATGAAAAGAATCAACTCCTGAATGAAACCAAACAATCAGAAGCTGAATATCAGAGAATACTGGCCAATAAGCAAGAACTGAAACAATCGATCGAAAAGGAAATTCTCGATTTCGAATCTCAACTCAAAATTATGATTGATACATCGAAACTACCCAAAACTGGTTCAGGTGTTCTGTCGTGGCCTTTGGATGCTGTAACTATAACGCAATATTTCGGCAATACTGACTTCGCTACTGCAAATGCCCAAGTCTATAATGGTAAAGGTCATAATGGTATTGATTTGCGCGCTTCTGTCGGCACCCCTGTCAAATCAGCGCTTCTTGGTACTGTCGTAGGGGTAGGCAATACTGGCACGGTTAGAACCTGTTACTCATATGGCAAATGGGTTCTCATACAGCACCCGAATGGTCTTAGTACTCTTTACGCTCATCTATCGCTGCAGTCTGTATCCGAAGGCCAGTCTGTCTCTACTGGTCAAATCATAGGCTATAGTGGTAATACCGGATACACCACAGGCCCTCATCTTCACTTTGGAGTTTATGCTTCACAAGGTATAGAAGTTGTTAAGTTGACAAATAGTCGTAACTGTCGTGGAGTACGTTTGCCAGTAGCTGACTTCAAGGCGTATCTAAATCCGCTTTCTTATCTTTAAAAAATTATATTTTGTCGTTTAAGTGATATAAATGTTCACATTAGACATATTCAAGAATTGATTTTAGAGTTAAAATATAATCATGAAATATAAAACATATAATCAAGGTCTCATAAAAACTATTTTAATAATTGTCGTTGCATTATTGATTTTAAGTTACTTCGGACTCAACCTTAGAAACATAGTCAATTCACCAACAGGCAAGGATAACTTCGGATACGTCAAAAGCCTAGTCGTGAATACTTGGAATGGATATTTGAAAAAGCCCGCTGATTATGTTTGGAACAAAGTTTTTATACCGCTTATATGGCAACCAGCGATAGAGAACCTGACCAAGATCAAGAATGGGGAGCCAGACAGTATAAGATCAAACGCTCCGACATTGCCTCCGATTCGACAAATTCAAAACTAATAAAAAAATCCTCCAGCAGGGTAGACCCGCGCGAAATCAGTATTTAAAACGCTGTAAACGTCGCAAAAGATATATTGTGCGACATACAATAGGCCCAGAGGTTTGAGAGCAAAGCCCGGCTAGTAAGGGCCTCCCTACCAACATTAAAAGTCGTTAAAATTTGCTAGTTCGAGTTCTGTTCCCTCCTTATTCTTCATCTTCACTTCCCCAGGTCTCAAGAAACCGATAACGATCAGAACCCCACTCCTTGATATCGAATTCATGGATTCAGAAAAGATCGAATACCAGCCAAAGGCCTCCTGCACACTCCCCTACAACCAATTGACGTGTCATAACCTTTGAATATTGATAATTTGGATAGACCATTGTACTATTATGGTCAAGTCCATTTGAATTTGCTAAGTATATAAGACGACCACAATCGCATATTTCAAATATTGAATCCGGGCAACAGAAAGTTGATATTGTTGAGCTCCAGCGGTTTGCGAAGATATATAGCAAAAGTTTTGAGTATTTTATTAAAAAATAATTATTAATATGAAACCAAAAAATAGATTGACATTGGGACTAAAATTATTACAGGTCTTAACAATAATTGCAGCTATTCTGGCAATAGTCGGGTTTGTCGGAGTCATTGCAGTAAGTAGCTCATGGGGTATTTCGGGAATAATCACACCTCTCCATATCGGGTACGAAATATTCGGCTTAGTCTTCTATATCCTGTTATTTATTACTATCCGAAGACCGGGTCAATCTTTGTATCGTGTTGTAATGGCACTATTAACAATAGATCTGATTTTGTCAGTAGTTTTCATCTTTATTCCATATCAGACTATTTCCTCAAATATTTTTTCAATTCTGATTGACGCCGTAATTTTGTGGTATTTTCTCAAAATTAAAGACTACTTTGTTACCGGATCAATTGATCGAGAGAATCTGTCGATCAAGAAAGTCGACAAACATTTTGTCGTTATCGTAGTAATTTTACTCATTCTTGGCATTATCGGTCCTTTAGTTATCGGATTGGGTACTGGAATTTCTAAAGGTATTTCTGAAGGAAAGCAGACAGTCCAGCTTATGAAAACACTCCAAGGAAAGACTACTGACCAGGCCTTGGCTTATTGTCAGTCTTTATCTGCTGATCAACAAAATAAATGTCTTATATTTATAATTACACTTTCGAGCAATCCTAACCTAATAGGCACTAGCACACCTCTTCTTTCGGATTCACGACCGTTAGACGTAAATACATGTTCGCTCATGAATGGAGACAAAGGAAAAGTCACTTGTTACGCTGTTTTTAACCGTTGTGATCTAGTTAGTGATAACAACAAGGCGCAACAAATCTGTAAGTTGGCCGCAATCCAGTATCAGGCAAAATTGCGAGGTTCACAGTAAATATCATGATGCCAATAATCAATGTAATTACATACACAGGTATAGGATTATCACTCGCTTTGTTGCTTCCAATCGGAATAATTCTCGGTATTGTTTTTGCTGTAAAGGCATCGGATCAAGATGATCCAATCCTTAAAAAGAAGGATAAAAAGCGGATGTGGTGGAGCTTCTTCTGTCCATTAGTAATTGTCGCTTTTCTTGTCATTTTTTCAGGATTAATCAATATAATTTATTCAACATTTAAATAAATATTATGCAAAATAAACAAAAAGGATATGTTGTTCTAGTTCTTAAATTGTGTATGCTTTGCCGGATAATTTCACAGGTTCAATAAAAGCAATTGATAAAAAAGCATTACCTGTTGGATATAAGGAGATATTCCCCGAAATAGAAGTGGTGGAATTATTTCGAAAAGAATCTCAGGAATTACTCGCAAAATACATGAATGAACACAAATCTCCTAAGTGGGATGTTGCTAAGAAGTTACTTGAAGATATTGTATAATTCTATTCATGAATAAAAAACAACTAGAAAATGTCACACCCTCCTCTGCTTGCTAAATGTGCATGGTTGCTAACGTTTCTACAGCCAAGTACACACCAAAAAACCCACAGATCTCTCTGCGGGTTTTTTGGTTATATTAGTTGAGTGTATGCAATACCTTGAGAAGTGATTACTTCATCGCAACATCACCTCCTGACCAACATTTGGCCGAAGCTGACCATGGTGAAGCACCATATTTCTCATAAAGGTATTTGGCGAAGTCTAGATTACCCTTCACGGTATATATATCATAACCATGATTGGCCGCTGTCTCGCCGTGATACTTTTCGTTAATTTGCATTATGCCAACGTCGTTCTTATTGACCTTACCACGTATAACCGTACCATCCTTGTCATACTGACGGAAAGTAGATTCACATCTGGCAATTTCTATAAGAAGAGGTTCGCTTGCATATTCTTTTTTAACGTACTGTTCAACTACTTTCGAATCATTGAAGTCCTTTTCTGTAACAGATTCAATGCCCTGTTTGTCTGTTGCTGTAGGAATAACGGTGGCATTTGCTGTAGCATTTACTTGACCGGCACCATATAGCGAAGACATAAGGAACACTACACCAGTTGTAAGTTCTGTCATAAATTAAAAACGAGTTTTGTAAGCATGACGCTCACTAACTCATTGTGCAATAAGTGTAGCAGATTTGCACTTCCCTGTCAATGGGTCTACACCCCCAAAACCCTTATATAGAGCCATATTTTTGACCCAAAATACCCTTATTTTAAGCCATTTATTATGACCATACTGCAAAAAATGAGGACTGGATTGGTAGAAATGACTCTTAAATTATGACGAGACGATGCATTATACGTATTAATTACATACAGAATGTTTTATTACCAAAAGTTGACATACTATACTTATTCATAGTACTATAATCATGAAAATATGCTAAAACATTTAATAGGTCTTTATCTCGAGGGGCTTAAGCCCACCCGGAAACACCTCGAAATAATTTCTTCAGCGGCGCTTACCGATGAAAAAAGGTGTTGGCACCATCATGGCCCTCCGCACGAGCAACACCACCTTTGTAGAGGTGGATTCAGCGAAGTAGCGGGCATAAGCGATTCGGTCACTGAGATGCGCAGAAACAAGCGACGTCGCGACTTCGGATTGTCTCGTGAAGAGTAACTAAGGAACCGAATACACAGAGAAGCCGGACTAACCTCTGGCCTCTTCTTTTTATATGAACACGCGTGATTTATTATTATTATACCAAAAGGTTAATCGAACATCACCCCATATGGTTAACTGTACATAATATTGACATTGTCGACACATGTATAGTATAATTATGTAAGAATAGCCGCCAACTGTTCTAGACTGCATGAAGTATTTCTACAGGTCACAAGCTTGTAGAGATGGGCTACAACCCCATGGTCTAAAATGGCATTGAAAGAAAGATCCATGAAAATTAGTAACGAAGAAATCGAGTGCTTGATGCGTGTCGTCTCGGAGAGTCTCCGCTTGAAGTGGGAGAACAAGGTGAACCAGGGTCACAGCTTGATTAAGGCCGCGCAAGAAAGAAACGTAGCTATTAATCAGGTTAGTCGAAACTGTAAAAAAAGCAACCGTATCCTATTATTGCTTTACGGTCTCACCGCGGCAATGTTGGTAATTGCTATTACTTCCCACGGCACCTATGGCGTTCCTTGGGTCGTAGTGATTGGCTCCATGTCGTTTGCGTGTCTCAAATGGCTTGATCGTTTAGAAAACAAAAACCAAGCCGCAAGGGAAAAAGTCGAGACCTGCGAAGAAATGTTCGCCCGACTCCGTGAGTCAGTTGGTTCGCTCAACTTCCTCGGTCAAGGAAATCCCTACTGGGACGGACTCGGTGAATCGACGGTCTCGCAACGACTCATCAGTGCTGCCTACAGAGTTCTCGCAGCACAAGACGAATTCGAGTCAATTAGGGTCGTACCGAATGTGGCTCGCCACAGCGTGATTCACGCTGGCAACTGGATCGGACATTGCGAGAACGCATTTGATCGAATCTGGAACACAGCCACGATTGACTTCGGTTTGACGCTCGATAAAGGAGAAATCTACAGGCAAGCAGCGGCTGAACTCGCAAAAGACAAGGCGACGAGAGCGTCAACTGGAAGTTAACCCAATCACTTTCGAGATTGAAGTAATCTCGGCCTCACAGCAATGTGGGGCACTCAACTAGATTCAAAACATAAATGTTGTGAGTCTTGAGAGAAATATCGATTTAATGCAATAGTACACCACCTTGCATAATTTCATTGCAAATGTTATGCTTTCAGTCACTAACAATCATATTTTACTTATATGGCACATAAGAAAGCGGCAGGTACAACCAAAAACGGAAGAGATTCAAACCCAAAATATCTTGGAGTTAAGATTAATCATGGCCAGAAAATCACAGTTGGACAGATCATAGTTCGCCAACGAGGCACAACAGTTCTACCTGGCAAGAACGTAGGAACAGGTAAAGACTATACGCTTTTTGCTCTCAAGAACGGCGTAGTCGAATTCTCGACAAAAAGAAAGACAAGTTTCAATAATGACATAGACAGAAAGAAGATTGTTCACGTAAAATAATAAATCAACAAACAAAAAACCCCTCGAGCTTGTCGAGGGGTTTTTTGTTTATACTACTCCCCTTTTATAACAATATTGAGTTTTACATTCTTATTACCATTCTTGATTTCGACGGTGTGTTCCCCAACCTCTTTTATAGGGTGTTCCAATACAACAATGGAGGGATCAATATTCAATCTGAATTGCTTGGACAATTCTGAAACGATCTCTGTTACATGAATACCAGCAAATAAATGACCTTTTTCATTGGCTTTACCAACAAATTGCAAAGTTACATTTTCTATTTCTTTCAAATTCTTAGCTAATAGTTCCTCTTGAACACGCCTTTCCATCTCTGTTTTAACCTTATCTGTCTCTAACTTCTTCAAAGCAGAAGGAGTGGCAGAAACCGCATAGCCTTGAGGTATGAGGAAATTCAATGCATGGCCTTCATTCACGTCTTTGACGTCATATTTCCTTCCTAATTTCGCAACATCTTTCAGTAAAATTATCTTCATGTTTTTGAATATTATGTTTAATACTTCGATATTATCTTATTTGCTTAAAATTTCAACTGCTTTGTCTAATTGGACATCCTTGGTAACATCTTTGTCATTGACTGGCACAACTACATCAGGTACCAAGCCATCATGAGACAAATTGTGACCTTTCGGAGTGAGCCAACGAGCGATAGTTATCTTGAGAGAAGTATCAGATGTAAGGCTGACTAATTCTTGGACTGAACCCTTGCCGAACGTCTTGGTACCAACAAGTTTAGCCACACCTTGCTCACTCAAAGCACCGGCCAGAATCTCTGAGGCAGAAGCAGAACCAGAATCAACTAGTATTATCATTTTGAGCTTGGAACCAAAGATGTTGTAACCCTTACTCCTATATACCTTGGAAGATTGCTTATTACCGAAATCTTCAGTAACAACTATATCCCCTGCCGGCAAGAACCAAGAAGCCATATCCCAAGCTGCATCCAGATAACCTCCTGGGTTACCGCGCAAATCAAGAATTAGTTTGTTATTACCAGAAAGTACGAAGTCTCTCAAAGCATTTCTAAATAGAAATGGTGATTGAGCAGTGAAGCTGTATAGTTTGATAACGAATATACCACCTGGCTTTGAAGATGTTTCCAAAGTGGGGATATCAATAACATCACGAGTAAGTGAACGCTCTATTTGTTTCGTCGTACCTACTGGCAAGAATGTAATCTTAACGACAGTACCCTTTGCGCCACGAATGAGTTTGACTGCTTGATCAACCGGCATGTCGTATGCGCTCTTGTCGTTGATCTTGACTATTATGTCTCCCGCCTTAACGCCCGCCTTCCAAGCAGGACTATTCTTGATAGGCGCAACGACTGTAAGCTGATTGTTTTTGATACCAAGCTCCATACCAACACCCTCGAAATTGCCTGATATGTCTTCTTGGAACATTTTGGCCTCAACAGGAGGGAAAAATACTGTATATGGATCCCCATACGAAGAAGCTAAGCCCTTGATAGAACCCCAGATCTTGTCTTGTGGAGTAGTGCTGGCAGAAGAAACATATTTATCGTCTAGAATTTTCCAAGCACGCCAATAATTGGCGAATTGATCGACAGTAACAATATCTGAATTGGTTAATTCTACGCCATTTGTAATGGTTTTGTTTTCTTTGCCGTAATACATGCCTAGAAAGAAAGCAACTATGATAAGTGGCAAGCCGACGAGCAAAAGCGAAAGTTTTTTGTCTTCATATTTCATGCAACCATTATTACATATGCCGATATGATTGTCATTCTGGACGCATATAGATATAATATGGTCATGACAAAAACACATTCCTCCAAAGGAGTAGTTTGGATAGACATGGAATCTCCAGACGACTCTGAAATTTCTTCAGTATTACAAAGATACAATTTGCACTCGCTGGTAGGAGAAGAACTCAAAAATTCTACTTCTATGGCCAAAATCAATTTCTTCAAGGACTATGTATTGGTTGTACTTACCTTGCCAGTTCGCACCAAGAATGAAAGCGGAGATTATATAATTTCAGAACGAGAAATAGACTTCGTTATCGGCAAGAATTTTCTTATTACTTCCAGATACGAGGCTGTAGATCAGCTCGAATATTTCTCCAAAATTTTCGAGGCCAACAATATATTGAGCAAAGAAGAAAGAACAGAGAGCGCGTGCAAACTTTTCTACTTCATGGTCAAAAGATTTTACCAAGGTATGCGAGACGACCTGAAGAATATTGAGGACGCTCTAGTAAGTTCTGAAACGAGAATATTCAATGGAGATGAAAGAAAGATGGTTGAAGTTTTGTCATATATTAGTCGTGAATTGATAGACTTCAAGCAAACAGCCAGAGTTCACAGAGATGTGTGGATAGATATGCTTACACACGCAGATCATCCTGTTTTCGATAAGGATTTCGAAACCTACATAAAAGACATAGAAAATGAGTTCAACAGAACCCGTGAATTGATCACAAATTCATCCGAACTTCTCATAGATTTGCGAGAAACAAACAATTCCCTTCTAGACACCAAACAAAACGAAATCATCAAAGTTCTGACTTTGGTTGCTTTTATTTTCTACCCTTTAACATTCATTGCAGCCATATTCACTATTCCAGCGAGCAAAGTGCCGTTTATTGAAAGTCCGAGCGGCTGGGGCGTAATAATGTTCATCATGGCCTTGGTAGCAGTATGTATTTGGTGGGTTTTCAAGAAGAAGCGCTGGGTCAACTAAATTCCAAAATGTCCATAAAACTCTACAATACTCTTTCGAGAAAAACAGAAGTCTTTGAGCCTATACACAAAGGTGCAGTTTATATGTATCATTGCGGACCAACAGTGTACGACCGAGCTCATATAGGCAATTTGAGATCATATGTTTTCGCTGATACTTTGCGCAGAGTTATGGAGTTCAATAACTATAAGATCAAGCAAGTTATAAATATTACTGACATTGGACACCTTGTAAGCGATGGAGATCTAGGTGAAGACAAAATGACAAAAGCTTTGATCAGAGAAAATAAGCCTCTTTCCATGGAGGCCATGTATGATTTGGCAACAAAATATTTCGAAATTTTCAAATCAGACCTGAATGAACTCAAGATCGAGACTCCACATTATTTCCCGAGAGCCAGTGAGCACATAACAGAAGACATAGAATTAATAGGAAAACTAGAGCAAAACGGCTTCACTTACAAAGCAGAAAACGGCATATATTTCGATACTGATAAATTCTCTGAATATGGTGCAATTGTAGGCGGCAAAGATAAACTCAAATGGAATGAAGAATTCGCAAGAGTCAAACCAATTTCTGGCAAAAAAAATCATCTGGATTTTATTCTTTGGAAATTCGATAATAAAATCGGCTGGGAAAGCCCTTGGGGCAAAGGTTTCCCTGGATGGCACATAGAGTGTTCAGCTATGGCAAAAAAATACTTGGGTCAACCTTTCGATATTCATACAGGTGGAATAGATCATATTCCCGTACATCACAACAATGAAATTGCACAATCACAAGCCGCATATGACAAACCTCTTGCAAACATATGGATGCACAATGCATTCGTAAATATAAATGACGGCAAAATGGCAAAGTCAGCAAACAATTTCATCACAATTGAAACACTTAGAGAAGATGAGAAAATCTCTCCCCTATCATACAGATACTGGCTACTGACCGCCCACTATAGATCGCCAATTAATTTCTCATATGATGCAGTTCGCGCATCTCAGACAGCATTGATCAGACTGATAGGCATTGTCTCTTCATATCCAGAGAATGGAAAGGTGATCACAGAATACAGAGATCAATTCCTAGAATATATAAACGATGATTTGGATACCGCGAAAGCTTTGGCTCTGATCTGGGAAATAATCAAAGATTCAAAACATTCAGATGCTGACAAAAGAGCCACTATTATAGATTTCGACCGCGTGCTCGGACTAGATCTTGAGAAAATGTCGGTATCCAATACTCAATCAGAAATTGAGAAAGTACCTGAAGAAATAACAGCACTAAGTGAAGCGCGTGAAGAAGCTCGAAAAAACAAAGAATGGGACAAAGCAGACGCCTTAAGACAAGAAATAGAAGATAGAGGTTTCGAAATAAGAGATAGTTCTCAAGGTGTAATAATAGTCAGGAAGTAATCAAGCCTCTTCGTACTCTTCTTCTTGTACAACTCTCATTGCTCTCATCTCATCCTTGAAATCTGCGACCATATCTATAAGTTCTTGCTTCATGTTGTCTACGTAATTTTCTAGATCAGATATCCTAGAATATATACGTGATTCTGCACCATCTAATCGTTCCTCCAAACGCTCGAAGCTTCTCGATATTGACACGGCAATATCATCGGCATTTTTATAAACAATTCTTTCTACTAATTCCAAATCTTTTGGTTCTAATGACATGTAATTATTAATTAATTTGTAATACTTTACACATACACATTATCAAGTTGCAGTTAAAGATTTTATAAATTTTTCCTAAAGATTTATTAAAGACTTTACTTTTTCCCCACGTTTTCCACCCTTTTTTGTTTTACTTTGATTTGCGAAATTTTATGCGTGCTACAATATCTACATGAATAATATCTCGTCACCATATTTCAAAAATAAAGACCTGAAAATACCTCCGCATAGTGTAGAAGCAGAAAAGGCTCTTCTTGGATCTGTCATGATTCGAGGAGAAGTCATGCATGATATATCAGACAGGATCAATGAATCAGTTTTCTATTCCAGTCCAAACAAAATGGTCTGGTCAGTATTGTTCGAACTTCACTCCAAGAATTCCCCTATCGACATACTTTCTGTTTCTTCTAGGCTCAAAGAAAAAAATCTCCTAGACCAAGTCGGCGGCATGACATATCTATCAGAACTCATAAATACAGTCCCCTCTTCAACAAATGCAGATCACTATGCAGATATTGTTGAGAAAAAGCACATAATGCGCGAACTCCTTCGTTCCGCAGAAAACATAATGAGCTTGGGTTATGACGAAGAGGCCGATCTGCACGACATTCTCGAGAAAGCCGAAAAATCACTGTACTCTGTGACAAACAAAACAGGTTCCAACAAATTCATAGCCCTAAAAGACGCTTTGGGTGAAGCATGGGAAAGACTTGATCATCTACACAAAACAAAAGATCAACTTCGTGGAGTGCCGACTGGATTCACAGATCTAGACAACAAACTTTCTGGCCTCCAAAAATCCGACCTTATCATTTTGGCCGCAAGACCTTCTATGGGTAAAACTTCTCTTGCCCTTGATATTGTACGCAAGGCCGCTATCAATCACCGTGTTCCGACTGCGATATTTTCCCTAGAAATGAGCGCCCAGCAACTCGTAGACCGCATGCTATCAGCCGAATCCCAAGTCGACGCATGGAAGCTCCGTACTGGCCACAATTTGTCCGTTGAACACGATTTTAAAGCGATTGGTGAGGCTATAGGCAAGCTTTCTGATGCTCCCATATACATTGATGATCAGGCGGGTAACAATATTCTCAAAATGCGTTCAGTAGCAAGACGCCTCAAAAACGAAAAAGGCCTTGGACTCATAGTTGTGGACTATCTACAGCTCATGGTTCCTACCAACACCCGTGGCAGTGATAATTTAGTCCAGCAAGTTACAGAAATATCCCGTTCTCTCAAGAATCTCGCTCGCGAACTCGAAGTTCCAGTGTTAGCTTTGTCACAGCTAAGCCGTGCTGTAGAGCAACGTGGTGGCAAACCTCGACTCTCTGACTTGCGTGATTCTGGCTCTATCGAACAGGACGCTGATCTGGTTATCTTTATTCACCGAGAACCAGACCAAGAAGGTGGCGGACGCAAAGAAGAAGCCGAACTACTCATTGAAAAACACAGAAATGGTCCGACTGGCACCGTCAAACTATACTTTGATAGCAAGAAGACAACATTCCTCAGCATAGACAAGGCCGATTTCGGAGAATTCGAATCAAAATAAAATGGACTCGTTGCGCAAATTAGAACAAATTTTTTCTTCATTCCCTGGCATCGGTCCGCGCCAAGCGAAACGATTTGTTCATTTCATATTATCTAGACCCAATTCATTCTCGCAAGAATTGGTAAGCCTGTTATCAGAACTAAAAAAATCAGCCAAACAATGCAATTCATGCCAGAGAATATTCATTGACGCCAGTGAAAAAATTTCTAATTCAGGACTATGTAATGTCTGTTCAAATACAAATCGAGATTCGAGCAAACTCATGGTTGTCAGCACAGAGTCGGATTTTGAATCAATAGAAAAAAGCGCCGTCTATGACGGTTTGTATTTCATTGTCGGTGGGGTTGTACCCATTCTAGACAAAGAACCAGACAAAAGAATCAGACTATTCAAACTACTTGAACATATAAATGCCAATCAGAGCATCGTTGAGGTTATTCTGTCTATGAGTACGACTCCCGATGGTGAGCACACTTGTACTATCATAAAAGAATCTATTCAAAAGGTTTTGGAGAATACTCACCGAAATATGAAAATATCAATTTTGGGTCGAGGGCTTTCTACTGGCGCAGAGATTGAATATGCTGATCCAGAGACACTGAGAAGTGCCTTAGAAAACCGAAAATAAAAACTACGAAATATTATTTGAGAGAATCTATCTTGACCTTGAAGAAAGGTTGACGATGACCATTTTTCTTGAAATAACGACTCTTTTGTTTGTAGTGAACAACGACAACCTTGTCATGTCTGCCGATATCAGTAATAGTTGCCTTGACTGAAGCGTCTTTTATGTAAGGAGTACCAATAGTTGTGTCTTTGCCATCATCAACAAGAAGGACTTTGTCGAAAACAACCTTGTCTCCGACTTTGAAGTCACCTTTTATCTTCTCAATAACAACAACATCGCCCTTTGAGACTGTATATTGCTTACCTCCTGTTTGTATAACTGCAAATTCCATAAGTAAAGCCTATTATACACGAATATTAAGGTTATGCAACCTCTTCAGGCCTATCTAGTATAGGAACGTCTATTTCCGGGCTTGAACCGGTAATTCTAAGCACGTCCTTATCTATCTTCTTCAATTCTTTGCTCGAGCCATTGTAATGATTGACAACCGTACCCAAAGTAGTGCCCAATCTCGTATGATATTCCTCATATTTCTTGAGATGAATACCAAGTTCAGAAACTCGCTTTATAATATCTTTTGCTGTTTCCTCGATCTGCATAGCCTTGAGACCTTGAAGAACAGTTTGCAAATATGCCAAGAATGAAGTCGGAGAAACAATTATAACTTTGTACTTACTTGCAGCTCTTTGTATCAAATTGTCTGTCTCTTCTGTAATGGCGCCAATTTTGTTGACCAAAAGATCATAATATATAGCTTCATGCGGTATAAACATGAATGCAAACTCGAGTGTTCCCTCTTCTGGTCTTATATATTTCGAAGTTTCTTGAATACGATTCTTGAGATCATTTACGAATAATTTCTCGAGCTTTTCTTTCTCGGCAGGATTTTTCTCCTCTGCTAATTTGTTGTAATTCTCGAGAGAAAATTTGGAATCAACTGGTATGACTTTGTCTTTTACGAAGATTACAGCATCGACTATTTCACCATTTGCGAAAGCATATTGCATAGAATATTGTCCTGGGGCCAAAACATTTCTAAGCAATGTTTCCAAATAATATTCTCCGAGAATACCTCGGTGTTTCGGATTCTTCAGTATGTCTTGAAGATTCTGTAACTGATCAGCAAAAGAAACTACTTGTTTATTGGTTTCGTCTAGTTTGACCAAGCCTTGAGTGACTTCTTTGATGAGACTAGCAGACTCGCTTAGTTGTGTGCGCATGGATTCTTGGACTGTTCGATTGGAATCAGAGATCTTGGTATCAACTGTTCTCACAAGATCAGACATTTTGCGTTCAACATTTCTGCCCAAATCATTGACTTGTTCGAGAATAAGTCTAAGGCCTTGATCGTCACCTTTGGTATCGTCTGTATTGTGTTTCCTATCACGTCTAATAAAGCCAAAGGCAATGGCTATGTTAACGACAACAGCAACAAAAACTAATACGATGAGTATTGTCTGCATAACTCTAGTATAACAATAATTGCAAAAAATGTTAGTATTTAGATATAAAAACAAACATATGCATAAACAAATCAAAGAACTTATCAAAGATGCCATGAGGTCGAGAGATCAAGTGAGACTCGATGTTTTGCGAGGCTTGAATGCTTTATTCATGAATGAACTCATCGTACTCAAATCCAGCGATGAATTCCTGCCCGATGAAAAAGTTCTCGCTCTAATAAAGAAAAGCATAAAACAAAGAAAAGATTCTATTGATCAATTCGAAAAAGGCGGCAGACAAGATCTGGTACAAAAAGAAAAAGCCGAGCTCGCAATCCTAGAAACATTCATGCCTGCACAAATGTCTTATGAAGAAGTGTTACGCATAGTCAAAGAAAAAGTCTCTTCAATGAAATCCGCTGGACCTATCGACCCCAAATCTAGTGGCAAAATAGTGGGCATGATGATGAAAGAACTATCATCCAAAGCCGATGGTGGTGATGTTAAAAAGGCGGTGGAGGAGGTTTTGGCTCAATAAAACTAAACCATAGAGACAAGGCCTTGTTAAGGCTTATTGTGGATAAATACCCTTGCTTGCATTTTATCTTTATGTATGTTAAAATAGTGTCGAAAGGTGGTTCTTTCAAAACTGAAGAACCTGAAGAAGTACGGTATGGTTGCCGTACGGATTCGACGATGTCGGAAGACGTCGGAACCACAAAATCTAACTCCCAGCGATGGGAGAGAAAGAAAGACGATGAAGATCATGACCAAAGGGCTGGCGGCCCTCGTAACCGCCTTCATCGTTCTTTCGGGAACGATGCTCGCAGACGGTGTCACTCCGCTTCGGCTCGTAATGGGCGAGGAAAGTTGGGTGAAGGACTACTGGGCCTCTAACGTATACTTTGTTAGGGTGTCCATGTTCCAAAATGGCAAGGTTGTGGGAAAGTCTT
The DNA here is from genome assembly GCA_964406895.1 of uncultured Candidatus Saccharibacteria bacterium. Classification (GTDB taxonomy): domain Bacteria; phylum Patescibacteriota; class Minisyncoccia; order Phycocordibacterales; family PALSA-1337; genus C7867-002. Next base: position 34,675 of record CAYOTK010000003.1, on the reverse strand, counting down.
CCTACGACTACTATGCCATCAAGGGATTCGCCGATCTCTGCGACAAGGTACGGTTAAACGCCGTCAAAGTCGCAGAGAGTGGGTTGAAAACAAATACGGTCAACAAAGAACTTCCCCTGACGATCGTGGCAGGGATGGCCGATGTTGATGTCGACAACCCCGTCTCGTTTCAGTCGGCTACGACGTTTAAGTACGACAAGGCCGGCAACGACTACACAATTCCACAGGTCTTGCGCGAGATCACGCCGAGGCTTGAGGAGAATCTCAGTATCCTGGCCTTGCCAGGAATCACGTGGGCACGAATGATCGTTTCCGACCAAAGTGGAGTCGTTATTACAAACTACGACTCCTTGGATGGGACTACAAACCTCCAAATCGTGGGTGAGAAATACCTGCGGACTAGTCGGGAATTTGCCTGCGGCAGTGTGTACAAGATTACCATCTTCGTACAGGAGAATGATCGGTACCACAAGTTCAATGGCAACACTGGGCTCGAGATTGAGTTCGAAAAGCCCAAAAGTGGTATCGTCAAATCTCTAGAGGGAATCGCCGTGATTGTAAAAGGCGATCCTTTTCAAGGGTTCATCGTCGAATCGACAACTAATCTTCGAGAATGGAGCCTCGAGGGTTATGGCATGACGAGCGCAAGCACGTCGAACCAGTGGAAGTTGTTGGTCGAGAAACCGGAAACTCTCAGGTTTTTCAAGGTTACCCCTGTGGGGCTTTCAAACGCCCAGCGGGGTCATCTGATGGGAAGGTAAACAAACCTACCCATGCTCCATTTCGCGAGGCTCGACCACTGGTCGAGCCTTTTTGCTTACTGCAATATGAATCAAAATTCTTTTAATCCGGACGAGGTTACTTTAAAATTAACATAGTCAAATTTTGATTGCATTGTCGAATCTTCCACACATATTATACGCGCAGTATATACGATACCTGAAGATACTTTTGAAGTATCAATGCTTACGAATTTACCATTTTGCAAATCGTTCGTAATTAGTTCGTCAACATTTTGATCGGGAAAAATTTTGTTCCAACTGGTTACTCCACCGGCATTAAATGGAATACAATCCGAATACCCCGCAACATCCAACCCCATGAGCGCCACACTTCCCCTTCTCATAGTTATGATGTTATCAGCAGGTGCACTTCTGGCACTTGAAAGCTGAGTTGTATTTGGAGCAGCAGTTGGACTGGAAACATTCGGGACCAAGTAAAGATTAAGTGTTTGAGTAGCAGGTGGAGCTGTAACGGTAATTGTAGGACAAGCGGCAGCATATTGATTAGTTGGATCTACAGCAGTATCTGCCACGAGAACAATCGGATTATAAGTACCTGGCGTGCTATAAGTAAATGAAATTGTAGATGTATTTCCTGGAGCTATTGAATTCTGGCCTATAAGATACCAAGAATAAGAATAGGAACCTGAACTAGGATTTGGATTGGCTGAAAAAGTAACAGACAATGGAGCTACGCCTGAAACACTAGATGATGTTGTACATGTGGCTGAAAACGCAATAGGCTGAATCTTCACGCAATCTTTACATTTGACTGTTTCTGTATTTATCACGGAAGAAGTATCAAAATTGACCCAACCAACGACATTACCTCCCCATGCAAAACCTTTTATGGTGCCGCTTGCAGGATCATAGCGAACGCCACCGATGTTATATCTAGTACCGTTAATAAGAGCTGTTGCCGTATTCAATGAAAGATGATTGGTGCCTGCAAGTTTGATACATCCATCCCAGCCATCAGTTCTACCAGAACCAGCAAGAGCCACTGCCCATCCAGCGATCTCTCCTGTTTTGAAATCTTTTATGGTGGCGACATCACTAGCAGACGATGAACAACCAGCAGCCACGATATCTGCAGAATTGAAACTAATCCAACCAATGTTGGACGACCATGCATAACCTTCGAAGATGCCGGTAGTTCCAGAAGCTCTGACTTTTACTTGGTATGGAGTTGGGGCAGAGCCACCTGATGTTGGCGTTGGAGTCGGACCTAAGGTTATATTATCAGAACTGAAACTAATCCAACCGATGTTGGAGGACCAAGCATAACCCATAACGTTTGCAACCGTGAGAGCTGAGGCTGTTTTTGTATTCACTGAAAATATCGTAATGAATGCAAATAGTAATATAGTTACATATGAATAAATGTGGTTTTTTAATTTCATTTTTTTATTTATTTAGATATATTTAACATAATTGTAACATATATAAATAGTTTTTATGCAACATAAATTGTAGTTTATCCACATTTGACAAAAAAACTAAGTAGCGTACAATCATGGACAAATGAAACCTGAACAACCCTATGAGGATCCAGCTGAAATTATAAAAAGAATGCAAGAAGAGTTTCGATCCTCCCACGGAAGTAACAAGATGTCGCCGGTCAGACACAAAAATGTAGGTGGCAACAATTGGGCCAATCACGTCGCTTCAGCTCTTGAAGAAAAGGAGCGGGAAGAAGACGAGCGTTGGCATCACGACGATTAACCCGCGCTCCACTGGACGAAACCATGGAGCGCACAACCGTCTATGGCTGGTTTATGCTGTTACCAAAGGTTCAAATTCTAGGATAAATTTCGACCCCTTCCCCTCACCTTCTGATTTTGCATCAATAGTACCACCGTGCGCATTCATAATTTCTCTAGCGACATAGAGGCCCAAGCCTGTGCCCTTAATATTTGTCATATTGGCATTATCTGCACGACTAAATTTCATAAATAATCTCGGTAATATATCTTTTGATATACCTATACCTGTATCCTCTACAGTCAAAATAAATCGATGTTTCGATCTATCAAAACCCAAATACACTGAAACTTTTCCGCTCGGTGTATATTTCAATGCATTATCAATAATGTTTGATATAACTTGTTTCAATTTCTCTTTATCAGCCGTAATGCGATATGTACTGCCTATACGCTCATAATCATATGCAAACTTGACCTCTGTCTTCTCATCAATTGATGGTTTCAATTCAGCAAGAACATTCTCGATAAGTAATCTCAGATCTACGGCATCGAAGGCATATTTCATGGAACCGAGTTCAATTCGAGTCAAATTCAGGTAATCTTCAACAATGCTAGCGAGTGTCTTCGAAGCCTCGAATATCCTGGAAATACCGACTCTCGATTCAGGTTCAAGCTTGCCCATATCACCTTCAAGAAGAAGTGAGGCATATCCTTTCATGGCTGTAAGCGGTGCTCTCAACTGATGCGTTGCAAACGATACGAATTCTGATTTTTGTTTATTCAGGTCCACCAAGTGCTTGTTACTGGTCTCGAGATCGGAGGCGAGGATTTCAGCCTTTTCTCTAGATTTAATTTCCTGCTTAACACTACTATTAAGAAATATACTGAAGATTATAACAAGGACAAAAATTAAGAAATTTATTAGCCAGTCTCCTGTAGAGGTTGTCTTGAGTAAACTAAACAAGGAAATTAGGATTAGAGAAACTGAAAAAATTTGTGCACTTATAACCTTAGCGCTTAGCAATTTATATCTTAAAACACCATAAACCATGACAACTATATAAAGAATCACAAGATAATTACCATATGGATATATACTAAAAAGCTGAGGAAAAAAATTTGTAACCCCTCCACCATAACCAATAATACCTCCTAAGATTGTATTTCTTATTTGAAATCGAGCAACACTATTTTTTTCCGATTTAAAATATCCATAAAAAAGCAGTCCCATACACAAAATGGCATAAAATATAAAATATTCTAAGAACATGAAATAATATTTACCGGCATCTACCCAAAAGAAATCGTATTCATATTTCATGCCAATTTTAAACTGACTAGTAAAACTGAATATACTTAACAGTATTACACAAACAAATAGAAATCGTTTAATGAATTTCCACTCTATTTTTAATAATTTTAATACGAATACCAAGTACAAGTAAGGTAAAAAAATTGCGGATACATCTAAAATTTTTTGCCAGAAAAACGCAGTTTCAATTGTTTTTGCCAATGTAACGCCCGACAAACTTAATGCCCATATTGAAAAACTGATACATGAATAAAACCAGGCCCTATTTATTTTGTTTTTACTGTCCGTCCTATATATTATAAAACTAAAAACAATACCACTAAGACATAATATAACTGATGATATAGAAAACAAATTCATATATTATTTCATTTCAATTATACCAAATTGATAAGCCGATGCTAATTTTAACAATTTGTTAGTTGGATTAACTAAATATGATTCATCCGCATTTCTAAGTAATGGGATATCACTTGCATGATCAGCGATAGCTACAGTATATACATCATTTTTAAATTCATTTATATACTCTTTCATAGATGTAGCTTTAATATATCCATAAATTGCCCTGCCAGAAATTTTACCACTATAAAACCCATTTATCACTTCAAGTTTCGTGCATATTAAATCATCAACACAAAAAAATGATGCGAACTTATTTACCACAGCATCAACACCACTAGACAATAAGACCACCTTATAATTCATATTTTTATATTGATCAATGAGTCGAGTACTATTCAAAAAAATCTTCGGCCTTACTAAATTAAAAAATTCATCTACGTATAAATTGATCAAATCTACGTTCATATTCTTCAACCAAACAACGGCTTCTCCATATAAGCGTTCAGAATTATTTATTAAGTTTAAACGATATAATAAAAAATAGTATAAGATTCTAATATACGTATTTAACGCTATTACACCTTTTTTATACAAAAAATGCAAAAACTCCTTTTGCGTCTGGCAGTCTATTAAGGTTCCATCTAGATCTACAAAAAGAATTTTATTTGTTTTCATAATATTGATATTTCTTACCAGACAATAACTCAATTTCTCTTATCACTTTTTTCATTATATTTGAACATAATTCATCATCTTCTTGTTTGCCATAATGTTCAAAGAAAGTCATCGGTTTGCCAATATTTATTTCTACAATTTTTTTTATTTTAGGAAATTTTAAATGTTTAGGCCAGACTTTAAAAGTTCCAACAATTCCAACTGGAATAATAGGCACCTTGTGATGTAATGCAAATCTTACTGCACCAGTGTAAAACTTAAGCATATGATTTTCGTGCGGTGAACGAGTGCCTTCTGGAAATATACCAATCACCTTACCCTTATTGACATGATCAGCAACTGCTTTATAACTAACACTCTTATCATGCAAAAAGCGATCTACTTTAATTTGCCCGGTTAATACCATCAGTATTCTCCATAATTTGTGTTCAAAGAATTTTTCAGCGGATAAGAAGTGTATATTCCTTGGAGCTACAGATGCAAAACACAAGAAATCCATATAACTCTGATGATTGAATACAATTATTGAACTGCCGTGCAAAGAAATGTTTTGTAAACCATTAACAGATTTAACAAAAAACAATCGTATCAAAATTCCAATAACCTTTCTTAAAATCAAATATGTAAAGGCTATAAAAATATGATCAGATTGAAATATACGAAATTTGTTTCTTAAAGTCATTTATTACTTGATTTTAATTATACACCAGATAATATATCAAACATGGTTAATATTTCACTAATTGTGTGGATCGTGGCTTCAATTATATTTAGCTTGGCTCTTATTATAAGATTAGGTAGTGACAAGATATCCTCCAAAGCTTTTTCAAATAGCATATTCTGGGTATCAATCTGGATTGCTGGTGTTGCAATTTTAACATCTACGAGATCAGCAGAACTTGCATTATACGTGGCAAGAATTAATTACCTTATGGGCGATATAATTGCAATTAGTTTTCTAATATTTTTTCTGTCTTATCCAGAAAACCATAACGTAAATAAAATATATCAAAATATCCTTACTCTGTTATCAGTGGCTCTCGGCATTATTTTTATATTTACTGAAGGCATAATATCAACGGTCAATCTAAGTACCACCGGCTACTGGAGATGGGATTTTGGGCCAATTTCATTTGTGTTTGAATTTATATTTGGCTTCTGCTTCGTGTTTGGAATCTTGATATTACTAAAAAAATTAATCCGAAATATAGATATTAAAATCAGATCAAATATTAAATTCATGTTACTAACCATCGTAACAGGTTCAATACCAGCAACAATTATGTGTATAATTTTACCTAGGCTCGGATACTTCAAATTAAATTGGCTGGGGGCGGCTTCGGAAATAATATGGATTCCAATTATTTCATATTCCATAATCAAATATAAACAAATGGACGTTAAGGCAGTAATTGCTGAACTACTCGCTGTCGGTATGACGCTATTATTCTTCATAAATATTTTTACAGATATTAACTCAAATGTTTTGCTTAAGATTGCTACCTTAATATTATTTATAATTTTTTCTTTGTATCTATTTAAAAGTATTATTCATGAAGTCAATCAACAAGAATCCCTCCGCATCCTCAACCTCACCCTGGAACAGAAGGTCGCGGAGCAAACAGCGGAAGTGAAGAAGGCGTTTGAGATGGAAAAAGGCGTCAGGCGAGAATTGGAAAAACTCAATGAGACGAAAGATCAGTTCATTATGATTACACAGCATAATTTGCGCACACCAGTTACCAGTATTCGTTGGGAAACAGAAGCACTTATGAAGGGCGAACGGGGCGCGATCAATGAAGAAGCAATGACTTCGATACGTAATATAGACATTTGCACGCGGAGATTACTTAGGTTGGTGGATGATTTCCTGAATATTACAGCTATTAGGACCGGCTCAGAAATCCTCGAAATATCAAGAGCGAACATGAAGACTATTCTGGAACAAGTATTGAGCGAGCTCAAAATCGATATAGGAAATATGAATATAAATATTACTTATCCAAAAGACGATAGAAACTGGCCTGAAATAGACGTTGATATAAGCAAAATCCATGAAGTCGTATTGATAATCATAGAAAATGCTATACGTTACAACAGAAAAGACGGCGAAATAAAAATCTCTACAGAAAGATCAGTGAAAAATATGCACGGCCATGAGAGTGAAGTCCTCCAAGTATTCGTAGAAAACACGGGCGTGGGTATTACAAAAGAAGAAAGAAATAATTTATTTACTCGACTATTCTATAGGAGCAAAAAGGCTCAAGATACTCACCCAATCGGCATGGGCATAGGCCTGTCAGTGGCTCGTGCAATAGTTCGTGCGCATAGAGGGGAAATCACGATCGAATCCCCTGGAGAAAATATGGGCGCAACTGTAACAGTCACACTTCCCTTCCTGAATGACTCTCGGAAGCATCATTCACTGCCACAATAATATCTCTTAGTTCATTGGTCAAAACATCAGAAGATTTGTGAGCTGGACATCTGAATTTCTTCAAAATAATTATTTTCAAATGCTTACGATATGAATTGGTTTTGGTAAATTTCATACATATAGGCAAAATATCTCTACCAGTTTTCTGAGCAAGAACAACAGCACCCTTCTTGAATGGACCAATGTGCTCTGAATGAATAATACGACCCTCAGGGTATATGAGAACATTGCCACCATTTCGGATAATGTTTATGGGACGAATAAGATTTTTCTCAATACCAAGACCTGGAGTGACCGTAAAAACTCCAAATAATGAGTATATAAAATTGATAATTCCACAATGAGCCAATTTGTTCAGGAAATCCCAATCAAACTTTGTAACAGCCATGAATCTAAGTGGCAAATATTTGAAACCAAAAACAATTCTGAAGATAAAACTATCGTAGAAATTGGTATGATTGGCGACAATAATAAAAGGTCTTGATATATTATCAATTTTGTGACGATTGATAATTTCTATACGAAACATAACATGAAAGAGCGGATATAATATTGGCCATGTCGCAAACTGCGTAATTCTGACGAATTTCGTGATGAGCTTTTCCTTATTAAACATTTTATATTGGCCAAGATTCGATGATGAGCATCTTCTTATCATTAATCGGCATTGAAGACCATATTTCTTCTGTAACAAAAGGCATGAATGGGTGCAAACAAATAAGTATCTCACTCAAAATATTGAGCAATAAATTCTTACGGGAAACTTTGTCATATTCTTGACCATTTAGTAATATTTCCTTACTTTGTTCGAGAATTATGTCAGCAAAAGTATGCCAAGCATAATGATAGAGTTTTTCTGCAGCAAGGTAATATCTGAGGTTGTCCATGTCAGTGATAATATCCTTCAAAGAATCTCGCCATGTCTTCCAAATCTCTGTATCAACAGATGAATAACTATCAAATGCTCTATCTACACTCACATCTTCCGTGCTCGACAAAACGAATCGAGTAATGTTCCAGAGTTTGTTGGCGAAATTTTTGTATGATTTGACTTTGTTTTCATCAAAGTTGGCGTCATTCCCTGGACCAATACCAACAACAAGAGACATACGGAGCGCATCTGCACCATATTTGTTGATAATTTCTATGGGATCTATTCCATTTCCGAGAGACTTGCTGAATTTCTGGCCTTTTTTGTCACGCAATATTCCGTGTAGATATACAGTCCTGAATGGAATCTCACCGACAAGAAATTGAGACATTAATATCATTCTTGCAACCCAGAAAAATAGAATTTCATAACCTGGAGCCATAAGATCTGTTGGATGGAAAGTTTTGAGATCTTTGGTTTGTTCAGGCCAGCCTAATGTAGAAAAAGTCCACAAAGCTGAAGAAAACCACGTATCTAGCGTGTCCTCGTCTTGCTTCCAGCCGGAATCTTCCGGAGCCACTGTGCCACAGTATATTTCTTTGTCTTTATACCAAACAGGAATTCTGTGCCCATACCATAGCTGCCTACTAATACACCAGTCACGAAGATTGGATATCCAATGAAAGTATATTTTCTCGAATCGATCAGGCATGATTTTGATATCACCACTCAGGACAGGTTCCTGCATAAGTTGTTTGAGAGTTTTGCCGCCTCTTTTGGCTATAGGATGATTGACATTGACGAACCACTGCAATTTTGGCATAGGCTCTATAACGCCGCCGCTTCTCTCGGCCACAGAAATATTCATGTCTATTTCTTTTTCTTCCAGAAGCAAATTATTTTCTTTGAGCCAAGCAACAATAATATCTCTTGCTTCTTTTGTTTTCTTGCCAGAAACAATTGGACCAGCATTCTCATTCATGCGAGCATATTCATCTGTGACCTGAATCATTGGTAAATTGTTCTTCTGTGCCATATCCGCGTCCACCAAACTATGAGCTGGTGTAACTCCGACCGCGCCCGTGCCGAAAAGCGGATCAATATTCTCGTCTGAAATTATTTTGATATTCAAAGTGGCACCCGCGAAAGAAATGCCTTTGAATTCTTTGCCTATATAATTTTTGTATCTTTCGTCATCAGGATGAACAGCAACCGCCGTATCACCAACTTTGGTTTCTGGTCTTGTTGTTGCAATTGCAATAGGAAAATCCTTACTGTATTTGAATGTGTACAGTCTGCCCTTTTCTGCTTTGTAGTTAACCTCATCGTCTGACACGGTTGTTTGACCTTTCGGATCCCAATTGATAACTTTGAAACCGCGATATATAAGTCCTGCATCATACATTTCTTTGAATGCAGTGTTGACAGCGAAATTGCGCTTGTCATCGAAGGTAAAAGCTTCCCTACTCCAATCACAAGAGGCACCAAGTCTGCGGATTTGTTTCTGAATTGTGCCACGACTGCCAGCGACATAATTCTCGACTCTTTCTATGAAAGCCTCACGACCTATGTCATGACGATTCTTACCTTCGGCTTTGATCATTTCTTTCTCGACTTTTGTATTGGTGGCTATGGCTGCATGATCAGTTCCTGGAAGCCATAGGGATTTCTTGCCTTTCATGCGTGAATATCTTGTTGCAATGTCTTGTATTGCACTTTCGAGAGCGTGCCCTAAATGCAAAATACCTGTTGCGTTCGGTGGGGGCAACATGATTGTGAAAGTTTGCTTTCTGTCTCCCGGCAATTTGTCTGGGTTGAAAAAACCGCTTTCCTCCCATTTGGCATAGATATTAGCTTCAGTATTTGCGGGATCGTACGGTTTCAGGAATTTCTTGTCCATACGAGAATATTAGCAAAATCTAGTTATTTTTTCCATTCATAGAATTAATGAGCTTCCTAGTATTTGGACCCAATACACCATTTGGTTTATTGAGACCAGCAGGAACCAGAATCTGTTTTTTGTATTTTTCCTGGAATTTCATAAGTGCTGCTTGAGTTCCTGTAGAGAAAACATTTGTTTCCTTGCCTGGGGATCCAGGGCCCGTCTTCGCAACTGGAAAACCATTTTTATTCAGGAACCTCTGCAATTCCCTAACATCTTCTGTTATAGAACCCATTTTAATTTCTGTCTTGAATGAAGTGAAACTTGAAACATTATTATTTTTCTGATTATTAGAAGTTGTCTTGGATTTAATATTTTGTGGCAAGTTTGGTACAACATATTTGTTGTAATAATATAGATTAAAAGAACCGTATGAAGTATGGGCTGACTGATCATATGCTGAGGTCGGTGTAGGCGTTGGCGCTGTCTCACTTGCCACAGAGAAAGTAATAGTTGCTTGATCACTTATATTATTCGAACTGTCTGCGCATTTGACGTAATAATTGTAAGTTGAACCATTACTCAAACCACTGACATTTGTCGTGTGCGTGGTAGCTCCTGTGTTGTCGAAGGCGGTCATGCTCAAGTATGTAATATTGGAAATTGTTGAATATTTACATGTAGCATTTTCACTTGTCTGAATACTGAGAGATGTACTTGTAGTATTTATAGATAAAGTACCAGAGGGAGACGCCAAGGAAAGTGTTGGAGCCGTACTATCAACTACAATAGTAGAAACTGTACTTGAATAATTCGTTCCGTCTGCATTAACTATACGAACTCTGTAATAATAATCTGTGCCCAATGATAAATATGAATCTGTAAATGTTGTCGCACCTTCGGGACGAAGATCAGATACTACGTTTGAAGTGAAATTTTGATCAGTTGCCCTATCTACATATATCATGTGAGATGTCGTGGCATTGTTGGTCCAAGAAAGGTCTGCGGAGGTGCCACTTCTACTAACTGTGAAATTGCTCAGTGCTGTAGGCGGATAAACAGTTGGGAAAACAGTGTCTAGATTCCAAGTCGGTTCCCACGTTATAGACATAGTATTATTGGTCGGGAATGTCATGGGCAACCATATATGCCTTGAATAATAAAGCGAGCCGGCCAAAGTGTTTGAATAATCGAATCTGTCACCAATATAAATATAAGCATCTCCTCTTCCTGGTACATGTTGTATATCAGTAGTCTGAGAATGATATGCTGTCAGTCTATCCTCCAAAACACTTGTTTGAAATGGATCTACTAGAGATGACCAAGTACCCATAACACTAGTTGAAGTTGAATATTTATTCTCATTTGGAGCCCAACCAGACAAGCCTGAAGTTAATAAGAAATACACACCATTTCTCAATATCATGGCGGGCGCTTCTCTACCCGCAAGAACGGCAGGAGTTATATACGTACCAGAAGTTTGCAAATAATCTGAGGTCAATCTAGAAATTACGAACTGAGTATTTGTACCTATCGAATATAACAAATATGCTTGACCATCTACGTCTTTGTAAAGATTCATGTCATTCAAATACAAACCATCAGGATTGTATGAACTTGTTGCAACAGTGAATGCTCCCGTAGGACTATCGTTATATGCAACGACAGCCGTTGAATGTCCTGACGATATAACGTGATGCCCCCATAAAACGTATTTATGTGTTGAATCATTGTAAATAACATGCGGTCTTTCTAGCATATATGATCTACCCATATAAATGATTGGACCTTCATCTTTCCAATGAATAAGATCACTCGACGAATAAGCGGAAACACCCACCGCTTCATTCTCAGGATCATTGCCGTTGAATATCTGTCCATACCAATAATACTTGCCATTGAAATATGCTACTTCTCCATCATGAGACTCTATGAGATGACCATCTTCATCGTACCAATTCTGGCCTGGTTTGAAATCTGTATCAAAATAAAAGTATGATGGTTCTGAAACTTCTGAAGTGAAAGTGTTTTGACCGAGCGTGCTCACCGCTATCGCTCTAACTGTTGACGAAGCGCTCAGTGTGAATGGAGCAGAATAAAGTTGTGTAGTGCCTTGAGGCACGCCATTTGAAACCGCAGGAACTGTATTATCAGTTGTATAGTAGATCGAAGCGTTGGTAGTCAAACTACTCAATCTTATTCTCATGGGCAAACTATATTGCCCGCCATTTGGACTTATGGTTGGAGTTACAGGAATAAACGGCGTCGTTGTTCCTGCATTACCGATCAATTTGAATTCAGCCAAAGAACCATTCGTACCATCAGGCATTACTATCCTATAATATCTGTAAGAACTGCCACCCGTATCTACTGCAATTTCATTCATCTGTCTCTGCGCATAGTAAGGAGGATAACTAGGTATGGTGTATATATTTGTCCAAGGACCTGTTGTCGAACTAACTGTCGCTCCCTGCAAAATGGCTCCATAAACACGAACTGTATAACCAGTTCGAGGTGCAATTCTCATTCTTGTAACAATTTGTGGAACTCTAAGATCCAATCCCGCATAAGCACCGTTTGCAGTCTGAGAATCCCACCATGTTGTAACGTCATTATCAAAAACTTTTGAAATGACGTTACCACTATTATTGTAACTACCGGAAGTACCGAATTGGTATGCCGATGCGGTACTAAATTGTATTTCTCCTGATACTGAGGCTGCAGGACAAGTCAATGTTGTGAATGATTTGGTTGTACCATACGAAGTTCCAGAAAGATTTGTTGAATAGAATCTATAATAATATGTAGTGGCGCATGAAAGACCTGTTGTGGTTGTAGAATAATTACCGACCCCTGCCAAAACTGATTCGGAAATTGTCGTGCCGAGAGAACTGGTCAGACCATATTGGAAACCTTTCACCGTAGAACTAGCACCGCCATCATTTGAAATAACACCATTGAATACAGCCGAAAACATATCTACGGATGAAGCGTTTGATGTCGAAACAGAAGCCACAACAGAATTGTTGATGGTTACACTGATAGCTGTAGAAGAACTTATATTCCCTGCTCCGTCCGCAACGACAGCAACCAAAGTGTGGGTACCATCCGACACCGATGTTGAATTCCAGGTAATAGAATATGGCGATGTTGCACCTGAAGAACCGATACTTACATTGTCTAATTTGAACTGAACACTTGTAACCGCTGCATTGTCGGATGACGATGCTGTAAGAGTAACAGTTGATCCAGAAAGAGTTGCGCCATCTGACGGCGTTGTAATACTAACTAAAGGTGCGATGGTATCCGCCGAAACAGTTATAGTTGTTGAAGCATTACTATCGGGCGCTATTATCTTGAAAGTACCAACAGCACTTCCCGCTGAAATAGTTAGGGTGGCTGTTGTGCTATTGGAAACTGTCTGACTAGTAATTGTTGTACCTGTTCCCCCACTTATACTAAATGTTGGTGAACCTGGAGTGCCTGGCGTCCATGATGTCGCATTACCTGTTATAACAATAGTATTGCCGGTTGTATTCTGGACTATTGTAGAGACATCGGGAGTTACAGTAACAGTCTGATTGGCAACATGAACAGTTACGTCGCTTGAAGTAGCGATATTGCCTGAACTATCTGTTACAACAACATGAATAGTGTGATCTCCGTCTGATACAGATGTAGAATCCCAAGTTATAGAATATGGCGATGTTGCACCGGAAGAACCCACGTTTACATTATCGACTTGGAATTGGACAGAACTGACCTGAATATTATCTGAAGAAGAGGCAGTAAGTGTAACAGTTCTGCCTACCACAGTTGCTCCATTGCTCGGAACTGTTATTTCGCCTTGTGGAGCCGTGGTATCTGAAGATAGTAAGAAATCACCGATAACAGTCGATGATGTGCTGACCCCGGCCGCAGTGATAACTCGAATTCGATAATAATATTTTGTATCATTAACGATATTTGAATCTGTATACGAACTCAAAGTTGTACTTGCAAATATTGAAATGAAATTTTGAGTAAATGCACTATCAGTAGCCCTATCCAAATACAAGCTATATGAATTTGTTTCATTGTTAGTCCAAGAAAGATTGACTGATAAACCGTTTTTGGTCGCTGTAAGATTGGAAACTGAAGTTGGCAGGGTCGCTGAAGTAAATGCACTGTCCAAACTCCAGCTACTTGCCCAAGATATGGACATCATTCCTGCATAAGGAAATGTAATTGGTAACCAAACATGTCTACTGTTATAAAGAGAACCCGAGGCGGTCGCAGAACCATCGAATCTGTCGCCTATATATACATAACCATCTGTTCTGCCCTGCACCGTAAGAACATCAGTGGTTTGAGAATGATAGGCCAAAGTATAATCTTCTTCTGCACTTGATTGGAATGGATTTGTAAGGGTCGACCAAGTACCCAACATACTTGTTGAAGTCGAATATTTATTGGCGGTAGCTGTCCAACTGTTTTGACCGGAGTTGAGCAAGAAATATATGCTACCGCGTTTGAATACGGCAGGCGCGCTACGATTGGCATTCGCTGATGAGGTGATGTAAGTATTTGAAGTAGTAGCGTAGTCACTCGTTAAACGAGAAATAACCATCTTTGTATTATCACTTGAAGTATATATAAGATATGCCGTCCCGTCTGTATCCTTGTACAAAGTCATATCATTCATGCCCATACCGTCTGGATTTTGAGATGTAGTAGACGCTGTAAATGGTCCAAGCGGTGAACTGGATGTGGCAATGACGGCTCTTGCATTCGTCACATTGTGTGCCCACATAACATAAGTGCTTGAAGTCGCATTGTATATTACATGCGGTCTTTCTAGTTTATAGGCATTGTTGACGTATAATGCCATTCCTTCATATTTCCAATTGAGCAAGTCATTCGAGGAATAAACTGTTGCACCCAACGTCTCAATTTCGGGAGAACTATTATTGAGAGTTTCTCCGTACCAATAATACTTACCATTGAAATAACTTATTCCGCCATCGTGAGATTCTATGAGGTGCCCTGAAGTGTCATACCAATTCCAGCCTGAATAAAATGATGGATTGATATAGAAATACGCTGTATCAGAAACTTCAGAAACATATGTTGAAGCACTAACTGCAATAGCTTTGACGGTCGTCGTCGCAGTATTTGTTACCATAAACGGTCCTGAATATAACTGCGTTGTCCCTTGTGGAGAACCTCCACTATATGTTGGAGTCGTACCATCTGTTGTGTAGTAAATTGTTGCGTCTGTTGTCAGACTACTTAGACTGACTTGTATCGGTTGATGAAACCTCCCTCCCATCGGACTTATTGTTGGCGCCACTGGTAAATATGGCGTCGTACTAGAAGCTACTCCTATCAATCTCATCTCCGCTAGCGAGCCGTATGCCCCGTTTGGCATCACCAATCTATAATATCTGTAATATTGTCCTGAAGTATCTATAGAGATCTCATTGAGTTGCCTCTGAGGATAGAACGGTGGGAAGCTAGGAATCGTATAAATTGTTGTCCAAGGTCCTGTACTTGAACTTACCGTCGCTCCCTGCAATACGGCACCGAATAATCTCACGGTATAACCAGTTCTTGGTGCCACTCTCATTCTTGTAACCTTGGCATTTACGGTAAGATCCAGACCAACATTTGAACCATTCGCATATGATTGGTTGGCATCCCACCAAGTAGTCAAATCACCATCGAAAACTTTTGCAATAGTATTGCCGTTGTTGAAATAACTTCCTGCCGTACCAATTTGATATTGAGAAGCAATACTGAACTGCACCTCGCCAGTCGCTGAATAAACTATGCCAGGCAAGAACATTATGCCAACTAAAAGAAAAATTATCTTTTTGAAAGATAACTTATTGGTATCATTATGGTCGCTGGTTCGGCGTGGGTAGCTATCGTCGCTGTCCATGACAATATTATAGCGATTTTTTCATAGAAATTCACTGTGCAAAAGTTTTAGTTGTAGTATTATTGTCGCATGAAAAAAAGAGACGTATCGGTTCTGTTCACAATCAAAAGAAAAGCAATTTTATTACAAAAAAGAGGTGCACATCTCAAACGTTTTCCCAATACATATGGATTATTTGGAGGTGGAATAGAAATGGGAGAAAATCCCTGTGAAGCCTTACAAAGAGAACTCAAAGAAGAAGCGAATATAAATAATCTAGAGAATATCAAATTTATATTAACATCAAAATACACGTTGCCGGAATATGATGAATCAGGAAATATATATGTATATTCAGGAAAAATAAAAATTGACAAAAATAATCCAAAACATATTTGGTGTGATGTATCGAAACTTGATGAAATGAATATTCATGAAGTTTATGTAGATATAATAAGAAAATTAGTGAGGTAAGAAGTATGTTTTATTTTATGGTGCACTTACTTGTTGAAAATGCCTCACGATAGTTTGACATTTCTACACTATTATGGTAGTCTCTCGTGCAGAACTCCAAACATGGAAAACCTTGATTGATCAGCTTGGCGGTTGATCAAATGAGGATATTCCAAGAGCTATGCTCGACCATAATGGTTTGTTTGGGGAGATGGGAGAAAAACTACATGAGTGCAACTCAGTATATTTGGGGCAAAATCCGAACGGCGAGAGTGACTGAGTATAATCCGACTCGCTGGTGCGGCCTGGCAATTGATCTCGCGAGCGGCGTAGAGATCTACTTCGAAATGAATCGAAGTCGTAAGGTCTCCGCCAACGATAACGGCGACCCCTACATTAAGCGCGAGGTTTTCAACCAACCACCTCGGGTCGGAAATAAGATCCTTTACATCCTGGATAATCGACCGCCGACCTACGACAGCGAAAAACCCCGGGCTTACGTATGGGGGTACAAACACTTCTACCTTCGTGATGCGGAAAACAAAAACGGCCTGGCGGAGCTGGAAAAGGCTCTCAATGGCAAGGTCATTCCCATGAAACCAAACAAACCGGCGCGAAACGGCCATCAATCGGTGATCATCACTGAAACCGCACCGGTCTTAACCGTTTTGCCTCAAGCGAAGCTGCCGGCCACCATCGAGACAACGGTGCGTGAGTGGAGTCCGGGAATTTTCGGACCGGACACCGAGAGTCTTACTGGAGAATCCGGCGAAGAAACCTCCGGAGACAAAAGTCCCGAAGAGCTGGTTATGGCAGCCGGCGGGTGCAATCGCGGAAAAAAGCCCAAACCCGGCGAAAACGGTTGGACTGATGGCCGCGGTCGGAAAGGTCGTGGATACCACCAAGAATGGAGGCGGCGACACTGATTGGCGTCGCCCCACGAACTCAAAAGGGGCTGGACTTGTTCCAGCCTCTTTTTTTGTATAAATATATTAAATTCAAAAATACTTACATAATAATTGTCTTTTGATAATACAAAAAGAGGAAACGTTCATCACGTTCCCTCTTGAGACCATCAACAACCGGATCGTAAACCATCAGCCCTAGTCACCCTGGCAAAGGAACGAATCGG
This sequence comes from uncultured Candidatus Saccharibacteria bacterium, assembly GCA_964406895.1. Lineage (GTDB taxonomy): Bacteria > Patescibacteriota > Minisyncoccia > Phycocordibacterales > PALSA-1337 > C7867-002. Next base: position 17,178 of record CAYOTK010000003.1, on the reverse strand, counting down.
ATCTTGATATAGGGCGTCGAAGTGTTGATTGCGAGCACCTGCACACACTTCACCACATCTTCTACTGTTACACACCCGAGTTCTGGGCAACGCACCGCGATAGCTGCACAGAGACCCTCAGCCAGAGAATCAAATTCAGGCACAACAATGATGGGTTCTCGTCCTTCGATTTCAACAGTCAATTGAGGGGGAGATGCTGTCGCAAGCAGATCGATACTTGATTCTTCATTTGTCATAAACTTGAGGTTTTGAATGTTCAAATTCAAAGACTAAGTCTATTCACGACAAATGTCAAATACAATATTTTTTGTATTTCTGGGACAAACCAAAGGCATTAATACTAGATGAAACAATAATAAACAGTATATTGAAAAATTTAATCATTAACTTTTATTGTATCAACAATTTTTCTAAAATCATGTAAATAATCGCGAATCTTTTTAGCATTATCATGATGTAAAACAAAATTAACTATCGATGAGAATGGATCATCAGGTGTTTCATTTTTTGAAATTTCTTTCGCTTCATCTGAACCAGCAACAGGGATAAAAGTGATATTTGGCTGAATAACATTGATCATATTTCTTTTTATAAAATACAGAGTATAGAACTGATTGACAGATGTACCGATAGTTGTATCGACTGTTGAGACGTACGCATTTGAAGCAAACTGGTGAGGAAATTCTGATGACTGGTATTTTGGATCACGTATAATATCTTTTCGGAAATCAAGTAAATCTTTACCACATATATTGACATTGTTCTCAGTCCTAATCACAGAAATATGGTAATCCATATAAGAACCACCGACACCAATACGTTGCATATTTGTAAACCAGATATTGTAATCCTCAGTGGGTAATTGACCATTTCTAGAATAAGTTTTCATCTCTGGACAACCTCGAGATCCTTTCTCAACGATAACATGACCAAGATATGTTGGATAATCAAATTCTAATCCAAGATTACTGTTAGAAAAATGTTTCCATGCCTTGGGATCATTTTTTGCAAAGGATATGGTATTTAATATTTGTTCTTCGATACTTTTTGCTTGAATTGAACCTGCTGACATATAAATTACCACCTGCTTGTCTGTAAAACACACACTACGTAAAATATATGTTTCTCTTATACCCCAATTACTATCTGAAACTTTGTAGCCTCTTAGTTCTGGTTGATCGTAACCATTTCCACCACAATTTTCATAATTTGTATAAAATATTTTGAATACATTGTTCAAGTCAGAGTTAGTAACGGTCAGGATATATGCACCATTTTCATCTGTATTTGTTGATAAGAACCAAGACGACGGGTATTTGAATGATATATCAAAATTATCATCAGTGTCACTTATCCAATTAGTTGTATCAATTGGTGACGTTGTTGCATTCAGAAGTAACTTTATCGATGAATCAGTAACAATTGTAGATATGATTGGTTTATTAAAATCAGAATCATGTACAGAATTTCCTGCATCATCAAAACGAATATACTTCACTGTGAACACCAACACGACAATAAAAACAATAATTAACACAATCTTATACAAATTTATCGCATTAATTATTTTGTTCATATTATTTAGAATCCTGTCTTGATATTTATTCAGTAAAAATTCTACCTAAGATGGCGACAATTGCTGGCTTTAGTTTTTGATATCTTTCTAAGAATTGCATATTTTATTTATCCAAAATTTCTTGATGAACGGAATAGAAATTGTAGACAATAGATAGCCCGCGGTTGGGACTACCGCTTTAAAGAACACATTGTTTTCCTCAATAACTCTTAACCAAATACTGGCAACAATAAAAGTTATAAGTGCGATAAGTAGTCTGCGAGACCAGCTTACTTCCCAAGCCTTATCAGCTTCTACTCGTTGATTTCGAGTTTTCAAGAGTTCTATTTCTCTGGCAATTTCTTGCTCGTTCATAGTATAAGCTTAGCATCTTTTGTCATAAAACAGAAAGTCCTGACCGAAGCCAGAACCTCTGTATGCTCCTGTCAGGACTATTTTTTGTTGTAGATCAAGAGCACAACAAGCGCTGTGACAAACATCTGCCCGCCGTTCCACGGAAGCTTTTCCATGTCAGGCACACCCCCCGTGAGAGCGAGTAAGGTGCAGGATATTGCCGTAATCGCCAGTGCCCCCAGCAATGCTTTTATTACTTTCATCAGTCGTCCTTTCTCGGCTCACAAAAGCCGGTTTCAATACAAAACAAACAATAACACATATCATTAAATTGGGCAACGAAACAAGGTCAGTCTATATTATTAAGGAAATTTTGTGACCCTACCGGGACTCGAACCCGGATTACAGCCTTGAGAAGGCCGTGTCCTAACCATTAGACGATAGGGCCGTGACACATCGCGTGAAGCAATGCGCAAAAAAAATAATACATTAAAAATTACTTTTTCTCAAGCCATTCCTTCTCTTGCCTAACCAAATACTGCGAAGCAAGTTCTGGTTCAGCCATGAGAGCCGCGACTATCCTTTCCATCCTCATAGATTGCGAACCCTTCACGAGCACTATATCACCTGCCTTAACAAAATCAGAAATTTCTGCCGCTAATTCACGGGAATCTCTATAACGTCTTACAAGATCTGGATTCATACCATTTCTGATCGCTTCATTGGCAGTTGCCTCAGATCTAAGACCAACCACAAAAAGCTTGTTGCAATATTTGACTGATTCAGCGCCGATATTCTTGTGTTCTTGAGAAGAGAATTTACCAAGTTCCATCATATCACCCAAAATAGCGATCTTGGCACCTGTACAACGAATACTATTGAGGGATTGCAGTGATGATAGGACGGCATCAGGAGAAGAATTGTAACTGTCATCAATTATCGTTACATCATTCTTGCCTTTTATAATATTCATACGACCTCTAGGTGGCTCGTACTCATTCAAGGACTTTATGATTTGTGATGAAGATATCGATAGAGATTTGGCAACCGCAATAACGGCGAGAATAGGATAAATATATGTATTACCGATAATACCTGGAATATTGAAAGTTAATTTGTCCCCAACCATATCAACATCGAATTGCATACCCAAAGGTACGGCGCTTGTGTCACTCACATACTTGACTTCACAAGACAAACCGCGAACAGTCGCCGGCTTATCTACACCAAATGTCAAAACCTTTGAATTGGTTTCTTTGGCTTTTTGAGAAAGAGAGAGTGTTTGTTCATCATCTCCATACAGAATAAGAGTTGCATTGTTCTTCAAAGTATCAATGAGATAAGATTTTTCTTGGAACACATCTTGAGCTGAAGGGAAAAATTCGACATGTACAGGAGTTTTACTAATTTTATTTATGACAACAATATCGGATTTCAACCATTTGGAAACTTTCTTTATATCGTTTGGATGATCTGCGCCAATTTCTAGGACAAGACAATCAGGGTATTCTTTACGAAAAATAATAAGTTGAAAACCAATAAAAATATTCTTAGACCAACCTAGAATATTTTTCCAAGCATTTGCGGCACCTATGATGGTAAGAGGCAAACCGATCTCACTATTCATGCTCTTATAGCTTTTCCTCGCATAATGAAAATTGTTTTTGATAGCAGAAAAAATAGCATCTTTGGTACTAGTCTTGCCCACACTACCTGTAATAGTGATTATAAAGGGCTTATATTTGGCCAGAATAAGTCTGGATTCTATTGTGAGAATATATACAACAATTTTCTTAAGCATAATACATCACCTATCAGGAGGGATGCTGTAATAGTCTATCAGATATTTGGTCAATCCGTCGAATGGTTCAGTCAAAGTTTCAGAAGCGTATTGCGCACCCTTGGGGTAAATCTGATACAAGAAAATCAAAAATTTGGGATTGTATGCCGGGAAATATCCGAAAAATGAGTGCAAATATCTGTCAGAATAATAACCACCATTCACATGATCGGGAATTTGTGCGGTGCCAGTTTTGGCCGCCACTGAATAATGTTGTCTTTTGATCGTACCCTGCTTCAGTGCCGTATCGACGACTGTGACCAACATCGATGTTACCGCTTCGGCCGTGTCTGGAGAAATAACACTCTTTGCCAATTGAGGATCGTAAGTGCTGTGTGTATTACCATTCTTATAATCAATCTCTTTGACAACATGAGGAGTGATAAGTTTGCCACCGTTCGCTAAAATAGCCAAAGCTCTCACCATAGAAATAGGTGAAATCGCTATTCCCTGACCATATGCTGCTGTAGCAATTTCAACATCACGACCTGTTTTGAAGTTATTGACAAGTCCGGTGGCTTCATTTGGCAAATCAATACCTGAGCGACTGCCCAAACCGAAATTTGTCATATATTTCGTAAATATGTCTTTACCAACCTTAAGAGCAATGGTGGCTGATCCCACATTCAAGGACTGACTCAAGACCTGCTGAAGAGGCGTAACTCCTCTTGCCTTGCCGTCGAAGTTGCTTATTTTCTTTCCGCTCAGTGTTAATGTCCCAGTATCATTGTAAGTAAATTTCTTATCAATAGTCCCACTATCAAGACCGATTGCTACCGTTAACGGTTTGACTATCGAGCCCATTTCATAGACTCTTTCTACGAGCGGATTGGATAGAACTTTCAAATCCTTAAGACCACTTAGATCATTTGGATTGAAATCAGGCAATGCAGCCATAGCTATGATTTCTCCTGTAGAAGGATCAATAATGATGCCACCGATTTCATCAGGTCGCCATTCATTGCTTTTCTGTTTCAAAACTTTCTCGAGATAACTTTGCACAGCGGGTTCTATTGAAGTCACAACATCTCCCTCCGTACCACTATTAACTCCACCGAAAACACTGTCCTTAAGATCTGTCATAAGTTCCGCGAATGTATTCTTGCCTGAACCTGATTGTTTCCTATGAAGAACACCATCAAAAGATTTTTCTATGCCATACTTCCCTTCCATGAATCCAAGCTTGCTCTCACCTATAATACCTAGTACATGTGAAGCCAAAGAATCCCCTGAATATACTCGCCAATTTTCCCTAGAAATACCTATACCTTTGAGCGACAGCTCACCAATCGATATTGCTTTATCACTGCTAGCTTTGTGAATTATTTCTTCATATGGATCATTCTTCCTGCTAGCTTTTTTCAAGAAATCATCTTTGTTAATTGTTATATATTGTGACAAGGCATCATATGTTTCGGCAGGATTTTGGATCAATCCTGGATTCATATATATCGAATATCCACTCATTATTGATGCGGCTGATACTTTCGATCCGTCTTTATTCCTGAAATATATTGTGCCTCTATCGAGAATAGAAATATTTGGTTTCGTATATTGTTTATCAGCCTTTTTGGCATAACTATCACCATTCACTATTTGCGTGAAATACAAAGCTGTGGCAATACACAATGCCACAACTATTATACAGATAAGTACTATACGAGTTCTAATCTTCTGATTAGAGTTCATGGCCACTTCTTGCTAGACGACCGAAGGAAGAATTCTTGGCTATGAAATTCTTGACTTCTACTTCATGCAAACCGTATTTTGCTATTGTCTCGGGAGTTATATCACTAGATAATTCCATGTATTTCTTGTCTAAGGACTGAACTTGCAAAGAAAGTTCTTGAGACAATGACTCTGATTTCTGCAAACTAACTGTGTGTGTAATAACTTTGTAAACACCAAAACAATATGATAGTAGGAAAATCGTTGCGAAAACAAGACAAGAATAAAAGACATTTCTCGAGTAATGATTCGCTATATTGTATGTTTTTACTATTGCTTTGGTCATTTTTATTTTTTATGAATTATTCTTAATTTTGCACTTCGAGATCTTGGATTCTCCACGATTTCTTGTGCACTTGGGACAATATGTTTCGATGGTATCTCTCCTAGTCCCTCTTTCTTTTTTTCTTGAAAAAAATTCTTGACTATTCTGTCTTCCAAACTATGAAATGATATTACTGCTATCCTTCCGCCACTATTTAATCTTTGGAAACCTTTATGTAAACCTTCTCTTAGACATGCAAGTTCATCGTTAACAACTATTCTCAACGCTTGAAAAGTCTTGGTTGCGGGATGGGTTTTGCCGTGTCTATAAGGTGGTGGTACTGACATCTTCACAAGTTCTGCCAACTCTCCTGATGTTTCGACTTTCTTTTTTTCTCGGTATCGCACTATGGATCGCGCTATTCTTCTTGCATATCTTTCTTCACCATAAGCGAATATTACATTGGACAAATCTTCTTCTTTCCATGAATTGATCACATCATATGCATTGAAATAATAATCTTTATCTCCGAAGGTCATGAGCAATGGTTCATCTTTCTGAAAAGAAAATCCTTTACCTGAATTTTCCAATTCATCTGATGACAAACCCAAGTCTAGTAACATAAGATCGATATTCTGCACTTCATTCTTGTCCAATACTTCATCCAAATGACGATAGCTTCTGGCTTCGAGTATCAATCTCTTGCACTGTCCTTGCAAGGTTTCTTTTGCTCTCTCTATGGCTTTTGAATCCGCATCCAGACCAAGTATATCGATATTGCCTTTGAATGCTTTTGCCATTGCGAGCGCATGTCCTGCACCACCCAATGTGCCATCCAAATACCACTTGGTCTCTCCACCCTGTAATCCGATATATAGTCCGTCGACTACTTCTTGTAAAAGAACTGATTTATGAACGCTTTTCATATCTATATCATGCCCACACCACTTAACTTCTCTGCCATAATGTCGGTCTTCTTCTCATATTCTTGTCGATATGCGACCCAAGACTTCTCATCCCAGATCTCAACACGATTCAAGACACCGACAAATATGGTTTTGCCTGAGAGGCTTGCGTGTGCTCGCAAATGTTCTGGCACAAGCATGCGTCCCATACTATCAACCTCCACCTCAACCGCTCGACCAATTATCAAGCGGTTGAAGTTTCGATTGTCCGCCTGCAACACCGAAGAAGTATCCGAACGAGTAAGTCGCTCTGCAAAACCCTTCCATCCTTTCATCGTGAAGACGAAGAGACAATTGTCTATCCCTGGTGCTATCACGACTTTGGGACCCATTTCCTTGCGGAATTTGGCCGGAAGAGAAATGCGGCTCTTTTCGTCGAATGTATGAGAATATTCTCCGATGAGCATATATGCCGCGAGATGGAGTAACTTATTTGCTACTTCTTCCCACTTGGTTGATATTATATACCACTTTGATAAACTTTAAAACATTTTTCTGTGCATAACTCATTAAGTTTTGAGGTCGGACCTTTTGAAGGTCCGACCTCATAAAAAAACCAGCCGCTCGGACAAGCCAAGCGGCGGGGTGAAAGAGCATGAGTGCGAATAATGCCTCAGGTGCAGATGATGGGCGGATCTCTGTAGAGAAGCGAGACGTCCGTGGGGGCAAAAAACAAATTGTTCACCCGACGCCAAAGGATAAGTGGCGTTCCATCTGTGTTCACCACAACACAAGGAACCAAGTCCTCTTCTTCCGCTTTCCCATCAAATTTCGCCCGCACAAGCCCAGCCCATCCGTAGTAGGAAAAGGTTGGGTCGAAGTGTCTTCGGTAGAACTGGAGGCCCGCGCCACAAATGCCTACCAGCTCCCTCAGGCCGAAAGCTTGATTGATGTAGCCCTTCAAAATCGATGGAAGAAGTTCGTTAGCCGACACTGCGCCCGCATTTTGTTCTCGGAAAACATAGCGGACAATGTCGTGAATGTGGAACGAACTACCCGCTTTAGCTCTCAGCCTTTCCGTTTGCTGGAAGAACGCCGCTCGGAAACCTGTCGGACGCGGCTCTTCCCAATCATCCCAATTTCTTGGGAGAAATACTATATACTCATCACTCATATTGCCTTTCCGCGCTTTCGCGCTTGTTAGGTTAAAGGTTTTACTTCTTGATCTGTTCCCTCGAATCCTCGAGGAGAAAGATCGCTACCAAAACCAAAGTGAAGGCCAACACCCGCTTCAGTGTCAGTTCACCCCCTTGGAAAAATATGTTGTATGCAATCACCACGGCAGGGTTCATGCAACATATCAATATGATCCAAGGCGCTTTGTCTTGAAACTTTCCAAAACAATACACTTGGATAATGATAGCTACCGCACCGAGTATCCCTGCACCAAAAGCACAAAGGACTTCGTTGCGTTGCATCGGACCAGTCTGCTGATCGCTACCGAAGTATCGAAAACCGACAGCCGACAGGAACAGGGCTGAACTGTACCAGAGAAACACCGACCTGCTCGCCTGAGTCCCTGCCGATGCAGTACTGATGAGGATGCCTGTGAATCCAAAGAGGATACACGACAAAACCGACAAAATCTGCCAAGACATATTTCGCCTTTCTTTTTCAATTCAAAGTTTCAATCGTATTCAAATTCAGGCTATCAATGTTACAATCATAAGTCAACGATTATGTACACGATTACCGCCCCCTCCCCAGAGATCCAATAAAAAGCTCATCAGGGTTGGACTCAGGAAAACTACCTCGGTCTCATCAAAGGAAACATTTGAGTTTCGCGTAAAGGCTTATCCATCAAAATAGCAAAAAGTCTTTCTCCGAAACCAAAACCACAAGTAGGAGGCATGCCGTGTTCGAGCATCTCGACAAATTCGTAGTCAGGCATCATGGCTTCGGTATCGCCACCCTCGAGAAGTTTCTTCTGTTGCTCGAAACGTTCACGCTGATCTATAGGATCATTGAGCTCTGAATATCCCCTACCCACCTCAGAACCAGCAATGATAGGTTGGAACATTTGGACAGTTGAATTATTTTTGTCAGAGTTAATCTTGGCGAGGGGAGCAACTAGAACTGGATGATTGATCAAAAAAGCTGGACCGGCGATATTCTTTCTGCAGTATTTCCATATAGTATCAACAAGTCTTTCTCGATTGTTACCATCATAACTAATCTTAAGTTCTTGGATCTTGTTAATTAATTCTTTATCAGAAGCAGTACTAATATCAATACCAGTCTGTCTTTTTATTTCCTCAGAATAGTCAATCTTCTTCCACTCATCGGCCAAGTCAAATTCATGACCTCTATATGTAAACTTGGTTTTACCGAAAATCTGTGTAGCAATTTCTCTATACAATCTAACCACCATATCCATGCCGTCTTCATAATTGGCATAAGACCAGTAAAACTCGAGGTTAGTGAATTCTTGCAAATGTTCCGGACTAGAACCTTCATTTCTGTACACCCGACCGATCTCAAAAGTCTTGGGGAAACCACCTGCCATCAATCTTTTCTGCCACAATTCACCAACTGAAATGCGCAAATACACATCAAGATCGTAATCATTATGATGAGTCTTGAATGGTGTGGCTTCCGCTCCGCCTGTAGTTGTTTCTAGAGTTGGGGTTTCAACTTCTAGGAAACCTTCATTTTTCATGAAATTTCTCGTGACTTCCCAGAACTGTGACTTCTTGTAGAAAATGTCACGGACTTCTTTATCCATAATAAAATCCAAATACCTCTTTCTGAATTTCTCATCAGGATCTGTTATACCATGCCATTTCTCCGGTAGAGGCAAAAGCGACTTTGAAGCAATAGTCCATGATTTGACGAGAATACTCTGCTCGCCTTTTTGAGTGACGAAAAATGTTCCCGTGACACTTATGATATCGCCAATATCGATAGCGTCTACCAAAAGTTTGAATAACCGCTCATCCAAAGTGTCTTTTTTAACTACAGCCTGAAATGTTGACTTGCCATCATCCAAAACCAAAAACATAATTGCACCTTGACCACGAATAGCCATTATTCTTCCGGTCAAAGAAACAGACTTTTGTGACTTCTCGAAGTCAGTAAAATTGTTTCGTGCATCAGCCAAACAAAAATCTCGAGGAACTTTCGCGGGATATGGATTCATGCCCGCCTTCTTCAGGATTTCTAATTTCTGCAATCTGATTGTACGTATCTCTTCGATAGAAGCCATGATTTTTATTGTACCTGATCAATCTCGTATATTATTGTGCCTTTTGGAGTATTTACTTTTACTTTATCGCCTTTCTTGTGTCCCAAAAGAGCTGACCCGAGTGGTGATAGATTGGATATCTTGCCTGCAGAAATGTCAGCTTCTTCTGAACCTACTATCACATACAAAAATGACTTGTTTGCACCTTCTTGTTGCAATCGAATTGTTGAGCCAATCGTCACAACATCTGTACCTCCTCCTTTTGAGATCGAGGCGTTTTTTATGAGGTTCTCTAGGCGATTTATCCTATCCTCAACCTCTGCTTGTTCTTCTCTGGCCTGATGATATTCTGCGTTTTCAGAGAGATCACCAAGTTTCTTGGAATACTCCAGATGTTCGGCTACTTCTTTTCTCTTTTCTGTTTTCAAAAATTCTAGTTCTTTCTTGAGTTCATCATACTTCTCTTGAGTCAAATACTGTTTATCGTTGGACATAAAAATCGCTTTAAATATTAAAAATTTATTAATAACTCGTTATATTGTACCAATAAAACAGCCGAGTCGCAATACAACGATTACCTCAAATATTGTGGAGTATTGACCTCCATCCATTCGAATTCTTGTTTCATTGCGGCAACTGCACCTATTAAGTTGTGTACCGAACCTCTTTCTAACATGACAACAAAAGCATATTTGGGATTATCATATGGCCAGAATCCTGTGATCCATGAATTAACCTTATCTTTACTCACACCCAGCTCAGCGGTTCCTGATTTTGCTGCAATTTTTGCGTTTATAGAAGCAAATGCCTTACTTGTACCTTCTTTCGCGCCAAGTATCATACCTTCTTGAACAATTTTGAAATATTTCGCAGGAACGTCAACTTTGCTTTCTGTCTCAACAGGTTGACCATATATTATATGTGGCACAATCAAAGTACCACCATTCGCTATTGCCGTAACAGCTCTCGCTAATTGTAATGGTGTAACTTGGAAACCATATTGACCAATCGCAGTATGATACGTGTCTCCGACGAACCAATCTTCATTGAAAGTTTTCTTTTTCCATTCTGGAGTGGGTATAGTTCCCGCCTTACCTTGAGCAAAATCCAATTTCATGGGCAAACCGAAACCAAACTTTCTCAGATACTGATCTATCTTCAAAATACCCAAACCTTTCTGATCTTTATATCCACCACCGACAGCATAGAAATATGCATCAGATGACATTGCAATAGCTTGTCGCATATTCAATGAGCCCAAATTTTTCCAATCTCGGAAAACAGTCTCTTTGGTTTTATCATATGGATTCGGTATCGATATAGAACCGGTCGTATGAATGATGGTCTCAGAATCAATAACACCTTCATTCAAAGCGCCCAAGGCTATATAAGGCTTAACCACAGATCCAGGAGTATACAGACCATCAACCGCTCTATCCAAGAATGGCAAATTTTGATTGTTGAGCAAGGCTCGGATGGCTCGTGAATCATTCCTGTCTGACATTATTTGTGAGCTATATTCTGGATAACTCGTAAGAGCGATGATTTCTCCATTATTGACGTCCATAATAATTCCTGCCCCTCCAGCAAATCCCACTCTCTCTGCAATATCTTTGATATTTGAATATAATGAGGTTTGCAAACGACTATCAATAGACAATTTGATATTTTTACCTTGTTCTGGAGGTCTCACTGTATTTTGTGAAAGAACATTTCCCCTTGCATCAACTTCTATTAGTCTCGATCCATTCTTGCCCGTCAATTGTTCATTGAAAAATTTCTCTATACCATCAACGCCTTCGAAATCTTCTCTATAATAAAATCCATTGGAGTCTTTCGTCGGATATTGTACATAACCAAGAATATGAGAAAGGCCTGTAGAAGTTGCATAACGCCTTTCAGCCACCACATCTCCAGAAATCTTATTATCACTCGAAACATTCGGAGTATTCCAAGCAAGCTCAACATCATTGCGGTCAAGTATAAGTCCTCTTCCAGAGAATATTGGAATAGGTCTGAAAAGATTGTTTTGGCTTCGTTTCAAATAATCACGACCATGAATGAGTTGCAAATTGATTGCTCTTGCGCCAAATATAATAAGTACAATCATGAAAAAACCTATAACGCTATAAAGCGAAAATCTAGAAATCGGCTTTTCCAATCTACCCTCCAATTGTGAAGTATCGTATTCAGGAATATTACTCGAATCAATAAGAATATGCTCGGGAGCTATTTCAATATTTCTCCTCTTATATCTCCTCTTCAAATATTGACGCAAATTAAATTTATTCTGAAAAATTCTCATACGAGTATTATACACTTATCTTACAGCTCTTTTCAGAATAGTGGCAAATACAAAAATGAGAACAGATAAAATACTACCTACATATCCATACAAAGCATGGATCGAAACATAACCAAAAAGCGAATCATACATAATCCCAAATACAATGATTTCGAAATAATGCTCAAACAAAAACAAGCCAGCGATTGCAAAAAGTAAAGCAATAGGCCAATAGCCGTTCAGAACCGCAAAGAATATGATGATGTCGAATATAACTCTAAATATTTTTCTCATTATTTTTCTTGTCTATAAGCACCCAACGCAAATCATAAATATTAACTTCAGGAACTATAATAATTTGAGAGAATGGCTCTGTTGGATTGGAAATGATTGCACTTACAGTACCCAAAACCTTATTCGATATGATAGAACCTGTGACCACATCACCCACATTTATCGAATCATTCCTCGACACTTCTGCTTCATATTGTCCTCCACCCACACCTTTCGCCACGGCATTTATATGTTTTTCTCCTATTGATACTTGAAATTTCTGTCCATAAGACGTGAATAATTCTGCAATAGAATTGCTTGAATTAACACTTGTGATTTTGCCTATTATAGTTTTGTTAGGAGCCAAGACCTGTTGCCCCATCATGACCCCTTTCGATGAGCCAGTATCGATGACCAATTGATCGTATTTTGAAAAAGGCGGTTTGGCAAGAACTGCAGATAAAATATAATCAGAAGTTGATGCTTTGTTGTAAATTTGACGCAACTCTTCATTTTCGGCAAAAACGAAATCATATATTTTTTCTCGCTCTTGCATATCACTTATTGTTCTTTTCAAAGATTCATTCTGGGACAAAAGTAAACTCGGCGAATCGAGCGAGCCACTCTTAACCGAGAATTCCATGTGCCAGAAAGGTCTTGCTATCGTATTGAAAATAGCCGGAATAAAATGCGGAACAATAATTTCCGAAAGAATAATAAAGACTGCAAGAACAGATATCCACGTCATGTGGAACTTGAATCGTCTGTTGAAAAGCCTTTTATTTGCTAGCGTATATATCATCTTCGCTTTCGATTAGTACATCTCTGAATCGTTCTATATCTTCAAGTATAATGCCAGCACCTCTCGCTATCGCTGTAAGCGGATCATCGGCAATCGTTACGGGTATTTTCAAGGTCTCTGACAAGAGCACATTCAAGCCTTTTATGAGAGCGCCACCTCCGACCATGTGTATACCTCTTTTCATAACATCAGACAGTATTTCTGGAGGGGTTGTTTCTAGGACCTCTCTTGTTGATTCCAAAATAATATCTATAGACTGTGCCATAGCTTCTCTGATATCTGAGTCGGTGATTATAACTTCTCTTGGAAGACCTGTAATAAGATCTCTGCCACGAATGGTTGTTTCGAGAGATTCATCAGCAACCATTGAGCCAACTTTTAGTTTGACATCTTCTGCAGTAGTCTCGCCTATCAATATTTTGAATTCATTTCTTATATAAGAAATAATATCATTATTCAATTTGTCACCTGCGATTTTGAGATTCTTGGAACGAACTATTCCACCAAGAGAAATGACAGCAATGTCAGTAGTTCCGCCACCGATATCGATGATCATACTGCCTACAGGCTCGTGTATTGGCAATCTGATACCTATTGCTCCTGCCATGGGTTGCTCAACAATGAAAACTTCACGCGCGCCCGCATTCCTCGTGGCATCTCTAACAGCTCTTACTTCTACGTTTGTAACTCCCGAAGGAACACCGACCACCACTCTTGGTCCCAGTAATTTCTTTGGAAGAAATTCACCGGCTCTACGCATCAAGTATGACAACATTTCTTCAGTGATATCGAAGTCAGATATTACTCCGTCAACCAAGGGTCTAACCGAAGAAATATGAGAAGGGGTACGGCCAAGCATTTCTTTTGCAGAAGATCCAACCGCAACTACCTGACCGGTCTTTTGATTGACAGCTACGACTGATGGTTCATTGACCACTATGCCTTTGCCACGCACATAAACAAGAGTATTGGCTGTACCAAGATCAATACCAATATCATTTGAAAAACGGCTAAATATCTTGCTTTTATGCTTTTTCCACATATCTGTACCTTAACATATTTATGCGCATGAATTCAATGCAAATATGTTTTATTTAATTTATGAGAGTTTTTCTAAATACTGCGCAAGAGGCAACATGCTAACTTCACCAGTAGTTCTGTCTTTAACTTCAACGGAAGAATTGGCCAAAGTCTTTTGGCTTACAACAACACGCAAAGGTATACCTATAAGGTCTGCATCAGAAAACTTTTCTCCTGCACTTCCCACCCTGTCATCATAAAGAACTTCTACTCCCGATCTAGAAAGTTTGTCATACATTTCATCACAAGTTTTGCGTACTTCACCTGATTCGTCAAAGAGAGCGACGAGATGTACCTGAAAAGGAGCAATCGATCTAGGCCACATAAGGCCATTCTTATCTGATTTCAATTCGGCGACCGTACCCATAACTCGCCCTGGACCAATACCATAACTTCCCATGATTACAGGCTTTGTATTACCCGCTTCGTCTTTGTAAACTAAATTGAGCGCATCAGAAAATTTTGTACCCAAACTAAATATATTACCAACCTCAACGGCTTTCTTTTCTTGCAAGTCTTCTCTTTTTATTCCGAGATCTGACAATACTGCTTCACTCAACACTTCTTTGTTAATAGCTATTTTCTTTTGCTTATGAACGAATATTGAATCTTCACCAGAATCAGTCAATGTCTGGAATTCATGTGAATATTTCGAGAAGGAACCTCCACTTGCAAAAGTAACGTATGTTTCATCGCCGAGACCTACTCTTTCGAAAACTTTTGTATATGCGTTCTTGGCTTTTTCGTAGAAAACTGCATGAGCATTTTCATCAGGACAAAATGAATATAAATCTTTCATTAGAAATTCTCGCGTACGCATGATACCCGACTTTGCTCTTGTTTCATTCCTGAACTTGGTCTGGAATTGATAAACACTAAGAGGCAAATCCCTAAATGAACGGATGTGGTCTTTCATGAGTGCGGTTAAAGGTTCTTCATGTGTGAAGCCTAGTCCGAGTTCTGTGTCATTTTTCAGTTTTGTCTTGAACCAGACGTCTACAACATCATCATTCCACCTATTTGTAGCTTGCCACGAACTACGATCCTGCAAAGATGCAAGATGCAATTCTTGCCCACCAATATTATTCATCTCTTCACGGATAATATTGATAATCTTATTCAATGTGCGCAACCCAAGTGGTAAATATGAATATACACCAGCCATTTCTTTGTGAATATAACCAGCGCGAATAAGGAGCTCGGCATTCCTAGAAATTTCATCCTTTGGTGCTTCCCTTCTTGTTTTTGTAAAAAGTTGTGTTTGTCTCATACTCTAATAATACTAGATATTTATATTCTTGTCTCGACTAATTATGGAAGAGTTTCAATATATCCCTATAAGTCACAACAATCATAAGAATCATAAGCAAAACGAAACCTATCGTATTTACAATATTGAAAAACTTGGCAGGAATCTTGCGTCGAATAATAGCCTCAATAATAACAAATAATATTCTACCTCCATCAAGTGCAGGAAATGGCACCAAGTTTATGACACCAAGGTTGATAGATATTATTGCGGTGATCATGGCCAAATATACAAAACCCATACTAGCAGCATCTCCAACGATACCAGCGATACCGACAGGACCAGCCACATCTCCAAAATCTGCCTTACCAACAAAAATATTTGCTACAAAGTTATAAAGACCGACTGCGGTTTCTCGTATCATATACAATGTATATTTCCCGCCCTCATAAATAGCGAGATGTATTGGCAATTTCATACTAACCACATTGCCCATAGCAATTCCGACCGCATATCTGTCTTTGACCAAACCACTAACTGGCTTTACAACAACTGTATATTCATCATTATTTCTCTTATATACTAAGTTTATATTCTCACCCTTACTATCATTGATATATTCTTGGATTTTGACTATTTTTGCATCTGGATCAAGAGTAGACTCATTGGAGTCTTTAATAATTTTTTCTGGAACCAAAACATCACCAACCTTGAGACCAACCTTCTCTGCTGGCGAACCTTTCGATACTTGCAAAATAGAAATTTTTTGTTCTGATATATATCTGGCGTACTTCTCATGTCCGAGCGCTGTGGTATTGATGCCACTTGTATAAGCCATTGAATATATTATCCAAGCAAAAATAAAATTGAAGACTACGCCCGCCACCAATACTAAAATTTGTTGAATTTTGTTTTTGTTGATGAAACTGCGACTACTATCTTCGTCCTTACTAGTCTCTTCTTCGGGATTCTCGCCATGTATCTTCACATAACCACCAAAAGGTATGAGATTGATACCATAAGTCGTCTCACCATATTTATTCCACAATAATTTGGGGCCAAAACCAATCTTGAATTCATCGACTCTTATACCACTCCATTTTGCCAAAAGGAAATGCCCCAATTCGTGTACGAATATAAGTACAGCGAGTACAATTATGAATATAATGACAGTCATATTAACCTAGAATTTCTTTTTCTTTTTTTGCGAATAATTCGTCGAGAATTTTGTTCGTAGCATCGGTCAACTTTTGTGCTTCATTTTTGAGCCTGAATATTTCGTCTTTTCCATATCCACCCGACTTCTCTTTTGCATCTAAGTCTTTGATTACGATATCGCGATGTTGACGCACTTGTTTCTTGGATTCTTCGAGTTTTTCTTTTGTATTCTTGGCTATTTGCACTCTTCTTTCGGAAGTTAATTCTGGGAAATTGATGCGCAAACCCTGATCATCTACTACAACCGACAAACCCAAATTGGCAGCCGTAACTGCTTTCTCTATGTCTTTTGCTTGCTTCAAATCCCAAGGGACTACTCGAAGCGTTCTTGCTCCCTCTATGGTCACACTGGCTAATTCTTTGATGCCCATAGGCGCGCCG
>CAYOTK010000002.1:0-107679 GCA_964406895.1 uncultured Candidatus Saccharibacteria bacterium | reverse complement strand
TCTTGCTCCCTCTATGGTCACACTGGCTAATTCTTTGATGCCCATAGGCGCGCCGTAGACTTCGACTTTGACAGTATCTAGCACGGCGGGCGAAGCTTGTCCTGTGCGGATTTGCTGAAGCTCTTTCTTAAGCCACTCTTGCGTAGAAGTTAATTGTTTTTTGAAAGGATTGAAATCGTAAGCCATATTTTTGAATTATTATTAATACTAGCATTATAACACAAGAGCGAGATATTCCATGAGCATTTTGACTGAAGGAGATCTGTCTTGTATGTATTTGGCTACTATATCTGAGTATTCGATTTTGCTCGAGTTCTCTTTTACTCCCGACTCTCTCAGTTCATATAAAATAGCGTCAACAAAATCAGAAACATACTTTTTATTCTTTTTTTCTTTAGCTATTTCATCTACCATATTCTTCACAAAAATCATCCTCTCACTTATCTGCATCTTCATAAATTTTTTTGCCATATCGTGTATGGCCTCTTCTCTTACCTTATCGAATGAAATGATATTAACTCGAGATCTTATAGTATTCAAAAGAGTGCTTAATTTCTGAGTAATAATGAAAAAATTGGCATAATCCGCAGGCTCCTCTAATGTTTTGAGCAGAGAATTTTGTGCTTCGAGAGTGATTGCATCGAAAGCGATAATTATTATTTTTCGCTTGCCTTCTTTGATAGGCACAATACTGTGGAATGTTACTATTTCGCGCGCATCATCGATAGTGAAGACTTCATATGTTTTACAGAAAATATCTGGATTGCCATTTAATTCTATGGAATATTCTTTCTCCAAATAATCTTTCAATTCATTTACAATCGATGTTTGTGCGATAAGCGCGTAAGCATGATGAGACAAATCAATATCTTGGAATTTCTTCTGCGACATATTAACGCTTTGTCATTATTGATTTCTTATAAACATCCAAATGTTCGAGAGCAATACCTGTACCCTTGGCTACACACAACAGAGGCTCTTCAGCCAATGAAGCTTTGACACCTGTTCTCCTGAAAACTAGTTCTGGTAAGTTCCTAAGCATAGACGAACCTCCTGTCATGGTAATACCTCTATCTATAATATCTGCTGCGAGTTCTGGTGGCGTCTCTTGCAAGACGTCTTTGATAGCTTTGATCATCTCACGCAACTCCTTTGATATTCCCTTCACAATTTCATTGGTTTTGATCTCAACAGAACGAGGTAGGCCAGAAATGAAATCACGACCTCGGACCATCATGGATAATTCTTGGTCTAGGGGTATAGCCGAACCTATGGTGATTTTTATTACTTCTGACATATGATCTCCAATAGCGAGATTGAATGTTTTCTTGATGTAATCTGCTATAGCAAGGTCTATTTTGTTACCAGCATATTTGACTGAAGTAGACGAGACTATACCACCAAGTGATATGACGGCAACATCGGTAGTCCCACCTCCAATATCTACTATCATATGACCTCTTGGCTCATGAATCGGAATACCAGCGCCAATTGCTGCAAGTATTGGTTCTTTGACTACATACGCATTCTTCGCCCCAGCCCTTATAGCAGCCTCGACAACAGCTCTTCTCTCTGTCGAAGTAATACCCGCAGGCACCGATACCATGACATCAGGCCTGAAGAAAGAATATTTACCCAAAGCTTTGTCAATGAAATATCTAAGCATTGCTTCTGTTACTCTATAATCAGCTATAACGCCGTCACGCATAGGCTTGTAAGCTATAATAGAATCAGGTGTTCTGCCCACCATTTCTTTTGCATCATTTCCAACAGCCAAAACCTTCTTGTCTACTTCTGATATAGCCACGACTGAAGGTTCATTCAGGACTATGCCTTTACCTGGCACATAAACAAGAGTATTGGCTGTACCTAGGTCTATACCGAGTTTTGGCGAGAAGATATTCATATTCGGAATATAGCACAAAAACTTCTAGGATAGAAGGTTTTTAGACTTCTTTTGAACCCTTGTCATATCGTATCAAAGGTATATGTCTCATATTCTCGAGTATTGGTGTAACGAATTTCCATGAAGACATTATTTCCTGCGTCGAAGCGAAGAGTGTTTGATCTCCGACGAATGCATCATGTATCAATCTTTCATAGTCATTTGTCGTAGAAAGAAAGTTCGATATATCTGTATATGAGAATCTGAGTGTCTTCGGTTCTACTTTGAATTCATATCCTGGAGTTTTGACGAAGAATCTAATCTTAATACCTTCATCTGGTTGTATCCTAAAAGTCAAAATATTTTGTTCCATTTCATCATCTTCATTTCTGAAATATATATCTATTGACGTTTTGGTTTCGTGCATTGCCTTTCCACTCTCAATATAAAATGGGACTTTTGTCCATTTTGGATTGTCTATATAAGCCTCGATTCTGAAATACGTCTCAGTATCTGATTCATTCTTCACACCGGAAATTGCCCTATATCCCATATACTGTCCACGTACAACATGCTTCGATATTACCTTTTCATTTATCGGTATTAGCTTGGATAACAATCGCGATCTCTCTTTTCTAATTTCCTTTGCATCGAAAGTCTTGGGTTTATTCATGGCTATGAGTGCCAACATCTGCAAGAGATGATTCTGACCAACATCCTTGAGCGCTCCCATAGAATCATATGAAGCCCCTCTTCCCTCTACGCCATTTTTCTCAAAAAGTTTGACATGGATTTTGTCGATGTGTTTGTTATTCCACAACGGTTCGAATATCGTATTGGAAAACCTGAAAGCAATGATGTTTTGCAAAGTTTCTTTTGCCAAATAATGATCTATTCGGAATATTTGTTCCTCTTTGAAAAGTTTACCCAGAAGCTTGTCCAGTCTTTGAGCATTCTGTATATCCTCACCAAATGGTTTTTCTATGAGGATCCTAGTCCAACCGATTTCGTCTGCGCACGGCACATTCAATTTCGAATGTGCAATATTGAGCAATATCCCCTCATAAAGATTGGCTGGCACTGCCAGATGTATAAGTTTGTTCGAACACTGACCATTCTTCATGTCTATTTCTGACAATCTTTCTGACAAAGAATTATACGAATTCACATCATCGAAAAAGCCCTGCTCATAAACTATGTGATCTAGAAAATGTTTTATATCTTCTTCCTTGAATTGCCCCGGAGATATGTTGAGACGGCCACGAATATATTCTCTGAATTCTTCTTTGGAAAAATTTCTTCTCGAGAATCCGACCACTGTGAATCGAGGTGGCAGGAGCTTCTTCGAATAGAGCGAGAGGAGCGAAGGCAGGAGTTTCCTAGAAGCCAGATCGCCAGTTATACCGAAAATGACAAATATGGTTGGGTGCAAAGCGAATGGCGATTGTTCTTGTGGTATTTGTGACATCGTAGGCTCATATTACAGTTCCTCACCCCATTCTGTCCATATTGGATATATGTGATATGCCACGAATACACACGGCAAGACAATGACTGCTAGTAATATCCACAATAAAAATGAGAATATTCTAGGCAAGAAAGCCATCAAATCGGAAAACATTGCTTTCCACACTCCCCACAATCCTCCAAGAATTTCTACAAATATTTCACCCATGGGAAAAATGTTAGCGTAAAGTTAATTGCTTTACAAGTAATTATGTTATAGGAAATATTGTGCCTGCACCGAGCGAGGCACGCACTTGAATCTCATATCTAATTTCGAACGAGTCGAGGTGGACCTAGGGAGAATCGAACTCCCGCCTTGGCAATGCGAATGCCACGTCGTACCACTAGACTATAGGCCCTACTTTCGGGGTGCCGAGAATCGAACTCGGACCTCACGCACCCGAAGCGTGTATACTACCACTATACGACACCCCGATTGAACAATCATAAACTATTTGAGAGTAAGTCTCAATTATAAAATTAGAAATAATTTGTGGACCATACCGGACTCGAACCGGTCACCTCACCCATGCCATGGGTGCGCTCTACCAGATGAGCTAATGGCCCGCTAGCAAAAATACTTTATCATAAATTGAGAATATTTCAAAAATGCAGTAAGCTAACTGTACACAATACGGGCTGTAGTATAGTGGTAGTATACACCCATGGGGTGGGTGCGGTCCGAGTTCGATTCTCGGCAGCCCGACATTCAAAATATGTTAACTGTGCATAACTTATGCATATGATTGTTTGCTATAATTGGATTGAGTGTGTTCAAATTATTATCAATTAATTAATAAAAAAATGAAAGCACTACACGGTGTTTCGTTCGTTTTGTTAGTGATCGGTGGCCTTAACTGGCTCCTAGTTGGTCTCGTAAAGTGGGATGTGGGAGCAATATTCGGAGGTCAAGCTGCAGTTGTCTCAAGAATCATATACGTTCTTGTTGGACTTTCAGCTTTGTATCTTGTCTTCACACACAAGAGTACATGCAAGAAGTGTGATTCTACACCTTCAGCGATGTAATACAAATTACCGTCGTTTATCAAAGGCCCCGAAAGGGGTTTTTGATTTGGGTGATTATTAATTAGCCTTACTTTCAGTTAACGAGCGGTCATATAACGGTCAATTTGACACGAACCCAAATACACTGTAACCTATATTCATGCCTAAAAAACAGAAAATCACGAATAAAAATTGGATGCCACAAATCTCAAATTGTGGTCATTTCGCCATGTATGGACATGATGTCGTCGTTTCAAACATCATTGCGTCCAGTCGTGATATTTCTACTCAAACTTTTTAATTCTTAATTGAGTCAACTTAGAAAAATCCCGACTGAGCGAAAGTCGGGATTTTTCTAATCCCTAGCTCAGTATCCGGATGATTCTGGATAACAGCACAAAACAAACAAAACTATGAAAAAACAAAACCAGACCGGACTAGTATTCCTGAGAGGCAAAAAAACTATTCTGCGTCCTCTCTTGGAAAGTGACATTCCGTTGCTACTGAGGTGGGTCAATGACCCTGAAATTAGACAGTTCATAAGCAGAGTATTTCCCGCCATGGAAAGTGACGAGAGAGAATGGCTCGAAAAATTGCACCGCAGTTCTGAAAAGGAGGTAGTGCTGATGATCGAGACAATTAGCGGTGTTCCTATCGGTACCATGGCAATCCATGGAATCAACTGGATAAATCGAACCGGTACAACTGGCGCCATGATTGGTGAGAAATCATTCTGGGGCAAAGGATATGGTACGGATGCCAAAATGATTCTTCTTGACTACGCCTTCAACAGGCTCAATCTGAGAAAGATCGTATCTAGAGTTTTCGCTTACAATAAGCGCAGTCTGGCTTACAGCCTACACTGTGGCTATCGCATTGAAGGAAGACTCAGGCGAGTACACTTCAACAATGGTCGCTATTGGGATGAATACGTTTTGGGTTTGTTTAGGCATTGGTGGCTTCCCTATTGGGAGCGATACAAGAAATAGTGGCAGACAGACAAGTCTGCATCGCACAGCCCGAGGCAACTCGGGCTTTTTGTCTTTATTTTACTGCTTGATCTAAAAAAGCTTTAAGTGCAATCAAATCCTTTAAGTCTTTATTATAGTGATATGTATTTATACCTACCGACTTTGCTGATTCAACAGCTTCAGGATTATGTTCGAAATAGACAACATCGGATGCTTGAAGCTTATATTGTTCGAGAAATGTCTTAAAATAAATTGGATCAGGTTTATTAGGATTATGTTTCATCGTAAAAACAGGATATGGCACATTATCTAGACCAAACTCTTTCATCTGCTCATCGTTCGCATTTGTGAGAATAATCTTTTTATTTGGATATTTTTCAAGCAGATAAAAAAGTTCCTGAAACTTTACAAATTGTCCCGACTCAGTTTCAATAATCGAAGTATCTACAGCATCTACAAGTATTGTTTTTGTATTCATATTTTTGTGGACCCGAGCGGACTCGAACCGCTTACCTCCTCATTGCAAATGAGGCGTTCTACCAGATGAACTACGGGCCCTTTGGTTATTGGTTATTGGTTATTGGTTATTAGTTGTTTGTCATTCCTCTCCTCAATCACCAAAAACAACAAAACAACTTTAACATATTCTATCCAAAACTCAAATAGACCACTACCTGCCGTGAGCAAGCTGTATTACATGATCAACAAACTCATGTACATCACTACCCACAGCGCGCAATGATTTTGGCAACAACGATTCCTTCGTCAGTCCGGGTAAAGTATTGACCTCGAGCGCATATATGCCTCTCCTCGGGTGAATGATGAAGTCAGACCTAGAATAATGTCGGAGCCCAAGTGCCCTATGTATGATTCGTGACATTTCTGCAATTTCCTCTTTGATCTTGTGTGAAAAAGTAGCAGGAACAATTTCTTCTGACTTACCTGAGTATTTGGCCTCATAATCAAAAATATTATTGTGTGACCGGATCTCCACAGGAGGTAAAGCATACAAATCTTCATTCCGGAAATGATCAAGGACAGCACATGTTGCCTCTATGCCCTTCACGAATTCTTCTATCAAAATAACATCATCATGAATAGCGGCCTTTCTCAGAGCTTCAGGGAACTCTTTGTAATAGTGAACTATAGAAACACCGACAGAAGAACCACTGGAAGCAGGCTTAACGATAGCGGGTAATAGAAACGAATGAAAAAGATTTCTAACAACACCATCAATATTCTTTTCTATGTCTTTCTTTTCAACAATACGATGATGAGGAGTTTTGATACCGTGATCTTTGAAAACCTTTTTTGACAGCACTTTATTCATGCCAATAGCGGAACCAAAAGAACCAGAACCAGTGAAAGGCTTACCGTGAGTCTCGAAGAAGGTTTGGATTCTACCATCTTCACCATAAGGACCATGTAATGCATTGAAGACAACATCTATCTTGTTTAGAATTTCTACAGGATCACATAAGACACCATCAACATACCAATACCCTTCTCTATCTATGAACAAATCTTTGGCTTCATACTTATCGATGAGTTTTTCTCGGAGCGCACGGAGAACACTCGCTCCTGTTTGGAGAGATACTTCATATTCATTACTAGGACCGCCCCTTACTACTCCTATACGAGTTCTGTGATGCATAAGAATATTTTAACATATTCTAAGTGAGCAAGAGAGAATTGTTTCTCTTTTTTCTATGATATGCAATGACAAATCTATGGGCTTCAGCATTTATCGAGAATATATCACCTTTGAATTTGCGAGAAATATGCGAATCACCTACTATCTTTGTGCCTTTGTGTGCTTTGTCTTTAGTTACAGCTACAACAGGAATATTCATTCTTCTCACGCTCAATATGTCTTCTGCGCGTTTCTTCTGCACATCATTCCCGTCTACCACTATCAAATCCGGGAATTTCCACTCTGAATGATTGAGTCGGCGGAATATGATCTCACCCAAATTGTGAACATCATCGTTTTTTTGTTCTTTCAACTCGAACCTACGATATTCGCTTGGAATATTATTACCATTGACTGACACAACCATTGCCCCAACGACATTTTGACCGGATAGATGGGCGATGTCATAAGCTTCAATTCTGAATTCATTGAGAACACTTTGTTTATCACGCTTCACAAGCGAAACATCATTTATATGATCCAATGCATAAAGAAGTCTTTTACATTCATTTGCCTCTTCGAATCTCATGCTGCTCGCATATTCACTCATAGATTTCTGAAGATCGGCCCTTATGTCATTTTTCCTGCCGTCAAAAAACAATTTCAAATATTGAATAGTTCTCATGTATTTGTCGTGCGCCTCAGAACTATTATCACGAGGAGAACGACCAATGGATTTGTAGAAATTATCATGTCTTGGATCAAGAGATTTCTTATCTTTGTAAGGGAAAATTTTCCTTATAATTTTCATGGCTTCTTTTATAAGTCCAGAATTTGGGAACGGACCATATTTCTCAGCAATTTTTACATTTGCATCAATATTCTTGTCGAAATCTCTAGCTCGAACAAGATAAACTCTCGGCCATTCTTCATCGGTAATGACAACGTACATAGAACTCTTATCATCTTTTTCATCTATATTATAGACAGGTTGATATTTCTTGATCAGATTGCTTTCGAGAATGATTGCTTCGAGAACTGAAGTAGTTTCCTGCCATTCAATAGATTTTGCTTTTATGACCATATCAACTATTCTCTGACCCCTTGTTTCGAAAAGGTCTTCTTTGAAATAACTTTTGACTCGATCTTTCAAAGACGTCGCCCGCCCAATATAAAGCGGCCTCTTTTTTGAGTCCTTGAATATGTATATACCTGAATTATCTGGAAGATTGAGTTTTTGTAGTTGTTTAAGAGTCATTTTTTTTGCTTGACTTCATTTTCGTTTAACTGTAACATATTTACATATTCACAGGAAAAGGGATCCGAAAGGTGCAGGTGCCTTAGGAGCCCTTTGTCGTTTTGGACAATATTATTGATGTTTTTATGTTATCAATAAAATCAAAAAATTCTGAACCTAAATTATCATAAAGAGAAGAGAAGTACCTTCTATTTGGAAAAAGTATCTTTTCAAATCTGTTTTTTATTATTAAGTAATTAATCATTTTTTTATAATCTCCATCTCCAGAAATTATTACGATTTTACTGAAATCCTGATTCTCAATTAAGCTTTTCATAAGCTCAAAAATGATGTCACAATCAACATTTCCTTTCTTTTTTGCCAATTGATCTCTTCCATGTTCTCTAAAAATAATCATAAAACCAGCTTTATTTAAATTGTCATAAAGATCTTGATGTTCTGGATATTTACACCCGAGAAAATAAAACGCATTTGAAATACTGTATTTATCTTTTAGATAAATCCTGAGTTTGTTTAGATCAACCTTCCATCCGTCTTCAATAGTTCCTAAATGAAGATTTTGTCCATCGATAAAAGCTAAATTGTTTGTCTTAATAAAATTCATAGAATAGTAAAATTATACCTTCATCATTGTTGAGAGGAAGTTCCAAGAATAGAAAAAGTGTGAGATAAAACTATTTCAAATGCTTCTTCAAATACTTTCCCGTATATGACTTATCATTCTTTGCCACGTCTTCAGGAGTACCTTTCGCAACCACGGTGCCTCCGCGCAACCCGCCTTCAGGACCGATGTCTATGACATAATCAGCATTCTTGATCAGATCCAAGTTATGTTCAATGACTACAACAGTATTGCCCTTATTGACCAATTGCTGGAGAATTTCGATAAGCTTCTTAACGTCTTCATAATGCAAACCAACAGTAGGCTCATCGAGTAGATAAATAGTCTTTTGCAAATGAGCACGATAAAGTTCCGAAGAAATCTTCACACGTTGAGCCTCTCCTCCAGAAAGAGTCGTAGCAGATTGACCGAGCTTAACATAACCAAGACCGACTTCTTGCAAAGTTTTCAACCTATCTTCAACAACAGGAATATCTTTGAAGAATTCCAAACCTTCATCAATCGTTAATTCCAGTATTTCATGAATATTTTTCTTGCGATATTTGATTTCTAGAGTTTCTTTCATGAATCTCTTGCCATTACATACATCACAAGTAACATAAACCGTCGGCAAGAAATGCATTTCAACCGCAATCTCACCATTACCTTCACAGGCTTCACACCTACCTCCTGGACGATTGAAAGAAAATCTTCCCGCACCCCAACCACGTGCACGTGATTCTGGCTCAGCAGCAAAAAGATCGCGTATATGAGTCCACGCTCCAGTATATGTTACGGGATTGGATCTAGGTGTTCGACCAATAGGACTTTGATCGATGAGAATCACTCTACCCAAATATTCAGAACCCGAGAATGAATTGCAGTTAATAGGCTTGTCAGTCCTGTGACGCATTTCCAATCTGGCACTTAGATTCCTGTGCAGAATCTCATACATGAATGATGACTTACCTGAACCCGACACGCCTGTTATGACATTCAAAACTCCAAGAGGCACATCAACATTCATATCTTTAATATTGAAAACATTACCATTTCTAATCATCAATTTTCCCTTTGGCTCTCGCCTTCTTTCTGGCAAATCAACTTTTGTCTCACCTCTTAGGTATGACAAAGTCAATGAATCCGAATCATTCTTTTTTGCACTTAGAAGTTCATCTAGATATCCGGAAACAACAACTTTGCCACCATTAACTCCTGCCCCAGTACCAATATCAACAATATAATCAGAAGCAAACATCGTATCCTCATCGTGCTCAACGACTATTATCGTATTGCCAAGATCGCGCAATTTGGTCAAAGTTTTGATCAAACGATCATTGTCTCTTTGGTGCAAACCAATAGTAGGTTCATCTAGAACATATAGAGCGCCAACAAGACCAGAACCCAATTGAGAAGCCAGGCGTATTCTTTGTGCTTCTCCGCCAGAAAGAGTGTGAGCTCTCCTATCCAAAGTCAAATATTCAATACCAACATTGACCATGAATGAAAGTCTGGCGCTAATTTCTTTGAGCACAACCTTTGAAATTTCCAACTCCTTCTCTGTTAGTTTTATTTCTTCAAAATATTTTTTTGCGTCCTCGATCGAAAGAGATGTCACATCTACGATGTTTTTGTCGCCAATCTTCACATACAAAGCTTCTTCGCGTAATCGAGCGCCTTTGCACTGCTTACAGATTTCCTCGGCGAAGAATCCCTCTGTGCCGAGACCGTTACAAGCTTGGCAAGCGCCGTAGGGTGAATTGAAAGAGAATAATCTAGGCTCTATTTCAGGATAAGAGAAACCATCATATGGACACATGAATTTGACTGACAGCAACTTCTCTTCCCATGGATATTCGAGTTTGATAAGACCATCAGCCTCTTCTATGGCCTTTTCTAATGATTCAGACAATCTTTCTATAGCATTCTCTGAATCTTTATTCTTACCTGAAAATTCACTGATAAATATTTCATCTATCAAAACATCAATATCATGTTTTTTGTTTTTATCGAGCACTATCCTATCACGCAGTTTATAAACTGTCCCATCAACTTTGACCTTTTCATAACCTTTACCCAACAGATCATATAGCAATTGATAATACTCACCTTTCCTGCCGACTACGATTGGGGCATATATTTTGATTTTGGTATCAGAAATATTCACACCGAAAACCTTCTTGGCGCGAACAGTTTTTTCATTTATTGTTTTGAGTACAGTTTCTAAAATTTCTTCTTTGGATACTCGGTGAATTACTCTGCCACAAGTCAGACAATGTGGTTTGCCAACTCTAGCAAATAATACTCTCAAATAGTCATATATTTCAGTAATAGTCGCCACTGTAGAACGTGGATTGTTCGAGCGTGATTTCTGGTCAATGGAAATAGCTGGAGAAAGACCCGTGATCTCATCAACATCAGGTTTTTGCATTTTATGCAGGAATTGTCTTGCGTATGCAGAAAGAGACTCGACATATCGTCTTTGTCCCTCTGCAAATATTGTATCGAATGCCAAAGAAGACTTACCGGAACCTGATAGACCAGTTATGGCTATCATTTTATTCCTAGGCATTGAAACTGTTATGTTTTTGAGATTGTGAGTCCTTGCACCTTTGACCACAATCATATCGCTTTTATTTTTGCGCTCATTTGACATAGCTGCGCAATAATAACACATTTTTTGCCTAAAAGCAAAACAAAAATAAGATTATTTGATTAGCTCTTTGACCTCTTCTACTATCTGATCTAGAGAAATAGCTGCCTTCACCAAATACTTCTGTGCACCAAGTATCTTTGCCTTCTCTATGTCGCTCGGTTTGTTGAAATTAGACAATATAATCACCGGTATTTTCTTCAATCTCATATCTGTTCTGATTTTCTGCAATATATCGAAGCCGCTCATTCCTGGAAGTAATAAATCAAGAATAATAACATCGGGAATATTGCCATCCAAATATTTGAGCGCATCATTACCTTCGGTTGCATGATATAGATTGAAGCCAGAATTGAGTAGTTTCTTCTCGAGAATATTACCTATGAGCTTATCGTCTTCTACCCACAAAATCTTTTTTTTCATAGATTCTGATGGTTTGGCATCTTCTGTATTGGTAGACTGAGAATCATATCGGAAATGTCTATTGACCCTGCGTAAAATGTCTTTTGGATCGATATGAAGAGAAATCACGTATTCAGTTACGCTACCACGCGGGATGCGACTCATATTTATGGGTACACCCTGAGAAGAAATGAGAAATACTGGGATTTTCACTAATAGTGATTCGTTGCTTTTCTTATTCAAAATGTCATATCCATCGACTCCAGGCAAAGTCACGTCCAATATTATGAGGTGTGGCATTTCATTCATGATGGACTTCATGCCTTCTGTGCCATTTTTGACCAAAACAACCCCGAAACCATCGCTAATTAGAGTTTTTTGTATATCTTCACCCAAAGCACCGTCACCTTCGATGATCAGGATTTTTTCTTTTTTATTCTGTGGAGGAGAATCAGACATGACATATATTTTATCATATCTATTTTTAGTCAAATATGACTTTATTAACAACTACTTTTTGGTTTTCGTCTGTAATTCAAAGGCTTTTATTTCGTCTCTTATAAGTGCAGCCGTCTCGAAATCCAATTCTTTGACTGCTTCTTCCATGAGGGCTTTTTTCTGCCTGATGAATTTATCTGGATCAGACATTGCCAAATCCCTATCTATCATGAATAGGTTTTTAACGGCTTTATCATGATCTGTTTTGAGTTGATCCGTAATATCATGTATCTTTTTTACGATTGTTTTTGGAGTGATATTATGCTCTTTATTATATTCGATTTGTTTATTTCTACGTCTATCGGTTTCTTCTACGGCTCTCTTGATAGAACCTGTAATATTATCTGCATATAAAATAACTCGACCTGCTACATTCCTAGCTGCACGACCTATTGTTTGTATGAGTGAAGTCTCTGATCTCAAGAAACCTTCTTTATCAGCATCGAGTATGCCTACAAGAGAAACTTCAGGCAAGTCTAGTCCCTCCCTCAGAAGATTTACCCCGACCAAACAGTCGTATTTCCCTTTCCTGAAATCTGTCAAAATTTTTATTCTATCTATTGTTTTTACATCACTATGCAAATACTGAGATTTAATTTTCTTTTCCTTCAAATATTCTGAAAGGTCTTCGGCCATCTTCTTCGTCAGTGTTGTAGCCAAAACTCGATCACCTTTTTTGGTTGTTTTCTCAACTTCTTCTATGAAATCGAAAATTTGCCCTGAATATCCACTGTCTTTATTTGCATTTACAGGACGTATAATAACTTCGGGATCCACGAGTCCTGTTGGTCGTATGACTTGTTCTACGATCTGTTTGCTATTTTCTTTCTCGTATACACTTGGCGTTGCCGAAGTAAATATCATAGGACCTACTCTTTCCAAAAATTCATTGAACTTGAGTGGTCTATTATCTTTTGCTGACGGTAATCTGAATCCATGTTCTATCAATGTCTCTTTTCTCGAAGCATCCCCCGCAAACATACCATTCAATTGCGGTATGGTGACATGTGATTCATCTATTATTGTTAGGAAATCTGGCTTGCCGTCTTTATCAACAGGAAAATATGAAAGCAATGTATCTGGCGCCTCTCCAGGCATTTTGCCCGAGAAATGTCGAGAATAATTTTCTATGCCATTTGTATAACCTATTTCTCGTATCATTGAGAGATCATATCTTACACGTCTCTTCAATCTCTCTGCTTCTAATATTTTCCCTGCTTTTTCTAGAACTTTCAATCTGTCTTGTAATTCAGCTTGGATTGTTTTCTCTGCTCTGTTCGCTTGTTCTTTGCTACTTATGAAATGCTTCGCTGGGAATATGAATAATGTATTGTGACTACCCTTCAAACTACGGTTGATCGGATCAATCTCTGTAATATGACTTATTTTGCTACCTTCATATTCTATTCTATATATTATTCTTTCATTAACTGGCATAATATCTATATTATTTCCTACAGCCCTGAATGAACCTGAATTCAAATCCGAATTTGTCCTTTCGAAATGTATATCAATCAACTTTCTCACCAATTCCAATCGGGAAAGTTCCATTCCTACCGTCAATTTGAGATTGACTTTCTCGTATTCCTCTGGACTTCCCAAACCATATATACAAGAAACTGATGCGACAATGATGACATCTTTTCTTGTAAGTAATGCTTGTGTTGAAGCGTGTCTCAAGCGCTCTATTTCTTCATTAATCATGGCTTCCTTCTCTATGTATGTATCTGTTGAAGGTATATATGCTTCGGGTTGGTAATAGTCATAGTAAGACACGAAATAGTGCACTGCATTCTCGGGGAAAAATTCTCTGTATTCTTCTGCCAATTGTGCCGCCAAAGTTTTGTTATGAGCAATAACAAGTGTTGGTTTGTTGTATTGTTCTATGACATTTGCAGCAGTAAAAGTCTTGCCTGATCCGGTAACGCCGAGCAAGGTTTGTTTTTCATAGCCTTTTGTAAGACCACTTACCAATGAATGAATTGCCGTCGGCTGATCTCCTGCAGGCTTGAATTTATTAGATATTTTGAAGATTTTTGATGATTTTGAGGGCATGAGGAGATGATAGCACAACAGAGGTCGGACCTCTAGGAGGTCCTACTTTTGTCATATTGACAAGTTAGTATTTTGTGATATTATATCCAACAACTGCACATTTCAAAAACAAGTCGCGAAAGCGACAAATCACGAAAAAAGACTATGAAAAAGATCGACTTCATCGTTGCCGGTATCATCTCGGCGGTTTGGGCGATCCTCACCTGCATGCACTGTGGAATGGGTTACACGATTGACTCCGTCAATCAGTTCGAATTAGGAGCAGGTTGGTACCTCCCCTTACCCAACAGGTACTGGGACTGGCTGTTCATCGGATTGAACTATATCACAGTGGCTTGGTGCCTTCGCGGTCAATGGCTACCCAATCGGAAGCAGGCAATGTCAGACAAAGAAGATGGCCAGGATGCAACTCTTTTTTTCTTAACCTTCCTGATCACATGTATTGTTGCGACCACCATCATAATAACCACTCACCGCGGTGCGGTATCCAAGAATGACATTTCACTGCTAATGACATTTGCGTGTATTGGAACACGACAAGGCGTATCTCGGAAACGACTAATAAGTGTCGTCTGTTTGGTCATTGGCATAAACGCGGAGTTTTTCGGCTGGTGCCTCGCCTTATTGGCAACTCTAGTCATCCTCGTCACCAAGGTTCTGATCTGGCTGGTGGTCAACATCGTCCGGTCGGGATTCTCGACGGCGTGGCGACAACTGTGGACCTCACTCGTTCTGGGCAAAAATCCATTTGACGAGGAGGGTTCCGGTAATGTGCCTACCAATACGGTGGCACTAGCAAGCCAAGCAGACTGCCGACAGGAAGCTCGGGCGCAATAATGCCGAGCCTTCGGAGTTCTTTCAACACCACGCGGTTCCGCCGCGTGGTGGCTTTTTTTCAGAGGTCGGACCTCTAGGAGGTCCGACCTCTGAAATTCCACCCTATTTCCTCAACAACACCCTCTTAACCGCCGCGTAAATATCTTTTTCTCCAAGACCATAATGTTCAATGAGTTCATTAGCTTTTCCTGACTGACCAAATATATTCTGCACGGCAACAAATTCAACAGGAATAGGAAAATGTTTCGCCAAGCACTCAGCAACAGCGGAGCCCATACCACCCGCCATTTGATGCTCTTCTACAGTCACAAAAGCTCTTGATTCATGGGCAAGTTTTATGAGAGCATCTTCATCGAGTGGCTTTATGGTAGAAAGATTGACCACAGCCACATTCTTACCTTCACCTTCCAAACGTTTTGCAACCTTGAGGGCGCGAAATAATAAATAACCAGTCGCAACTATTGTCACATCGAGCAAGTCCTCTGATTTTTTCTGACTGTGTTCAGATAAAGCTGACTTCATATAGCTTTGAGTTTTAACCTTTGAGCTTTGCTCTTTCAAAAAGTAAATCTGCGCCTTACCAATACTAAACGGCGTGTGCTCTGTAGTCATGATTGGCGTTTTGTCTCTTGAAAGTCTGATATAAGTCGGATCGTTAGTCTTCGCAGCAGCTAATACAGCCTTTTTTGCTTCAATTGCATCACACGGGGAAATGACAGTCATTCTTGGCAAAACTCTCATAAGCGCAATGTCTTCGAGGGCTTGATGAGAACCTCCATCGGGACCAACGGAAACTCCGATATGAGAACTGACGATCTTGACTGGAACATTGTTGTAGCAAATCGTAGTGCGGATTTGCTCCCAATTTCTTCCTGGACTGAATATGGCATAAGAAGTCATGAATGAAATCTTGCCCATACTAGCGAGACCAGAAGAAACTGTGGCGAGATTTTGTTCTGCAACGCCAACTTCTATGAATCTATCTGGAAATCTTCTCTTGAATTCACTCATATCAGTAGAGTCTGTCAGATCTGCACATAGGCCGACTATGTTCTTATTATGCATTGCGGCCTCAACTATTCCATTACCGAAACCATTGCGCATTGAAAAAACTTCGACGTCCTCGTCAAATATTTTTGGATTTAGGTTTTGATCTGGATTCAGCATACAACTAGTTTATTTTTTATAAATTTTTGATCGGTGACCTATTCTGTATATATGAATTATCTTTCTACTAAAGTTAAAACCATATATTATTCGATAATCTCCCAATCTTAACTTATTATATTCTGACATATTTCCTACCAATCTTATAGGTATAATTGAATCAAAATTTTTTTCCAACCAAGAAAGTTTGTCTATTATTTGTTTAATGATTTTATTATCAAGATTTCTGATGTCGTTTTGAGCCTTAAACGTAATTGAGAGTGTCCATTCTGACATAATCAATAGCCGTATTTTTTACGAAATTGAGCAATTGTTAAAGATTTTCTATTTCTATTATTCTTGGATAAATCAACACTCTTTAAGAATGAACTTCTTACTTCTTTTCCAAGATCCGGGTCAGAAAAAAAGTCCTTGAAAGTATCTTTAATTATCTGTCTAACTAGAATTGTTATTTCTTTATTTGTCATTATTGATATATTTTAGCAATTTTTTATCTTCAGTCAATCAAAACGATTCAACCGAACCACCCATAGTCCTCATCGCATTCATGGCGCTTGCAATCTCGTCCTTCGTCATTGGAGGTTTACCGTGCCACTCAAACTTGCGTTCAAATTCTGGTATGCCTTTGGAGGGTATTGTATATGCAATTATAACCGATGGCTTATCGAAAACTGAATGTGCCTCACCGATTGCTCTGTCTATGTCCCTGAAATTATGTCCGTCTATTTCTTGTACATGGAAATTCCAAGCTCGCCACTTCTCAATAAGTGGATTGAGTGGCATAATATCTTCTGTATATCCATCTATTTGAATATTATTTCTATCAACAATTATTGTTAGATTTTGCAACTTTTCTTTTGCCGCCAACATTGCTCCCTCCCATGAATTACCTTCATCGAGCTCACCATCACTGACCAAACAATAGAACTGCTTGTCGGAAGCTCTACCATTATCCATTCTGTCTGCAAGCGCCATTCCTACCGCCTGAGAAATTCCTGAACCCAATGGCCCAGAAGAAGTCTCAAGCCCTTCCAACCATTCTCTATGAGGATGTCCTTGCAATCTACTGCCAAACTTCCTCAATGTTTTCAATTCTTCTACCGGGAAATATCCTGAATGCGCCATTGATGCATATAACACGGGACAAATATGTCCATTCGACAATATTAGTCTATCTCTATACGGGGAGTTCGGATTCTTAGGATCATGTTTGAGTTTGTGGAAATATAAATATGCAAATATGTCTGCCATTCCTAGTGAACCAGCCGTATGACCTGAACCTGCTTCGATCAGCATCTCTATAACTGAACGCCTGATATGATACGCTTTTTTTTCTAGAATTTTAATTTTTTCTTCAGTTATATTTGTGTGCATAGGGTGTTTAATATGCAAATATTATAACATGAAAAAAGCAATCGCATTTGCCTCCAAGGCTTCAGCAAATGCGGGCAATTTGTTCATGGCTCAAATCGCATTGCAAATCAATCAAAAACTAAGTTCTCTTTTTATAAAATTCTCTTGAACTTTTCGAGTGTCTCTATGAAATTATCAGAATTAAATATAGCGGAACCTACAACCAATCTACTAGCGCCTGCAGAAATAAGATCTTGAGCATTTTCTAAAGAAACACCACCATCAACAGAAATGATCATCTCTGGCAAAACCTTTCGAATTTCTTTGATCTTATCTATAACCTTTGAATCAAAATGCTGACCTTGGAAACCAACATTATCAATACCCATACATTGAATGAATTGCACCTTGTCAGCATAAGGCAAAATTGTTTCCAAAGGAGAATCAATCTCTATCGCCAACCCCAACTCAACACGTCCGCTTAAAATTTCTACAGCCTTTTCGAAATCCGTATGAAGTACTATTCTTTTTGCTCCAGCAATAATCCAGTCCTCGACTATTTCTTCAGGCTTATTGACCATAAGATCAAATTCGAAGTCTAAATTTTGCCAAAAAGGCATACCTATTTCTTCTTTCAGAATTGCTTCAAATGAAGAGTCTTTCTTCTTATAAGGCCAGCTCGCCTGTGGTGTGAATTGACCATCACATATATCAATCTGCACTGTCTTCACGAAATCCTTAACGAGAGATAATTTCGTCTCTACTTCATCAAAATCTTTCGGCAATATTGCAGGAATTATTTCTACTTTTTTATTCATATAGTTGACTATGGGTACCTATGGTTATTAAGTAACAACTTCCGTCTTCTAATTTTCTATAAATCACCCTTACATCACTGGTAATATTTATACTTCTACAACCATTATATTCTCCTTGTAAATGATGGTTGTTAAGCACGTCCTCATATTCATTAATCTCAAATAAGTGCAACCTCTTTTCTAGTTTACGTTTAATTCGTAATGTAAGATTTTTGAATCTTTTTTCAAATTTTGGTGAATATATAAGGAATGGCATGCATAAAGTGTATCAATCAAAATCTACGAACGCAATTCCTTTATCAATTCATCGACAGATCTAACTTTTTTTATATTACCTTCTTTCAAATCTTTTTCTGCTTCTGCTATAGCCATACGTAAATATGCACTTGGTTTATAAGATACAGAAAAATTGACTTCTTTATCGCGGACGAATTGTTTCAAAAAGCTATTTATAAGTGTACCCAAGGAAATACCTATTTCTTCAGCGACCTCTTGGGCAGCTTTTTTGAGACTTTTTTCTGTTTTAACTGTTATTAAGGTTTTTGTATTCATAGCTATATTTGTTTTCATATACCAAAGTATATACTTTGGTATACTAACTGTCAATCTCAGCAATCCTCCTTACGTGTCTTTCTTCACCATTGAAATTTGTCTCCAACCATATTTTGATTGCTTTTTCTGTTTCTTCTTCAGAAACAAAACCAGCTCCAATAGAAAGAATATTCGCATTATTATGTTCTCGAGAAAGTTTAACAATATCCGTACTACCACCATACCAAACAGCAGCACGTACATTCTTGTACCTATTTACGACCATTGCCTCACCGTTTCCTGATTTGCCAAATATTATTGCTTTATTGTTTGGATTTTGTGACACAGCCTCGCCAGCCTTTTTCATGTAAATAGGATAATCATCATACTCATCATATTGCGACGCACCCAGATCTTGAACGTCATAATTTTCCCCCACCAAATATGCCTTAATCTTTTCTTTAAGTTCAAATCCAGCATGATCTGTTGCAAGAAAAATTGTGTTTTTCATATTTTTATTTTTTCAACTTTCCCCATTGTGTAGAAAGGAATATTGCCACGATTGCATTTAGGAATATAAATAGATAGTTGTTGATAAATGGCAATGTTATGGCGTCGGCAACGGTAAGTACCAATAATACCGATATGCTGATCCAATACAATACGATTGACCAATTTTTCCTGAAATACAAGCTCACACCGACTATTATGAGTAATGTGACTGCAAGCGTGTACAGTGCACTATAAGACAAGGTCTTTGGGTCATATTGATCATATGACATTAATAATGAGGGTACATATGAGACAATCAAGTACCCATGATACAGGATCAAAAGTCCTGCCAATGTGTTTAATAGTTTTTTCTTCATATAGGTATTATAACAGACCTTTTTCGCGTGGCAATCTATCTATAGTCTCAACAGTTATTACAATTAAAAGATTACATTTGACAACCTATCACTCAATCCAAGCATTTTCCTAATTTCTATAACTTTTTTGTGATCGATCAAGCCTTTATCAAAAGAATTGCTTGCTCCACCAACCCTATACGTACTATTAAATATACTGTCGAGTTTGTTCATGAATTCTTTGTAATCTGTATTGGGGAAATACTGCTTCATGTCGACTTTAAATTTATTTTCATCTTGCGAAAAATATATGCCTTCGAGTTCATCTTGAGGAATTCTTTCCAGTAATGCCATAACAACCTGAAGCTCTAACGGATAACCAGAAGCTCTTATCATGTCTATCTTTTCATATCCCATTGCTTTGGTTGTGAAATATTCTGTCATAGCTTCATTTAATGATTCTGGTAGATTACTATGTTCTTGACTCATAGAATAGATGTGTAGAAGCTCATGAATAACTACCCTCATGACTTCGTTGTTCATTGGATTTTCTTTGAAATATCTAATGTAGATATTTTTGTTATCCAAAGCCATTCCAACAGAATAATCCGTCTTATTATTTTCTAACTCGGATTGAGTACGAGACAATATATCGTCCATTTCTTTGCGTTGTTTTACCAAAGTAATGGATATTTCTTCATTATTTTTTTTGGCTAGATTATAATCATCTACGGCAATAATTTTATTTTCTGATATAACAATCTTACTTTTGTCTATAGTTTTTCTAAATTCAGAACAATCATTATATATTATAGTGACAACACAACCATCGTTGTATTTCTTTTCAGCATCAACAACAAACTTCTGCTCATCTTGAATATTTTTTTGTACCAAACTAGGATATTCTTCAATAATTTTAAGATTGGCTCTGAAACCAGATTCATTTTTGCTTATATATTCCTGAAGATTACTTATTTGTTTTGCTCTCACAAAAATTGAATATCTATCATCATCAACAAGTGAAAAAGATTGTAATTTACTAAGCCTGTTTGATACATATTTATAGTAAGAATTCAATATATAAGAATTGCCAATAGGTAACAATAATCTTTGAAGAGATTCTCTTTTTATGTTTTTGTCAATAATAATATTATTATTGAAAGATATAATTTCTGCTTTATCTATAATAGGATTATTGGTAACAATATTATTTTTCCAGAAATATAACGGTATATAGAACGATTGATAGAAGTTTAATTTATTATTTCCAATTTCATCTATTATTGTAGCTAATAACGCACCACTACCAATACTATAATCACTATAATAAATTAGTTTTTGGGTGTTCTTGATTTTTTCCAAGATAGCATCGACGTCCCCCTCAATCTTAATATTTTGCAAATGCTTTAATGCAATTGACTTTTCTGATGATAGTTTTATCGAATATATAGTTCGAGAACAAATACCCGGTATAAATGTAAAAGACAACAGAAAAATTATAGAGAGGCTGAAAATTAAAGTAAAAATATAAAACAGATTCTTCTTCCAAGTTATTTTCTTTCGATCATAAATACAATAAGCAATATATATGACAATGATTAATGTAGGTATTATTAGAATGATCACTGATGACGACCAACCTGATATTTTGGTCGAAAATCTCAATGAAATATTAAAAAAATCTTTAAGAAAAATAGCTTGAGGTGAATGAATAGAGATATCTGTTTTTTGTATTATGCCCAGAATGCTTGTATGTATTGATATGAATATCCAAGAAAACAAATATAAAACGTTTGAAAATATTAACAACCTTAGATGCTGCGTTTTCAATCCATCTCCAATTTTTTTTTCCAATGAAAGCATGAGGCTCATATTTTAGTTTCAAATTCCTCCAAAAATCAAATAATAAACAGCAGCAATAATAATTACAAGCCTATATTGAAATTTACTCTCATAATAGATCAACGCATCAGTTGATGTGTTCTTCATATAGTAACTTTGTTTGCTTGTAAATTATTATATCACATTTACCCCGAAATATTATGAAGGAAATTCATTATAAAAATATACGATACTACTATTAAATGAATTAAAATTATCAGTCTTCCCCTCAAAGAATGAGCGTTTAGACCTTCAGATCCAACGAACGCCATTGCTATTCCGATAAATGATAAAGAAAAAATAATTACAGAAACAACGTCAGATGATAAATCAACTATTTTTGAACTCACAAACAAAAGGATATTCAAGATAAAACAAACTACCGGACCAATTGTTCTTACTTTTTTCATAATTTTTATTATACTGTACCTACTAACACATTTCTAAATATAATACATGAACTTGCCTATATATTTTATTTCAATGTCGTACTAATTCGTCTCTTTCGCCAATTAATTCCATACATTATGACTCCAGTTAACAAAACCGGCAAACCATAGATCAGTAAAATTCGTTCAATATTGGCACCTGTAGTCAGTTTTTGGACTGAACCGATCCAATGCTTGTAATTTACATCACACATACCATTTCGCCATTCTGATGTTTGCATATTTCCACCAATAGAACTTATCTGACAAGGAAATATTTTTGCATCTGAAAGTGCAATGACTGTTGCAAAATGCAAAACTATAATTAGAACTATTGCAATCACAATT
Source organism: uncultured Candidatus Saccharibacteria bacterium (assembly GCA_964406895.1). Classification (GTDB taxonomy): domain Bacteria; phylum Patescibacteriota; class Minisyncoccia; order Phycocordibacterales; family PALSA-1337; genus C7867-002. Next base: position 85,001 of record CAYOTK010000002.1, on the reverse strand, counting down.
GATTTTAGTTTTTTCATATTTTTAATTTAATTTTTCGGCTTTTATTGCGTATTCAACTAGAATATATAGTAGTATAATTCATTATCGTACTATACCAGTTTTTTTTAATAGCCAACCCAAGATAAACCAGGCAACTACAGTAGGAACTATGGTGATTATTGCTTCGACAAATAATCCACATCCAATATTCTCATTCCCACACTGAAGAATTGAGTACAGAGGATAAGCTATAGGCCTTATTGTCGGATCGATACTAATAAAGAAGAAAAGTATAAACGCTGCAAATGTAATTAATATTTTTAAGAATTTCATTTGTTTCATTATACCAATCTTCCAACCTTAATAACATGCTCTACCAGCTTATACGTATATCCCATCTCATTATCGTACCATGTTAATTCTCATAACGATCTCTGAATTTTCTATTGCCAATTACTCCACCTACGATAGGCAGAATCACAAGTGATACAAAGAAGATAGGAATGATTGATTGAGTTGCACCGAATAATAAGATGTGAGCACAGAGTACTACTAACACTAAAGCTGTTCCAATCATTGAACCTTTCATCCACGGTTTTAGATAACTCCACAAACTATTTCCATATCCATGTGATAATGCCATGTTTATTATATTAACCTCCCCGCCTTAATAACGTGTTCTACCAACGTGTAAGTATACCCCATCTCACATCGGTACCATGCTGGCAGATTTTTCGTGTTTTTCGACTTTTTCATAACTTTATTTTAACACGAGATTCAATTTGATTTAAATTCCTAGTACGCTCGTCTTTCAAAATAGCAATAACATTGTGACCTTGAAAGGCGAGCGAGGATTTGAAATTTAGCTGTCAAAGTTCGTTAACATCATCATAAACAAACGCTTGTTTAATAGCAAGCGTCAAATTACGGCCTCTTTTATGGCCTTAATTCGCCTTTTCTTTCCACTCAACTTCCCCATCAAGCTGAAGTGTTTTTTGCCATATTTGCGGATCGTCGTTGATCCACCCTTACGACCTAGCTGTTGTGCTGCCTTGTTTTTCACATGTTTATTATATCAGACATGAACTAACAGTGAAGTGCCCTAGTCCTTGGTATTTTGTATTTTCGCATTCTCTGATTTCTTGGCACATTTCTGAATGCGTCATATCGTCTTTGTAAATCTGGACCAGTCATCATGGTATAAATCATCGAGCTCTCCAAGCTGGAATGGCCAAGAATATTTGAAACATCTGAATTCGATCCGCCTTTGTTTACAATATCGCGACCCATAAAATGTCTCATCGAGTGAGCATTCAGAGTTGGAATGCCAGCACGGTTAGAATTTGTGCGTAACATTTCAGCAACTCCAACCACGGACATCCTTCGTCCTCTTACTGCATTTTGGCCACATTTAGAGATTGATATAAATAGAGCATCAAGATCTTCAAAAGTAAAAAGTGAGAACAAATGTTTTCGTTTTTTGACCCATCTCTTGAGAAGAGCATTCGTACTCGGTGTCCAGAATATTTCGCGGATCGGACGACGACCACGAGATTTTTCAGTTCTGATCAGAGCTGTTCTCTTGCTCAAATTCAGGTCACTTACATTAAGTGATAGTATTTCTCCATTTCTCGCACCAGTATCCCATAGCAATGCCATCAAAGCGCGATTTCTAATATGATGCGGTTTATTATCCTTCGGTATGGAGTTAATAAGTTTTCTATACCCCTGTTCTGTTGCAATACGTGGTATGTTGTACTCCTTACGGGGAGTAGGTATTAGTGATTCGTTAATCACATTGAATTTCTGTAGGTTATAAAATTCAAAGAATTTCTTGAGGGCCAATGTAACAATGATAATGCCGTTCCGCTTCCAGCCGAGATCTTTCATCATATTCAAATAGTTCATCACGTCATTTAGTGTGATGGATTCGATGTGTGGATTGCGCAAGTAGAGACAGAATATTTTGAGTACCTTGTCATATCTAACTACGGTATGACCGGATACCTTGATCTGTCTCCAATTGCTAAATTCATTTATAGCGTCTTTGAGTAACATAATGGCAACCAAAAAGTCCACTCGATGCTACTCAAAGTGGACTTTTGGTGGCTGTCAGCTCAGAGAGCGTCTTGCCATTCCCTAGCTAGGGAGACATAGCCTTGCGGTCATGTCATTCATTATCTTACTGTATTTGTCTCGAATAGCAAGGTAATGATTTTGTTAAAAGTCCATTGGTAGCATCTGGCCATACAGACCTGATCCCTTTCGGGTACAATGGAATAATATTCAGTTGTCACTACATCCTAGTGTAGTGTTGTACCATTGTCAAGAAGGATATTTCATTATCTAGTTATATAAAATGCGAATATCTATTTAGTCAATAAGAATAAGAGTATTTTGACGATTCCATAAAAAAGTCGCATCACTTTTCGGGTAATGCGACAGACTTTTTGCAAAAAAGAGTAGGCTATTCCAGTCTTTTCCGCACATACTCCAAATAGGCAACAATTCCGGTATCCAAGGCAGGAATTTCCCTATTTTTGCCGATCTCAACAGGTATTGAGACCCTTGGATTGCTCTCCAAAAGCTCCCCTATCGTGATTCTGCGTCCATCAAGTCTTGTGACTCGGGCAAAGAGCTCAATGCTCATATCCAAGCAAAACCTAGATAGATCGAGGGCGTTGCCTACAGGCAAACTTGCCCATTCCTCAATCTTGCCGAACGGCAGGATGTATGGATAGGCATAGCTGAAACCATCTACTGTTTTGACAGGCATGAAGCCTTTTGGCACTTGCTCGCCAAGGATGCGGCCACAATTATGAACGAACGGAATGAGGTCATGGTCGGGAATCCAATCAATTAGGTTTTCGACTGGATTCACAATAACGATCTCACCGTTAAATGCTTGCTTGATAGTCTCCTTTGCTCTCGTGCAACAAAAACCAATGATGACTGTCGTGACATCTATGCCGCGAACGTTCAGTTCGTTATTAACAAAACGAAATGTGCCACCAGTGAAGGCTCCGTCCTTGATGAGGATGGTGCATCGGCCTGTAATCTTGCGAGCCAATTCATCAAACTGTTTATCCAATGGATCAAAGCCCGGCCGAGGACCATGACCGATCATTACCCCATTCGTATTGAACAGTCGGTTAATATTTAGGGTCAGATTTTCTCCATCTGGATTCGGATCAGTGATTTCAGGGCAAGTGCTGATTACCACCTGTTTGCTTGAGTCAATGAGGCGACTTTCAACCTCCTTACGAACCTTGAGCCTAAGCTCACCCATGTCGATAGTTTTTATCGCCATTTCTGGTAGAGCACGCCGCATCTTTTCGAAGAGACATTTGTGAAAGCGTGCGAATATCGGATCATCCTGACGCGGAACCGTAATGTCCCGTGAGCGGAACGACTGAAGGCGACTTGCTACATCATGGGTAACCACATAGGTCCCCTGAGTAAGCGCCGTGTTGGCAGAATTCATTGAGACCTCCTTGTTTGTGGTTGACCAAAATTTCTACGTTCAAAGAACACATCTCACTTATTCTATATCGGAATCAGCGAGAGTGCTAATTATTTTTCCTCACCCTTGAGACGATCGATCATCATTTTGTATCCGCCACATCCTTCCTTGAGCCAACGGTTGATCTTAGTGATCGTCACTGGTGACTCGCCGGATTCTTCTTGAATCTGTGAGAATGGAATGCCTGCGTCAAGTTTCTTCGCAACCTCCCATCGCATAGCAAATTCGCGAAGATCTCTTTCACTCATAAGATCTCGGAAAAATGCCTTTAGCTCGTCTTCATTTTTTAGCGATAAAAAGACTTTGATCAAATCAGGAGATTTTTTCTCAAGCTCTGCCCATATTCCATTTTTTTCTTCGTCGGTCATATGATGTTTACTATAATCATACCACTTAATTTTGACGCAATAAAGAGGAAGGACATTACTTAATATTAAATTAGTATGGTAATTATACACCATGTCTTCTTATTCCATTGATCCATTTAAAGCTGCGAGAAAAAATGCCCATATCTGGCATGGGGAAAATGCGACCATTTGGTACAACGAGAAGCTCGACGGATCGTTTTCGGTGTTGGTGCTTTATGAGTTCGGCGATATAAAGCGCCGACTGTTTCTCGAGATCAATGATCAAGATCGGCTAATAGAGTTTAAGAATGATGAACTCATACAATGTCAGTTCGTCAATCTGCTTAATGAGATCCAGTTTATTGAGAAGATGATTGCAGAGTCAAAACAAATGTCAGGATCGTTGCCTTTTTAAAGACTGTCTGATTTGGTTAAAAATCATCATTATCTAACGTATTAACCCAATATCCATTGAATGTTAGTAACCTCAAACGCATCGCCCTTTATCTCACCAGTCATCTTGAACGTACTCGTCTGATATTGACTGCTGGTTATGGATTTTACAAAATCAGCATAAGTTCCATTTTGATAATTGGTATTTTGTACCACTGCTGGCATCCTGACCTTCATGGTTTCATTCCCTATTGTCAACAGGAAATCGCGAGGATTTGTATTAATACCTTTTATATTCTTAACTGTGACAGTAATTGTCTGGGTGCCGACCTTATCAGCACACCACACATATGGAAGATCAGATGGAGATGACCCTGAACCCAATCCTACTATCATGCAGAGAATGTGCCAGTTTTCATATGCATTTTGTACCTTATCACCAAAATTATAAGGATTGGCCACTTCTCCAATTGGGGTCAGGTTACGTTGAGCAATAGCTATCTGTGCAGGTGTTACGGAAAGTCTATATCCAGGAATATTTTTGTAACCAAGCCATGCTTCTACCGCATAGTTAGAGCCTGGCTGTATCCGAATATTTTCTAAAATTGCCTTTGCTTGTGGAACTGCTTGGGTGGGCATTATAACAAAATAACCGTTACTCTCATCATTCATAAATTCACCGGCATGGCCACTTCCCGGCTGATTATCAGTCGTAACCCTTACCTTAAAGCCATCCGCAATATAGCAACTACTTGTGGTGCACGTCGCTATGCTTATACCCGCCGGAATAGTCCAAGTATTGACGCCAGATTTAAACATGACTGGTTCGGAGTTATATACACAACCAGCATCACCCATGAGACAAATAGATGCTGAAGCAGAAAAATTTTGTGACCACTTCACAGTAATCAGAGAATTTTGTTTAAATGTCTCACCTCCGTTTGGAGAAATAACGGTGATAGAAGGCTTTGTAGAAATTGTTGCAGGAGTAACTTTTGGTTGTGTGACTGCTGGAGTTTGAGTATTTGTTTGTTGCTGAACCTGATTTGACTGTGGTATTACGGTATCCGTGACAGGAGTCGTTTCTGTTTTTTTACTTTGATAAATATAAACACCACCACCTACGACTAGTAATGCGATTATTGTTAATAGAACTGGAACAACGAAACCTTTTTGAAAATTTTTCATAGTAATTATTGAGTTATTGTAAATACCCCCGAATAACCAAAGTCATTGCCATTTTTATTGTTAAAAATTCCAATACGCAGACTTGGTGTCGAGTAAGTGGGAGTCCATGTATAGCTACACGTTACCGGATCCGACCAATTGCCCATGCCATTTCCAGAGCAGAAGGCTTGGGTGATAGGAATTGTAGCAAGAGTGCCATAGACATCACTATTGGTCGGAAAAGTATTTATACTGAACACTTCATCACCACGCTCCCAATGCCCCGACCAAGTTATTACATAAGGCTGTCCGACTCGTAATACATTTCCTGTAGTCGGAGACGATACTGATATAGATTGAGAATTTGAGGCCGTGATGATCAGGTTTAGCTGATTACTTGGTTTACTCCAAGGCTGAGCAGATATTTTATAAGTGCCAGGAGTAATCGTTAAATATGAAGGGCATGGCTTGCCAGACTCACCCATAGAAACAGTACAAATTTGCGATGGTAATACAAACTTTAAATTCGTGCCTCCTTGAGGTAAATAACTATTCGTCCCGATTACACCTTTCTGCCCGTTCTGATTAATCAGAGTCAAATAGGTAGTGCCCTCGAAACCATTGAGGTTTTGTCCTGTGATAGCGAATGCGGTGCCAATCGATCCTGTTGAAGGACTAATATCGTTCAATAAAGGAGTCGGAGTGGTATCTTCAAGGAGATCAACTCTCATAGGATTACTCATCACTGCCCAGTTACCCAACACATTAACATTCTGCCAATCTAATGGATTTATTGCGCTTATAGCCAAATTAGCATATTTATCCTTATCTGTAGCAGATAAATCTGAAGCTATCCACACATATAACCAAAAGTTTTTCGTCTCCCCAGCCTTAATGGTGATTGGTTTAATAATATTTGATGAATCGTATTGGGTGAATGGGCTACCTTGTGCAATCTCGATTCCATTATTATCAATAAGAACAAGCTTCGTGAGTGCACTAGTTCTAAGCGTACCTTTCTTTTGAAAGATAAATGAATCGATTGTCACGTCTTTACCTGATGCTTTGATACTGAAATTTAGGAAAGGAACTTTCGACCCGGGATATACTTTATCTCCAGGAGTCGATATTCCCGTAACTGTGATTGATGGTTTAACAATAGCCGCATCTTGCGATCCTAAAAACTTGAATGAGGAAAATATTTTTTCAAAGTCTTTCTCATTTGATGAACCTATGGGGAAATAATAAATCCTAAAGATTTGATTTCCTCTCAAAGCAAAATAATTAATGCTTGTCTCCTTTTCAAAATAATCATCTCGCGTTCTTACCTTAAGCCAATCCTGCATTTGAACCGAGACCCATTTAGCATCAATGAAAGTATTTCCAAATAGATTTTTTACATAGAGTTCAAAATCTGCTGGCTTAGAAGAAAGTTGCTTTACTCCTACACCGAAATTCGCCCCGAACTCTATCGGAGGTGGAGCCGTATATACCGAGACAATTGTCGTAAAACCAGCAGATTCTCTTTGAATTTCATCAATAGCGTACCCGTTCACTGGATACTGGAACTCAAATCCATAACTCTGATTGCGATAGGCTTTCCAATTGTCTTCTTTCAGAGTTGGAGTCGTATTGATCAGGTTTGACCTGAAACTGGATATTATTTTTTCTTCAGTATTTTTTCCTTCCTTATCGAAAGCAACAGCCACAATCTCTGCAATTTGGCCATTGCCAGAAGAAACGCACGCTGTAAAATAATTCACCAATGCAAATCCGACTTCCCAACTCGATTCTTTGCAGGAAGCTTGTTTAAAGGAAATGGTTACGGCTTCATTCGGTTGATCAGTATCATCCTTTCCTTGTCTCGAAGGATTGATTAGACGGACCGATACACCCAGATTTTCTTCAACCTTCCAATTTGCGGGGTATTTTATTTCATACCCATTTCGACTATTTGTATATATCTTCCAATCTATTAGTAGATCGGCGTTTGCTTTAATTGAAATATTGTCAGAAGAAGAATCTACAGGTAGATCAGTATTATTTTGTTTTTTTGAAATCACATAGGCTCCCCCAGTAAGAACCAATAATGCAACTATCGCAATAATTCCCTGAACCATAAAACCTCTTTTATAATTTTTCATGATATTCGTATCATACCACAAAATGTGAATCTAGTCTGGTGTGCATAAATATGTGCTTCATCAAACTAACAAGCGTATGTTATTATTATGATAACATTATATGTACCACAAACAACTTGTAACTCACGTCACCACAAGACAACAGGCAGGCATGCCAAATGAAGCAATTCAGAATGAGCTCATTATGGATGGCTGGACTGAAGATGATATTAAAGAAGCTTTTTATTACAGCTCGTTTCCTATGAAGCTCGGACATTTTTCTTTTTGGAGAACTCTACACTCCGAAGTACCAACTTTTGTTACGATCATTCTCCTCATATTGACGGTCATTGGTATCGGAGGCTTTTCCTATGCCTACGGAAATAAAACTCTCAACTATACGATCAATCTACCCTCAAACCCTCCTGCGCAACAAGCTCAATTTACATACGGCGAGCAACCGGCTTTATCCGATCCTGACTTTTTTGGAAAGGTCAAGCAACAATTTATCGATAGTAAAGCTGATTTCCTTGAAGCTGATCTATCTGCCATGAAAATCCAAGTGTACAAAAGCGGTGTGTTATTTCTAGAAGTACCAATCGTCACAAAAGGCAGACCTGGCTCGTGGTGGGAAACTCCGGCAGGATTGTATAAGGTTGACAGTAAGGAAAAAGCTCACTTCTCTGGCATGGGACATGTTTGGATGCCATGGAGCATGAAATTTCAAGGCAATTTTTACATTCACGGACGAACATATTATCCAGATGGCAGTCTCACTTCAAAAGCTTACACTGGTGGCTGTATTCGTCTAGATACTGACGATGCACAAAAGGTTTATGATGCAATAGATATTGGTACTCCTGTGCTTGTTTTTGAACAAGGTTTCGCACCAGATAATTTTACATACACGGACACTCCTCTTTCGCTTTCTGCACCGATCTATCTATCTGCCGATTTACAAAACAACCATGTCTTCGCGAGTAAGAATTCTACGGAGGTTGTGCCAATTGCGTCAATCACAAAATTAGTCGCCGCCTTGGTTACAACGGAATATATCAATCTAGACAACACAGCAACAGTGCCGAAAGCTGCCATTGTCTATACGTCCAAAGCAAGACTAAAACCTGGAGCACAATACACCATCTATCAACTACTCTTTCCTTTGCTTATGGAGTCTTCCAATGAGGCCGCAGAAACAATTGCTAGATTTTATGGACGAGATGATTTTATCAAACATATGAATGATAAAGCCGCCTCAATAGGCATGACTCACAGCCATTTTGCAGATCCTTCGGGTGCTTCAGAAGATAATGTCTCGACAGCCGAAGATCTGTTCATGCTTGCAAAATATATTTACAACAACCGTAGCTTCATATTCAATATTACTTCTGGCAAGCTTAAAGACAGTGCCTATGGAACAAGTGGATTCTCCAATCTTGGTAATTTCAACGACTTCATCGATAATGAATATTTCTTCGGCGGAAAGAATGGTAAGACAACAGCTGCGGCGGAATCAAATTTATCAGTATTTGAATTTCCAGTCGGTCAGACCAAGAGACCTGTGGTGACTATTGTTCTGAAATCACCAAATGAAAAGACAGATGCTGAAACACTAATAGATTACACCTTGAATCATTTCAAATAAGTTACACCAGCAACGATTGAGATATTATATTTTATTGAGCACTTGCAGGGTCTTTTGTCCGGCTATCCCTTTTTCTCCACTAATTCCATATTTGTCCTGGAAAACATTCAAGGACGTTCTAGTGCAGTTACCAATCGTTCCCGTGCGTGGACAATCATTTTTACTTTTACCACTCGGAGGATAGACAGCATCAAACATGAGAGCCGTTTGTAAAGCAAAGACATCCGAAGCAGTAGCTCTATTATCAACCAGCGGAGTATTCCATTTATAAGGAAGAATTAATGTATCGTACGCTCTTGCTAATTCGACATTCTTGTTTGGATCAAAGAAATCTTGGAGACCGAGATATGTTTGAAATGCGAAATCTTTTATCGCCATACTGCGAACTTGCGGATCTTGAAACTGCGGTTCATAGATGTAGCTATACTCGATCAGTATACTTGCCGCATCAGCTGTATTGTTTGATCCAACCGCTATCAATTCAGGTTCATCAATAATGCCATCGGTTTCACCCGGAAGATCACTCACTGGATTATATTTCGCTAGGCGCTTGAATATACCGCCAGCAATAACTCTTGTGGTCGTACTATTTCCATACTGCTTTGCAGGTACATACATTGAAAAGCCGGAGTAATCACCGGACTTGTTTACATTTGGTCGACGATTATCATTAAAATGAATATGAATCACAATATCAATATTGTTTTCGTTTGACCACTTGGTCAGGCCATACAAACGGAGAGCGACATTTTGAGGGGCATCATTGTGAGTTACAGTAGAGTATGTTCTTGTAGTTGATCCAATAGATACCAAACGAGAAAATTCATCATGAGAAGCCTTTGTCCATTCTGCGATTTCATTCCAATCATCTTTGAAATATGAGGCAAAGACTGGACTCCAATCCTGTGTGTCACGAGTTATAAAAACCTGATAATGAGAATCATTCTCTAGTATCTTTTGTAAATCCTGTCCAAGCTCTACTGCCATATCACGCTCTTTTACAACGCCAAATTGAGCACCGCTATAATTTGGCTCATGTCCTGGAACAATAAGAATTCTCACTTTGTTTTGAGGATTATCGTAATGAGATTTTATTTCGGCAACGGATCTGAAATTGTGACTTAGTACTACTGATGCCAATTGAATTCCAACATCCCTAATTGCAGACAAAGTTGAGCGTATCTGATTTGGAAAAATATAAATAATACTAATCACCAAAATCATAAAAATAACTGCTATACCCGCAATGATTGAGTTGCTGAGATCTTTCTTTTTCCTTTTCATTATGCATATATTATACAATAAAAAGAGCGCTAACAACAACCGTGTTGCTAGCGCTCGTGAATGAATTGGCTATTCCTTTGGCTTAGCCCTTGCCACCACCGTAAGGCGGATAGTAGGGATCGGCGGGTTCCGTCAGGTCACCAGGATTCCAAGTCGGCACAATGTAGTAGATGCCCGGTAGCATTGGAATATTGATGAAGACTGATCCGCCTCCGATGGTCGCCGTGTATGGGACCCAGTCGCTCGTTCCAGCTTTCCGGATCCAGGCGCCAGTGAACCATTTTCCTTCGGTCGTGTAGAACGAGGCTCCGACGTATGCCTTACCGGTGGATTTGTACTCCACAGTTAGGTTGTTGCCAATGCCGTTTGTCGTAGGCACCGCAACTTCCACATTGGCTAGGTCAGTGACCGAAACGATACCTTGGATGGTGGCCTTCAGATTGACGGCGAAGTGTTCAGGCTTAATGCTCGAACCATTACCGACATTCCAATACAACCACTGCTCCACGGTGCCGCCGCCTTTCCCTCCGACCAACGTCATGACTGAGAGAATTGCGTTTGTCCCTGCGAGCTGTCGGGGAAAGTAAACCTTCCCGTTATAGACTCGGAGCGAGGTGCCGAACTGAGTTTCTCCATTGCCATTCTGAATGGTCAACTGTGCCGACTGAGCGCCGTCGATCCTGATCGGTATTTCATCATACAGAGCCAGGGTAACGTCACCATAATCGGTAGGCAGAGCATATCCACCCTTGGCATTCTCCAGTTTGAACTGGTGATTGCCAGTGAAGAGCGGATCTCCGTCGGAGTTGTAGGCGCCGGCCCAAACGAAGAGCGAGTCATTTGGATTGGCCACATCCACGGACAAATTCATGCCGCGAATGGTGTTGCTGATGCCCGAGGCTGTCGCTTCTTCCACTGGCACATAGCCATAGGAATTGTTGCCGACAGGCAGAGAGGCATTGATCGAGGCGGCGACATTAGCCGATTGCTCCAGGGCGTAGGTACGCAAGGCGTCCTTCGAACGGAGCATTGGCAAGTCCTGCGCATTCAGGTTGAGTGCGAAGGCGGCCGTGAGTGTCAGTGCGATTGCGATTGTTCGTTTCATAATCTGTCTTTTCTTTCATTACCGAGTTTACTGCAGTTTTTCTGTTTATTTGTTTGGTTTACCGTAATTGCTTACTGGACATTCGGATTGGCGTGCAATCCGTCGAAGTGCAGGTTGGTCTGGACCGTGCTAGACGGTTCAGCCGCAACCAGCGTGTTGTTGGACTGCGCGACTTCGTGGCTGGCATTGCTGCTAGGCCGCGAAACGATGATGATAGCCGTAAGAACGGCCACCCCGATCAGAATCAAGGATAGTTTTTTCATATGTTTACAATGTTCAAGTTCAGAGCATAGTCTAGCATACTAGGTTTTATTTGTCAAGTGTTTCATTGACATACACCATACGGTCATGTTGGGGTGATTTGAGATTTAAACCCTCAAAATATGACTTAAATATGGAAAAGAAGTTGTTGATTTGTCTCATTTTGACCTTCTTTGTAATGGCATACTTCGTAGACAATATGGTCCCCTTTTCACAATCGCATGAGAGGCAGCACTACGGCGATTTTTATTTATCATTCATAGTCATGTTATCAATAAATTCCTGAAAAATCGGAACAAATCTATCGAAACTGATTTTGCTATTGTTGGCACGCAGTTCGATCACGGCCTCAACGACTGGCTTCTCTTCTTTATTAGCACGCTTCAATATACCAATATATGAAAATGGCGTATTCTCGGATAACCGTTTTAACTGAATCACATGAATGAGTCGAGCTATCTCCTTTATAAAATACATGCGTTCAAACGGACTTACCTTCGATACATCTCTCCATTGTCGCCTGTTTATGTTTTGCAAATGCAGATCTATTGCCTGTTTGTAGCTAGGTTTCTTGAGTCTGAAATCCCTGGCCTTGAATGATTTCCCCGCTACACGCTTCCAATGAGGAAAATCAAGCAATAGAAGACGCGGATCAATCACCGCACACAGCCCTCCTTTTATTGCGCCCATATTGAATTCGCTCATATAAACAAAATTCATGTGTAATCTCGGCACATTTCCCTGAGCAAGCTCACTCGTTATCGTCTTCTGCAATTCTATTGGCGTATCATCCGAAACAATAGCAATCGAATCTATATCACTTTTTTCATCATCAAAATCTTTGGTTAGAATTGATCCCCATAGATAGATCGATACTATTCCATTTCGGGAATATTTTTCATACACATCTTTGAGAGTTGATTCTGCTTGTTTCATAAAAGTATAAAATTCAGACATAATTTTTTCAATTTTATTAACCTTCAAATTCAAGTTTTCTTAATTTTATTTCTTCCTCTGTACTTTTCCTGTGTTGTTTTGCACTATCTAAAAAGCTACCATGGAGTTTCTTAGCATATTTCATAATTCTTGCATTGTTATTAACGATGAAGGGTTCAATTTGCTTTGCTTTTGCCTCATACGCTTCAGCAATACCATTTTCCCCCATCACAACACCTGTTGAATAGAGGGCTGAATCAATCTGACTTAAGACTTTTTTATTATCGGTTTTCCCGACGATTTCCATACAGAGATTCACATCGCCTCCTCCGTCAAATGATCGCATCAGTCGAGTGGCTTTGATGAGACTTGTATCGTCTCCCTTCGCAACGAGAGTCAAAATTATTTCATTAAATGAACCTTGTACTCTTTGAACAAACTCTGCGATATTCCAGCTATAAATACTCCACTCTTCTGACATTTCGTCAATCCATGTCTCTATCTGCTTCATGTAGTCAGGATGAGAAGAGATAAAAGTTTGAAGTTCAGGATTGAAGTGATAAGGAACTGCATCATATCTCTCTCGATCAAAGATACTATTTTCTTCCTTGATTTTTACTTCCCTTTCAATACGTCCTTTGAAAACATCTAAGACGTATTTAAGATTTCTTTGCGCAATATTAATCAGTAGTCCTTGCTCATGCCAGTCAAGATCTGGAATTTCTATCAACTTCTCTTGGAGAAAATCTAAAGTATTTGGACCAAGTTTTTCCCAATCAACCCACTTCTTCCATGATCCGAGCGGTAATTGCTGGAAGAACATACCGAGGTATTCAGGGTACTCTTTCATCTCTTGGACAAGAAGCTTCTCTATCCTCTTAGGATCTCTCCTGTAGTTTCTAAGGAGTGTATTTATGAGAGCATAGGGTAACAAATGATTTTTTTCCTTAGTGTCTTTCAGGAATGAGAACCTACCATTCTTTGATGTAATTTCCTCAAGGATGTCCAGGTCTTCCTCTCGCAACTTTTCGTTAAGGTCGGCATCATCTACCAAGTTCAATGAGAAGCATACCGCTGCTACACGAATTGGATTTTTTTCATCGATTACTTTTTTGACAAACTCATCCCATAGATCAAGTCTGTTACAGTCTCTAAATCCGTCGAGAAAATTAGAGACGAAGCTCTTGAGAAGCGTATTTTTTAGAAATGCATCTTCTATTATTTTTTTTGCGATCTCCGGTTTCTCAAAAGATAAGCGTCGTAGGAAACTTTTAAATTCATGGAAGTGCCACTCGTCAGTAACCCCTTGTTGATCAGAGATCAAATTAATATCAGCAATCCATTGATCTAAGTTCTTTAGATTTATGGAGGAGATATGCTCAGTGATCTTGTCGATCCTTTTTGGGCCTGCTGTAGCCCAACCTTCTTCCTCCTGATAAGAAACTTGGTCACATACCAAAAGACGATATAAACTATAGAAACGATCCTTTAGAATATCCTTCCTAAGATCTTTGGTTTCTTCTGAGCCTCGCTTCTCAGACTTATTCATCCAATACAGTTTTTTTTCAATTTCCGCAACTAAAGCAGGTTCGGCTATCATTTTCCCTTTAGAATCAAAGATTATTTCTCTATAAATTTTTGCCAGATATACGATATCGCTCATTACCATATTTAATACATCATCACTATAAAGGACACTCCCTGGAGTTCTACACGCTTCTTCTAAAACTCTGATCAACTTAAGTTTCTCAGAACCTGATTTTGTTTGCCTATAGATATCGAAAACAAAATCTATCGTTTCCTTTCTCAGCTTCTTTAGAAAATCTGTTGGTGATACAGCCCCAGAATGAAACACTAGAGTTTTTTCGTCTGTCATGTTGGTACCCTCAACAGAGGATCCTAGCAACTCTCTCGTTGCAGTTTCCATAAAATCAAAATTTGATAATCGATCTTCCTTCGGCCAAGAAATCATAAAATCGAGGACGATTCTTTGTATATTGTAACCAATTTTGCTTTTGGTAAGGAGATTGAAATCATACTGGGCGGTTTTCTTTACCACGTCTAAAGCCTTAGAGCTGATAGCTTTATTCTCATTTTTAGTCAGTACCAGGATTATCTTCAAAATCTCCTTGGGATCAAGGTAGCGAAGATGTTTGAGCAAACCGATCGCTTTAATAACGACATCGGTATGCGTTTTACCCTTGAGGCCTCCTATCTCAGTAAAAATTTGAGGCTCTAGAGGATGATCAATAACATGCTGAATAATTAGAGCACTCTGTTTTGGAACCTTGTAAAGAAATTCTTCCAAAATATCCAGGTATTTTAGGACTTCTTCATTATTAGAAGCAACACGAACTTTTTCAAAAAGCTCATCGACAAATTTCGCTAGATATTTGTCAGCGTTGGCATTATCGAGGCTCATTAATTTTGATAAAATTTGCTTTTGATCTTTCATATATTTACAAAAAGATGGGTTGTTTTATCCAGATCGATACGACCTGTATCTATAAGCTCGTTAAGCGCAACCTTTGCGTCCGCCTTGTATTTAAGCGAAGCTAGCTCGCCGGTAATATCTAAAAGCCCAGCTGATCTCAAATGAGAAAGAATTGTTTTTTCTTCCTCTAGGTTTACTCCCAATAATTCTCTGATAATCTCTCTAGTTCGATCCCCTCTTTGATCAAGAAAGAATGGTGATGCCAAATAAATAAAACTTTGATAAAAAATCATCTTGTCAGAGAAATCACGGAGTATATTTTCGTACTTGATTTTTATTTGATTGAAACTTTGTGAGACAGAAATCGTAGAAGTGCCTCTACCATAATAGGCAAGTTCCTGTTTCAGTTTTCGAATAGTCTCATCCTCCTCCTGAGCTTTTTCTTTATATTGTTTTAGTTCGATACGAGTAATTTCCCCGTTCTCAGCTCGAGTATGGCAATTTGCGCAAATGCAAGCAATATTTTCTGAATTATTATTTTCTCTGTCACCATCGATATGATGTAGCTCTAAAGCATTAATAACTTTACAAACAATGCAGCTGTGTCTCGCTTCAACTTTAACAATTCTTTGAATTGCCGCTGGAATCTTTTTTCTTGCTTTTTGGTACTTCTTTGTTGCCATACATTTTCAGAATTTCAGTATATCCCAATCATCCCAATCTTCCTTCTCACACTTTTCCCAATTATATTTTGAATTACTGTTGATCAACCACGACTTGTTGTGCTCAACGACAATACCGCCGAAAAGCTTTTTATTCTTTTGCTGGGCTAGATATTTTTGCAATGCTTCAGCCTTTGCTTTTGTGTAACTTAAGCCATCACGATCGTTCGACTCCTTCACCTCAAAAATGCCAATATGACCATCTTCGAGCTTTACTAGGTAGTCTGGATAGAAAGTGTAAATACTGCCCTGATACTCGTATTTCAAGCCAAAATAGTCCAATTTGTTCTCCCCGTTCTTCCACCACCAATCGATTTTGGCCGAATTCGTGGCCAGAAAGGCCTCGAACGCCCTCTCAGGCTGTGAACGGTCGACATTGAGATAACAAGGCTCATATGCGTAATTTCTAGCCTTCACGGTCTCGTCTGCATGTTCATTGTAAAATTGCTCGGGTCTGAGTTCGAAGGTGTAGAATTGTTCACTTTCCTCGACGCGCTCCCGGACCTCCACTTCCTTTACTCCTTTGTATTGATCTATGGCCTCAGAAAGGATGTGCTCGAAAATACCACGATTCTTGTCATGCATGAATATCTTCTGTGTCATGAACATTTCGTCATCCCATTCCTTTGATCCTATAGTCTTTCTGAACCACAAATAGATAGCCGTCTTCACGGTTGGGACCGAGCGCTTCACATTCCTGAATGATCCAAGGTTATTTTTGATAGTCTGCTCAAAGAAAAGTTGTAGCTCGCCAGCGGCAACTGAAAGCTTGGCCATTGCATCAGCTGAAATATTACCTTCTATACCGTCAAATGTTTTGGCATCAATATGTGTATCTGCTATAAGCTCTTGTTGGTATTTTTTAATATTCATATCAATACCAGCCTTTTCAATCACCTTTATAGATTCCTCGGGATCACCTCTCTTCAGACCAAAATAGGCGTCTGCAACTTTCGCGAATACAGGATTAAAGCTTGATGTCACGTCACCGTAATCAGCGCGAGTTTTATAATACGACTCGAGCTTGATTGGTTTGTAATCTGGTGTCCGCACCGCCCGCAAGTGCTTAATAATGTTCGGATTGTATTCTTCCTTTTTTACCTCGATAGACTTGAGGTTCGTGTAAATGTAGCCACGATTAAGTATCTCATTCTGGTAATGCTTTTGTTCCGGCATACGCAGTATACGACCGACTGTCTGTATCTCGAACGGAATGCTGTGAGTCTCACGGAATTTTACGAGAATATGTGCACGAGGACAGTCCCAGCCTGTGTCGATAGCTTGTTTAAATATCAAAAATTCTATTTCGTTGTCCAGCTCCGACACCCAGTCAATCAGCTCTGATTTTTCTTCGGCAAGCCAGATGGCAAGTTTGCCGTTTCCTGATTTCCCTTTGCGCTCAGTGATATTCTTCTCAGCCAAAAACTTTTTTACGGCATCAATTTTCTGATCACCGGCTTCAGCTGTTGGTATTTGTACCAAGACTAAGGGATTGACGTCCGACCCTTCCTTTTCAAAAGCTTTCTTAAGCTCCAATCGCTTTCGATATGCTGCTTCGAGAACTGTCGTCTGTGAATCATCTTCTGAGGCAGCAATCTTTCCAATATCTTCATTAATGATCAATTCCTTCTTGATCATTCCTTCATCTATTACATCCTTCGGTTCAACCATAACATAGCCAGCTTCGCCTTTACCCCTTATCACTTTCTGAATGAATCCTAGATCCTCCTGCATTCGACGTGGAGTGGCACTCATTTCAATAGTCACATCGGCACTGATAAGCTCACGGAGCTCGTTTGCGCGAGCGGTATCGGCGCTTACATGACTCTCATCGATGACGAGGATGATTTTTCGCTGTTCTCGAGTCTTCTCTAGAACATCACGGAAGTTGAGCTTTTCTCCATCCTTCATGACGAGGTTTTTCCAGTCACCGGATGCCCGATCCTTGGTTCGAAGCTTCTCCCAGTTAGCCACGACGACTTCATTTTGTACGATACGCTCGCGACCACCACTGAATTCTTCCTCGACTGAAACTACCCGTGGAAAACCACCAAATATCCTTTCAAGTGAATGCTTACTCTGAAGGTGAAGTTCGCCCTTGCCAATACTCATCCAAACGAAACAGAAATCTTCCTGTGGTAGCTCCTTGATAATACCTTCGATAAATTTTGCCATCATCACGGTCTTACCCGATCCAGTGGGTGCTTGGAACACACAAAGCTCCCCAGGACCGTCATACGAAAGAAACTTGACCGTTGTCTCGATCAGCTTATCGACCGCTTTTTCTTGATATGGTTTAAGATCAATACTCATAAATTTGTTTATAGACGTCTAAGATTTTCTGCGGAATAGGCTCAAGCGTTACATTGTCCCAACCTTTGAAGTCCTTCTTATCAAGACCGAGGGGGTCAAGGGTAAAGCAATAGAGAACCTTATCTCCCTCAAGTTTATCCAGCTCCTTCTTCAGGTCTTTGAGATCAGCACGTTCAAGTGCGTAATACGCAGCGAGAATTTTATTGCCACGTTGGAATATTCTGTATTCATTTTTGGTTTTTATCTCATCAAAGATATTCTCGCGCAGGCACAACATTTCCGTACATTCCTCGGTGATCTTTTTCTTAGCGTCGTCTGGATTCGAAGTGTTTTTTACAAATTTTGTTTTGAAATATTTTAATGAGCCGCCAAGACCTTGAATTTTCTCATCTTTATCCTTGTATCCAGATATAGCTTTCTCTATTCTTGGATAACAGATGCCTGTGGCAATTTTACCTTCATCGTTAGTGCAGAGAATAAACCTTCTGCTTCCACCATCCTGTTTATTCATTTCTAGAACCGCGTGCCCCGTAGTACCAGATCCCGCAAAAAAATCTAAAACAATACCGTCATTTTTGTTTATGTGAAAAAGTAATTTTTTAATGAGATTTATAGGTTTTACTGTTTCAAACTCATGACCATTTCCACCTAAGATCTTTGATAATTCCGATTTACCTCTTTCAGATGTTCCGTATGTATCCTTGTCAAAAAAGTGTGACCAAAACGGTAAGAATTTTTGATTAGTTTCTTCCTCTGGCCGAATCTTAATGTAAGGTTTACCATCAATAATTTGAATAGCATTTTTTGCCTTATATTTTTCTATCTGATCTTTACCTATTTTCCATTGGTATCCTTTTCTAGGCGTAATATCTTCTATTGGAAACACCATAGTCTCTCTACCGCGCATACCGAGCGCAGACATTTCCTCGACCAATTTCAACCTATAAAGACCTTTCTCATCCTCAAGATCGTAGATTTTCTCTCCACTTACTTCTAGTTTAAACCTGACTTTATCAAGATCGTTTTTGAAGACTAAAATATATTCAGTCTTAGATTGAAACATCTCCTTTGCCGTTTCTGTATTTTGAGCTTTGGTTCTTTTTTCCCAGGTGACTGTACCTACGAAGTTTCTTTCATCGAAAATCTCATTACATAGAAGTCTGAGTTGAGCGTGTTCATTGTCGTCGATACTTATAAAGATAATTCCATTTTTTGAAAGCAAACCTTTTGCAAGCTTCAATCTCTTAGCCATGAATGATAACCATTTGCTGTGACGATAAGTATCTTCCTCATCGATATAACTATCATTGTATTTAAAGTCTCTATTTCCAGTGTTATATGGGGGATCAATATAAATCACATCAACCTTGCCTTGATGAGTAAAATTCAAAACTGAAAGAGCGTGGTAGTTGTCTCCCTCAATCATAATATTGATCGGCTTTGATTCGTCCTTGTCCCTAATCTCTTTACCTTTGATTTCCTTCAGGACCGGCAACGCATTTTGAGCATCTTTCTCAAACTGCTCTTTTACTTTTTCCTCGTCCCAGATAAGCCCGTATTTCTTTCGGGCTTCAATTTTTTCGATGACATTAAGCAATTCTTCCTTACTCATTTGTGAATAATCTTTGGCCATATTTATATTTTTACATATCTAGTTGCTCGACCTCTGCCAATTCTTTTTACCCTGCCAAGCTCAACAAGCCGTTCAAGTGATTTTCGAACGGATGGCATCATAATTCCAGTCTCTCTGACAATTTCGGCCGGACCAGCCTCTTTTACCTTGGATAGATATTCCAAGACCTCATTTTGCTTCGGCGACATTGTATCTTCATGGGTTTCTTCTTCTACAAGCACGATTGACTTGTCTGCCTGCTCTTTCACAACTGAGAAGAAGAAATTGAGCCATGGTGAAATTGTTTCTTCTTGTCCTTCAGGCTTAGTCTGACTTCTGAATGTCGCCTGAGATGATCGGAGTGCAAGATAGTATTGATCCTTACGCTGCTCTATGATCTGCTCATGTGAGACATATTGTGCAAATGAATAGCCTTGTCGAAGTAGGAGCAAATTCGTGAGGACACGCGAAATACGACCATTACCATCTTCGAATGGGTGAATCTTCAGAAATTCAATGATAAAGTTAGCGATAATGAGGAGCGGATGGAAGCGTTCTTTTTCCAGTGCTTCTTGTGTCCACTCTACGAGCTCAGTCATCTCTTTTTGTGTAAGATATGCTGGCGTGGTTTCAAACATAATCTTTGCCACATTTCCTTTGGCATCGAGAACACCGACAAGATTTTCTTTATGCTTGTATTCTCCACGATGTAGATCATCCTTGTTTGAATACTTTAGAAGTTCTTTGTGGAGAGAAGTGATGATGCTCTCTCGCAATGGCAAATCTTTATAATTGTCGAAAACATTTTTTAGTGTCTCGAGATAGCCCTGCACTTCCTGCGAATCTCGATCGGAGAATTTTTGTATTGAAAATCCTTCCATGATTTCCTTCACCTCTTCATCAGAAAGCTTTGCTCCCTCGATACGTGTAGAAGCACCGGCAGAAGTTACAAGTACCGACTTATGTAGATTTGTGATAGCTTGAGGCGTCATGCGAAGACCAACACGAAAAGCTCCCTTGATTTCATCAATCGCTGCCAAAAAAGCAACAATGTGTGAATCGGGATTTTTAATTCTGTGATCAAATTTTCGGCTGTTATCTTCCATATATTTACTGTTAATTTCTAACAACCTAGATTTTATCAGTTTTTAACATATATAGCAACAATAACCACAAGTTAGCCACAAAACCCTTATTTCATGGGCTATTTTAACCCGATAATGGATTATCAATTGTGCCTGAAAAAGCCTCAATTAGGACTTTAATCACAGCGCGACAGGCTGTTGCTCCGATAACTACTTCCCCGCAAACGGCTGACTCGTCTCCCCCTTGCTGGCAAAGTAGAACGAGAAGGCCATTGATGCCAAGATCATGAAATCCTTTGGATCAACTCTCCCCAGAAAAAGACCTGCGATCGTCGCCAAGGTCATAAGGATGAATACGACTTTTGATGCTGATGTGAATATTGTGTTCATTGTTTTTGATATTAATTATTAAATAGCAAACTCTGTATTGAGAGCCGCCCTCGTCTGCGGACCGATATGGTTCGGCGAAGGCTGTATGCGATGAGCTTGCTGATACTTAGCATTCGCAGCTGCCGTCTTCGGACCGAAGATGCCAAGCTGATCAGCAGGTATAAGTAATAGGAAACCAAGTATCATGTATGCAATCTGTGCGAACTTCACATCGTCATTATTATCGCCAAGAGCAAGATTATTTTGCCAGTTGTAGTGAAATGCGTTTGGTGACGGAAGTGCCTTGAGGAAGTCCTGAACATTCAGCGGAATCTCCGCAACCGCCCATTGCTCGATGATATATGGAGACCACGCCTTCGGATCGTATTTCGCTCTACCGTAATTTGCCCATAAATCGCTCCATTCGTTCTGAAGATCGTTATAGGTATCGTCTTCCCAACCGAAAGGGGTCATCTGATGTCCTGAAACTATAGTTTTTGGTATTCGAAGTGGATCTATATCTTTATCTGCCCACGATGGAGTCCATAATTCGTTACCAATTTCAAAGAGTGCAGAAACTGCACCATAAAGATATATAGCTTCTCGTGTTCTTTGAAAATCGAGAGGGACAGAAACGTAGCCGGGAATTTTATACTTAGCTGCTTCATTAAAAACTTCTTTGGTAAGTTTGTTGTCGTTTCGATATTCAAGAACCGACAGCGAGGTATCGTTTGGAAGAGTTGCGGTTGTGGCACAGCCATAGAGAACTGCGAGTTTAAACACGAGACGGGGATAAGTTCCACCCATTGCTCGATCCTGAAGATCAAATCGTTTTGCGAGTATATCGAGAAAGCGAGGAGAGAAATCGATCATCTTCCCTGTTTTCCTGAGCCAGTAGAGTTTAAGAGTATCTACGGCACTATGCGATACGCATGCGGGCACGAGTGCTTGCATCATGGGAGATGCGAGTGCCGTTTTGTGTGTAGGAGGAAGTTGTATTCGTGCTGGAAGTGCTTCGGCTACTGCGGAAGCAACATATACGTCTCGATAGTCAGGTGGTGAAATAATAGCGCCTGTTGAAAATTGTTCATTCATAAATTTATCTAATCATTAAATTAATAATTCCGGTGATTAATCCGGCAACCGATGCTGTAGCAACAATCCAGAAGAACTTCATGAGCCATTGCTGGTTTGTCTTTACGACCGCAATATCCTCTTCAATATGGCTCAAGTGGTTGTCCTTGATTTCTTTGATATCCAACTCAATTTTTTCTATTCTTTTTTCCATGCATTTTCTTTAATATAAAACTGTTGATTGAACTTCATAACTTGTACCAGTCGCACCAGCCGTTCCAGCACTTCCGTTAGCTGATCCTGATCCCCCTCCGCTACCAGCACCACCTGCCGATCCCCCAGTAAGCACATAACTGCCCGTCCATGTCTTTGTAGAATAGACAACAATAGAAGCTCCACCAGATCCACCACCCCCACCTCCACCTCCGCCACCTGCGGACCCTTGGCCTCCAGAGCTACCGGTACCACCAGTTCCTCCGTTACCTCCGTTTCCGCCAACAGCTCGAATAGTGAAGGTACCTGCCCATATCTTTGCGATGATAAATACGAGACCACCTGAAGCTCCTGCACCACCTCCTCCTCCACCACCACCGTTATTTCCTCCTGATGAGTTACCTCCTCCACCGCCTCCACCTGAACCTGATCCTGCTGATCCGTCATATGAAGATTGCGAACCATTCAAAAGTAAATCATTACCGAGAAGAAGCACGGATATGAGTCGACCAGGAGTTAGAGTTTTTGATGCCGCTCCGCCGCCACTTCCGGCTCCTCCGCCAGCAGCGCTTCCGTTGTTGTATGAGGAGCCATGTCCGCCTGATCCTCCTCCAACACCATTGACTCCGACAGATTTGGTTGAGTTGGTTCCAGTTCCACCATCTCCACCTGTATTTGGAGCGCCACTACCTCCACCCGCGCCATTTTGTCCTGAAATATTTGAAAATCTACAGTTTGAAACAGCGGCACCCCCACCTCCACCACCACCGCCTGAAACTGCTCCACCACCACTACTTCCGTTTCCGCCAGTACCTCCGTTGTTTCCATCAGGGTATTTTATTGCACCAGTTCCAGAGATGGTTCCCTTTACTCTGATCATGAATCCTCCGGTCGTGAGGGTCTCGTTCACTGTGAGGTTGTTATAGAACATGTCTCTAGTGAGAGTTGTAGGCGACGTGATTGTGACATCACCGTCTGACCCGCTACCAGTTCCACCGAATAAATCATTTATAAATGACCCATCAAGTTTTCCACTCGAATTGAGTTTCGGAGCCTTACCTGCGTCACCAGCACCAGCTGTTGATGCTATGAAATCTGATGCTACCGCTTGTTGTCCTTGTTGAATCGACATAGTTATAAATTATGTTAATGATGTGCACAAAATTTCATGTGATGTCCCTGATGCACCAGCATTTCCTACAGAGCCTGAAGTGCCTGTGCCATGTCCAGAACCTCCGTTTCCGCCAGAGCCACCAGTCAGAACATAATTTCCTGTCCATGTTTTTATTAAATAAATGACAACCACGAGACCTCCATTTCCGCCTGCACCGCCTCCACCTCCACCAACATTCCCATCATCCAGCCTTCCTGGCCCACCATCACCACCATTTCCACCTACCGCTTTCAATGTAACTGTACCGCTCCAGATTTTTGCCATGATCCACACAAAACCGCCTTCACCTCCTCCACCCCCGCCACCACCTCCTTCGCGTGCACCTCCATTACCAGATCCTCCACCGCCACCAGCTGCGGCTCCGTTGTCTTTATACTTTGCAAATATTGATGCTGATGTCAGATCAACTCCCAATATAGTGTTGTGATAGAAAACTTTGAATTTCGTATCTGGAGGAGTGACCCCGCCTCCGATTCCACCTATTCCTCCAGCTCCAGCACCACCCGACCCACCTTGGCCACCATTTTTTCCTATAGTTCCAAGTGCAACAGTTACAGCAGATCCAGCATTCCCTGCGATCCCAGCCCCGAACCCACCAGCACCTCCATTGTTCCCACCGATTGAGACAAAATATCCTGAAATTGCTGAAGCTCCTCCGCCTCCAGCGCCACCATTTGCACCTGTCCCTCCACCACCACCAGTGTTGCCATTTGATTGAATTGTTCCACTACCTGATAGAGTGCCTTTGATGAAAACCTTAAAGTTTGCCGTACTTAATGTGTTATTTAC
This sequence comes from uncultured Candidatus Saccharibacteria bacterium, assembly GCA_964406895.1. Classification (GTDB taxonomy): domain Bacteria; phylum Patescibacteriota; class Minisyncoccia; order Phycocordibacterales; family PALSA-1337; genus C7867-002. Next base: position 60,453 of record CAYOTK010000002.1, on the reverse strand, counting down.
TGTTAGATTGTTGTAATACATATCTCTTGTCAGAGTGGTTGGAGAAGAAATTGTGACATCACCATCAGAGCCGTCTCCAAATTCTCCCCTCATAAGGAAAGACTTATCTAATTTTCCGTTTGAATCTAGTTTAGGTGCTTTTCCAGCATCTCCAACTCCTGCAGAACTTGCAATGAAATCAGATGCTAGCGCTTGTTGTCCTTGTTGGATTGACATATGTTATTTCCCTTTAAGTACATGCTCGTCGCATAGAGTCAGATGCTTAAGATATAGTTCATTCAAATCGACTTTTGAGCCTGAAGGGAATGAAACCGTGCCACAGATTTTCCTGCAGACTACGCATCTCAATTCATATATGATTTCTTTGTCTTGCATGATAGTTATATAAATTCTGTATTAGGAGTTACTAATGAAAAACCGTTACCGCCGGCACCTCCGTTATAATATCCTCCGTTTGCACCTGCATTGAATACACTCCCACCGCCGGCACCCCCGAAGGCTGCACCACCGGAGCTCATCGAGGCAGTACCACCTCCACCACCAGCACATAGAAAGGTTCCAGAATTGGCAGTCAGAATGTTATACAAGACAAGACCGAAACCTCCGCCACCACCTCCACCTCCAGCTACAGTTGTGTTACCACCTCCTCCTGAATTTCCATTACTCCCAGCAGATCCAGCTACAGAGATGCCACCCGCTGTGGTAAAGTTCCATGCACCTCCACATTCAATGAGAAGTGCACCTCCACCTGAACCGCCAGCCGCAGTATTGCCATTGAATGATCCAGCGTTGCCCGTGCTCACTCCGCCGGCACCGCCACCTGCACCTGCAAATGCTAGAAAATTAAACTTCGATAAAATATATGAGAAGATATTTGCAGAGATTCCGAAAACTGTTGGTATAGCACCACCTACCGACGGATTATGAACCCACCCACCTTCGCCAGCATTAGTTTGCAATGCAGATATCTGCGCGAAATGCCCGCTATTGCCAGTTATATAGGATAGTGTACCGATGCTTCCTGCTGCACTTGCTCCACCTGCGCCACCAGTATTTCTACAATCAATCATTGGAGCAGTCGATGATGTCAGCGTTACATCGCCCTGAGATTTCAAGACAACAAATGTCCCGTTCGCATTTGGATTTGTGAATGCAAGTTTACCTGTTCCAGTAATTGAGATTGAGGTGTAATTCTTCACAACTACAGAAACACCTCCAAGATTAATAGTAGTCGTTCCCGAAGATATTGAGAGCGATCCATCAGCACCTGTGCCTCCGAATTTCACAGTAAGAAATGAATTATCAATCTTTCCACTTGAGTTTAATTTCGACACCTTGCCAGCATCACCAGCACCGCCAGATGTACTGACGAAATCTGCTGCCACTGCTTGTTGTCCTTGCTGTATTGTCATGTTAGTTAATTGATATCTGCAATTCTATTGTCGTGTCCTCTCCGCTTCCTTTGGTATATGGAACACCGAAGAGAGCGCGATTAAATATTTTTCCCGTGCTTGTACCAGAGCTTCCATCAACGAATGATCCGAATTCCGTGTATGTTCCGTTCGGAAGAACATTGTCAGCAAAGAAAAATTGCATAGTTGCTATTGCTCCAGAAACTGAACCAGATCCTACCGCGGCACGAGCCTGCGGAGTCTGGAGAGACACATCTGAAGCATTCGGAGGATTGTTACCTGTACCCATATCTGCATGAGTAAGATTTAATGAATATGTGTTAACGCTAGCTAATCTTTGTAGTATCAGGGTCTTACCTGTATTTGATCCAAGCATTATCAAATTTGAGTACCATTCGCTTAGACGAAGAATACTGTCCGTACCAGCCTTTGTAGTAATGATTCGAAACTTCCCTTTTGGTTGTATTTTTTCTGTTTGTGTATTCATATAATTTGATTAACCCCATGTGCCGAGCCCCCAGACTAGGGCATTAGGATCGGGTCCCCATTTATACGGACCAGTCGCTTTACTGGCTGTTACTGAATCACTCGTGTCGGCAGATTCGGCGAATATTTCAAGACGCTGTAGTACCTCGTTTGAAGCGATAGTAATATTCTTCTTGTTGCCAGTCAGAAGATCGACCATGATATCTGTAAATGAAACCTGTCCTGAAGCAATGAGGTAAACCGTGTATTCCATAGATACGCTGTCTCGAACTTTTCCCGTGATTTTATTGATCTTGAATGTCTTATCAATATTTCTGATTTGGCTGTACACTCTGATCCTCTGTCCAACTTTCAATCCAGTTTGAATTGTCTTAAATGAAGCTTCATATACCGACTCAGCATATTTTTTGAGCTCAGTTTGTGCCCTAGTTTGAGCTTCATTGATCGAAGTAATACTCTTGTCGATTACAGCAGCCTGGTATTCTCCGTAGGTAGCTATCGATATTTGATCGCGTACTTGGGCAATAATTGGAATATATGCATCACCAAAAACTTTAATGGTATGTCCAGAGACTGGAGCATTCGTATACTTGATAAATTTCTCATTGAAGTTGTAGAGCACATCAACCATGGCAGGATTCGATTGCTGATCAGTGCCGACAGTATTTACTGTCGTGTTATCTTTGACCGTGATATTGTCGTACTTATATGAAAGGGGAAAAACTTTCTGCACACCATCAGCTACAAATATGTCTTGAGCGTTTGCTTCAATAATCGTCTTTTTGTATTCACCACCTCTCACATACACAGAATTCTTTATCTGCGTGATCGTGTTATTTATCTCCAGAGAATTCCACTCATACTTGTCCCCAGTATCAGAAAGCTCAAAGGGTGCCGAGAGATTCTCGCTATCAAAGAAGTGAATGTCCTTATCAGGATCGACATACCAGTCCCAGCCTATCTGATCAGCTAGTTGTGTAAGGCATCTTGTGACCTGCTCGTAGTTGAATTTGATTGATCCCACCGATGGAGTTGTTTGAGCCACATTGCTTGTCGTGAACCCAGATGTATATATAGAGACCAGTTCAAGCACAATTGAGCGCGCAGTAACATTTGTGTAATTCCTGACCACTACTTTCCTATCAAGATACTGAGAATAATCTTTGCAACGAATATCAAATGCAATGAGAAGTCCACCTTTTATTATTTGATTCCTTTCAGTAATTACTCCACCAAATATTTTCGTCCCATTTTCTTCAAGTGTTACATCGTCATTTACAGAAGGTATCGTTTTAGCCGGTGTCTTCATGATCTGAAACTCCAACCGATCAACTTCCTTGGACAAAACCTCAGTCACAACCAATGTATCCCATTTCACATGGTCTGTTCTGTCTATGTTGTTTATCTTAAGTATCAATGCCATGTGATTATGCTCGGATTCCGCCGAGATTTATCTGATTCTTGATAATTCGAGCCAATTCATTTCCGAATTCCTCGGCAACTTCCGTTGATGTATAGAAGTCGCCCTTCAGATTTATTGTTATTCCTCCCGTACTACCCAGTCTGCTTAATGGGATGATTGCCTCGGGACCAGCTTCACCCACTAACCCCAATGTAGGACCATTCACAATTCCACCTTCAGCAAATTTTGAAACTACCGTCTTTACGGCATTCACCGTAGCTGTTATTGGAGCCGATATCGCAGAGACAACCGATCTGTACGCACTTTGAACCGAAACAATCGCGCTCTTTATTTTCTCTATACCTTCATTGAAAAGATTCACAATTTCATTCCATATCGACATGAAGAAATCCTTGATACCGTTCCATGCCGCAAGAAATACTCCCTTGATGTTTTCCCACTGTGTCGCCCAGAGCGTATAGAAGAAAACTATTGCGGCACCTACAGCGGCAATAGCGGCTATGATAAGTCCAAGTGGTCCGAGGAATGTGAGCGCTGCCGCTATGGCCACTATAAGTCCAGCGACAAATAGAGCAGTTAGGAGACTTCCCACAATTATGAGCAATGTTCTGTGTTCTTCCAGAAATTTGTTTATACCTCCTTGCGCCGCTACCCAATTTTGTAAACCTTGAGTGACCATCTCAATTGCCGGAGCGAATAGTCCTCCCAATGATTCCGATCCCTCCTTGCCAAGCTGTTTCGTTATGTCGAGCTGACCTTGAAGTGTTTGCGAATATGCACCTGCCTGTCCTTGAACTGTTTTCATAATTGCCGCCAGTATCGTTTCTTTTGATGCATGATCATCAACTTCAATTCCGAATTGTTTTAGGAGACGAGCGTTTCCTTGGAAGGCAAGAATCAATGCCTGCGTGGCTTCCTCAAGACCAATGCCTTTATATCTGGCTAAATCCATAGCAGCAGAAAATGCCTGAAAGGCGAACGGACCGTTCTGAGTTGCTTGAAGCAATCTGGCTATCGATACGGCCGCTTCTTCGTTATCAAATCCAAACTTCGAAAGTGCTTCATCAGAAAGAGCAAGAATCTGTCCGCGTAGAGCCTGAAGATTAGGAGGTAGAGTAGCTATAATGGCGTCGAATCGTGTCATCTGCACTTCTGCTTCAGCGAAGTCTCCTATGGCCGTCTTCAGAATTGCTCCAGCGCCAATCGTCTGAAGAACGCCAGCAAGAGCACCGACCTTGTCTCCAGCAAAACCGAACTGGCCGCTCATGTCGGAAAGGCTATTTGACAAACTTCGAATTGCTGTCGAGGCTTCATCTCTGAGTTGCACCAATATTTGTAGTTTGCTTGTTGATTCCATTTATTTTATATTCTTGCTTTTTCTTTCCATCTCCCTGCTCTCGGCCTTGAGCATTTCTACTATAATGTCTATGAATCCTGCGGGTTGCTCGTCGTACTCATGCCATGTCCACTTCATCTCTCTACAAATAATCGCCCGAGCCATATCATCTGTGAGAGAAGTTTTCAGTCCGGCGAAGTATCTCTCCCACGCATAGGTTACTTCGCCTTCTCGAAATTTCCCGTCGATATTTTATTCAACTCATCAACGACAAAGTCGTACTCCTTGGGAGACGCCTGCTCGATACGGTCGCCCATATTCTCAGAACTGCCAGCGTAGGAGACTATCAATTGCTCAAACATCCTTTTCTCAGCTCGGAGCATTATCGAGGCATCGCATTCCTGTAAGATTTCGCCGTTTTCTTTTTTGGCGATATTATTCGGGTCTATTTTTATACCTTCAAGAAAAGCCGACTTGATAGCATTCCTCTCCTTTGCATTCATGTAAGTTTTGATGACTAATTCCTTTCCTTCTGGCGTTGTAATTTTTATTGTTTCTCTTTCCATGTGATTAATATGAGGTTACGAGGTTGGTTACTAATGCTGAGACCATGAGGGTATCAGAGATACTGTAGGTGGCTTTGAAGGAGAGTGTCTGACGAACAAGATCGTTGATCTTTACCTGTCTTGTTATCTCCTTGAAGGTGACTTTTGCAAGATCAATGCGAATTTCAGGATTGGCTGCCGTCCCTATCGTCACATCGGTATTCTTGAGATCTATTCTCATGGCCTTGGCAGTCGTTGCTAATGCTGCCTGTTTGTAATCAGTTTCGTTCTGCCAGAGAGCTTCAAGTGTTCCAGTAATTACGAATTGCTTATTCAAGAAGTCGCCAGGAGCAACACTTCCAAGTACATCATCGTCTTCGATATTCTGTTCAATTTTCAATGAAAGCGATCGTATGTTCATGGCTGATGCAGCGCTGAGTCCTGCGTATGTAGACGCAAGTTTGAACACTACATGCTGTGGTAAAAATCTATTTTCTGTTGTGACTGATGGTGTAAGTGTTGCAGTCAACCCCTTCTTGGCTTTTAGGTTCAATGCATATTCTAGATATTTATTAAGTTCATAATTTATTTCAAGAGATGAGATTGCACCGTTTCCATGCTTGTAGTCCTGAGCAGCCAGAGGATCGTCAACAAAAAGCGAAAGTGCTTGATGTTGCGAGCTTTGGGCTACTGTGATTGTGTGATCCTTAACTGTTCCCGATGGGTCAGTATTTGCACCTGTAGAGAGTGAGCCGAGAATAGCATTCAATATAAGAGCAAAATGCTTATCTCCAATTGGAGCTTTGACTGATCCCTCACTCCATTCCTTTACCTTACTCTGACCGACTGTGTCTTCAATAATCCCTCTCGACTGTTCGTCGTTTATGAGAGTAAATTTCTCATTGAGATCAAATTCAGAAAACGGTATCCAATATGTTGCGGTGGTTTCGGGTGTACCACGGACCGTTTCTTTTGCTATTCCAAACTGTATTAATCTTCCTATTCCTTTTGACATGTTATTGATTTATATTATTGGTTTCTAATGATTTATCGACTTTCTTTCTCGTTTCTATCCATATCTTTTCTGCTTCTGCTTCGTTTTCAGCTGATATGGTTTGTGGCTCATATTCGAGTCCTCCTGAAAAGAAATATTCCTCGAGTGCCTTATCCTTAACTCCTTCTCCATCTATCATTTTGTTTTTTGATATTTTTTGCATAATTTTTTTTAAATACTTTTAATTGCTCTAGCCTTCAGTGTGACCGTAAAGACCACGAAGCTACCGTCGACCGACGATATTGCTTCTGGTGTTGAAGAGGAGGGGTAACATCCACCGTTTGCTGCACCACCAAGTGTCGGGTCTTCATCAAAAGTGTTTATTATTTTTTCCATAAGCTCCTCGATATCATTTGCAGAGACCACATTCTCACCTTTTTGGATAATTCCGATTGTAAAATTGTGAGTACGAAGATTATCGCGATTGGTTTCAGCAACCCCTTCAAGTGAAGGAGAAGCAAGTACTGCAGCAGGAAAAGTACCTATGTCTTTGTATGCAAATCCATCCTGCTTGAAATCATCGACAATGACCTGACCAAGAGTTATTGGTACGAGGGAATCGAGTTTTACCTTAACTGCATTTTTTATTGTTGTTACGATTGCTGTCATAGTCGTGTTTGATTTGCGATCTGTTTATTCACCATGTCTTGGGCTTCCCTAAATATTTTATTAATCTCAGGCTCCGCTTTCTTTATGATCTTCAGCATGAAGGGATTGGCTTTTATATATTTCGTACCGTCGTGAACGAATATTGCATAGTGAGCTGTTGGGTACCATGCAGCTTGAAGCCTTCCTGTTTTATATCTGAACGACTGCAAGAGATTTCCTGTTCTCCATGGGACTGGATTATCCTTCAAAGTATTTTTCGCAAAGATGGCACCTGTTGCCATTACCGCTTTCTGGAATATTGGTTCGGAAATTTTTGGGTAATTCCTAAAAGCGAAGTTTAGCTCCTTAAGTCCTTGTATTTCTATTCTGAAATCTCCAGCCATATGTTTAGAAAAAATTAACTTTTCGATATTTATTAATTGTCTCAATATCTTCTGAATTAAGAAGATCCTTCCATGTGATCGACCCGCCGTTGAAGTCCTCTCTCGACTTCCCTTCCGATTCTCGTCTCTTGAAGAGCTTGACGACCATCCGCTCTGCAAGATCGGTAAGATCAGCTGGTAAGGTATGCGTACTATTGTCTCCGTAATTGACGAAGTTAAATTTATAGCCCGCTGTATATGTTGCGCGAATGCTGTTTGTCCCATGAATAAGACCACCACGGAACTCAATGATGCCCGATGATCCATCATCTAAAAGTTCCCAATCATCTGCCATGAAATCAGTCCAATTCGGATTGCTTTTTGTACCAGCTCTGAATTGAATATATGAAATGGCAGAAACTGGAAATTGCTTCAATGCAAGAAATCCATTGCCATTAGACGGTATTGAATACAGTTCATTGGTACAAACAGCTACTTTGAAATGGCGATTGCATTCGCCTTCAATGAAGTCAGTCACACTATTAATCAAATACAACAGTATCGTGTCATGAGTAGACACGGTGATAGTGAGTCGAGTTTTTACTCGAGCTACGGTTGTAAGTGCATATGAAAGTAATGCTTCTGCCATATAATATTTCGGGTTAAATCCCCGCTTCTTTCTCCCACCTGCGTGAGAGAAAGTGGCTGGAACTTAAGCAGCGGTTGCGCTGTTGTCCACTGGCTCCTTGAACGCACGTCCGAGGAGAGCAGTCGCTCCGATAAGTGCCTTCGGTGATGTACCATTAACAAATGCAGGAGTCAAACTGATCTTCAGGTATCGCAAGCGAGATGTACCGAGTCCTTCGACTCGAATCTGGGCATGCTTTCCGTCAGCCGCAAGCGTAGCTGTCGCTCCGCTTATATCGGCATAGGAACCGCCTGAAGTGGCACATTCCGTAACCTTGCACGCTACTGAATATGAATCCGGTGTACCTGTTGCCGCACCGCAATTCACTTCAATGAGCGCACTGTTGTAACCAAGCGTATCGATCGCAGCGGAAAGTTTTTCCGCAGCTGCTTGCGCAATCGGATCTATTCCTTTCACTACTTTGATCGCATCGTATACTGAACGCATAGTTGTGATGTTTCTCTTTTGGCTTGTCAGCCCTTTCAAGTTCGACTTGAGTTAGAATCGGACGATTCCGTCTCAACAAGAAAACGATTTCTCGAAAAGAGTTACGTTACTAATCCTGGTGACTCTCATTGGCAGGGTCGGTCGCTTGACCTGGCTCCTTTTCAAAGGAACCCTCACCATTTCCATCCGTAGATGGAGCAGGTGTACGCTCACTCGCCCCTTCCTCTTTTGGAGGTTCAATTTGCTCGGTTTGAGCGTGGGCGAGCTCCACATCGGGACCAATGTTTGCTGCTTCTTCATCCGTAAGATTCACAGTCGCACCTTTTTCAAGACGATCCCCATTGAATCCGATCGGACGAATGACAGTATATTTTTTTGTATCGCTCATACGTTATATTGCTTAATTGATAAAATCTGATATTTGTTTTTACCTTCCGGAATGAAAGCAAAAACAAAATCAGAGAAAGAACTATGACGCTGCGGTCTTCACGACCACGAATGCCGCAGGCAGCGCCACGACCAAAGCCACACGTTTCTTGTAAACGAGTGCTCTCTGATCGGCAAGCGCAATTTCCTTTCCTCCGAAGGTACCTGACTCGTGTTGTGACACGGTCATCTCGCCCTTTTCACCGAAGGCAAGAGCCTTCAAGTTTCCAAAGACGATGTACTTCGTCGAAACGGCAGTCGCGCTGTTTGCAGGCAAGTGCTTTGAGGTAAAGACTGGGAAGCCACCAAGCTCTCCCATAGGCTTGATACCTCCACCCGTTGGGTTATTCGCAAGAACACCCGCAGAAACAGCTCCTGCCTGAGGCAAGATAAATGCTCCCGCTGTATCCTTTTGTGTGCGAATCTTTGCCCAGACTGTGCGGTTCATATACCACGCAGCACCATCAAGCACTGATTCCTCAACCTGTGCGATTGTGTCAGCTGTATCAATGACTGCATCAAATTCAGCAAAGGTGTCTTTGCCGGATGCAAGCGTAAATACAGTAACGTCAGGATGATTCAAGACTCCGACGAACGGAGCTCCTGTACCAACCAATCCCTGCTTGTCTGTCATGTTAGCGAGTGCTTCGCCACCAAGAGCAAGCAACCAATCCGCAAGCTGAACGTCAGCGTCGACTAAGAGGTCGTTTCCGACCACGAAAGCGAGCTGCCATTTCTTGGCGATGAGATTGGCCGCACCGAATGTAATTCCGGTAACAGAGCCAGCTGCATCAACGCCGAGGAATTCTCCTTCAAGAAAAGCACCGGTGTAACTTGGGATAGCCTTCTCATCAGTGCCCATAGGCCACTTCTGAGCTTGGCTCATCACAAGACCGACGGAAGCTGCGATTCTAAGAATTGCGGCTTCGACTTCCTTGGAAACAAGATAGCCTCCACGGTTATCTTGTTCGGAGATCAACGCTTCATTTGCCTTGACCTTGAGACCTGCGGCGGCACGGACAACGTCGACAAACTGAGACTTCTGCTCTCCTGAGAGACCAGTCATATCCTTGCCGAAAATTGCACGCTCCATCTGCATCTTCTCCACGATTGCACGAGTTTCCTTGGCAACGAGAGGCGACACAGCTTCGCCGAGACGCTTCTCCATGACCTCCTCAACGGCGGTCTGAAGCTGGCTCTTGATCAATTCCAATTGTTTTTGATCCATACTATTTTGTGTCACGAGCGGTGTTATCGTTGATTTTTCTCAACGCTTCGCTCGTAATGTTGTTGATCATCCGCAAGACCTGGCGGTTTGCATTGAAGCTCTTTAAAGCCTCGATGACTTCCGACCCTGCGGCATTCGACCTTTTCTTCAGGGCATCTCCATCGAGATGTTCCTTCCCTTCGGCACCCTCGAGGAGTTCCTCTAAGGCGGCGATTGTGGCTTTCATGCCATTGATGGCTATTTTGATTTTTGTGCGACTCATCAGTTGTCGCACTCGTGCTGTCTTTTCATTCTCATCGGAATCTTCCTCTGAATTAATGAGTTCGATGATCGCCTTCGAGTGCGCAATGATTGAACTGTCGGTTTCGGACTGTATCGTTGCAAGTTCAGCACCGACTTTCTGAACAAGCTCAGTATCTGCTTCCGCACCCGAATCTCCGGGAGCCTCAGCTTTCGCCTCCTCCTTTATCGTGCAGACTAATGCCCCCGAACCATCAGGAAGCATCGTGCCTTCCTTGTCGTCGTCCGTTGTACACGGATCACCTTCCTGCGGTTCTGCTTTTACAAAGAGTCCTTTTGTAATGAGCTCTGTTGTATTTAGGTTCAATTCCTTTGCAAGAGAGAGAGCCATAGGGTTTGCAGGGACCGGAACGAATGAGAACTCAAGCAATTCTGCTTTTGTAATCACATTGCCTTCCATTTCCCGAGCAATGAATCCAACCGAAGTTGTCTTTACGATCTTCGCATCATAAAGTCTGCGCACTTGCTGTGCAAAAGGATTGGCCTCTTCGGGAGCGAATCGTCCTTTTGCAATCGTCTGACCCTTATCGTTAGTAAAAATCTCATCAGTTATTCCGATTGGAAGTTCATAATAGTTGTGACCCCATAGAACGACAGGATTATTTTTGTAGTTCGTGAAATCCCATCCGCTTTGGTTGATAACCTCGCCCTGGCGATCTTCATCAGCTGTGGAGATGATGACTTCGAATGTTCCTGAGTCGGTTGCCGCCTTAGTCTTCTCGATCGCATCTTTAAATTCCTTTGTGGCTAATGCCAATGAGACCTTCTCGAGAATTTCGTTATTTATTTTTTGAAATGTTGCTTCTTTTTTCATAATTTTATTTATTTTTATTAATTACCCATCAATACTTATTTCCTCAGGCCTCGTGTAGCACCTGCAGCTCACATGGAGTGGCGGAGATCCAACATCGCTGTATGAAATATCAAGCTGTGATCCGTCAGCGCCTGTGTGGGTATCACCTTTGTTATAAAAATTGTCATCTATACTGATCACCTTGCCGTTCATGTTCTCGCACCACGGGCAGACCATCTCATCAGCTGCTGTGTACCACTTGATGGTCTTTACAACTCCAGTTTGTTTCCACGCTTCTTTCGTGGAGTCGTTGGCTATTCTGAATGTTTCTGTGCGGGCAACTTGAGCAGCACGAACTTCGTCGCTGAATGCATAAATGTTTGAGATTTTGTTTGTAAGATCAGGAAGTGACGCACCTTCGGCCAAACCTTCCTCAATTCCATCTTCCAAAAGTCCCATTGTTGTATCGTTGTAGCTTTCTGAGAGAAGTCTCATTGCACGTTCAAGAGCGAGACGTACTTCAGATGTGAGCCTGAAACCGCTTGAACCAAGAAGTTGCATTGCTTCAGCTCCTTCATTTGTATATAGATCTGTTAGTATTGGATTGGAGAGATCAATCATTGCACCTACCCACGTCTCACGATTAAATATATCCTCCGCAACTATTTTCCAGCCCTTCTTATCAAAGAATCTGTTTAGATTTGCGATAACCACTGCTTTCTGATCATTGTTAAACTTCTTGATCCCCTCGATCATTAAATTCTCATAGCGAGTAACTCGAAGAACAAAACCTTTATAAAGAACTTCATATTCAGCGTGAGATAGATTTGATAAATCCTTGCGAGCTTTCTGCTTTACTTCTTCAAATTGCTTTTTACTTGCATCAATGGAATCAGCCACTCGTTTTGCAATTTCTTCAGACATAACTTTTCGTGCTTTTGTATTCTTTGCACCCCGAGTCGAAGGTTTCTTGTCTGCCGTGCTTGTTTTTCTACCAGTGCGGGTGACTGACTTCGGCTTCGGCTTACCAAGGGCAACCTTTGAAAAATCAGTCATCACACTTTCCCCATTATCAATTCCATCAAGACCGAAATATTCTTCTCGAGCTTCGTTAACACTCATTACAGGCTGTCCTGCAAGAGCAGCTTTCATCTCCTCAGTCTTTTGGAGTCTGTCTTCAGGGACCGGATCTACAAAATCTAGGTACAAATTGTCACCGTATCGAGGTACAAGGAATTCATTTAGCTGTTGTACGATCATTTCCATCTTTGGTTTGATTGTTCGAGCAGCAAAAACATAATTTGAGGTTTCAGCTGTAGCTCTATTAGTTTCTGATTCTGATCCACCAAGAATTGTTTTTGGTACACGAAAGCCTGCAAGTATTTTGTCTCGCATGACCTGTTGAAGATTGGCAAAATCCATATCCTTTGGGTTACTTGATGCTTCATCATATTTCACTCCTTTTGGAAGTACTGCCACTCGATATGCATTGCCTGCACCTTTGTACAGATTTTCAAATGAGGCGCGAAGTACCTTCATTTGTGCATCAGTTATTGCATTGTCAGAACTTAAGAGTCCACCGAGACGTGCGCCATTCTTGAAGTAGTTAAGATTTACTTCCGATGCAAAATTGTCTGACTCAATCCAATCTAGTATTGCCTGTACCGTACCCACACCTTGATATGGATCATTAGGATCGGGATATTTGAGATGAAGAATCTGTGCAGGTTTGTAGGTGACTGTTTTTCCATCGATTGAGTAGCTGTATCCTTTGATAAATTCTGGGAGAGGCGCAGGAACAGGATTAGTGTACCGAGGATTCAAAAGAAATATTGCTTTTGGCTTATCAGTATCTTTTTCAACACCATCAAGAAGCCAATATGAATTTCCAGTTAGTTCTAGGTGTGCGCCAGTGAGATATCGAAGTTCATATCCAGTTTGAAAAGGATTAACTCCATCAAGTAAGTCAAGAAGTTCATGATCAAATATTTCCTCATGCACACCGTCTTTATTAACCTGAAAAAGTCGGAATGATATTTTTGCAAGTTCCTCTGCGATTGCACGAATGGCAGCATAGGTCCATGCATTGTATGTACCCATGGCTTTATCAATCGAGACTTTCCTTGAGCGACTCCAAAGAGTGAACGGATCATCGTTTGAAAGACCAGAAGCAAGTGGGAGATTTAATCCTTTGCGTTCAAGTCCTATGAGGTTTAATGTTTTATCGAAAATATTCATGTAAATAAAAAAGAGGGCTTGTGGTGCAAACCTTCTTCGTGAGAAAAAGACTTACATCACAAGCCCTCTGGGGTATCCAGTCAGACTATACAAACTAAAAAATTGTGAAAGGTACTATAAAAGTATAGCGGTCCCCAGACACAAACACCAGATAGGGTGTGGATAAATCGACAGTATCACGGTTTTATTGACTTTTCCCCATTTTTTGTTAGGGTATCTTTCTATCGCGAGTTATAATTATAAAGCAAAACATCCCTCCTAGGATGTCTTGCTTGTAAGATTACTTACATTTGATCGAAAACCGTTCTTGCTTTGCAGGGGCGGTTTTCATTTTCCCTACGACAAATATTATTTGTCTTTTTTTGCGTCGCCGTAACCTGGAAGAGGAAGATGCTCTACAGTAGAACTTTTCTTCTCTTTAGCCTCTTTGACTGATTCAAATTGGCCATACTTATCACGTCCGGCGAGCCTAGATTGTCTTTCTGACATGCTCGTTAAAATTAACCATCTATATAATGCCTTTACCTACTGAGGTGTAGGTCGTCACGGCTGATGATTCCGTTGGTCGAAGTTCAGACTATATTTCCCGCCAAATTAATCTTATAAACCACCTCGGACTTGTGCTTAGGAATTATTCAGTGGTCAGCACTCTGGGAGTTAACCCTCAAGTTTGACCTTGGAGAAGTTTCCTTCCCCAAAATGCTTACCACTAAATATTTCAAAAGCATTTTGTTCGAATGCTGACCCCCTTCTTTTCACTATCGTACTCCGAAGAGATAAGAATACTGTCGCTATTATAGCATATTTTAGAAGTCAACAATATAGTTGTACACAATTACAGCCCTCTTACCTCAAAATCATTCGGATCTGTTGGTTTCTTTTGGACCGTATATTCTATCAACGTTATTTTCTTTTCATTTACTCGAAGCACAATCTGCCCATGCGGAATTTTATCTGCAAGCTCCATGATATCCTGCCATTCTTTTGTTAACTCTTTTAATATTCTGGTGGGTATCATATAAGTCCGATTACTTCAGGATTCTGCATTCCCTGCTGTACTAAACCGAGAATGAGATACACGAGCGCATCGACGAGGTCGTCGTGTTCTTCAATTCCGAATCCAAGAAGTTGAATAATAAGATCTTCACAACCAAAGCGAGGAAATACTACTGTTCCATTTTGAATGTAAACGGCAACCGCACGAAGACGAGCCCTCTTGTCACCTCCAGCCATCATTGCAATCACTGGCAAGAGTGCACGTTCCATTTCCTCTATTGCCGCTTTCTGATATGCAACATTTTCTACGAAGAAGATTGAAAATGGATTTGCAGTTGCCATCGCTTTAGTTGTCTCAATCGTCTCATAGAATGAGAGTCGGGCATTGATAGGGTTTGGCTTGATATAGATTTTTGGTATGCCGTCCTTTACAAACGAAGTGCCTGAAACCATTGATGTGCAGTCAGCAGTTTCTTTCTTGCTGATTGCTAGGTCGACACCGGTTCCTGATAATCCTGTTTGAATCTCTGGTGGTTCGACATCGTAGTAGTGTATCCATTCCTCTTTGATGTCAGCTCCTTCCTCGGGAACAATTTTCAGTAGATATTCTCGCTGCCAAGCAGTCGCCCCAACTTTATCACGCTGATCATCAAGATTTTGTTTTGTAGGATACTTTGCTTCCCATGTTGTTTTCCCATTTTTTACAAGTGAATACTCTAGGTGTTTGAAGGCTTTGTATTTTGCAAGTCTAGCCATGAGTGCATCTGTATGAAGCTGATTTCCAATGACAACTAATCTTCCTTTTGCTTCATCGATCGCGGGAATTACTTCTCCTCTAAGCCATCTTTCTGTTTTATCTCTATTCTCTTTGGTACGAACCCACTCTAAATCTTCTGGATCATCAATAATCACAAGACTTGGTCTGTCCTGACGATGTCTAAGTCCTCTTACTTTCTGGCCTCTTGAGCGCGCAAGTATGCGTACTCCATTTGAAAGAAGCATGTTCTTCGCTTGCCACTCTTCCTCACTCTCAAGACTGAAATCTTCACCGAATTTTCCAGTGATCTTTCCGTAGTCCTGCATGATAAGCAGATTATTCTCAAGTTCTTCTTTTATGTTTGCGATGTTTATGGCAGACTGAAGTCCTGTATCAGCAATCGGAATGATGAATGGATATAAGTTAGGATGCTCAAGTGCAGCCCATAATGGCAGAGCAAGGGACCCGAAGGTTGATTTTGCACTTCCTCTAAATCCCAAGACCTCGATCATCTTTTGTTTGTGATCACCTAGTGTTGTGAGAAGCTCATCGTGGAAATCAGCAGGGGCGATAGTCAGATAGTGTGGCAAGTAGACAATACAAAAACCCTTAAGCGTTTTTGCCATCGCTTTTCTCGTCTCATAATCATCATAAAGATGATTGGTTTCGAACCACGAGTGCTGTGGTAGGTTTTGCATCGACTGCATTTTGATTATTAATTACATCTGACATCATTCCCCAATTGATCATCGCTTGTCTGATTCGATCTCTTACTTCTTTAGGTATCGGCTTGTTTCTTTTATCAACCTCGAGAGTCCCTAGATGACGTTCAAAAATCCCAGCATCCATTTCCGCATTTAAGATTGCAATATCTAGCCGAACAATCGAGTTAAGAGCAGATATTTGATCCTTGTAGCTCGGAGGTAGCATTCCTTCCTGTTTAAGATCATCAGTATAAAAAGCAATACGCATCAGTCTGTCGAACACAAGCCTATATCTCTCTTTACTCTGTGCCAACCTTTCGGTAATTTGTTGCCGATCAACTCTTTCAATGGCTTCACGATTTATCTTTCTTACAACCTTTGCAATATAGTGCCATGCAAGGTTTTGATTCCCTGCTGTCTTGAAGCCTTTTTTGAACAATACATCTTGAAGCCTCGATATGGATATCAAGGGGTCAACCGCAATAGCGTCACGTATTGCGAGCTTTATTTTTTCTTCTTGTGGCTGCAATATTTTCATTCGTATCTATTCGTATCTATTTTAATTTAACCTTTGTAAATACAAGCTTTTCTATAATTGCTTGAACGACATTTACTGTGACTGCATTCCCTAGACATTTGTACCGTTGGGTATCGCTTGTCCCTAGAGTCCAATCATCAGGAAACCCCTGTAATCTTTCGCATTCCTTTGCCGTAAGACGACGTATCTTTTGCAAACCTTTGACGGCATAAAGTCCTGTTTTCGCTCCCAACCCTCCTGCCTGGCTTGCGAGAGTTGTAGCTATGCCTTTTGCATCATATATTCGGCTCCCTTGGGGAAAGTTTCGACTAAGCTGTTTTCCATCATCGAGCCACTTCTTGTTCTTCTCGCTCATGACTGCACCAATATATTTCAGGTCTTTATGTGTCGATCTTTTACCAACATAAGTTCCGTTCGAGTCTGCGGTAACACGTGTCGTAATGGTCGGTAAGATAATATTCTCGCTGTTGTTTTGGCAGAGAGGAAATACTTCCGGTCTGGGTGTGTCTCTAAGATGTCCAACAATGAAGACCCTCTCTCTGTTCTGTGGTACTCCGAAATTCTTGCTGTTAAGCACCTGCCATTGGAGGTTATACCCAAGACCATCCAGTGTGCGGAGGATAATGCCGAAGGTACGCCCCGTTTCGTGAGAGAGAAGCCCCTTAACATTCTCAAGGAGTAGAAGCCGTGGTCTTTTGGCAGCGACAATGCGAGCAATCTCAAAGAACAATGTCCCTCGAGTGTCTTCAAAGCCCTTTCTCTTGCCGGCAATAGAGAAAGATTGGCAAGGAAAACCTCCAATGAGTAAGTCGAAATCTGGCAGTTTTCTTGGTTTGATTTTTCTGATGTCTCCATAATTTGTGTGTTTGAAATATTTTTCATAAATTCTGATTGCGTGTTTGTCGATCTCGGAGTAACCCACGCAAGCAAGCGATTCTTGTCGTAAGCCGTCGCAGTGATGGTGTTTGCAAGATAGTCCTCTCTCGGGACCAGCTTTTTCAGATTTCTTGTATCCTTTACCACCCCGAGTCTTCGGAGTCGCTTTGCCTCCTCTGTCCTTCTTTCTGTTAACTGTTTCCACATATGCGTTGTGTATACCGAGTTCGAAGCCTCCAATTCCCGAGAAGAGACTGAAGTACCTCATTGCTTTATTTTATTAATTCTCTCCCATCTATTGCGTATAACATCGCAGAACTTCGGATCAAGTTCGATCATGTATGCTCGGCGACCGACCTTTTCAGCCGCAGCCATTGTGCTACCGGACCCACCGAATGGATCTAGAACAATGTCATTCCTTTTGGTTGAGTTACGAAGTGCCCTCATGGCAAGCCAATCAGGTTTCTCAGTCGGGTGCAGGTAGCGGGCGACTGCCTTTCTCGGCATTTCCCAGACATCGAATTCATTGTCCCCATAGAATTTATGAGTGCCATTTTTCCAACCATAAATGATTCCCTTGGCAGTTTTAGGATCAGGTTTAATTGCGCGAGCAATCCATTCATGCTTGTAGCGATAATCATTCCATCCCATAGAAGGTACATTCTTAACCCAGATAATTACCCCAGAGTGTTGGAAGCCATGCTTTAGCATGCTTTCAAGAAATTGCGGATATGAGCTCCAGCCAGAGCAGATGTAAAATGATGCACCTTCTTTTGTACTAATAAATAATGCATAGAAAGCGGAATCAATGAATGCTCGGAATTGATTGTCATCCATGTTGTCATTTTTGATTGATTCATTACCCTCCTCTTTTAGTTTATTTCCTCTACTTTTATAGTTCACATTGTATGGCGGATCAGTAAATACCATATCAGCTCTTTCATCCCCGAGAAGTTTTTTATAGACCTCGGGATCCGTTGAGTCGCCACAGATAAGCTTATGGGACCCTAATTCATAGATTTCTCCAAGCTTCGATATTGGTTCCTTATTTAATTCGTCTTCATCTCCTTCATCTTCTTCCTCATCATCAAGTGTCTGATCTAGTATCCGACTAATTTCATCATCTCTGAATCCTGAAGCAGGAATTGATGGTGATTCCTTAAGCTCCACAATAATTTCAAAGAGTTTTTTCTCGTCCCATTTTCCCTTGATTTTGTTGAGAGCGAGATTGAGAAGCTTTTCTTCTGGAAGGTGCAGATCCACCAGATTAGCTGGAATAAGAGTGACTCCATCATTGGTTTCTATACCCCTTATAGGCTCACCTTGGGCTACAAGCCCCTCTACAGCGGTAGTTCGCTGATGACCCCCTACCAGTACCCATTTTCGGTCACCACATTGGTCACAGGTGTGAGTATTCACAACGACCGATTCGACAAAGCCGAAGGTCTTGATACTTGTCTTGAGTGCTGACATTTCATTTTCAGGCATGATACGTGGGTTATACTCAGCACGTCTTAATTCAGTGATTTTAATTTTTGTCGATTCCATAATCTTCGGCAAATTTAATTCTTGCGAGTAATTGATCGACCTTTTCATTTTCCTTATTTGTATTGTCTCTAATAACCACGATTGTCTCATCACACTTCAAGGTGAAGTCTTCGGCTAATGCTATTTTCTTTTCTAAATCCTTTCTCTTTACTCGACTCTGCTTTGTAGTGTCAGAAGGATCAATGAGCTTTAGATCGGCATTAAGACCATCAAGTTCCTTGAATCTGTCGTCGCGGAGTTTTTCGATATCTGGGATTTTACCGAGGTCAAAGGCGATGTTCATTTTCTTGCGCCAAATCTGTTCATTGAGTTCCTGAATAAATTTATCTTTGATTACTTTTGTTTGTTCTGATGTCATTGTCATTTAATTTAAGTTGATAATTATCTCTACTCGACCCTTACCATCTTTTGCGAGTTCACTTTTGAATGAACCATCGAGGTATTTGTCGTTGTAGAAAAGTGCATCTGTAATTGAGCCGAATATATTTTCAGGATCGCCGTGCGTCTCGTCTTTCCAGAAAATGCGGATATCCATTACAGCTTTTTCACCCTCAGCAAGCTTTATTGGCTTCTTTACTAGACGCTGAAATCTTATGTGAACTCTGAAATCTATATCTACAAGTGACCGAAGAAATGCTTCTTGTACGTATCCCTTCCATGCTGTATATCTCTGGGCTTCGGGTGTCCATTGCTGTCGGTATGTTTTTCTGATCTTTGGTATGGCATTTCCAAGTCGATCATCCTGGTTACCTTCTATGGTGAATGAGAATTGCTTCATGATTTTTGATTAGTATTTTTTAATAAAAGTTTATCAATGAGATCTGCCCTGAGTCTCAAAAACTCAGGGCGGTTATCCACAGGTGGATCTGTCGAACCCCTAATACTTGGTTTCTCTTTGTTTCCTTGGTTTTGTGTGTCTACTAGGTAGACCGATTTTGGTCTATTCTTTAGACCACTTTTGGTCAATTTTCTAGACTGGTCTACTAGATTGACTACTTTATCCACAGCCATTTCAAGATTAATTTTATAGAAATTCCCTTTGCTGTTTTTGATTGAAATGACTGCCCCTGCACGGACCAGATTTTTGAGCCCTTGTGAGACTGACTGGCGGGACAATCCAGTGCCATAATCAAGAACTACACCTCTCCGGTCCTTGATCCCTTCCATAAATTGCGAAAAACTAATGCGATCCGACTCCTTTTGAAAACCAAAGGTGCGACGGCATATGTAAATTAAGCATCGTGCTTCAGCTTCAGGAATAAGAGGAATAATTTTGTCGAGAAGAATATTTGGTAACTGAGTGCTATTCGGTATTAAATTGTATTTTTTGTGTTCTTCCATTTTGATGAAGAAAGAAAGCGCCGGTAGGCGTTATCTTCCCTTGGCCTTCTGATCTCAATCCTCGTGCCGCTGCGGCGAGGACTGAGTCAGCGGCCAAAGTCAGCGCTTTCTCTCTATTTTGTTTTTGCCTTGGCCTCTGTTTTCTTGGCTGGCTTTTCGACCTTTGGTTCCGCTTGTTTCACCTCCGCAGCTTGTATCTGAATATGCTTCTGCACGAAGTCCTGGACTCTCTTGAATCCAGCTTCCAATGCTTCAGGTCGCAATGATTCGACTACCGTCCAACTCATGGTATCGAATGCGTATTTGATTGCGTCGATTTTGAGCTTCTTCTGGTCGGCAGATTGTCCTGGCCAGACGGAGACGAGATAATTCTCGATCTCCTCGAGCCATCGCTTCTTCATCTGCTTCCACTCGTACTTTTCTTCCTCTGTTCGGAAGAGCGTTCCCGCATCACGTTCTGCGGTAGTTTCGAGCTTTTCGGGAGCTTCTAGCATCACGTCAATTGCCGGTGCGAAGTCCTTGAAGTCAGGATTTTCGAATACCTTGCCATCGATTACTGTTGAGCGGTCTTTGATGACAATGCCCTGTCTTGTTACCTTCTTGATCGAACCTCCTTCCATCTCCTGCATGCGTTCCATGAGGACAAGGAGATCAGGCTCGTAGGCTGTCTCTCCCTCGACCTTCATCTTTATTCCCGATTTGTAGATCTCTCTTTTGCCAGTCTCCTTGTTGATCTCATTTTCGTACTCATAGCCGGCACGACCTGTCATGATGATGTGGTAGGGATCGCGGACGAATACATCGGAGAATTCTGTTTTCCATGTCGGCTTGATCACACCCCAGTCTTGGAATTCCAATCTAGTGCGTCTGACCTTCTCTGCGTATGACTTGAGGAAGTCTTCCCAGACATGACTGATTGAGTCGATGATGAGAACGTCGCTTGCGCCTTCTCTCATGCGGGTCATCGTTTCCTTGAGGTCGGCAAGGGATTTTGATTCGCGGACCAGTACCTCGATCCCTTCCGCTGCGAACATGGATTTGAGGAACTTAGCCGCTTTCTCGGTGTCGAAGATGATGACTGGTTTCTTTGATCCGACTCTCTTATGTAGACCTATGGCAACTTTCGCTGCTGTGTAGGTCTTACCCGTTCCAGCGAAGCCTTCGAAGGCTGCCTTGAAGTAGGGCTTGGTGTTGCCAATCAATGCGAAGAAGTTATCTTGCACCCTTGGCTTACCTGTTGTTAAATTTTGTGTGTTCATTTTGGTTATTGACTTCCCGAGAGGTATTTGAGAGAATGGATTTATCTTACGAATCCTATCTCTCCTCGCGGGGAGATTTTATTTTTTGAATAATTTAGTAATTCTTTTGTCTGCTGCGGTAAGCTGAACTTTTGTGGTCTGACCGATGATCTCACTTAGCAATCCGTCATAGATGATTCCATGAGCCATAGTTATAGCTTTGTCATCTTCAGCATCGAGGTTAGTTAGCTTACCCATAAGTTCGCCCGTGTAATGGGCTACCTCGTCTAGTGCTTCAGGAAGGATCCGCTCATCAACTATCGACGGCGCTCTGTCCTTCACTAGTTTCAATGCTTCTCTGGCCAATGCTTTCATTTGTGCTTGTGTTTTCATGTGCGTATCCCGTGATTCTCCGTCTGCGGATTTCTGCTTTCTCTCTGAGCATGGCTTGTCGCTCCTTACTAAGAGATGGGTTCTTCCGTAGTCGAATTTCTTTAGATTGATAATCTATATCGATAACATCACCTATGTTCAATCGATATTTTGCTGTGAGCCATTTTCCTTCGAGGATGAGGGCGGGGATGCCATATCTTCTATAGGTAACTGCTCTAGTGTTTTTAGGTTTATTTTTCATTGGTAGCATCTGCCGTTGTACATCGGCTGATCCCTCGTAAGGGCAATGATTCTTTGGTTAATAAATTTCGACCTTTGGTAGACGAGCCTAGGTACAAAAAAGACCTAGATTTACTAGGTCTTTAAACTTATTGAATTTTAGAAGTCTGGATTTTTAGACTAATCTACCTGCAGCAATGACATGATTTACGAGGGTGTATGTGTACCCCATCTCATTATCATACCAAGCCAAAACTTTAACCAAATTTCCACCAACCACGCGCGTGAAAGAAAGATCCGCAATGGAAGCGTGATGATTGCCGACTATGTCATGAGAAA
This sequence comes from uncultured Candidatus Saccharibacteria bacterium, assembly GCA_964406895.1. Classification (GTDB taxonomy): domain Bacteria; phylum Patescibacteriota; class Minisyncoccia; order Phycocordibacterales; family PALSA-1337; genus C7867-002. The sequence continues at coordinate 38,157 of CAYOTK010000002.1, read as the reverse complement.
CAAGTTGCTCATTTGTTGTTGTAAAAATATTTTTCCAACGCTCTTCGCCAGCCGCCTTTTTCAGGATTGAGTTTACTTCTTCGACTGTAGTTGCCTTCTTGGAAACAAAAGTGACGTCGACAATTGAACCGGTGACTACTGGCACGCGTATTGATATACCATCGAATAAACCTTTTAGATGTGGCATGACTTGCGTAACTGCAATAGCTGCACCTGTCGATGATGGTACGATATTTTGAGCAGCTGAACGACCCTCACGGAAATCTTTCTTGGAGGGACCATCGACTAGAGCCTGTGAAGCTGTATATGCATGGACAGTATTGAGAAGAGCTTTTTCTACCCCAATCGTCTCGTCCAAAATAGCAATTAGAGGACTGCCGGCATTGGTTGTGCAAGAAGCGTTAGAAGAAATAGAGCATGTTTGGAGCGCGTTTTCATTCATAGCCATGAGTATTGTGGCGCCTTTGACTTTTGATTCTGGAGAATCTTTGACAGGAGCAGTTACGACAACTCTCTTTGCACCCGCATCTATATGTGCTTGCGCTTTCTCTGAAGAAGTGAAAAGACCTGTGGACTCGACAACAACATCAATATTCAAATCTTTCCAAGGAAGCTTGGTTGGATCTTTTTCGCTTATGAATTTGACTTTTTGACCAGAAATGACGAGAGAACTAGTTGATTCATCTACACTAACATCGAAATTGCTGACGCCATAAGCTGTATCGTATTTGAGTAAGTATGCAAAATTCTTTATGTCGCCTAGATCGTTGACAGCAACTATTTCTATCTCTTCCCTTTCTCTTGCAACCTTAAGAAATGCTCTACCGATTCTTCCGAAACCATTTATTGCTACGCGTGTTTTTTTCATATTTTTTAATATTATTTATGTACGTATTATAACATCATGTATGAATATTTGTGTACAATGCTTGGTGAATTGTCTGTATTAGTCACGAACAGCATCCGTATTCGTCAGAGTCAGAACCGTATTCGTTTGAGGGCGGCTCCTGTGTATTTTTGTAAAGTTTCGAACTCCACTCATCATGTACGGGAATTTTCACAAAAGCCGGCTTCCACGGCTTCAGCCGGCATTTGGAAAATTCTCCCGTACATTCTTCGTGGATTATTCGAAACTTTACAAAAATACACAGGAGCTGACCGAGGACGAATACTAAAATTGAAATTACATACTTTTCAATATCTTTTTTATAAGTCCTGGGCCCTCATATATCATTCCAGTAATCAACTGAATAAGATCTGCGCCAGCATCAAATTTTTCTTTTGCAGTTTCTGGAGACATAACACCTCCGACACCAATAATAGTAAAACGTTTGCCGTATAATTCTCTGGTCTTTTGAATAAGTTCCGTAGAAAGATGAAGGCAAGGTTTGCCAGAAAGTCCACCACAATATTCTCGGGGCGCTTCATGCCTATGATCTAGTCTCTCATAATCCTTGTTCAGATTACCTATGACTACGCCATTCATGCCATATTCATCGATTACTTGAAGTAGAGACTGGAACTGAGACCAAGGAATATTTATAGGCATTTTGATATAGACAGGCTTGTTACACGGAATTTTCTTTAGTGAAGATAGTAACTGAGTCAATAGTGGAGCGGTTATAAAGGCTTCTCCACCGAATGCATTCGGGCAAGAAATATTGATAGTATAATAATCTCCAACATTCTCTTCATTCAACCTCTTGAAAGAATAAACATAATCAGCAATACCTTCTTCTACTGAAGAACATTTTATATCATTCGTCCTTGCAATACTTATACCCAAAACAAAATCTTTCTGTCTTTTGGCTTTTTTCAATCTAGCAATGATTGCCTCAACACCATCATTTCTGAGACCTTTATTTACAAGAATACTTTTTGACAAAGGCAATCTGGTAAGACGCGGTTTTGGATTCCCTTCGCAAGGTCTAGCTGTGACAGAACCCGCCTCTTCTCCACCGAGACCTATGCATGGCAAAATATTGAAAAGTTTTGCATTATAATCAAAACCTGCAGAAAGCAAAACGGGGCTTTTGTATGTGATACCATCTACGACTTTGGTAAGTTTGGGATTCGAATAACCATAAGCAAGCTTGATCAGAGATCGAGTTATCGGATTATTCCCGAAGAATATTCCAGAACTCACGAAGAAATCATGTACACTTTCTGGATCAAACTTGAACAATATTGGTTTTAGAATTTTTCTATAAAACATAATATTAGAGATCAGAACCTTGAAGAATATCAGGTTTACTACTAGTATCAGCGCTTTTCTTATTTGTAAAGAATATAACCGGCACCAAACCATTCTTAGGCGCATCATCTGTATATACGCTTGATTCGTAAGAATATCCAGGAAATTCTACCTGACTTGAACTAGTGCTAGTGTCTAAACTACTATTATCGGTCGAGGTATTAGGTGCTGGATTTTCATTTGTATTTGTGCCTGAATTCGTAGTCGTATTTTTCAATTCCTCTATATTCTCGACTATATTATTAATCTTTTCTTCCTGCTTTAGGATATTCTCGTATTTAACGATATCTTGGAAGGTTTTTTCTGCTTCCTTGGCAAGAATACTGATTGTACTTTTCTCTTTATTTATTTCTGTCTGTGTCAGACCTGAATTTGTCGGAGTGATATTATTGGACCATGATTGTAGCTCACTTATATAGTCACGAATAATTTTCTTATCGCTTTCTGCAACTTCGTTGTAAATCTTAATTTTTTCTAATAATTCCTCGACCTTATTCTTGGTATCAGAAATTTCATTTTCCTTCGGTGCAAAATTCTTGGTTTTTTCTATGATTTCTGTACCAAGAGATACTACTTGATTTGCCAATTCTGTATCAGCTTCACCATAGAATGAATATTGCTTTCTCAATTCATCAAGTTTAACCTTCTCTTCTTGTAGTCTTTTTGTCTCGGAATCAATAATTCCTTGAACTTCTGATGAAATCCTTGTATGAGATTGATCCAATGCTTTCTTATTATCTTTCAAACTCAAACTGGCTTGTTCATCTTGTTTCGACAAGGTCAAAAAACCATATGATATGACTGTAACTACAGCTAATAATATTATTGTTATTGCAAGTTTTCTAAGCAATACGATCATAATGCTTATATAAATTTTTTATTTTAGACCAAATGTAGCCTTGACTGTAACCATAACATCCTTGTCGACATACGAAGTATCATACGAACCATAATCTGATATTTCTACTGAATTTACTGGTAGGACCTGGACAACACCACTCGAAGCCGAACGAATACTGCCGACCTTTCGACCGGTACTTTCGACTATACTTTTTGCTCTAGCTTCAGCATCTTTGATTGCAGAAGAAAGAAGTTTGACTCTCAATTCTGGTAATTTGGAATAATAATATTCCAAGGATTGAACTGACACTATAGCGCCCTGAGAAGAAAGAGTAGGAACGGCTTTTGATATATCAGTGATTTTTTGAATGTCAGATGATTGGATGATAATAGTTTGTCTCAAATTGTATTTTGGATCGACTGGTTGATTGGACTCATAGACTTGATCCATATAGACAGGTGTAATAGTCATATCAGTATCCTTGAATCCCTTGCTCTTCACCAGAGATTTTATGAGTTCAACGTCACGAGAAACTGCCTGATTGCCTGTAGCGAGAGATCTGCCATATGTGACATGGATAGTAGAAAGCGTGAGCTTGGCTACATCTGAAGTAACTTTTGTTTTGGCCGAACCGGTAACAGACAATACATCTCTGCCTGAAGAAAGTTTGGCGGACTGATAATAAAACATTCCCCATATAAGGGCACTAATAATAACTGCACCAGAAATAATAGAATGTGCTGGTACTCGTGACCAAAAATTGTTTGTAGACATGTCCTTATTATACCCCGAGAAATGTTTTACTCAAACTCCTTCTTTTGCTTATTGAAGGCTTCGGCATAAACACCATTCTTATTGACCAGTTCTTCATGTGTTCCATGTTCCCTGATTGAACCATTCTCCAAAACAATTATCTTCGAAGCTCTCTTGATTGTGGCAAAATTGTGCGATATCAAAATGGCCGAAGTATTCTCTGGTAAAGATTCTATTTCATTGAATATGATAGAGGCAGACTCAGAATCAATCGATGCGGTCGGTTCATCAAGTATGAGCAGATGAGGTGTGCGATACAAAGCGCGCGCGATTGCTAGTTTCTGTCTCTGACCTTTCGATGGTTCTATACCGCCGAATTCCACGCCTATCATATGATCATATTTCTTTTCTAGTTTATCCACGAATGAATTAGACGTACTTTGCTTGGTTGCCTTCTCGACTGTATCCATATCTATGTTTTTATCACTTCTACCAACTGCAACTGATTCTTTGACACTGAAATTGTAAGTGATGAAATCTTGAAGCAAAACGCCCAAATAACTCCACCATTCGTTGAGATCCAATTCTCGCAAATCAGTACCATTTATGAGTATTCGCCCTTCATTCGGGTCATGAATCCTAAGAAGCAATCTAACAATAGTTGATTTGCCAGAACCGTTATTTCCAACTAGACCCAATTTCTCACCTGATTTAATTTCCAAGGAAACATTTTTGAGAGCATACTTATCTTGACTCGGATATTTGAATGATACATTTTCAAAAACTATATGAGGAGCGATTTCAAGATTGAGCTTCTTGGGATTTTTTGGTCTAACTAATGATGGTTTCATATCTATTACCTTGAATATGTCGGTGACGTAAAGATTTCTTTCCATCATTTTTGCAATTTGATTTAACAATTGTTGTGCTTGTCCACTAACTCTTGAGAGTGTCTGAAATGCATAAACAACAGTACCGATAGCGATCACTCCTGCAATTGCGCTCTTTATTATCATTGCTGTACCTACGAAGAGACCGACTCCAGCAATTATTGTGGCAATTATGGAATATGCGGTTTTTCTATTTTCAGTTTTCAGTTGCGAGTTTGTAAAGTCTTCTTGAATCTTTTTTATGATTTTCAAAAATTTCTCACCGACTTGATAAAGTTTGCCATCTATAACTGAATATTTATTTCCTGTTGAGAAAAATCTTCTCAAATCCTGACTCCTTCTTTGTTCAGGACTATTCTTGTAAAAAAGATGCCATATCTGAGTACCATACTTAACCTCTATAACAAAAGTTGGTATTGCTGTAACTATTACTAGCACGAATACTTGCCAATCGATGACAAAGGCAGCAACAGAACCAACAAGAATACCCACTACGTATTGCATTAAGTCTATTGAACCATCCAGGATATTTAACAATGGGTAGTAACTTTGATTGAATGCTCTCTGCATAAAGTCCAAAAATTTTGTATCCTCAAATTGAGCGATATCAAAACTACCCCTTTTTTTCAAAGTCATAAGATCAAAATAATCTTGCAAGCGCATATACCAAACTCTCTCAACAAATCTTCTAGTATTTGAAGCTAGCGCAGGCAAGATATTAAGCACAGCATAAACGAGAAGTGATACCCACACAGCACCAAGAATTCCACTTTTTGCTCCTGCGATTATTGTATCGATAAGTGAACCCATTGCCTTGAAAGCAAATATTGGAGTTGCACCAATTACAATTGTAAGCAATATCATGCCTACGGTATGCCACGGCATAAATCGAAATGCCATCATGAATATTCTATAAATATTCACAAATAAATTAAAAAAATTACGGAGGTTCTTTGCCTCAGAACCTTTATTTTCCTTTTTTTGCATTTTTTAGTTAGAAGTCGGACCTTCAAAAGGTCGGACCTATATTAGAATAATAAGAAATAATAATATCACAACGGACTGTGATGTCAAAGTATCATACGAGGTCGGACCTCTAAAAGGTCCGACCTCGATAATAAATCACACCTTAATCTTCGAAAACAACCACGCCCCGATACTAACGAATAGTGTTGCAACTATTATGAGAACGGCAAAATCAGTCCACGCACTGAAATGCGAAACACCTATGAGAGCAGAACGCAGACCATCAACACCATAAGTCAGAGGATTGAAAGTCGCTATCCATTTGAGCACTGACGGCGCTGTGTCGAGCGGAAAGAGCGAGCCGGAAAGGAAGAAAACAGGCATGACTACGAAGTTCATGATGAGTTGGAAACCTTGCATGTCTTCTAGGATAGAAGCGATAGCGGTACCAAGAGCGGTAAAGACGAAAGCAATAAGAACCATGAATATAATGGCAGGAATAACGAGAGACAATTCTGGTCTGAAGCCAATCAAAACAGAAATAATGAGAACAAGAATTCCTTGGAATGATGCAACCGTTGCACCACCGAGCGTACGACCAAACATAATTGTAAATCTAGAAACAGGCGCGACCAGAGTCTCCTTCAGGAAACCAAATTGCCTATCCCAAATGATTTCTATTCCAGAAAAAATTGCCGTGAATAAAATGCTCATAGCAATTATTCCTGGGGAAAGGAATTGTATATAGTTGCCTTCGCCTGAAGCTTTGAAAACAGAATTGAGACCGAAGCCGAGCGCCACAAGGAAAAGTATTGGTTGACCGAGGGAGCCTATTATTCTCGACTTGGAGCGGAAATAGCGCTTTATCTGTCGTAGCCACAATATGTAAATTGCATAAAATGTATTTGTTTGCATGTTTTTATCTTCTACCCCAAACCTTGCGCATCTGCCTCATACTATCGACTGCACTCGCCTCTTCATTGCGCATTTCATGGCCAGTGAGTTTGATGAATGCTTCTTCTAGAGTCGTAGCATTTGCCTTGCTTATAATATTTTGCACGGTATCATTTGCGATGAGCTTACCATGATCGATTATAGCGACCCTATCTGCCACACGCTCTACTTCGTCCATATAATGTGTCGTGAAGAAAACCGTTAGTCCTCTCTCTTTGTTCAATTTCTTTATGTACTGCCAGATATGATTGCGAGTCTGTGGATCGAGTCCTACTGTCGGCTCGTCTAAGAATAAAACCGCCGGCGTATGTAGTAATCCACGCGCTATTTCCAAACGCCTTTTCATTCCTCCGGAAAAAGTTTTTACCAAACTATCTTTGCGATCCCAAAGCTCGACGAAATTCAAGAGTTTCTCAATCGATTCTTTCGTTTCATTTCTCGGGACACCATACAAACCGGCATGCAAAAACATATTTTCATAAGCGGTGAGTTCATCATCGAGTGATGGATCTTGGAAAACTATACCAAATGACCTTCTGACTTCTGATGGGTGTTTGACTGGATCATAACCATTCACAGATATTGTGCCTGAACTTGGCTGGAGAAGTGTAGTGAGCATCTTGATCGTCGTCGTCTTGCCCGCTCCGTTTGGTCCCAAGAATGCAAAAGTCGAACCACTGGGCACTTCGAAACTGACATCATTCACGGCTACGAATGTGCCATTGAAGGTTTTGGATAAGTTTGAAACTGTTATGGTGTGGTCGTTGGGTGAGGTGGACATGGAGGGGTATTATAGCATAGTTAAAAATGGTAATGTTGACAATTAATCTTAATCTGCTAACATATAGACATTCAGACGAAAAGGGGTCCAAACGGTTAACTACCTAAGGCACCCTTTTCTTTTTATATTATAAATTCTCTTTTTTACCTTTCAAAATTATTACTCAAAATCCAAAAACAAATAAAATATTACCGCCCTACTGTTTCAATGACCTCAATCCAAATTCTGGCACTGTCAAACCTTCAGGAATTTCAATGATAAACTTAAGCGCATTCGCCACGTCTTTTATATCCATATAACCGGACATATCTTTATTAATTTTAACTTTTGCAAAAAAGTCAGTCTTCATAGCACCTGGATAAAAACCAACCACAGAAATACCGAAGGGTGAGAGCTCCAAATCCATTGCCTTTGTAAGTCCAGTTATGGCAAACTTTGAAGCAGTATAAACACTACGCTCTGATTTTCCATATAGACCAGCCTGCGATATTACATTAATAATTCTTCCAGACTTTATTTTTTTCATGAAAGGAAGAACTGCGTGCGTTATATTTATTACTCCAATTGAATTTATTCTCATAACTTTTTCAATTTCTTTTGGATCATTTGATTCCAATGGGCCCTGAATCCAAACCCCGGCATTATTTACGAGACAATCGATAGATTCGTGCTTATTCATGACTTTAGAAATAGCAGATTTGACCTGTGAATAATCAGCAACATCAGCAACAACATAATCACAACCAATCTGTTTTGCAACTTGCTTTGTATTCTTTTCATCCCTAGAAAGAATAATAACTTTGTACTTCTTGCTCGAAACAAGAATCTTCGCCAGCATTTTTCCAAGTCCATCACTACCACCTGTTATAAGTACTTTTTTCATTTTATTTAAGAATATTTACGACTCCGTTATTCGCATCTACTTCTACCATGTCACCGTCTTTCAAAATTCTTGTTGCATTCTTCGTTCCCACAATACAAGGAATTCCCAATTCACGAGAAACAATAGCGGCATGAGAAGTCATTCCTCCAAGATCTGTAACAATTGCACTTGATTTCTTCATTGCAACAACAAAATCAGGTGTAGTCAGTGGTGTAACCATAATATCTCCAAAATGAATCTTACTTAATTCTGAGCGATCTTTCATCAGAACAACGCGACCCCTTACTTTGCCCTTGCATGCAACGGTCCCTTTGATTACGCCCATGTCTATTTTAACTGAAAATTTTTCTTTCCATTCCATGAGATGCTGTCCGGTGAACAGAGCATATTCATGACTATCATCTGAGATAAAAGCATAACCTTTTTTACGCTCATTTATAACCTCCTTATTTAATAAAGATGGCTGAGATAGTAATTTATATATTTCCTCCGGATAAAGATAAATAAGGTCATCAAAGTTGATTTTTAGTCTAGAAGCAATCTCGTTCATTACTGGACGCATTGCAAAACAGGCCTGATTCAGCCATTCGAGCCGTGCAGTTCGAAAATATACCGCCTTCTGAAAGAATCTTGCGAGAGATTTTCCCTCTTCAGACGATATGCGCTCAATCATATTTTCTGTTTCAGCAATTTGTCTTCTGCGTTCACCAATAATATGTTCTTTTTCTATAATGGGATTGCCAATACTGTTTATTTCATCGACTATTTTTGACTCTGTATACTCATCACCCAAAAACAATGTCGAGTGCAACCAGCCATATTTTTGATTGTGTTTTTCTACGCAATTTACAAAATCTCTATCGCTACTCTTTTCAATTGCAATATCAATAAGATCCATAGATTCTTGATTTGTTGCTATGGTTCTTTCTGAAATAGCAAGCACACCAAAAGCTTCGTCGACATTTTTAATTTCGGAAGTTCTTAAATATTCTTTTATTTTCGGTTCTATAGTCAGATCAATAATGGTTGGAATTCCAATTGCACCAAGAGCACATTTGTACTCAGCGAAAAAATCTTTCAAATAATCTATTAAATCTTGATTGGAAAATGAAAAAATATCACTCTTTCTAATCTTATTGGAAATAATAAGTAATTTTGTAGACTGCGCCTCAATAGCAGAATAGGCTTCGTCAGCATAAGAAATTAAATCTTTAGATAAAATTTTTGATACTTCATTAACCTCATTCAAGTCCACATAAATATCGTTGTCGATAATCATACGATTTCTCAACAAACCGATTCGGGGTAATAATTTTGGCAGATCTTCCCTATACCCCTTATGAATCAAATATTCAGAAAGAAGCTCGGTCTTAAATGAGACGACTTTTAGCCAATTTGGTTTTATTTTATCTGATTTCATCTTTATGTATACTCCTGTAATACTCACTGAGTGCGTGTAATTTGTCTAAATCCAGAAACATATCTCCTTTTGGTCTAGATTGAGAAGTAAAATAGACTTTCAAAGGAAGAATATCGCCTTTCTCATCAGTTCTAATATCAACATCATACGATTCTGAAGGATTGAATTCGCCACCTATTTCATCAATATTTTTAAAACCAACAATTTTATTACCTTCCCCATCAACTCTGACCAAAGCCTCTTTTAACAAAAGCTCCATGAGACCACCATGAGTACCAGCGGGTATTAGTACTTTTGATTCAGAATTTATCCTTTTTGCAACCTCTATATAATGTTCTATGACAAGAGCGAACGCTCCAGCGACTTCATCTATAAAAACTTTTGCCTCAGGAGTGTTGAGAGATAGCAAATGATTTATAACTGCACTTTGTGCCCTTTTTGCGGCCTGTACATATTCATCTCCTCTTAAAGACTCGAAATTAGCCGGTAAATTCGCATTGTATATCTCAACGTGGTTATAAGGAACGGGATTTTTTAATGTCTCATAACTCAACACAGAGTTAACTCGTGTTTTAAATGCATCGTCACCAGCTATTTCTTGTGCATAAATATGTGCTGTCTCTAAGGCTCTTTCCATATTTGTTGATCCTTTCGGTCCAGCATCTGATCCAATAGCCTTGACTGCATCAAAATCATTGTCCATGTTTTCTGCATCATTTGCGGCTTGTTGTCTTGTTATTTGTCTACCGAGATCTATAAGATTACCCACCTTATCGCGTTCGCCATGTCGCATAAATCTAACAAGAACTTCGACATTACTACCTTTTTCTTTTCTTTCAAAAACTTCTTGTGTTTCAATAGTCATAATAATTAAACTATATTACTTAATAATCCTCACCACTCCCTTATCCGCATCAACCTCTACCATGTCGCCTTCTTTCAAAACCCTAGTAGCATACCTTGTCGCAATAACACATGGTATTCTCATTTCTCGCGAAATAATAGATGCGTGACATAATATTCCGCCTTCATCCGTAACTATGGCGACGACTTTTGATAAATAACTGACCATTGACGGATCAGTCATTGTAGTAATCAATACATCTCCGTCTTGAATATTTTTATAATCTTCTTTTGATTTTATAATAACTGCGCGTCCACAAACTTTTCCTTTATAGACAACCGTACCACTAATTTCAGCCCCAGCTGTAATAATGTCATCCTCAATATTTAATGTATTAATTATCTTTACTGCCTCACTTCCAAAGTAAATATTATATTTATAATTATCAATTAAAATAACTGATAATTCCTCTCGTTCACGAAGAATCTTTTTATCAATCTTTACACCAGTTGATAAAAAATTACAAAATTCCTCAAATGAATATGAATAAATTTCATCACCAACTGCCATTTTATGCTTTATGTTTTCAACAAAAGGGTGAATCTTTAACCAAGATCTACTACTTTTAACCTCGGCTTCATCATAGTACTTTTGCAATATATCTATCCTTGAATCTTTTTCATTCTCTCCTTTCAATAATTTAGCCAGATTAAATGCGTAAAGAATAATTGCACGAGATTGTTTATAGTATTTTCCGAAACTTATCAAATCAGCAATTAAACCTGACTTAGCTAGCTTTTGTGAGACCTCATCCAGTTGATAAAAAATATAGTCCCATTTATTTATTATTTTTTCAAAACCGATTTCATGCAAGTCATGTTTTAAAAAATCAAGCTTTGATTCAAAATCATCAGTTTGGACATATTGGGTAGTCATTCCATTCTTATAAATAGCCAACAAATCCTTTTGTTTTACGGTAAATGGATTTGGCAGAAACTCATAATATCCATCAAACCTTAATGTTCGTTCAATGAATGTCGATTCTCTTGTTACAAGTTTTTTCCACATAAAATAAATTATATAATAACCTTAACAATACCCTTATCCGCATCCACTTCTACCATATCGCCGTCTTTCAAAACCTCAGTAGCTATTTGAGTTCCAATAATACAAGGAATATTTAATTCCCTGGCTACAATCGCTGCATGGCAAGTGACACCTCCTTCGTCTGTTATTATAGCAGAACATCTATTCAAAATAGGAGCAAATTCTGGTCTTGTCATTGAAGCAACAATAATTTCTCCATTTTGTAATTTATCGAAATCCTCTCGATTAATAATAATTTTTACTTTTCCTGTAGCTGTGCCCTTAGAAGCAATCTGACCTCTAATTTCACTTGACGTTATAAGTTCTTCTTTGAAAGCTTCATCCCATTCTTTTCTAGAAACATCTATCAAGCCCTCATGCGTGATCTTAATGAATCTTTCTAATCGTTCAGGGATCAAACTGATGTTTTCTTTAAATTTTTCAAATTCTTCTACTGTTAAAAGAACAGCAGTGTCTCTAGAAATATTCAATTTACTACATTCGTTTTTCAAATATCGATCAAGGAGTCCTGTGGCTATAAGATTGAGTCTCTTTCTTTCATCTCGCACGTAAGTTAAGAAAGATATCCATTCAGTGATATTTTTTGGTTGAGAGTTTTTTGTTATATCTTCCACAAAGGAATGATTTAAAACCTCTGATTTTCTATTCAAAAAATAATCCTTTGTAATCAAATGTTCACCAGCATAATTATTTAAAAGCCACGAATATTTTAATATGTGTTCTCGCATTTTGTTATCAAATTCCGCCTGATCTTTTTCAAGAAATATCTTTCTTAATTCATTTTTTTCTAGATTTTGGAATGACAGTCCAACCGACTCTAGATTTGATGGGTTAATATTATTTTTTTTAATATATTCGTCAAATGCAAAATCTAGGGAATAACCAAATCCAACCGCTAATGAAAATACCTTCTTATAATCTGGATAAAAAAGATCTAAATTTGAGATTTTATTATTTGTTAAATCGCTAATATAAATAGTTTGAAGTTTATCTGCTGTTTGAGAAACTTGTTTGCAACAGTTATATAGATAATCACCAAACTCAAAATCAGTGTCGAGCAAATTCAAAAACCTTCTTCCCGGTTCAAGAAATGTGCTATCAAAGGCTAGAGCACCAGTAAATCCTTTATTTTTTGAACATCGAACAAACCATTTTCCTACAATATATTCGTTTTTATATTTGATCTTTGCTGCCTCCATTACAGGACTATAAAAATACGTCAACACAGGCATATTGAATTTTAATTTTTTGTCTATCATTTTATTATCTTAACAATCCCCCTATCCGCATCAACTTCTACCATGTCACCATCCTTTAGAATCTTTGTTGCATTTTTAACGCCGACGACACATGGAATCTTTAGTTCTCGAGAAGTTATCGCTGCATGACATATTATTCCACCATGTTCAGAAATTATGGCTTTTGATATCTTCATGATTGGAAGAAAATCTGGTGTTGTAGTACTAGAAACAATAATATCGCCAGATGAAAACTTGTGTAAATCGTCAACAGAATTAACAATCTTTATTTTGGATTTGACTCTGCCTGGGAAAGCACACTGTCCATGAAGTTCTTTACTATTAAGATCAACCTCATCTAACGGCATATCAAAATCAAATTCCTTCAGTGCACTCTCAATGTTGTTAAATAATTTCCCATTTATAACAACATAACTCTCGAGTCTCGAATTTAACTCTTCAATTGAGGGTAATTTTGATTCAAGCACCTCGTTTAATCTAAGAACATCAATATACTGCTCGTATCTTTTGTCCAAAATCTCCTTGAATGATTTTCTAATTACCAATCGAAGACTAGGAACGAAATATTCAGTTTCTTTTCTAAGTGACATCAAATTCCCATAATCGATTTTGTTTTTTTCAGCAAATTCAATTCTCCACCAGATACCATCGAACCATTTCCAGAATAAAATTACTTCTGGGATAAATTCTTTTAACTGTTCTCTATTGAGGGGGTTTTCTTTAATCAATATTTCCCTGATTTTACTGAAGGCATCTGAAGATTTCTGAAGTAAAATCTGCTCATCAAATTTACTAGACTCAGTCATTTTCCAATCAATTAATTCTGGATTGTAATAAAAATATACTAAATCTTTTTTTCTATACGCCAAACACCCAACACCCTCTGGACTTTTTTCTTTTGACCAGAAGAATTGACTACCACCTTCACAAACGGTAAACAAGTCTGCAAAAACTAGTGGTGCACTGAGATGAACAAGCTCATGAAGTTTGGTCATGTTTATTTTATTATTTTTACGATTCCCTTATTTGCATCAACCTCTACATTATCTCCGCTTTTCAGAAGTTTAGTTGCAACTTTGGTACCAATTATACATGGAACCTTTAGCTCACGAGAGACAATGGCCGCATGACAACTTATTCCGCCCTCATCTGTAATAATAGCAATAGCCATCCTCATAATTGGCACAAATTCAGGAGTTGTCATTGATGTCACAAGGATCTCACCATCTTTAAAGGTAGATAATCCTTTAACAGTATGAAGAACTCTAACCCTACCCTTCACAAACCCTCTGCACGCCACATTGCCTTTAATAACTTTCCCCAATTCAATTTTACTTTCGATTCCATCTTTTAGGACTTTTCTTGATGCAGTATCTAGGTCAGCAATATGATCAGTGCTAATAATAAGTCCATATCCGTTTTTTCTAGCTTCAATATTTTCTTTATTAACATTCTGTCCATCCAGAAGCTGTCCAATTTCCCAATAATAAGCCAAGAGAGGATCTATACCTAATCTTTTTTCTAACTCCCTGAACATTCCGCTCAAGCGATACGCCGCTTCGACGCTTTTTTCGGTTCTAAGAAATCTCCAGTGTGGTAAATGTGATGCTTGGTATATATAGTTTTCAATATCTTTCCCAAGATTAAGATTATTCAAAAGAGCCATTTTTTCTTTCTTTTTACTCTCTTTTTCAGCGTTAATTCGAGAAAGTTTTTCTTTAGGATTATTTTTTAAGACCTGAATTAATTCTTCCTCAAAATGTATGTAGCTTTCAAACTCAAATTTCAAAGAATGATCGTTTATCCAAGCATATCTTCGATAAACTAACTCAATTTCATTTTTAAACTCAGGAATTTTATTGATATCCCCTACCTTCGTAGCAAGTTTAAGAATCTCAAACTCTCGTTCTTGAATTAATGAAGGAATTTCAGAAGAAATTAATATGTCAAAAGCTTTTTGATTATCATTATACTGATTAACTGGATCAATTCGTTTCGAAAGTTCACTAGATATCTTTTCAACTATCCACTCCTCTGGTCCAAGTGGAGGCCACAAAAAAATCAAAACTTCTAAGGAAAAATTTGCAAATTTGTCGTAAATAAAACCAAGTTCTTTGTTATCCAACTTACCCCACTCATTTATTTCATTTTGCAAAACAAAATCATCAAATTCCTTGCATTTATCCTCAAGGTATTTGAAAAAATTTGTTAAAAAATTGGAATCATTTTTGCAAGCCTCGATAAATTGTCTTTTTAATTCCTTAAAATCGTCCTCGGCCGCATATTTGTCATAATCAAGAGCATAAAGATCTGACATAGGATTCTCAAATCCGATATCTTCACGGCTCAAAGCTCCTCCAGCTTGAATCAGGGATTCCCATAGAGGGGTATTTTCTCTTCGCACAACCTTAAACCATGTTCTTTTTAAGACCTCCTGTATTTGCTCTTTTGAATATGAGCTTTGAACATTTAATATTCTTTTGTCATTTTTATAATTCATATTATTTTATTATTTTTACCACCCCCTTATCCGCATCCACCTCTACCATGTCGCCGTCTTTCAGGACTTTGGTGGCGATCTTTGTGCCAATAATGCAGGGTTTTTTAAGTTCGCGTGCAACAATAGCCGCATGACAAGTTATGCCGCCTTCATCTGTTACGAAGGCAGATGACTTTTTCATTATCGGAACCATTTCAGGAGTAGTCATGCTTGATACCAAAATATCTCCATCATTTATTTTGGAAAAATCTAAAGAATTATTAATAATTTTAACTCTTCCGACAGATTTACCTTTGGAAGCGCTATTACCGCGCAACTCAGTCACTGTCTGAATATCGTCTTCAAGGCCACGTCTTATATCTTCAAACTCTTTACCAATTTTGCAAATAATATGGCCATTTTCTGAATATATAACATAACCTTTTTTTCTTTCCTGAATTGTATCTACGCTGGGAATAGATTTTTTTATCAATTCAGCTTCAAGACAAAACAAAATATCTTCATATAACAATGAATTTGCTTTTGCAATATCATTCAATACTTTTTTATGCATGAATATTGATCTACTAATAACATCAGTTCTGTGTGTTCTGTAAAAAACAATGAATTGTAGGCCGTCAACCAAATAACTGTTTTGTTGCCCAACAATGTTCTTGGCTTTTTTTATTGCCGTCTTAACTTCCTCTTTTAAAATATTGTATTTGCTCAAAAAATCCTTGTCTAAAGATAATAATCTTTCCTTTGCCTTATCTACTGTATAAATCACATCTGCACCATATCTTGAAAGAAACCATTCATATTTCTTTACGTGTTCAGTCAAATTATTCGATGTAATCAAATCATACTCTTCTTTTCTGTGATAATTATCCTCAAATGGAGTATTTAGAATCTCAAGCAACTCCTTAGCCTGCATTTCATCCGAATTTTCCATAAGCATCTCTTTAAGTTTATTGAAAAAAGGCACTTCAGCCAAATATACAAGAGTGAGTGCAACCATATAATTTTCAAAGGCTTTTGAATATACTTCAAATGATTTGTCTGTTGAATCCAATAGAATTTTTTCCCTACGACGACACTCTTTTGAAAGGAAATCAATTGAACTTTGATTATTCCATTCTTTGGATATCAATTCACGACCATAATCCTCCGCCTCACCATTGTTATACCAAGCTCCGTCACACAAGACCGAATCCTTTCTGGCGAACGGAACAGAAAAAAAACCGTCATAAACTTTTGTATCCGTTATACCCTGAATCACCAATGATCCCAATAATGGCGGATACGGTCTCTTGACTGTCTTTTGATATTTTTCTTTTGGTAAAATCATGTTAGTAGATTAATATTTTAAATTCATATTATTTTATTATTTTCACCACCCCCTTATCCGCGTCCACCTCTACCATATCGCCGTCTTTGAAAACTTGAGTAGCAATTTTTGTGCCGATTACACAGGGTATTTTCAATTCTCTAGAAACTATAGCCGCATGACATGTGATACCGCCCTCATTTGTCACAATCGCGGAAGCCTTTTTCATGAGCGGTGCAAAATCTGGTGTTGTCATGCCTGTTACTATAATATCTCCCTCTTCAAAATCATCAACGTGTGATGTCTTCAAAATCCTGACTTTGCCAATCACTTTTCCTTTAAAAGCAACCTGACCCTTGATCTCTCTTATATTATCATCAACTTTCAAGTGAATATCCAATGAATCTAATAACATTTAACATTCCTCTTTACCCTCGTACCATGAATAAACACCATCTTCGGTAATTTCTACCAACATCTCGGTTCTTTTATTAAGTCGTTTTCTGAACGTTATTGAATCTTTCTCAAATAAAGATAAGAATTCATGATCTACATATAAAGCCTCCTCTCTAGTTATACCGAGCTTCTTTGCCAGATTTGGGAAAATTACTCCATTTAAATAATAACATATTTCAGAGTTATATCTTTTACGATCATCAGACATTAAGGCTAGTGTTTGAAGAATTTTGAATAATTCGACTATTTGTTGGGATAAAGAGTATTTTTTGACACATTCTTTTTGTAATTCTACACTACCAGATGCACCAACATGATTGCTTGAACCTTTTTTTATATCTGTTTCGATTAGACCGGTCACAGTTTTATCATCCCAAATCCCAGGTCCAACATATTCATATGGGAACCAAAAATATTTATGCGAGAAGTTTTTTATGTCTCCCTTGACTAACCCTATGCCATTTTGTCGAGCCATATCACATATCTTTTTCAACTCTGAATCAATGAGGCTACTATATGACATTTCGATTGGTACAGCCATTATGTGAAAAATCTCATCTATGATATTTGCATCAAAAGTCGACAGATTGTTACGAATCATTTTTTCTATGATTGGTGATCCCATTACCCAGTAATGCATATTATCTCTCATGATGACTATATACTTTTCGGTGAATCCATTCAGAAAATCAACAAATTCAGAAATAGATGAATTTTCTGATTTTTTGGAAAATTCCTTGCAAAAAATTACTGTATTTTCCCCTGCCTTAATGCCTTTCTCTCTAAAACCTATTAAATCATTTTTCTCTGTAAGAATCTTATCAGTGATTGCATTTCCCAAATCTATACCAGTTTTATGTTTATCAAAAACCACAGTATAATCACCATCTTCCCAAATACTTAAAACTTTTCCCGTAGTGGGTACACCAAAATATTTGTGTACAGGCCATGCCCAATAAGTATGGAACGGCCAGACACAAGGAACATAGCGTTTTCGAGGAATAAGCCATTTTTCATCCATTTTTTGTTGTTTTTCTAATGACATTTTATTTAAGAATAACTACCACCCCCTTATCCGCATCCACCTCTACCATATCGCCGTCTTTCAGGACTTTGGTGGCGATCTTTGTGCCGATAATGCAGGGTTTCTTGAGTTCGCGGGAAACGATTGCAGCGTGACATGTAATTCCACCTTCGTCTGTAATGATTGCCGCAGCTTTTTTCATCAACGGAACATACTCCGGTCGAGTCATTCCCGCAACAAGCACTTCACCATCAGAAAAACCATGATTCGAATTTACATTCAATACTATTCGAACACGACCTTTAATAACACCTTTATAAGCACATTGACCTTGAATTTCACTGGAATTATTGTCACTTAAATGACACTCCTTGAAATAATTATTGATTTTTTGTATTCCACTATCAATATTTATATTTTGCTTTTTTGGTTGATCAGAATACGGCACGAGCCATTGGAAACCGTTTTTTCTATCTTTCAAATCATCAACAGAAGATTTCAAATAATCGACACCATTAAGAAGTTCACGGATTGTATAATAAGGAATAAGATTTCGATCTACACCAGCTTCTCTGAAAACTTTTTCTGCCACTCTGTACATTATTGTCATACCTTTAGCAAAGAAGTTCTTTCTTCTATCCCTGACCTTCATCACAGTTTGAAGATAATTTGCAATTTTCTTTTCATTTTCCGGCAATGTATATAGCCATTTTTTATGTTCAGAAATCATTCTGGCCACTTCTTCAGTCTCAGTTTTGAGAGTCTCTTTCACGCTTCCTGGTTCATCAATATATTTCTTATATCTTTCTTTCAATGCTTTTTCAATTTCTGATAAAGTCTTGGCTGAATGATAATCTGTCAAAAAATACTGGCATTCCTCTAAAACTGATTCCCATTTACTAGGCTTACTCATCAAGGTCAACAAATGACAGAGTTGAACCTTGTCGAACGATTCAAATGCTGGCGTCACAGCCTTATCCCACAAAATATCAATTTCATTTGAGGTGATCGGGTACTTTTCATCAATAAGAATATTTTCACACATTTTCTTATCAAAAAAGATAGAAAATGATACAGCGGCGTTTACATCCCAAATAATGTCTCTAACTTCATTTACCAATAAGAATAGTTTGTCCAACTTTGTTCCATCAATCTTTTCGTAAGTATATTGTGTATATATCTTATCAATATATTTTATGCTTTCATCCATAAAATCAATTCTACGATCAAATGACTTTGATTTATTCAGGTATTCTCGTAGCCCAAAGTCAGAAGCACCTCGAATATCGTCTTCTGGTAACCAAACTTGCGAATACCCGTCTTTCATGTGGAGAAAAAAATCATATCTTACTTTATTTTCATACCATTTGCCAAAATACTTTTCGATATTATATTCTGATCCCTGCAAAAATGCAGAATAACCGTTCAATGGAGGATACAATTTCCGATTTCCAATGCGTTCAAGATATTCGTCTGCCAAATCTTTTTTTTCTACAATTGCACTCAACGTCGTAATTGGCCTACTTTGCACAATATAAAACTTACCTTTTTCGTATGCCCATTCTATATCACAAGGAAAACCATAGTGATTCTCAATACCAACTATAATTTCTGAAAGATCAAAAATTTGTTTCTCATCCAAAACTTGTGACGAGGCCATCGGTTCATTGATTGTTCTCCATTCATTACCACCCGTCTCAACTCTAAATAAACCTCTTTCTTGTGTGCTTATATTTTTGTCGATCACTCTTCTTGGAGTTTTCTCGACCACATAACTATCAGGCGTTACAGAACCAGAGACGATTGCTTCACCCAGCCCGAAGCCCGCTTCAATGATCAACTGATTGCGATCTTCAGTCACAGGATGTACCGAGAATGCAATGCCGGAAACTTCTGATTCGACCATCTTTTGTACCACAACTGCTACGGATATCCTGGTTGAGTGTAGGCCTTTCTCGAAACGATAAAATATAGCGCGAGGTGTAAAAAGTGAAGCCCAGCAATGTTTGACTTTATCTAACAAATCCTTATCGGTCGTATTCAAATATGATTCGAGCTGTCCTGCCCAAGCGTGTTCAGCACCATCTTCTGCTGTAGCTGAGGAACGAACGGCAACAAACTTCGTATCCAAACTTTTGAAATTTGTTTTTATTTCTTCCGCTATATCGTGAGGCATTTCACGCGACAAAATGAGACCTTTTATTTTCTCGGATGCACCCTCTACAGTATGAATTTCTTTGTGATCCACACTGTCTAAAATTGCGTCTATTTCTTGAACCAAATCAGTATCTTCAATGAATTTATCAAAGGTGGTGGAAAGTACCACATAACCATCAGGAACAGGTATGCCCGCATTTAACATTTCTCCCAAAGACGCGCCCTTTCCTCCTGCTATTGACGCATCATTCCTGTTTAATTCACGAAATAATTTGGTGTATTTCATATATAAAATTTAACATATTTTTGGGAAAAGTAGTACAGTTTTAATTTTTCAAACTAGTTCAGAATAATCTTTGGAAGTGTCAGTAAAATCAAAAAGGGCCGCGACCCGCCGGTATTCGGCGAGCGCAGCCCCGTGTTCTCACACAATCCGGCCCTCACTGTACTTGTAGAGGGTGCCGGTCTTTCCCTCAGTGTATCCGATGGCACCGAGAAATTCTCGGCCGGCGATGAGGAGGGTGCCCTCCGGCAAGGAGTCCAACCAAGACTTGAGGTCGACCCCGGGAGTACCGATGAGACCGACGTAGTCACCAATCCCCACGCTGGTTCCATCAGCGAGAGTGACCATGAAACTGGTCTCGCTCTTCTCGCCACTGTCGGCGGAGCCGCAGAGCGGAGAGTACCTCACCGCAACGTTCAGAGTCTTGGATTTTTTGACGGTATCCCATGTCTGAATGAAACGACGTCCGGTACCGACGATCACGTTCGTGACGTCTTCAGGGACGGTCAAGCCGGCGACCTGAGCGATTCCTAAAATGTGCAGTTCGGGATCCGGCCCCTTTTCCTTGTCACCGTGCGTTATAATGTATTTCAAGTGTTACCTTTCGTTTTTGCGTGATTGTCTACTGTTACCACTTCACTAAACCAAATCTGTTGTAACATGCGTAATGTGTATATGTCAACATACAAAAAGGCACATTCAACCTCTTATGGTTTTATTGCACACCAATCTTACTGTCTACAAATAATCGCCATCGAACCAAACTCTAATGGCACAAAATCAATATTTTTGAAATAAACCTTCAGTTGAGTAAACCACCAATCTTTACTGCGAATCTTCCCCAGAGTCTCCATCTGAGCAAAGAAATTATATTCATTAAGAAACGGTATGTCTTTCTCGAGGACAAATTCATGAATCAATAAGACATTAGGATTACATTCTTTAACTATCTTTTGTAACATTTTTATCAATACCTCATCACTCCAATCCATAAAGACGTTTGCAACCAAAACATTATTGGCCTTTGGAAGAGAACCTGATTCAAACATATCTCCTTTTACTATTGATATCTTCTCTTTAAAATTTGATTCTGATTCTTTTATATTTATAAAATCAGTTTCTCTATCAAACAGGGTTAAATTCAGGTCTGGAAATTCTTTTTGTAATGCCAATCCCCAAAATCCTGTACCACAACCCAAATCGAGCAGAGACCCATTGATAACAATATTATCTTTTATTTTGCGAGCAAAATCTTCAGCTGGATAAACCTTGGAACAAGCGACCACGATTCCCTCCAATGCTTCTTTGTGCTTGTCTGTATATTCCAAATACTGATAGTCTCCATGAACTGTCTTCATTTTACCTTTTAGAACAGAAGACATATTAACTTCCCAGTGTTTCAAATCTTCAATTCTCCACACAATATATGAACCAATGTAAAATTTCGAATCTTTTAAGAGATATTTCTTCGAGAATTCAGAAAGAGAGATTTTGTCATTCTCAATACTAATAAGTCCATGACTTTCGAGGACATCTAATAAGACCCGCATCTTGTCTTCTTTAAAATGATAAATATCTTTTAATTTATTCAGAGAAAGTTCTTCTTGAAGAGTATCGAAAAAACTTATCTCAATCAATTTTTTCAATAGTAAAGGGAACTCCCAACTATGTAATATTTTGAACAAATCTTTGATATTCATATTTTATAAATATTTTGGATTATAACACATCTTTCCGCATATTATTTTTTCCTTTGCATCATCAAATATTTTTCAATATTTTCTTTTGTAAAATATTTATTTCCAAGACTTATTCCTAACCATATGTTGTGGGCCTTACTCGTAATTTCTTCCGGAGTTATGTCTAGGTATGACTCGATTCGCATGGTTATTATTTCATCTTATTCTCAAGTTCCAATAAATTCTGAATAATTATCCCTATTGACGATCTTTAGTTCCTTACCTTTGATATCATTCTCAAATAATTCTTTAGTCGCTTTATTTATTCCATCTTTTGAAAATTTAAACTCATATCCATTAAGTACCCCACCCTCATCCTCAAACAAATCAATTTCTTGCATCTCATATGAGCGAAAGAAATAATACATAGGGTCAAAATTTCTTGCAGAATTGTATTTTAATCTTTCTAAGATCATATAATTCTCCCAGAGCGACCCAACATCATTCCTCGTTACAATCGGATTAAAATTATTTATCAGAGAATTTCTTATTCCCAGGTCATAAAAAAAGTATTTCTTTAACATTGATATTGATTTACGCTTATTTGATACATATGGCGATAATGAGAAAAGAATATAAAGCTTTTCACAAATCTCTAAATATTTTTTTACCGTATTCTTGTCAAGATCAAGAGTTTTAGCTAGTTCCGAAAGCGATACTTCATTGCCGCTTTGCAAAGCTATGGCTTGCAGTAATCTTCGTAAATCATCAGGATTTCTTATTACACCCTGCGATAAAATGTCTTTGAACAAATAATTGTCAGTGATGTTTTTTATTATTTCTTTTTTTGTCTCAAGATCAATTGCGGTAATAACTTCTGGATAAGAACCGTAAATAAGACGATTCTCAAGTGATTCGCGAAGCTCGATCGGATTCTTACTTTTTGCAAGTTCTATCTCAGCTATTGGAAACATGGTATAAGAAAAAAATCGACCTGTAAGAGGTTCACTCACTGATTTTGCCAAATCGAATGACGAAGATCCTGTGACAATGTAATTTTTATCTGGATAATTATCGAAAATAATTTTTAATGATAATCCTATGTTATTAACTTTTTGAGCTTCGTCTATTACAACTGTATCGTATTTTTTAACTAAAGTAGCAAGTTTTTCTAGATTTGCTTCTTCAAAAAGTAGGCGCGTTTCATCTTGATCGCAGTTGTAATAAACACTATTTGGTAGAGATAGAAACTCTTTTACAAGCGTCGTCTTGCCCACTTGTCTTGGGCCATAGATTATCTGTATCTTTCTTTTTCCTATGTTTGACTTTATTTTGTCCTGCAAATATCTATATATTGTCATATATATTATATCAATTCACCATTTTATGACTAATTCAGTGAATTGAATCACCAAATTATACCGAATTCAGTGAATTAGTCAATTTATGGGTGTGGATAACAAGTTATCATTTATTATTTCACCTTGAAATCTTTATTTACTATTTTATAGCCTCTTGTATCACCCGAACAATCTTCATCAATTCATCATTTGGTGTTATTAAAGTTCTAGGTGAAGGGCGATACAAAAATTCTCTTGGTTCATATTGATAGACACCCTGATCGCCTTCTTTTCTTGGTACCACATGAAGATGAAAGTGTGGAACAGAATGACCCCTGATTTTCTCCTCATTCCAAGCCCAATTAAAACCTTGAGCACTTAGAGTTTTAATCAAAGCTCTTCGTATTTTTATTCTTAGTTCTTCAATAGAATTTTTCTCTTCCTCGGTTGCATCTTCATAGTATTGTATGTGTCTTTTAGGACAAATTAAAATATGACCCTGAACAATCGGAGTATTGGTTGGAAACGCAAAGGCAAAATCATTCTCAATAATTATACGTTCCTTAACTTCTTTATTTGAGCAAAATGCACAATCCATAATACAATTATATTACACTAATCTTTCAAATTAATAAAATTTCTCCCAATACTCCTCCACCAACCCTACATCAACCAAATCCTTTTCTCTGCCTAAGGCCTTCTTGAATTTCACCAGTTCATGCAAATTCATAAAAGGAATACCATTAATGATGTCAGCTTCTTTTATAACTTTCGCAATATCTGGTTCATAATTCTTGCAATAAATAATATCTGGACCGGCTTCTACTATACCATTTACCACATTAGTTGAACCCCCAGACGTCACTTTTATTGTCCAACCTATCTTTTTCAATTCATCAAACAACTCTCTAGTAATCAGGATATCAATATCTTTGAAATCTCGAATACCGTGAGTGGCCAGAACACCACCACCAACGACTGCATATTGGCCTAGTGGTAGATTTAATGATTTTACTTGATCAAAGATGTTCATAGTTTTTTACAATTTCCATCGCCCTATTAAAAATGTGATCCCCAATCTCTCCCCAATCAAAATATTTCTTATAATCACTTGGAACTATTAACATAATCTTCGTTATATCACCATCAGAATCAGAAACAAAAGGTCCGTAGGGCTCAACAATACAAACGGAGCGTGTCTGAACAGAAATACCTTTTGGCTCGATGACTTCTTGATATCCAATGATTTTTTGAGAAATAACGCGCATATTTGTTTCTTCTTTGACTTCTCTTGTGACTGCTTCGCGAATACTTTCTCCGATTTCTACGGCTCCTCCCGGTGGAGACCAATATTTCTTTTCCTCTGCGTAAACAAGAACGAGTTTGCCATCACAGAAGCAATATGCGTGAACACCATTTATCTTTCTATTTCCAAGTTCTGATTCGTCGTTTATATCATTGTATGTAACATCCAAAACTTGACCTGAACGATTGGTGAGAGTTGATTTGATTTGCATGAATTAATACTATCATAATTTTTCAGACGCTAGATATCCAACAAAATATTTCATTTTTTATTATTTAACTTTACGCAAATATTATATTCTTTTCTAAAATAAAACATATGGTGACTTTTTATTCACTTGTGAGTTTTGCAACCACCACATCTGATGTATTTTAAAAAAATCGAAGATAAAAAAAGGAAAATAAATACAAAATCCAAACTACAAGTTATCTAATTATTGGAAACAGCGGGAGGGGCGGCGACCGATAGCCGGCTGCGAGTAGTCCGGAGCACGGGCACTCACACCGAGCCGACCACCACCCGGGCTCCAGCCGGCGTCGATAACATAGGAGCCGACTTGAGAACCGGGAAGCCATGTCCAGAAAATATAATCGCCATCAGGTGTTAGTTTGCTATCCAGATGAACACCAGTTTTCTCAAAAACATCTCTCTGTAAAATCAAATATTCAGACAAAGTCAAAGATTCGCCGTCTTTTATAAAATCCTCCGCTTTATTATCTTTCCCATTTTCTTTTTCTCCACCGAATTCCTTGCTCAGTGTTTTCTTTAGTTCTGGGTGAGCGGTCAAATCCGGAGCCTTGTGAACCAAAATGATTCTGGCTCCCCTTGTCGCTGTTTCTTTTATATCATCAGCACTTATATACCAATAAGTCTTATTGCCTTTTTCTTTTTCATAACCCGCGGTCATTTTAACCTCTAACTCTTTGAGTTTGGGCAGATTTTCCGGAATAAACAAAACCTGATCAAATCCTTTCTCGGCAACGGCTTCCGTCATAGCATCGGCATTTTTCTCCCAAAGACTTTGCATTTGTTCCTTAAAGTCAACGGGGACTTCAATGCCATTCCTCTTGTATAAATCAATCAGAGAGGAAATTTCTGTTTCGAAATCCAATTCTATCGTCTCCGCGATTTCCTTCCCTTTCTCATCTTTATACTTATATTCGGCAGAAATAGTAAGTTCTTCCTCTCGACCTTCTAATTTTCTTTGAGCGGTTTTGGCGAGCGCCAGTTTACTTTTCAAAATATTTTTTAGTGACGAAACCTTTGACCAATCATTGCTTTTTTCTGCTTCAGTAACAGCATCTTGCAAGTCTGCCAGACCGGCTTCTACAGCTTTAATACGATTCTCAAGTTCTTTCATTAAAGCGACTTTTTCTTGTTTTTCCTCTTCCGACAAAGCTTCGAGTCCTGAAACTTCAGGTTCTTCCGTAACACCTTTGGGCTTTAAGGCTTCAAATTTCATACCGTAAATACTAGCATACTGTAAATTAAAAATCACCTTCAAAGTCATAAGACTTTATTTGACTATTATAATTTGAAATGATCTTCTGTTTTAAAGTATAAGAATTGCAATGTTTTAACAAGCCTAAATAAGAACTGATATTTTTCTCATTCAACCTCTCAAAAATTTTGCCTTTAGTCTTATTTCTGAGCAAAACAGCGTCTTTCAAAATAATGTAACCTAGAAAATCCACTTCCCACTCCAATTTTCTTATAGACGTTTTTTCTGCCGGAATTTTCAGTTCTAATTTTTCTTCCAAGAGTTTTCTTATCCGTGGCAAATATTTTTTTAAACGCAATTTAGAATTATCCGAAATCACAAAATCATCATTGTATTGAATATAGAACCTAGATCCTAATTCTTCTTTCACAAATTCATCCAAGCCATTTAAATAGGACAGTCTATTACTAAAACAGAAACGGCGGGAGGGGCGGCAACCGATATTCGGATTTGAGTTGTCCGGAGCATTGGCGTTCACATTGAGCTGACCATCACTCGGGTTCCAGTTGGCGTAGACAACATTGGAGCCGACCCTCTTTTAGCTTGAGGCTATCCTTACATCCATGGAAACCAGACTCTATTTATTAGGACAACTTTCCCAACCCAAAACCGCTGTTTCCTTAACTTATCACTCTCACGACTTAAAACCTTACAATATGGCAAGGTATTACCTTACCGCGGTTGTCTTCAGTTTTTTTGAGCGCTTCGGCAGGTCTGCTTCCCAACTCGCAAACCATACTCGCCGAAGTTAAAAATAAAAAGAAAAAATAAATACAAAAATCCAAGCTACAAGTTACCTAATTATTGGAAACAGCGGGAGGGGCGGCAACCGACCCACGGAGTCGAGTCGTCCGAAGCAAAGGCGCTCACAACGAGCCGACCATTACCCGGGACCCAGTAGGCGTAGACAACAAAGGAGCCAGACCTAGAACCAGGGAGACAGGTCCAACCATTCGCATCTAAATGCTTGCCAGTTTCTTCAAAATATTTCTTTTGATAGATGAGATAATCAGTTAAAGTAAGAGTTTCTCCGGACTTGATGAGAGATTCAGCGGTTTTTCCCAGGGTTTCTTTTAATTCTGGTCGATCGGCTAAATTTTGAGCGTTATTCTTGTGAATCAAGATAATTCTTGAATCGTTTGTCTTTTCTTTAACGCCAGAAAAGGAACCGTTCGCTTCAAAATAATCGCCCTGGTAGGTTCCAACATATCCAGCCGACATTTTTGTATGTAAGTCCGGCACGGCCAAGCCACTGGGGATAAACAATATCTCATCAAAACCCTGTTTTTCTATCGCTTCTTTCATACTATCAACATTTCTCTGCCAAATATCTTGTATTTGTTCAATAAAGTCTGTTGGCAGTTCTATATCGTGCTTTTTGTAAAAATCTACCGCGGAATCTAGTTTTTCTTGAAAATCAATTTTAATAATTTCATTGACAACTTCGCCTTTTTCGTCCTTTCTTTTATATTCAACGGAGATGACGGAGTCAGAAGACTCACCCAGAATTTCCTTTCTTTTTTTTCTCAAAGCTGTTTTCATGACTTTGATTTCTTCTTCGGTTTTACCCAGCAATTCTTCCGCATCTATTTTTTCCTTGGCTTCGCCTGGATTTTCTGATTTAGCTTCTTTAGCTTTCTCATCGCTTTTTCTTTTCGTCCCTTTTCTCTTTGTCTCCTCTTTGGGAACATGCATCACATGGTCAATAAGCTCACCGATTTTTTTCTTATCCTCATCGCTTTCCAACTTATTCCGGTAATAATAACGCAGGGCCTCTTGGAAAGTCTCATTCAGATCACCCGTATAAAAACGCAAAACAAAATCCCGAACTCGTCGTGGTTCCGCTCGATCATCGTAAGTAAATGGCTGAGGTTGATCGGTGGCAATTTTTCGTGTGGCCACCAATTCCTTAACGGCTTTATGAAATTCTTCGTATTTGGCTAAAATATCTTCAATGCCGGGGATTTCTTGAAGTTGTTCGGCCGGCAGGATTGACTGACGGGGTTTAAGATAAAGATCCTCTGGTATTTCTTGCATATCAGACCGTATGCCAAAAAGAGCTTTAGTGCTGAATGAAAAAGTCTCACCAGGAAGTTCAGTCACTTCTTTCTGATATACCCAACGTCTAAGCTGGGCCGGATCCAGTGGTTCTCGGCCAAAATAGCCTTTGCCTGGTGGGTTCATTAAGGCAATTATTTTAGTATTTCCTTTACTGACCGGAACAACTTCCGAGGCATCCTCGGACAAAGTGACATCGCCACCGCGTTCCAGGGCATCCAGCACTTCGTGCAAACGAATAAGGATGTTCGGAGCGGAAGCATTAAACTCATCCAAAATAATTACTTTTACTTTTCCTTCTTCTTGACGCAAGCCGCTGGTCACTTTTCCATCAGCAAAAATATATTCCTTACCCTCCAAAAGGGAGGGATCCATTCCGGCGGTGTGATTTATCCATTCTTTGATAATTTTTTCGTATTTTTCATCGGAGATTTTCGTCCGATCAAGCTTGAACGGATTAGGAATATATCGACCCATCAAATCTTGCACATCGGTCGCTCCGTTAAGGTTGGCATAATGGACTTCCCAACCAAGTTCTGCGCACATTTTTTTGACTGTCGTGGTCTTTCCAATACTGGTTCCCCCTTCAATCAGGACTGGATCACCGGCCAGAAAAGATATTGCTATCTTTTGCTGGAGCTCAAGAGAAAATTTTTCATTAATATAATCTTTATATTGTTCTTTTTTAGGGACAAAACGTCCTTCTTTTTTTTCTGCTTTCTCAAGAGTCACTCCTAAATACGAGACAGATGTTTCGGTCTCTTGAACTGGTTTAACAATTGCTTCCTCTGATAAAACTGGATTGGGTTGCTCTGTGGTTTTCATAATAATTTATTAATTTTGAAAAGTCATCCCGGCATATTGAAGAAGCGAAAAATTATTCGACTGAAATTCGGAGATGTCTTTTTTGGAAACAAGAAACACAACTGTAGAATTGTTATAGTCGGGTTGAAAAACCTTGGATTTCATTTCCTGACTGTCAAAAATCTCCACTTGCCCGGTTGGATATTGAACTAGAAAATCATAGAAAGATTTGATGTTATCTTTATTAGGCGAAACATATAATCTGGCGGGCTTAGAAGTGTCGCTCAAATAAGAGATAAGGGTTCTAATATTTTCTGCCGCTTGAAATCCTTCATTTTTCAAAAAAAGACTGAATTCATTGAGTTCTTTTTGGTCTTGAGCAATGACTAAAGAAATATCCTTCTGGGCTTCGGTTCTGGCTAAAAATTGCGATAAGGCCATTTTTGAGACATTTGTCATGTTTTGATTATATTAGATTTTATCATAATCTGCAATTACATCACGGATAAGGTCAGAAAGTTTTTCGGCCATCTCAGAAACCTGAACATTGGCGATACTTTTGGGATAGTAGACACTCATTCCCTGAGTTCCCCGGCCAACACCCAAACCGATAATATTTATATCCGTAGCCTCAACGGTTTTTTTGATGACTGCCTCTAAATTATATTTGTCGCGAGGATGTTTTGAGGATTCCTCCAGCTTTCCATCTGATAAGGTGATAAGGAATTTGTTATCGGCTTTTTGTTTAGCCAGATTTTTTGAAGCCATTTCTGTAGCCCAACCCAAGTCAGTTTCATTATGTTCATTACCGCAACTATGGCAACGACTATCATCAACTTCTTTAATCATACCACCCATCAATTCGCGGATTTTATTGGATATCTGTTCACCGAAGGCTTGATAAGTGTACATTTGATCATTAAAACCCAGAATCTCCAAATTAATAGATAGACGATTCAAAACTTCACAAAGGACAACAACCGCTTTAAAAGTCTCCTTAATTTTATCATCTTGCCACATGGA
This sequence comes from uncultured Candidatus Saccharibacteria bacterium, assembly GCA_964406895.1. Taxonomy (GTDB): domain Bacteria; phylum Patescibacteriota; class Minisyncoccia; order Phycocordibacterales; family PALSA-1337; genus C7867-002. The sequence goes on along the minus strand of CAYOTK010000002.1, from coordinate 7,768 downwards.
ACCGGATAAATCCACCAGCAAAGAAATTGCGTAATCTTTTTCTTGAGGCGCTTCTCTTTTCTGCCAGGCTCGGCTTTCCATTATAGGAACAGATTGGGCTTTTTCTTGAATCCTGGTCTTAATATCTATCCTTTTACCTGTTTCAAAACCGGTTTTCCAGGCCCGAGTTTTGCGCGCAACAAATATTTGTCTCAACTCCATCTCTAATTTATCAATCAAAAGCAGAACCTCTCGTCTCATTTCCTCATATAAATTGGCGTCTTTATTTATCTCTCTCTCAAGACGTTCTTTATAAGTTTTTAGCCCGGCAATATCGACAACCCCCGCCCTTTTTGGGCCGGTTCGCACTGCCTCCCCAGCACTGATTGTCGTTTCTTGAGCTTTTTGATCTTCAGTCTTTTTCTCTTCTGGATTTTCCATCAGCTTGCCTTGAAGTTTTTCATTAAGTTTGTCCTCGAATTCTTTTAGTGCTTTCTTGGCTTTTTCGGTCAATTCTTTTTTCTTATCTTCTGGAAGGGAGTCAACATATTCCTTAATTTTATTTTTTAACTCCGGGGATAATGAATCCAGATTAATCGGAACAGGTTGTCCATCGACTGATTGTTCTTCGGGTTTCCCTTGTGATTCCATTGATTCTGATTTTCCGTCCTTATCATCACTTTTTCCGCTGAATGAACCGGGTGTTTCCTCTTCTCCATCAGCTGATTTTTCGCTCGTTGCCTCTTTGGTTTTTTCCGCTTTGGCCTTTTCTTCTTCCTGTCTTTTTTTGGCTTCTTCAATGGCTTTATCAAGCGCCTCTTCCAAGGCCTTCTGTTCTTCAAGAGTCAATTTTTCTTTTAACTCCTGTGGTAAACCAGGCGAACCACCTTCTTTACCTCTAGCTTTTTGCTGATTTTTAAGAAACTCCTGGCTTCTTTGATCCTGCATATCCATTGCAACCAACTTTTTAAACTCCGGCCAAATTTCATCACGGTTGATTTCGTAGGAAACTTTGGCGTAATCGGCAATGAGCTTCTCACTTTCATCTGCTTCTTTTTTAGTTGGGTATCGCCACCAAGAGTCTTGCGCACTTTTGAGAGTTTTGCTCAAAACCACTTTAACATCTTTGGTCAAATCTTCACTTATTTTCATTTCCCGATTCTGTCTTTCGTTAAACCATTGTTTTATATATTCAAAACTCGCTTGCATAAACCTAGGCTGATAACCCAACTTTCCTTTGGCTTCCGCTTTGGCTTTTGCTACCAGTTCTTCATCTAAATTATAGGCGAATTCCATTTGTTTTCTGAATCTTGGATAATTTTCCGCCACAAAATTATTATCCCGGGGATCTTCAATCGCGTTCATCAAAGCCGAAAAACCCGGTTGCTCCCACTCTTCGACTGGGATAAAATCTGTGCGAGAAATCCGCCGGTGACCACCTTCATGGGCAATCACGAAACGAAGATAATCCATCGGTTTTTCAAGAAGATCTTTAGGATCAATCCGAATAACATTATGTTCAAAATCCCAGTGCCAACCCCGCCCAGGTTCATTTAGCTCAACCGGGATTCTAAAATCTTTACCAATAAAATAAGCTAGGGATGAGAGAATTCTTTGTTTACTTTCTATTTCTCTTTGCTGTTCGGGTGTAAATTGCTCTAGGATTTTTTGGTCTCCGGTTTCTTTTCTGGCCATCATAAAAACCTTCTGTCTTTGAGTGGTGGTTTCAGTGGGTAACATAAGGTTATTTTCTTCCCTTTGTTCGAAATTCATAACTTAATCATAGCTTAAAAATGTTCTTATAACAAACATAAAAACACCCTGGGTGTTTAGGAAGATGGTGCGCATAAGATATAATTATATTACTTTCTCCCAATACTCCTCCACCAACCCCACATCAACCAAATCCTTTTCTCTGCCTAGTGCCTTCTTGAATTTCACCAATTCATGCAAATTCATGAACGGAATACCACTAATGATGTCAGCTTCTTTTATAACTTTCGCAATATTTGTTCATAAACGCGAACAATATTTATTTCTTCACTAACCAACCAACTTCAAAATAAGCGCGATAAGAGCCACAACTAATAATATATGTATAAGTCCACCGCCAATACTGAAACTAAAACCGAGAAGCCACAGAACCACGAGAACGACAATTATTGTCCAGATCATATTTTTTATATTACTTAATAATTAAGGAACCACGACCATACAATACCCTCAACTTCTGAAGACCTCGGTGAATTTTGACCGAGACAGAATTCTTGGTCTGACCTGTTTCTAGTGAAATATCCGCAAGTGACATATTTTTCACAAATCTCATGTACATGACCTTCTTATAATTCTTGGGCAATTTCGAGATCTTATTCATGGCAGCCTTACCATCCAAGAAATCAACCAGCCCTAGAGAATTTTCATCTCTGGGTTCAAAACCTTTCTCAAGAAGTAAATCAAGAGATTCTGTTTTGTATTTCTTCTTCCTGTACTCATCAACAATGAGATTATTAAGAATGTGATACAAAAAAGCTTTCATCAACCCAATCTTTCCCCCTTTTACAAGATATGCCCAAGTCTTCATGAAAGTGTCCTGAACAAGCTCTTCACCCACGGTTTTGTCACCCAACTTGAAGACAGCATAAGAGTTTAGGCCCTTATTATAATTACGATGAGCCATGGTCAATTCTTCACTATTTATAATAGTGTTTTCTTTATGCTTATTCGAAGTCATTATAATTGTAGCCGTATAAGGCGAGAATGAATTACACTACTTGGAAGCATAGCACGTAATTGACAAATATTGTCGAATGTAATGTTTTATACAATGTCACGGCTTCACTTATATGCACACAAACATAACAAATCAGAAAACATATTCGATAGGTTCGGATTTCTTCGAAAGGTCATGGGAAGAAAGTTGGACTTATATCAAAACAGTAGTTGATGTTGTCCATGAACCGGTTTTGATTTTGGATAAGAATCTGAAAGTATTAGCAGCCAATTATCCTTTCTACAAAATGTTCCAAGTAGAGCCAAAAGACACTGAAAATAAAATCATATATCAACTTGGAAACGGACAATGGGATATACCGAAGCTTCGCAAATTAATTGAAGATATTCTTCCTAAAAATTCTTTTTTCAAAGGCTTCGAGGTCAGTCACAAGTTCCCAAGTATAGGTCAGAAAACAATGATATTGAATGCAAGACAAATACATATAAAGAAAGAAGCGACCACAGACGTTCTTCCTGCAATAATACTTCTTGCTATAGAAGATGTTACGGACATGATGAATGTTGCGAGAAAATTGGCTGATCATACCAATAAGTTTGAAAGTGAATTCATAGACAAAACTCGAAAACTAGAGAAGCATATAGCGGAGCTAAAAGAAGAAATTACTTTGTTGAAAACAAAAAGATAAACTGTAATTCTTCGTCTCTTTGGACGGCATATATAGTGAATATGAATTCTTATATATTTGGTCGACTATATAAGTTACGTTTACTGAATAATAAAAAAATACAATGTTAAATATAATACATAATTTCAGATCTTATATGAGCATCATCATGGGAACGGGATTCGTCATTATCTTGGCGGCAGTCGTATTCATAACTGCACCACAAGCGAAGGCTACCGAATATCCAAATATTCTAGTCGGACCAAATATGACTCTCGGTTCTACAGGACAAGGTGTTGTGGTCTTACAAGGATTGATGTCAGAGATGGGTTATCTCAATGTTCCAATGGGAATACCATTTGGATACTATGGAAAGATGACTCAAGACGCAGTGTCTAGATATCAATCATCAACTTATGTCTCGCCTGCTGTTGGCTATTATGGTCCAACTACGAAATTGTCTATGTATGATGATTTTGCAAGACATGGTTGGTTGAATCTACTTGGCTGGTAAGAACTCTTCACAAAAGAATGAACGAGGTCAGAAGGCTCTTACAATGGTAAGGGTTTTTTGATTTTGTTTAGAAAAAGTTTTGTGCGAATAATAATATTCTCAGTTCACGTTATAAAACTTATTCCTAGAAGAAGAATATACCTTCGCACTATTTCCCGAAACCAGAACACGGTCGTCTGCAACAGCACCTAATGCTTCATATATTTTCGTTATTGATGGGTGTTTCCATTTCATAAATTAATTGTAATATTTTTAAAAATTTTCAAACTATTTAAAAATCAATTAAACTCCACCACCTCCCCCTCTCCCACAATCTCCACCTTCCCGTCAACGACCATGATAGCACTCTCATCATCCGCGGCATATATTTTGTTCTTCATACCAACGATCGCACTTTCTATATTCTCCTTTCTCAACTTCAAGAAATATTCTGAATTAAGATGTGGAAGAAAATGAAAATGAACAAGATTAAGACCCCGCATCTCTGTTTTCCTGTCCAAATCTTCCTCGTACAAAATCTGTGATGGTCTTAATGCAAGATCTGGACACACAACCATACTTCCGGCACTTATTCCTACATACACTTTGTTCTTCAATAATTCAGGCAAAAAATTTGTGAGATTCGATCTGTTTAGCCACTCCATAAGATAATATGGACTACCTCCACCAAAAACCAAAACATCTGCCTCCATTAATCTGGATTTCAAAACTTCTTCGGGCAAAGCAGAAATATCAACTATATCTATCTGCTTGAAATTGAGTTTCTGCAAGTCAACCAGATTATCAATAAGCCACCCCTTGTCACCGATCTCCATATTGGCCGCTGTTGGGATAAATACAACCGATGATTCCTCGAAGCTCTTGCCCAACAATTGAGAAAGAGTTTTTGTGAGAGTTGCATTTTTTATGCCGGAGGAAGTGAGAAGGAGTTTCATGTGTCATTAATAATACACTTTATGTTATTTTAAGCCAATCAAATACCATCTACGAACTTGATCCTGATGTATGATTCCAAGCCCCATTAAGAATTCGAGATAATTCTTCACCTCTAACATCCTTTTTTATTGCAATAATTAGTTTATTTATTTTATCCTTAAACTGATCCAGTCCTTCAACTTTTCGATAAAAACCACTTTCTGACCCAACGCCGAAAAACAAAATCTCATCCAAACCAATATTTCCTGGCACCATTATTTCAAAAGTTGCTGTTTTATCTCGTTGTGACAATGGGCCATTCCTTGAGATCTCAAAAAAACTAGAATCTAAAGGTTTTGAGTAATATTCAACAGGATCATCAAATGATATAGCAATAAAATACGGAAAGAGTTCTTTGAAATCAGTACCTCTCCAAATCTCTTTTTTTTGTTGTTCCCATGCATGATCCCAGCTCAAAGATTTTCTATCTTCCTCCTTAACTCGAAATCTTATCATGCTCAAATCTTCCAGAGAAACCAAAGTCCCCTCTCGATCAAGTACAGAAGGATTAACTGCAACCGCCAATCGATCGTTTCCAGCAAGCACGGCATTTCCGTATGTAAGGAAAATGTATTTATCTCGACCATATCTTATATCATCATCGTTTGTTCCTGATACAGAAATATCTGATATATTTTTAACTCTCAATCTTAAATCACTAGTATTAAGTAAAACGGGATTATTAGCAAAAAATGGCGCGGCTGCTAATCTCATACAATTATAAAGAGGTAATTTATCTATAAAATCTTGAGCCTCACGCATAGCTTCCTCTCTGTTTTCTTTGATTGGAAATTTAATCTCAAGACTATTTTGTAATTTTTTCTTCCATGTCAAAAAATTAGTTTCAAGCAATTCAGTAGTAAGTTCCGCAATTTTATTATTATCTACTGTATTTGCTGGTTTCTCTATCTTAGGAATATTATTGACGCCTTCCATACAACGATTATAGCAGATATTAATGATGTTTTATTGGTCACAATACATATTCGATCTAGGACGAAGCTGGATCCTATTTTAAAGAGGTCACCTGATTAATAAATTCTAATTTTTTTCGGTAATATTGCCTAACACTAAGTCCGTTTCCAGACTCTTTTAATAATCTATATTCTTCCAGCTTTTCAGGATGGGTCTTTAGAAAATTCATAAATTTAACACTATCTGTCCAATTTTTTGTTTCCTTATTTATCAAATATATGTCAATTTTCTTTCCACCTTCATGAGTTATGAAATGTACTCTGTTTCCTTCATAAACTTTTTTCGGCACTCCAAAAAGTTTTGTAAGTTTTTCTATATACTCATCAAACAGCTTCACGTCTACAGGTATATAAGTATCTATTTCATCTTGTCCCGATATGCCAAGGCTCGTAGCGCCGCTATGAATGAAAGGGACTGAATCACCTAAATTGGAAGTTATTATTTTCCTCACCTTTTCAAACTTTTCCTGCGCAGTAATATCAAAAGGAACAATTTTGATTTGATCAATATCTGATAAATGCTCGATCCATTTTTGTTGTTCTTGGGTAAGCATAATTTTGCTGGGTCTCTTAGACGATGTTAGAACCTGTTTGATGAGTGGAAATAGTGTTTTTAATTACCCTACTATCAATTTCACTATTTAATTTACTTTGGATTTAACATATCTAACCAAAAATTCTTCGTCATGAGTATCCCTAGAATATAAGGAGAGGCCATATTCTCTATAAGCATTTTCTATTTCCTCAGACCAATTTTTTCTTTCAAGTTTTACCAGCTTAATCCATTCATCAAACTGTTTATTGGATAAACCATATTTAACTTTGATTTTGTTGCGCAAAACGTCTTCGTAAGAAATCTCTTCTGGCCACCAAACATTTCCATAAAAATCATAAATTGGAACAATATTGTCTGTTGTGCCAATGTTAGACAACATCTCTTTAGCTAAAATTGAAACTTTTCTTCTTGTGTCCTCTTTATCAATTTTCTTATAATAATATTTGCCATCTTTAAAAGAAAAATCTAACCGTTTGTGCCAAATTTTTCCATTACTATCTTTGGCTTCGTTATAATATGTCTTAGACAAACCTTCCAACAACACGGAATCAGACACCAACTCTTCTCTAAAATTTGGTTTTAAAATTATTCCAGTAAAAAATCGAGGTGGAACCCTGCCTGAAAGAACAAAACCGTATTCGAAACCTTCTGCCCTTTCGCCTCTATTATCAACATTTGGTCCTTCATCCCATTTATGCTTAATATATTCCAAATGTTTTAAACCATTTCTAGCGTGTGCTTGTTCTTCATAACGAGATAGGTCAAATGCAAATGCAACTGGATTTTCACCCACAAGATTAGACCAAACATATCCAGAATATCTTACCTTATCTTCATTGAAAGAACCTTTATCTTCAGACGTACTTCCAGGACCACCAGAAAGAGGCTGACGCCCGACTATACTAAAAAATACTTCGGGGGAACTTCCCGACCTTAAATCATTAACATATTCGGTTGCTGAATTTTCAGTACCAAATTTCCCACTCTGTCTTTCGTGAGAAACACCAACAAGGCCATGTCTAATAATACTGTTAAATTTAGATTCAGATTTATCAAAACCAGTAATCAGATGATTGAAATCAGAATCAACCACACTAAAAGCCGTACCATTTTCATTAATATCTTTTATTTTTTTTATTACTTTCTCTTTTGTTTCTGGTTCTAAAATTATTTCCAAAACATCTGAAGATTCTGCCCCCTCCATAGAATCCAAGGAATTTGATTCTGGTATGTTGTATTTTTCTGACATATAAAGATTATATCAAAAGGTTCTAACCTCAACAAAAGGTGATTGCAAAAATACTGAAAAATAAAAAAACGGCATAATACCCAAATATCGGGGTATGATTTAGCATTACCACGGCTTGGTTAA
>CAYOTK010000001.1:47972-166372 GCA_964406895.1 uncultured Candidatus Saccharibacteria bacterium | reverse complement strand
ACTGGGGTATCTAATCCCATTCGCGACCCACGCTTTCGTGTTTCAGTGTCAGGAGCGGTCCAGTCTCTTGCCTTCGCTTTTGGTGTTCCCCATGATATCAACGCATTTCACCGCTACACCATGAGTTCCAGAGACCCCTACCGTCCTCAAGTTTTGCCGTTTCCTGCGCGAGCCCTCGGTTGAGCCGAGGAATTTTACGCAAGACTAACAAAACCACCTACACACCCTTTACGCCCAATAATTCCGGATAACGCTTGAAGCACTCGTATTACCGCTGCTGCTGGCACGAGTTTAGCAACTTCTTATTCTCCAGGTACAATCAATAACTTTTTCCCTGGCAAAAGGAGTTTACATTCCGAAGAACTTCATCCTCCACGCGGCGTCGCTCCGTCAGACTTTCGTCCATTGCGGAAGATTCTCGACTGCAGCCACCCGTAGGTGTATGGGCCGTGTCTCAGTCCCATCGGTGGGGGTCAGCCTCTCAGCTCCCCTAGGCGTCATAGGCTTGGTAGGCCATTACCCTACCAACTACCTGATACCGATCAAGCTGTTCCCAGAGCAATAAATTTTTACTCTTTCGAGACCATCGAGATTTACCTACCCTTTCGGGTAGCTATGCTCGACTCTGGGGTACATACTTAATTATTACTACCTCGTTCGCCGGTTGCCCTCGATTGCTCTCGGGCCCCCTTGACTTGCATGCCTTATCCACGCCGCCAGCGTTCATCCTGAGCTAGGATCAAACTCTTAACTATAAACAAACGAAACAAAACACAAAATACTAAATTTACTTTTCCTAACCAATCAAATTTTATGTGATTTTCAAAGTACCGTCGTCCTTTTTCACGACGTCACTATATACTATATGATGCCAAAATAAAGTCAAGGGTTTATCCACCCAAAACAAAAGACGGCTTTCGCCGCCTCTTGTCTCACTAAATAATGTGATTTTATTCTCTCTCTAGAACATTGTGTGCTGTTCTTTCGAGGATTCTCTGAGCAACTTCTTTGCCACCCAAACCGAATGCCAATCCAATTGCCAAAGCGCCTCCAGCGAAGACCGCCATGACTACTGTTTGGATCAATGCAGGTGCAACACCCAAGTTGAACAATGCTGTAAGTAAAGCAAATATCCATATTGCCCACTTTGTGATTCTGCCTAGAAGTTCTGCTGCTTTTACATGAGCTGCACGTGCACTTGCGACAACAACTCTTTGCATAGCATTAGCAACGACAACAGCAACCATAAGAATAAGAACTGCAACTATAACTGTAGGTAGGTAATTTACTACGTCTCTCAAGAAACTATTAACTTGACTGAGACCAAGCACATCGAAAGATGCCATTAGAAATACTACAACTACAAACCACTTAACCAATGCACCTACGAAGACTCCTGAATTCATGTTGTGACCTGCGCGCTTCACAACCTCTTCAAGACCAGCACTCTTCAATGCTGAGTCGATCTTTAGTGCCCTGAATATATTCTCGACCAACTTTTCGATAAGTGCGGCCAAGACCCAACCAATGGCAAATATAATAAGAGCGATTACTAGGTTCGGTAGGAAATTGACTACACCGTACCAGACGCTCTGAAGCGAACGAGTGAAGACGTCGCCCCAATTCTCGATGAACATCATAAAATTATTTTTTAACTAATAAATTACTCTGATAATGTAATAATTATATCAGTAAAGCTGAATTATAGTAGCGAAACTGTGGACAATTAATTCTCTTGTTCTATATTTAGTCTGTCTAAAAGCGTAATGTGAGGAAAATCAATAATGTCCCTAACCAATCTGTCATGAATATTGAGTCTATATTCGAAGTCTTGAGTTTCGAATGCTGAATAAGATATTTCCTTGCCTATTTCTGATTCTATGCCTTTTATGACATGTTCTATTTTGCTCAAATTAAGATCATCACCAACAATCAACAAATCTACTCTTGAATCCCAATTCTGTATAAACACTCCTGAAGCGATGAACAACTTGATCTTGCCTGCATTCGTAAATCTTTTTGTAAGAGATTCGTCCGCTCTCAAACTTGCTATAGTAAGTAAATTCTTAAGAGGTTCCAAATATGTAAATTTTGTATTCAAAGAATAGCCAAATCCTTTGACTTTCTTTATTCGAGATATTTTGCCTTTTTTATATTCGATATCTTTGACAATTTCTCTTTTTTTCAAAAGATCAATCTTTATGAGGGGTAGTAGTTCATTTTTGACACTATCCTTGGAACAACTTGTTCTCATTATAATCTCCTCTATCAAAAATGACGCTTCTGGGTTAAACAAAAATAATCGCAAAATTTTGACCTTGGTATTATTGCCAAATAATGTTGAAAGAGTCTCCATAGGCAGTGATTATAACTCCCTTGAAAGAAAACCACAAATATGCCATACTTGCACCAAGGCCGAAGAAAGAAGGCAGCCTAGTGCAGAAGTCCTTCTGAGGTAACACTCTATTTTTTCAATAGGCCAAAAGGTCGACGGTTTTATTATCGAAATAATATAATTACATGGCTAGAACAAAAACAGCAAAGAAAGAGATCGTTGAAAAAGTAAAGACTATAGTTGATGGAGCCAAATCATTGGTTTTCGTCAATGTTCATGGTCTTAAGGTTGCTGACACTACAGCTATGCGTAAGAAACTCAAATCTGACAAGGTAGGTTTTTTCGTTGCCAAGAAAACATTGAGCAAAATCGCTCTTAATGAGAAGAATTTCTCTGGTAATATGCCAGAACTTGTTGGTGAGTTTGGTATGGCTTATGGTGAAGACCTAGTAGCTCCTGCGAGAAGTATATTTGAATTCCAGAACAAACATAAAGGAATGATAAATATCGTTGGTGGAGTTTTCGAAGGTAAATACATGAGCAAAGAGGAAATGATCGCTATCGCTTCTATACCTCCAGCAAATGTACTTCATGGAATGTTCGTGAATATTATCAATTCACCTATCCAGAGGTTCGTTATTGCGCTCAATGAAATTAGCAAGAAAAAATAATTATCAATTAAACATACTATTATGGACAATACTACAGTAGAAGTTCCAGCAAAATTCAAAGATATAGTATCTGCCATCGAAAAGATGTCAGTATTGGATCTAAATGAGCTCGTCAAATTATTCGAGGCAAAGTTCGGCGTTTCTGCAACAGCAGTCGCTGCAGCTCCTGCCGCAGGCGCAACTGCTCCTGCAGGTGATGAGAAGAGTACATTCGCAGTTCATCTAGCAGATGCTGGTGCTCAAAAAATCGCAGTTATAAAGATTGTAAAAGAAATCGTAGGTCTTGGTCTCAAGGAAGCCAAGGACTTGGTAGATGGTGCACCTGCACTCATCAAGGACGGAGTCAAGAAAGAAGACGCGGAGAATATAAAGAAGCAGATCGAAGCTGCAGGAGGAAAAGTAGAATTGAAATAATACTAATCTTCCTAAACAAAAAAGCCGGTTTATGCCGGCTTTTTTGTTTATCACAAATTGATTATAAAAGTCTAATTACAAAAGAAAATTGTTAGTATAAAAAAATCGTGGCGGCGACTCCATCTCCCTATGCCTATGAACATTGCTTGGGGGGATGAGTCGCCGCCTCCGGACGATCGCAGGACTGACAGAACCGCAGTCGACCGGATTTCTCGTACGTAGAAACATATCATACACTATTCACATTTTTTGTCAAGCCCCCCCCTATTTGCCTATATTTCATTACTTTCTATTTCACCTTTTCGTATTCCGAGCTCATTTTATTCAAGTACTCTTCAATCTCCCCTTCTTCAAGCTTACTTTTATTCATTTGATCAAAGTGTTTTATTCTATCTGGTATATTCTTGATTTTCTCATTTTTCTTCTTACCATCCTTGTCATTTCTTTTGCTCTTATTTTGCATATCACTATGTTTTTTCTGTATTTTCTCTATTACTTTTTTTATTCTCTTCAAACGATTCTTATCTTTAATATTTTTATCTGCATATTTCTGGATACGATCAAACACTTCATCACTCTCAACTGTTTCATTCTGCTTTACCTTCATATCTATATTTCCCGTAGCATACAAATCAACATTAAGAGCGTTTGTGCTAGATGCATACTTGTCGCGATTTATACTTTGATCTTGTCCTCCGCCAATAGTTACGACTGAAGTAGAAGCTGACGTAAGTGGAGTTACAGGCACATTATCAAAATAGACACTATTCAATACCTTATCCCCAGAAACTCGATCTATATTTAGGCTGAATTCACCAAACCCTCTTCCTAGAACCTCAACTTTATATTTTTTGCCGATTACTTCAGGAATATATACATACTTATCATCATCTTCATCTCCGTCGAAATATTCAGAATTCAGAATATTTGTTTCGAACATACTAGCCGCATCGGAATCGATATTTACACCAGCAGGAATCGATATGAGTCCAGTATGGTTGCCCGCCTCATCATATACATGTAGATCTACTGGCGAATGTGTACTTATAACAAGATTAACTGGCTCGGAAATCAAATTTGGTGAAGCTGTGCTAACACCAAGAGACAAGTCATAATCATCTTCTTTAGGAGCTTTTGATTTGATTACCTTGTCTATCACTTTCAGACTTTCTGCTGACTCAAGAATGTTTGCGTGATTAATATTTTTATTATTAGTTCTGGAGATTGTTTGTAGATCTAGATTGACGACTTCGCCGTCATCATATGATGCGCTCGGATATACCACTGTTCCATCACCGTTTGCAGTCTTTTGTATCGTCATTTTGCCATTATCATCGTATTTCAATCCAGACGTAGTCAGTTTGTTATAACCAACAATAGCCAATCTATATACATTTTCAGGCCAATTCAAATAATCAACAAACTGGTGTAAAGAATCTGCGATACCAACCAACACTTTATTTCCTTTTATTGGATTTTGCACGTCACCAAATTTTGCGTCTTTTCTATCTCCATATTTATCAACAATAAATTCATTTTGACTCTGACTGTTATTGATCTGTTTCGGATAACTTCCTGAATTTAGTCCATCAATAGTTGAGCTTGCAAAAACAACTGTCGGTGTCAAAACACGCTCAAAATATTTACCTGAAGGCAATAAAGAATAGGCGCTGGGCATATTTAAACCCAAACCTCTGGCAACACTCTTTGATAATATAAGACCGTAAGCTATTGATTGTTTATCGCCATAGAGAAGTCCTGCAATTGCTTGAGGTGTTCCTAGATACGGAACAGCTACAGATATTACTTTGTCTATCAAATTTGCCTTACCCATTTGATCAAGTTTGCTCAACAATAATTTTGTGATTAGTCCACCATTACTATGAGCAATGATCGTAACTTTCTTTGTGTTTGACTGATTCGCCAATGATTGCACTGATTGAATCAACGAATCAGTGGTTGTGGCTTTATATTCTATGCCTGACACCAAATCTGATATTGATTTCCTCCAATCATAACCAAAAGCCTTCCATTCATGAATTGTTTTATCGACAACCAAACTATCCAAATAATTCATGAATTTGTTATATACGCTGAAATATCCATATGCTTTACTGATCGGTTCACCAGAATATATTGTCTTGTCCGTAGATGAACCATTTTCATCCATGTATAGTTTGTAAACATCGTTATTATTATTTGGTTCCCATAAAGTATTTGTTGTTGTGCCAAAAGCGTTCGACAATTCATTCCTGAATAATTGACTAGCCTCCAAACCAGGAATAAAAAGCACACTTGAGCAACATAGACTTTTTTGATTCGGGTCCTGTCTAAGCCAAGGATCAAACAGTACGTCGCCTGAAATTTTATTTAACGCGTCGCTATTCGGACCGTCAGAATTCCCCCACCAATTATTGATAGCTAATACAGAATTATTACTAGCGTTCTTAATAGCATATTCCGAATTTCTGATAAGAGATGTATTCTCAATCTTAAGTCCACTCCCTGGCATAGGCAACATATCGGTAAAAGCATTTCCTTCACCGCCTATATATTTTTGAACATTATTCTTCATCAAATACGGCCTTGCAGATGACAAAACATATACACCGTATTGATTGTCAGAAATAGTCGAGTCCAATATCATCACATCACTAGCTTTTGACTCTATTGCTCTCTCTGAGTGAGATAATTGTGAGTTCGTCAAAGTCATCGTTGACCAATTGGTCGAAATACCATACTTAAAATTGGCCGCAATATTATTTATGATTGCAGTACTACTTGAACTCAGAAATAATCCGTAGATATTATCGAAAACGACCTTTTCGCTATCAGATCCATATATTCTCAGTCTGCCTCTTTCTACATTTATACTAGGTATATTCTCCAAACCTTCTTTGGCTTGTATCTTAGTTCCCGCTTCTATGGTCAAACTGCCTTGGGGATTGATGAAAACACCTCCTTCCAAAATATATGGGCTTTTGTCTTTGGTCCAAACCTCATCTTGTATTATTGTCTCATCGGGAATATATGTCTCTGCTCTAACTGTGAATGAATAATTGAGCAAAAAGATAAATGCAAATACAATCGCTAACAATATTCTTTTTTTCTTCATTTTCTTGATTATTATTTATAATAATCAAGCATAACAAAGTACGATAAAGATTCGTTAAAGAATTTCTAAAGATTTCTTAAAGATTATTTTGTTTTTTGAATAGTTTTTTCTATTGGTTTTGCCTGAATATCAGAATTATCCACATTTTGACCGGTAAAAAAGAAAATTGAAAAACTAAAGAGGAGTATGAGTATAAAACCGAGCAAGAATTTGAAAAATGTCTTGTCGAAGGGGTTTATCATAACTTTATATTAACATGAAAGAGGGTTTTAAGAAACTCTCTTGAGTATCAATAGGATTAATAGATAATTTTTGTACGGTACAGATCCACTCTACTCCCACTGACTTCTCTCCCGGAGACGAAGTCTGGGCGGACATTTCAACAAGATTTACTTTTTAAATAGAAAATGACTCCATTAATACGCTAATAGCAAAAAATGATCTATTTACTATTGTTTTATTATTTACATAGTGTATACTATAGTTATCATCATGAATTCAGCAAAATCACAAACAAAATTAAACTTATTCTCAAATGACATTATTGAGAGTTTAGATTTGAAAAATGATTTTTTTACCTCTCATCTTATAACATATATCGGAAATAAAAGACGCTTATTACCATTTTTATACAAAGCATTTTTAGATATTCGAAAAAAAATTGGAAAAGACAAATTAGTAATATTGGACGGATTTGCTGGAAGCGGTTCTACTGCTCGTCTGCTTAAAACATTTGCTAGTGAATTACATGTTAATGATCTCGAAGATTATTCAGTGACAGTAAACAAAGCATATTTAGCCAACAAATCAGATATAGATTTTAAAAAACTTAAGGATTATATTGACTGGTTAAACAAAAATAAATTAAAATTTAAATCAAAAAAAATTGGATTTATTGAAAAAAATTACGCACCCAAAAATGATAATAATGTTAAACCTGGCGAGCGAGTTTTTTATACAAACACAAACGCTAAAATAATTGATAATGTTCGAAATTTAATTGAAGAAATACCCGAACCCTTCAAAACTTTTTGTCTTGCCTCTCTTATCATTAAGGCTTCAGTACACAACAACACATCTGGAGTATTTAAAGGGTTTCACAAAAAAAATGGAATTGGTCATTTTGGAGGAAGAGGTGAAAATGCACTTCAAAGAATTAAACAGGAAATAGTTTTAGATACACCTATTTTTTCAGATTTTGAGTGTTCTGTTCATGTCCATAAAAACGATATAAATGAACTCATAAATGATAATAAATTGCCGATTTTCGATTTGGCATATTATGACCCGCCATATAATCAACATCCTTATGGTTCGAATTATTTTATGTTGAATATCATCAACAAAGGAAAGCCTTGCGAAATACAAGACGGAGTGAGCGGTATTTCAAAGGAGTGGAATAAATCTGAATATAATAAAAGAAAAAACGCTGAGAAGGCGATGGAAAACTTACTAAAAAATACTAGAGCAAAATTTATAGCAATTTCCTACAATGATGAAGGAATAATTCCCATAGAAACTTTCAAAGCGATTTTATCAAGATACGGAAAATGGGAACTTCTTGATCAAGATTACAATACTTATAGGGGCTCAAGGAACCTGAAAGATAGAAGTATAAAAGTAAAAGAATTACTTTGGATTCTTGAGAAAAATACCTAACTGAAATCATGCTTAATTGCTTCAACAGCAACTTCAGTCATAATTTTTGTCATCTCTTCTGTAGACCAATCCTTATATCTAAAAAACATAGAAACAGGTTCGAACGGTAGGTATTTTTTCTCAATAAAAATTTTATTTAATGGAAAAAAATCATTCATCGTTACAACTCTATCAAGAATGGTTGAACCATCTTGAAAATCATAACCGCTTCCAAAACAAACAAAAGGAATTATTCTTTCCGCTTTGAAAATGGCTCTTATTCCTGTTAGATTTTTTCCCAATCTTTCGATAGCATTTCCTTTTGCCTGCTTTGGAAGACCTTCATTTACCCTCTTATCATTTGTTCCTTGATGTTTGACCTCTGCAACAAGAATCAATTTAGTTTTTCCTTTTTTATCAATCGCATATAAAAAACCTCCGTCAGGTTTCATGAAACTTTCCTCCATTACTTTTGAAAAATCTTTTCTAAATTGAGGATATTGAACCAATAAGTCAGTAATAATTTTAGTCAGAGAAAGTTCTTTCATATGTTCAAAAGTAAGGTTAGTATATCTATTTCTCAGAATAGAAATCATGTTTCGAACAGCCAGATCAACATCACTATCCATCACCTTCGAAATGGAGTTTTTTATGCTGTGCTGATTCGTATTTTTTCTTAAAAAATCTGAGTTCGCCATAATTACATTTTCGTCATTTCTTCAATAGAAAGTTTTAGAGCCTTTGATATTTTTTCAATATTTGTAAGTGTTATATTCTTTTCAGCACGCTCAATCATTCCAACATAAGTACGATGAACACCAGCTCTTAACGCCAATTCCTCTTGGGATAATCCCAAAGCTTGACGCTCTTCACGAACCCTATTCCCGAATTTAATCAGAACTTCTTTTTTCATAATGATAACTATAGTATATACACTCGCTTATTTTAGTGCCACATACTAAAGTTAGCATACTGATTTAACCATTAATAAATATAACTTAATTAAACTATAAATTTCAGCGGAGGGTGAGGGATTCGAACCCTCGGTGGATTGCTCCACACACGCTTTCCAAGCGTGCGCACTAGACCACTATGCGAACCCTCCATTTTCTTATCGATGTAACACACAATTTGCAAAATCAAATATAGCAAAAAATATACGAACTACCAACCTCCCGAAGCACCACCACCTCCTGAGCGACCACCACCGAACCCTCCGAAACCACCTGAACGGAATGAACCACCCGAACCCATAAAGAAACTATTGTGTCCGCTACCGGGGCCACGGGGAGGATGCTTGGAGTAATAATAATCAGCAACAAGACCAATAAGACCCAGAATAATAGTCACAATTATCCCGACGTGCAAAGAAGAGAGGAAGATTGTAAATATTATGCCGACGACAACACCAATTACTCCACCCAACCACCAGGATTTAGTTTTGGATAATAGTCGAATAACAAGGCCACCCAAAAAGAATAAAGCAAAAATTATCTCTACAAAAAAGTTTTTTATAAAACCAGCAATAAGTCTGGAATCACCAGAAGAAATTGGGAACGCATTAACATATTTCGGATCTGAAATAATGTTTATAATTTGTTGAGTACCATTTTGAACACCAAGATCATAGTTGCCTTTTTTGAATTCTGGAGAAATATAATCTCTAATAATACTACCGGCCTCAAGGTCGGTGATCATGTGCTCAACTCCATAACCGTTTTCAATCCTAATCTTCTTCTCATCCATCGCAATAAGCAACAAAACTCCAGAATCATTAGCCTTATTACCTATACCCCATTCTTCGAACAATTTTATAGCATAAGATTCTATAGTTTCATCTCCTATTGTTCTTACGGTAACCACTGCGACTTGCACACCCTTGTCTTCCGACAATTTTTGAAGTTTTGATTCCAGATCTAACCGAGTATTATTGTTTAATATGTTTGCAAAGTCATTGACATAGCCAACACTTCTGCCCGGACTAGTGTAGGCAAAAACCGTAAATGGCAACAATATAGCTATAACAATGATTGAAAATATTTTCTTCATATGTCCCCTTTACAACCAACGCCACACTTGTGTGGCGTTGGTAATTAAGAGTTTAGAATTTTACTTGAGGAGCATCACTCGCCGCCTTGTTGGCCTCGAAATACTGCAAATCCGAGAAGCCGAACATACTAGCAATGACGGATTTTGGGAAACGCTTTATAGCTAACTGATAATCCTTGATCGTAGTGTTGTAACGCTGTCTCTCTGTACTTATGCGATTCTCCGTACCCTCATACTGAGTCATGAAATCACGAACGGTTTCTGATGATTTCAATGTAGGATAATTCTCCATAACTACCAAGAGTCTACTGATAGAGGATTCCAATCCTTGAGCGGCTGAAGCCTTATCACTTACCGAACTTGAACCTGCGTATTTGGATCTTGCATCAGCAATATCTTTGAACACAGTCTGCTCTTGCTTCATGGTGCCTTTTACTGATTCTACTAATCCAGGAATTAGATCGAACCTTCTCTGGTATAGAGTTTCAACTTGTTGCAGTTGTGCCGTAGCGTTCTCTTTGAGAGTAATGAGTGAATTGTATGATGTCCAACCGTACAATACGATCAACACCAACAATACAATTACTCCAATAGTAATTTTCTTCATATAATTTATTATTTCTTAGGAGATACTTTTGATTCATCTTGACCTTGAGGGCCAGCGACAAATGTGAATGTCTTTACCATATTAGTAAAGGCTGTATCCGCACTATTTATGATAGCTTTGTTATTGTTTGTAGCTTGAGTGAGATTTGAACCGGTCAAATTCTTACTAGCTGGACTAGCTGAAATAGCTGCGAACGAGAACATGTAGCAAACAGAATCTTTCTGAAGTGAGTACATTCTGTTGGAATATGATCTGTTTTGAACACTATTTGTCATTGAAATAGTGTTGAATGTGAAGTCACCAAGCTTTACTGTACCTCTGTCCTTAACTGTTGTTACAGCAGGAAAAGTACACTTGCCTGCATTGGCCGCAATATCAACTTGAATCTTTGAGACTGTTGAAACTTGAGCTGTATCTATAGGAACTATGAAAGATACGCCTGATTCACTGTCCAACTTCTCCCATGCACTTGGGTATTTGATTGCAAAACCCAGTTCTGCGTTGTGATATTCAGTCACTTTGTCAGAAACTTTTGTTGTTTCACTGACAACAACAGGAGCTGTGGTACTAGATACAACTTCACCAGTTGGACCTTTCCACTCAACTTGCTTTGTAGATGATTTACCAAGCCAAATTGCAATAATAATGACTACGATAACTACGATACCTAATATCGCTTTTGAATTCTTTTTCATTTTTATTTATAACCAGTAAACTAATAATTAATTTACGACTATAAAAAGTATAGCATTTTTGCTATTAATAATCCATTTCAGGACTGTGTGAGTGTCCTTGAGGCTTTTTTTCTTCTGGCTCGTCTGCAATTGCTGCTTCGGTCGTAAGAAGTATAGCTGCTGCCGAACACGCATTCTCGACTCCCAATCTAGTAACTTTTACAGGATCAACTATACCAGCACCTATCATATCTACTACATAATCATCCTTTAGAGCGTCATATCCGAAATTACCTTTACTATTCTTGATTTTATCTACAATTACTGAGCCGTCTTCCTTGCCGGCATTGATAGCAATTTGTTTCGCTGGAGCAGAAAGAGCTTTCAAAACTATGCTGTAACCCAACAATTGTTCGCTTGTTAATTTATTCTTAGTATTTGTTAGTGATTTCTCAACTTCTGCACCGGCTCTTAGTAGAGCGACTCCACCACCTGAAACAATACCCTCATCTATAGCTGCTTTTGTAGCATTTACGGCATCTTCTATTTTCAATTTCAGATACTTCATTTCAGTTTCTGTGGCCGCACCAACTCTTATTACCGCAACACCTCCGGATAGCTTCGCTATTCTTTCGTCTATCTTTTCTTTGTCGTACTTAGAATCAACCTGTTCTTTTTGTTTCTTCAATTGCGATATCCTTTCTTCGATCTCTGATTTTTTGCCCTTACCCCCAACAATAACAGTATTGTCTTTAGTTGAAATTACTTTTCTAGCCTTACCGAGCACACTCAAATCAACATTTTCAAATTTCATACCAACCTCCTCCGAGACAACAGTAGCGCCTATTGTGACAGCAATATCCTGAAGTATTTCTTTCTTCTTATCACCATATCCAGGGGCCTTGATACCAAGAACATTGAATGTGCCTCTCAATTTGTTCACAACAAAAGTAGCGAGAGCTTCACCGTCAATATCTTCAGCTATCATAACAAGATCTTTCTTGCCTGAATGAGCAAGCTGTTCGAGAAGTGGCAATACTTCTTTTATTGATGATATTTTCTTATCAGTAACAAGAATGTGTGGATCGTTGAATTCTGATTCCATTCTCTCTGGATTGGTAATCATATAAGGAGATACATATCCTTTGTCGAATTGTATTCCTTCAACTATTTCTGATTCAAGACCTGTTGATTGAGATTCTTCTACTGTAACAACACCATCTTTGCCCACTTTCTTTATTGTATCAGCAATGATTGCGCCAAGCTCAGCAGATTCCGCCGAAATAGTTGCTACTTGTTTGATCTCTTCATCAGACTTTATGGGTTTCGAAATGCTTTTCAATGCTGAAACAACGTCTTTTGAAGCGTTCTCTATGCCGGATTTGATACCCATAGCATTGACACCCATTGTTGTATGCTTCATTCCTTCGGAAATGATTGCTTGAGTCAAAATCGTGGCTGTTGTTGTGCCGTCTCCTGCTATATCGTTGGTTTTTGAAGCGACTTCTTTTATGATTTCGGCACCCATGTTCTCGAATTTATCACGTAATGATATATCTTTTGCAATTGAGACACCATCATTTGTTATGGTTGGAGTGCCGTAACCTTTGTCAAGGACAACATTCCTGCCTTTAGGTCCTAGTGTTATCTTCACTGCATCTGCAACAATATCAACACCTTTTTTGAGAGCTTTACGTGCATCTTCATTATAAATTATTTTTTTTGCCATATTATTTATTTGATTACTGCCAATATTTCGCTTTCGCGAACGAGGTAATATTCTTCGTCATCGACTTTGACCTTATCACCCCATTGGAATAATACAGTGTCACCAATCTTAACATTCACAGGAATTAGTTTGCCGTCTTCGTATTTACCGGCACCAACAGCTACAACCTCACCTCTTTTACCGTTTTTATCTTCATTGACGGTAACAGGAATGATTATTCCTGAGGATGTTTTTTTCTCTTTGCTGTCACTCTCTTCTTTGATTAGTACCCTGTCCTGCAATGGACGAATTTTTTTTGTTATATCTTTCATTTTTTGTGGCGCAAAAAGCGCAATTAATGCTTATAATATCGAACGTTTACATATTATATATAAGTTCTTTTTTGAAGCAATACCTAACGATACTTGCAATTTGCAATCAATATGCTAGTATATTGTCATTCGAGATGAAAAACCTCCTTCCCTACATCCAGATCATACTGTCAGTTATTCTTGTTATATGCATTCTTTTGCAAAGAACCGGCGCTCAAGTCGGCGGTGCTTTCGGTGGAAGTGATAACTTCAGTTCTGCATTTCACACAAGAAGAGGCCTCGAAAAAACACTATTCGGCATTACTATAGCCGTAGCAATTCTTTTCGCTATATCAGCACTCGCCAATCTACTCTAAATATATTACTCAAATAACACCAAATTAACTTTACATTTCCGTGGAAGACAAAAAACCAATAAGAGAATTCCGTATTAAAGGCGGAAATATTATACTGGACTATATTAAAAAGTTTTCTATAACAGAAAAAACTATTTTTGGTGTATTTTGTATTGCACTTATTATTTCTGCATTATCGATACTTTTCAAATTGAGCAATTCATTCATGGTACAGTCCCCTACTTATGGTGGACAGTTCACAGAAGGCATAATTGGTTTGCCCCGAACTATCAACCCAGTTCTTGCTATTACCGATATAGATAAAGACATTACTTCGATTGTATTTTCTGGTTTAATGAAATATACAGACGGCAACTTAACCAAAGACATAGCAAAATCATATACAATTTCCGATGATGGCCTAACATATGATTTCATATTGAGAGACAATGTATATTTCCAGGACGGCATAAGACTAACAGCAGAAGATATTGCTTTTACTATCCAAAAAATCCAAAATCCAAATATTAAAAGCCCGAAAAGATCAGATTGGTTGAATATTTCAACAAAAGTTGTTTCCGAGAATGAAGTCCAATTCGTTTTGAAACAACCATATTCACCTTTCTTGCTTAATACGACTTTAGGTATTTTACCTAAACATGTGTGGAACAACATACCAGATGAACAATTCATATTTAGCGAGAATAATGTCAAAGCCATTGGTTCAGGTCCTTATAAAATCACTTCAATCAACAAAGACAGTAGTGGTATTCCGACCTCATACAAACTCGACACTTGGTCTAAATACTACGACAAATCACCATTTATAAGCACAATCAATCTCAATTTCTATACTGATTATTCAAAAGCTATTTCGGCTCTTAATAGTAAAACCATAGACATGTTAGGTTCTGTTACTCCTGAAGATGCAAACAAATTATCGAAAAATAATTCATTCAAAATTCTTTCTATACCTTATTCGAGAACATTCGGACTATTCTTGAATCAAAATCAATCAAGTGCTTTGGCGGATATAGCTGTAAGACAAGCGCTCAATGTAGCGGTGGATAGGCAATCAATCGTAAATAATGTCTTTGGTCAACATGGATTACCACTATACGGACCAATTCCATTTTCAAATGCAAAGTCAGATTTATTCGATGATAACGGCATGAATTCCACATCAACCGCAGACCTACCTGCAAATATTCTGAAAGCACAAAAAATTCTAGAAAAAAACGGCTGGAAAAAGAATACTTCGGGCATTTATGAAAAGAAAACTTCAAAGAACACAACGCAAACACTTTCATTCAATTTGTATACAGCAAACAGTGATGATTTGAAGAAGGTGGCTGATATGGTCAAGACTTCTTGGTCTGCTCTAGGTATAGATATTAATATCAAAGTATTTGAGCCAAGCGATCTATTCCAGAATGTCATAAGACAAAGAAAATACGACATATTACTATTCGGAGAAATGATTGGAAAAGACAAAGATTACTATGCTTTTTGGCATTCTTCTCAGAGAAATGCTCCTGGATTGAACGTCTCCATGTATGTGAACAGTAAAGTAGACAAAATACTGGAAGATTTGAGAACGACACAAAATGATTCTGATAAAGAGAAACTAATGAATAATTTCAATCAGATCATAGAAGACGAAATACCAGAAATTTTCCTTTACACACCAAATTATATTTACATCATTAATAGCGATATCAAAAATATTAATACAAGAGCCATTACCGCTTCTAGCGACCGATGGAATACCATTTCAAATTGGTATATAAAGACAGAAAATGTCTGGAAATTCTTTAAGAACAATAAATAATATGCACAACAATCAAACAACAAATAAAGACGAGCACGGTAGTAGGTCAAATAATAATTTTAGAAATAGAAGACCTCACCTCCACGCAAACAATCGTCATAATCATAATAACAATCAGATCAAAACTCGCATACTGAGAAGTGATTCTGATAATACGACAACTCCTGCACCAACAATTACAACACCTGTAAATTCAAATCCAAACAATGGTCATAGAATATTCCTAGGTAAAGGTGCAAGGAAACATCCCGAGGCAGTCAAACACATAGCGGGAGCACGCATGAACGTCATCAGAAAAGAAAATAAAGGCGCAAGACGCGGTCCAGCAAGACCTATGCTCCGCCCAAAAAATGAAGACGTTATACCTGCTCTCGCACCTGATTCTATACGCATTATTCCTTTGGGAGGTGTAGAAGAAATCGGCAGGAATATGACTGCGGTTGAATTCAACGGAGACATAATCGTAATAGATATAGGTTTCCAATTCAAAGACGAGAATACTCCTGGTATTGATTATATTCTTCCCAATACGAAATATTTGGAGGAAAGAACAAATAAGATAAAAGCGGTAATTATTACTCACGGACACCTAGATCACATAGGAGGTATTCCTTATATCATGCCGAGAATCGGTAATCCCCCTGTTTACACGAGATTACTAACATCAGTACTCATACAAAAAAGACAAGAGGAATTCCCTCATGTTCCTAAGCTTGATATTACAGTCGTAGAAAAAAACCAGACTATTACTATCGGTTCATTCAAGGTCAAATTCTTCGCAGTAACTCACACAATTCCTGATGCTATGGGAGTAATACTGCAAACACCGTATGGTTCAATAGTTCATACAGGTGACCTGAAATTGGATCATACAAATGGTATTCCTTCTGAAACTGAAGTCGAAGAATATGATAGAGCATTCAAAAATGAAAAGGTACTCCTTCTCATGGCTGATTCGACTAACGTTGAAAATCCTGGATTCTCAATACCCGAGAAAGAAGTTCATAAAAATATTGAACAAATAATAAAGAATGTTAAGGGAAGACTGATCATCGCTACATTTGCTTCCCTTCTAGAAAGAATGCTCAAAATCATTGATTTCGCAGAACTTCACAATAAAAAAGTTGTTATTGAGGGTCGAAGTATGAAGAGCAATATAGAGATATGTAAACACCTAGGCCTACTCAAAGCCAAGAAAGAAACCATCATCAGTTCAGACGAAATAGATAATTACCCACCGGACAGGATCATTATTTTGGCTACAGGAGCACAAGGTGATGAATTCGCTGCCATGATGAGAATGTCAAACAAGACTCACACCAAAATCCGCATTACTCCTCGCGATACTGTCATGTTGTCTTCATCAGTTATTCCTGGTAATGAAAAGGCTGTACAAAAGTTGAAAGACAACCTGTCTCGACAAGGTGCAAAAATCATTCACTACAGAATTGCAGACGTACATTCTTCAGGTCACGCAAACCGCGATGAGACGGCTTGGATACACAAACAGATCCATCCCAGATTCTTCATGCCAGTCCACGGATTTCACTATATGTTGAGAGTTCACGGTGATATAGCAAAAGATGCGAATGGACTTAAGGATGAGGATATAGTTATTCCTGACAATAGTTCAATCATCGAAATTCAAAACGGTGGCACCAAGATAGTCAAACTCAAAGAAAAAGCCGCTTCAGGATTGGTCCTTGTTGATGGATTCTCTGTTGGAGATGTTCAAGATGTGGTTATAAGAGACAGACAAATGCTAGCTCAGGATGGAATATTCATAATATTCGGCATTATCAATGCAGTTACAGGAAAACTCAAGAAGTCACCCGATATAATTTCAAGAGGCTTCGTGTATTTGCGTGAATCTCAGGATCTTTTGCATGAAGTAAGACTACTTATAAAAGAAACTACAGAAAAATCTTCAAAAGGTATGAATCCTATCAATGTAGACTATATAAAAGAAAACATAACTGACGCAGTAAGCAAATTCTTGCTCCAGAAAACAGCCAAGAGACCGATGGTTATACCTGTTATACTAACAATATAAACTAAATACCCTGTAATGGATCGATCATTGTGCGCTGAATAATATCAGCTTGGCTTACGACTTGGTTACCATAAGTAGTATTTCCTTTTACCAAACCACATGCTCGACCTGAATAGTATTTGCAAGCAGCGTTTCTCTCCGATGAATATGTTCTTGCTCCAGCGCCCAGATCTGCCAAATACATTGATGAAGCCATGAATGCGTGTGATGGATTCCATGGGTCAGGCATTCCTGAAATACCTACTGCAGAGGCCACTCTATTCTTCATAAGAACCCAAGTAGATGGAATGAACTGGGCCGGACCCATTGCGCCACCCCAACCAATAGACAACGGACAGGAAACAACGGTCTTGGTCACCTCACCGCCGATTTGTGACAAGATATCAGAGAAGGCAGGGACGTCGCGAGTAGGATGCATAACATTGCTAATACTATTACCTGTTCTCGCATTCACACCACTTCCTGTCGAAGTATTCGTCACATAACATTGTCCGACATTTTTACCCAAAGATGATTCTTGCATCATAATGGCCAAAAGAAAGGCAGGTCTCACTCCTGTCTTTTGTGCTGCAATATTGGCATATTGCAAGGCTTGACCAAATGGTATAGAAGCAGCATCTCGCAACGCGAAGAGTTGAGCACGAATTGTAGCAGCTCTTGCTTTCTTTTGTTCAATAAGAGAAGCGTAGGCTTTTTCATTACCCTTACTTATCGACAACAATTGCTGTTTGGTAGCCTCATCAGCCTGTATACTTTTTTGTTCTTGTTGAATAGCATATCGCGCGTCCATTTCTGCATTTCGTCTTTTGTCTAAAGCTTCCTTTTCAGCAGTTGTAGATGCTTCTATGGCTCTTAATTCCTCGAATGTATCTTTGAGACCTTGTTGTACAGACTGGAATGTATCAACGTCTGTGAAGAAACCGCTAATATTTTCTTGAGCAAGAATAACTTCTGGCCATGAATATGAATCCATTTCTCCTGTTTTCCTTATCAATTGTGCCAAAGTTTCCTTTCCACGAGAAATATGTGCCTCGAGATCGGCAATACGTTTTTGCTTATCGTTTATATCATTTCCCAAAGTCTGTATGAGTAGATTTTTCGCTTTAATATCCAAGGTTGCAGCTTTGATTTTCGCATCCAATATTGCTATATCTCGTTTTAGTGACGAGGTCAGATTCTGAGCATCTATAAGTTCTTTTTCCGCTTTCTTTTGTTCAGCTTCCACTTGCGACAACTCTGACTGGAGTTGTAATTTCTGTTCAATAGTTAGGGCTTGAGCAGACACACGACTGCTCAAACTCAATAAAAAAATAATTGATAACATCAATATGTATCTTCTCGGCATGTTATCAGTATAACAAATTTGTTAGATTTAGACTTGTAGAGAAATTATTTTTTCTCTGCTTTCTTGTCTTCAACTTTAGCTTCACCGGCTCCTTCTGTGCCTTCTTTGTCCTCTTTACCCTTTGATTCTACTTCGATTGTTGACATGTCTATAGCAGTTGGTGCTTCTTCTACTTCTTCCTTGGCAACGGCAATAGAAGCAACGACGTCGTCAGGATTGATCTTGATCTCAACACCAGTAGGAATAGGTAGTTGTTTTGCTGTAATAACATCTGTTACTTCGACTAGGGAACTAATATCAACCTTGATCTCGTGAGGCAAGTCTTTTGGCGCAGCTTCAACCTTCATATCACGTCGTACTTTGACCAAAATACCACCTTTGTCTTTGACTGCAGGAGAAACACCCACGAAAACAAGAGGTACTGCTACTTCGAGTTTCTTGCCTTTCTCAATGACATAAAAATCAGCATGTCTTGGTGTGTCTGTTACAGGATGAAAATCAATTTCATGAATCAAAGCTTCGTGTTCTTCTCCATCAGAACCCTTTAGAGAAATAACTGAGGATTCACCTGCTTTTTTCCAAACTTTTGTAAAGTCTATGTTTTTAATCTTTACAGATGTAGAGGATACTTTTGGACCATAGAATACAGCAGGAATATAGCCTGATTCGCGGAGGGCTTCTAGGGAACTTTTATCATCTCTCTTTTCGTAATTTAATGTAAGCATATTAGTAAAAGCATTCTACATGATTATAGAAAAAATGCAAATATGATTTATAAGGGATTATTTAGCTGTATTAGCTTTGGCTACAGGATGAGATGGAGCTCCCATGGCGTAAATTTGTTTGACTTCACTCTCAGCAAGGTCTTGTTGGAACATCATGAAGTCGTCCATGTCGCCCTGGAAAGCCATAGCTCCTGCAGTTTCTGGAATTTTTCCATTATATCCGAGGTAGAAAAAGTTTTTACTTGATCTCGAACCTACAATATCTTCCTGGTCTACCAAATTACCATCAACATACAACTTCTCTGGTCCATTGATTGGAGAAGACCATGTTATGTTATGCCAATTACCATCAGCAACAGTAACACCGGAAGCTAGCGTGGTTTTTTCTACGACAACAACTTGATTTGCATTTGACGCAGAAGACGAATTTGGTATATACATAGAAAAAGTTGGGGTGCCAGCTCCATCCGCCACAATTAAGTTATCTGTAGATGCATCCGCATTGGCCCTGATCCAAACAGATATCGCTCCTGCCGGTGACAAAACTATAGCCTGATTCGTAGATGAATTGTATGTTCTCAAATACTGATAAGTTCCTGAGGGTGTATTTCTTACAAAATTGATAGAGCTATATGCATAAGAAGAATAAGATGTTGACTGTTTAGTTGGTGTTTGTCCTGATAATGCTGGTGCGCTTGTTGGACTTGCCATTGCTATGCTACCTGCAACATCCTTGTAAGTCGGATTACCATTAAAATCAAAATACGCAGCCATCTTGTCTCCAAAGGCTCTGTAAGCATTTGTTGCAAACCTTATACCTCCAGATATTCTACCCTTGTCTCGAGCATTCTGCACCGCGGCTAAGACCACTGAAGACATCATACTTATGACCGAAACCGCTACCAGCAATTCTAGTAGTGTGAATGCTTTACTATACTTATTTGTTTTATAATTCATATTATTTTTATTTTACGAAATATCTTATTACCAAAAAAGTTATAACGAAGTTGAAAACCATGACTACCAGTAACAGGATTTCAGCCGACTTTGAATTCTTGGCAAAACCATGTCTCAACACCCACCCCTTGAGTCCCGTAACTGTATTCGGATCTACATATGCTGGGCTTGATCTTAGGAAATCTGCTGGACTTCTGGATTGCTGAGCCTGGCTTGCAGGGCCAGTCATTCCAATTGTATCTTCATCAAATTCAACGCCTGATGCCATATATGATGTTAATTATATATTAGACAGTCAGGCTTGCAACCACAAAGCGTGTTGATAACATTGAGAGCTGCTACTCGAGACATTTCTTCTCTTGATTCCAGAGTGGAAGATGCGATATGAGGTGTAAGAACGACATTTTCTAGATCGACTAGACCCTGTGTTAGATTTGGCTCATTTTCATATACATCCAAACCAGCTCCGGCTATGACATTATTTTTCAGCGCATTTACCAAAGCCTGCTCATCTATAACTGGACCTCTCGATGTGTTGATAATAAAAGCAGTTTTCTTCATGAAATGAATATTCTCTGAATTTATCAAATGATGAGTAGTGGGCATAAGAGGTACGTGAATAGAAACGATATCTGATTGAACCAAGATATCTTTTGCCGATGAATAATATGAAGCATTAAACAAACTCTCAATTTTTTCATTTCGGCAAACATCATTATAAATCACCCGCATTCCATAACCCTGCGCACCAATTCTCGCAACCTCCGTGCCGATGCGCCCTGCCCCCAACAAACCAATAGTCTTGCCTTTGATCCTGGTACCCATAAGCAACATCGGATCCCAACCCTTATATTTCCCACTTCGAACGAAGCGATCTGCTTCAGCTATGCGACAAGATAATGCCAAAATAAGCGCCCAAGTATGCTCTGCCACTCTATCTGCACCCCCACCAGGAACATTTGTGAGATAAACTCCCCGCTTCTTCCCTTCTTCGATATCAAAATTATCAAAACCAATAGTATAGTTTGCAAAAATTTTTACTGTTGGAGCGGAATCATAAACATCTTTGTCTATTTTGTCATTGAGAAGAGTGATAACAGCATCATAATTCTTGGACTTAAGATTTGTAATAAGTTCATCTTTGGTCAGTGGTCTATCGTTTGGATTTATGTCTACCTCATAACCCTTTTCTTTTAGCATATTGATGCCATTTTCTGGAATTTTCCTAGTGACGAAAACTTTCTGGCTCATTTTATTTGATGAAATTAAAGATCTTTATTTTTTCTTCGACGACTTTTTGCATGGCGTTCTTTGCGGATTTGAGATATTTGTAAGGTGATAATTCATCCGGCTCAGAAGACAATGCTGATACCAAACCACTCCTGTATGCAATACGTAATTCTGTATTTACATGGACAATCGCTACACCGTTTCTTATTGATTCCTGAATATCTGAAGCCGTGTTACCCGAAGCGCCGTGTAAAACAAGAGGTATTTTGACGGTTGAACTTATTTCTTTGACTCTTACAGTATTGAGATTTGGATCACCCCCCTTCACAACACCATGAATATTACCGACTGCAGGAGCTAGCAAATCTATACCGGTTTCACTAACAAATGATAGAGCATCGTCAATCTTGGTTAATTGTTCTTCCTTTACGGCGGCGCCTTCTGGTATAGAATCTAGAATTTTTGAAGATGTACCAATGTAACCCAACTCACCTTCGACCAAGACATCTCTTCCGCTTTGTTTGGCATATTGAACACATTTTTTGGTCGTTGCTATATTTTCATCGAAAGATAATTGAGCTCCATCGAATATAACTGCATCGAAACCGGCATCAATGGCTTTTTGAACTTTATCAAATGAATATGTATGATCAGCATTCAAGAATATTTCTTGATTTCTAGCTTTCCTGATAGAAGCAATAACAGCCGAGATCTGCTCTACTCCCACATAATCTCTTTCACCCTCGGAAACTCCGACAATAACTGGCACACCTAGATTTTGTGCCGCATCAGCAACCGCCCACACACCATCTAATGTTGAAATATTAAAATGCCCAATAGCCACACCTTTTTGTTTTGCATTTTCAATATGATATCTCAATGAAAAATTTGACATGGATATATTTTACCACAAAATCACAAGATGATATACTAAACACATGTTCACAAAAAAAATTGATCTTGTATCAATCGGTGATATTACTACTGATGCATTCATAAGATTGAAAGACGCATCTATACATTGCAGACTCGACAAACAAAACTGTGAATTGTGCATGCCATTCAAGGAAAAGATCCCTTTCGAATATGTAAAAGTCATAAGAGCTGTTGGCAATGCAAGTAATGCAGCAGTCAGCGCCTCTAGACTTGGTCTAAAATCTTTACTTGTTTCTGATATAGGCAATGACGACAATGGCAAGGAATGTTTGGATGAATTGCAACGAAACAAAGTAGTCTCTAGATTCGTTACCAAACATTATGACAAAGCCACGAACTATCATTTTGTATTATGGTACGAGAATGACAGGACTATCCTAGTCAATCATGTTGATTATGATTATAAATTACCATCTTTGCCACAAAGCAAATGGATATATTTAACTTCAATAGGTGCATATTCTCCGCAATATTATGCTTCAATACAAAATCATCTAGAGAAAAACCCAAGTATCAAATTAGCATTCCAACCTGGAACATTCCAGATCAAACTTGGTTTGGATAAAATGAAATTTTTCTATGAAAGAAGCGAGGTATTCATATCAAACCTAGAAGAAGCACAGAGAATTTTGGTTAACGATTCTCGAGATATCAAATACCTATTGAAAGGTATACATTCGAAGGGTCCAAAACTCACAATCATTACAGATGGCGTAAACGGCGCTTATATGTTTGATGGTGATCATTTTTATAAAATGCCGATGTACCCCAACCCAAGACCTGCAGTAGAAAGGACTGGTTGTGGTGACGCATTTGCTTCTACTTTTGTCACATATTTAGCGCTGGGCATGACCCCTCTCGAAAGCCTTATTCGTGCACCTATCAATTCTATGTCTGTATCTCAGTTCATCGGCTCTCAAGAAGGTTTACTCGAGCATGAGCAGGTCGAATGGTGGCTCAAGAAAGCACCAGATGACTATAAACCCCAAGAAATCTAATTATTTATATTTTGACAAGAAGTCAGTTTTGAATTTATCGAAAACACCGTTAATTATTGCTTGTCTAGATCGTCTCACCAAATCTGTTATAAAAAACAAATTGTGAATTGAAGATAATGTTCCCGCTAGCATTTCTTTTGCTCTGAAAAGATGCGATATATAGGCTCGAGAATAATTTGAACATGTATAGCAAGTGCATTCGTTGTCTATAGGACCCAGATCTTCTGTAAATTGTGCGTTTAGAATATTGATTCTGCCCTTTGCAGTATAGAGAGAACCGTTTCTAGCCATTCTTGTGGCTGTAACACAATCGAAAGTATCAGCGCCACTTTCTATGCCCAGAATGACATCTACAGGCTCACCAATGCCCAATAAATGCCTCGGCTTATCTTCTGGTAATTCTTTATTAACCCAAGCAACTGCCGTAGCCACATCGCCCTTATCGAAAGAACCACCTATTCCAAATCCATGAAATGGCATACTACCAATTGTTTTTGCGCTTATCTGTCTCAAATCTTCGAATCTACCTCCTTGAACTATGCCGAAAAGCGCTTGTTCATACGGTAATTTACCTGAATTTTTAGCGAGTTCTGATAAACACCTTTTTGCCCATTCATGAGTTCTATTCATGGCAATGATTTGATAATCTCTATCAGCATCAGGTGAAGCACATTCATCAAAAGCAAAAATAATATCTGCTCCAATAGACGTCTGTATGTCTATTGATTTTTCGGGTGTGAATCTATGAGTCGTTCCATCAATAATAGACTTGAAAGTAACTCCATCATCATCAATTTTTGCATATGGTTTGTGATCGACCACATTTGAAGATATATCTTCCACATCTTTCACATGTGAATCCCTATCGTCTGTTTTATCTCTATTATCTTTCTTTGCGAGTTTGCTAATAGTTTTACCCCAAGCAGAACCAAGAGAGAATACTTGGAAACCACCAGAATCAGTGAACGTTGGCTTGGACCAATTCATGAATTTACCGAGACCACCAGATTTCTCGAGAATTTCGGTACCGGGTTGTAAATATAAATGATATGTATTTGCAAGAATTGCTTGCGCTTCAACATAATCACTCACTTGTTCTGGAGTCAATGCTTTGATCGTTGCCTTTGTCGCTACAGGGATAAAAGCGGGTGTCTCTATGTCGCCGTGATCAGTCTTTATGATGCCAGCACGGGCCATACTGTTTTTGGATTTTACTTTGATCTCAAATTTAAACATGATTTAAGAATATATGTTTTTTATCATTTATGCCAGAGATGAAAGTTCTTCTATGAATATCGGTCAATCCATGTTTCTTTATGGCCATATAATGTTTCCTTGTACCATATCCTTTGTGAATTTGAAAATCGTAATTGTTATATTTTTTTGATATTTTTATCATATATCTATCTCGACTCACTTTTGCGCAAATAGACGCAAGAGCAATCACCATTTCTTTTTCATCGCCTTTTATTATGGTCTTCTGATCACGATATTGAATCGGAGCTCGCAAACCACCATCCAATAATACACGACATGAGCTTGGCTTTAAATTTAATTTCTTGAGAACAATTGCCAAAGATTTATTTATTGCAAAAACAATACCTTTTGAGTCAATAATCTTACTTGATTGGAAATCAACCGCAAAGTCTACCTCCCCATTATTCTTTGCTTCCGTGATGACTGCAAACCATTCTTCTCTTTTCTTTTCACTTAATTGTTTTGATTCTTTAACACCTTTAAATTTCTTCTTGACTTTATGATCAAGAAAGACAAATGAACCCAGAGTTACGGGGCCGGCTATAGGACCTCTTCCCACCTCATCAATACCTATAATATATTTTATATCGCTCACACAGACATCATCTCAGACCATATGCATAACATCAAGCTCAAATATTAGAATTTCTTTTATTTTTGCCTTATACTGTATTTATGTCATTCACTCATCTCCACACCCACTCACACTACACTTTACTAGGAGCATTACCGAAAATTCCTGATCTTGTAGGTGAAGCCAAGAAACTCGGCATGACATCTCTCGCTCTTACCGATAGTGGCAACATGTACGGTGCGATTGAGTTTTACAAGTACTGCAAGAAAAAAGAGATCAAACCCATAATCGGCGTTGATTTCTATGTTGCTTCACGTACGAGAAAAGACATGCAAGCAGGCATTGATAATAGACGCAGCCGTCTCATACTTCTTGCCATGAATGAAATTGGTTATAAGAATCTAATGCAGTTAGTTACATATTCTAACCTCGAAGGTTTCTATTATAAACCCAGAATTGATCGCGAACTTATAGAAAAATTCAACGAGGGTCTAATATGTATATCACCATCATTTTCGGGAGAAATATCACAATTACTAAAAGGCACAAATAATGATAAAGCCACCGAATCAGCCAATTTTCTGAAGAAAATATTTGCCGATAGACTATATATTGAGATAACCCGACATCCAGAAATAGACGGCCACGAAGCACATATGCAAAAGTTAGTTTCATTTGCGCGAGATGAACATATACCTATCATGGCTGCTCACGATGTATATTACATTCATCCAGAAGATAGAATAGCAAGAGAGACATTGGCTCGCGTCAACTCTCATTCTGACACTGGCGAAAAAATAAGTGACAGCGATGATGATGATTTCTCCTTTATATCTCCTGATAAAGCGAAAGAGCTTTTTTCACATATGCCAGAAGCACTAGAAAACACAAGCAAAATCGCAGATATGTGCAATCTTGAGTTGAATCTAGGCAAATGGGTATTCCCGAAATATATAGTAGAGAGCGGACGAGGATATGATGACGAATTGCGATATCTAGTCATGAATGGCTTCGAAAAAAGAAAAATTAAACAAACACCCAAAGTAATGGAGAGAGTTGAATACGAACTCAAAGTCATTCGCGACAAAGGTTATGCACCATACTTTTTGGTAGTATCCGATCTGCTTAGATTTGCTCATGAGAATCATATCCTTACTACGATCAGAGGTTCCGTAGCGGGTTCATTGGTTACATATTTGTCTGGAATTACAAACGTCAATCCAATAGAACTCAATCTTCCTTTCGAAAGATTTTTGAATCCAGAAAGACCGTCAGCGCCTGACATAGATATGGACTACGCCGATAATCGCAGAGATGAAATGATAGCGTACGTAAGACGCAAATATGGTGAAGACAAAGTAGCTCAAATCGGTACATTCGGTACCATGATGGCGCGCGGAGCCGTTCGTGACGTCGCACGCGCAATGGGATATCCATATGAGGTTGGTGATCGAATATCAAAGCTCATACCAATGGGTTCACAGGGCTTCCCCATGACTATCGACAAAGCTCTTGAAGACACGGCAGAATTGAAAAATCTGTACGAATCTGACGAGGACACGAGAACGATCATAGACATGGCAAAGAAAATTGAGGGTTGTGCACGACACATTTCTGTGCACGCGGCAGGAGTAGTCATAGCGCCCGAACCGCTGGTCAATTTCTCGCCATTACAGTTTGATACAAAAGGAGAAAACAAAATCATTACTCAATACGACATGCACGCTATCGAAGATGCTGGATTATTGAAATTCGACTTTCTTGGCATACGCAACCTTGCCATTCTTTTTGATGCCGTAGAAAGAGTAAAGAAAATTGAAGGCATAAATATAGA
Source organism: uncultured Candidatus Saccharibacteria bacterium (assembly GCA_964406895.1). Taxonomy (GTDB): domain Bacteria; phylum Patescibacteriota; class Minisyncoccia; order Phycocordibacterales; family PALSA-1337; genus C7867-002. Next base: position 138,754 of record CAYOTK010000001.1, on the reverse strand, counting down.
CATAGAAAATATCCCGACCGATGACAAAAAAACATTTGAAATGCTAGCCAGAGGAGAAACAATAGGTCTATTCCAACTCAACGGTTCAGGCATGACCAAATATTTGAAAGATCTCAAACCAACAGCCATTACCGATATCAATCTTATGGTCGCTCTATATCGCCCAGGACCAATAGAAAACATAAATGAATATATTGCTCGCAAACACGGCAAAAAACCTGCAGCATACTTGCATCCTAAGATGAAGGATTTCTTGGAACCAACATTCGGAGTACTTGTATATCAGGACGATCTACTCATGACCGCTATTAACGTTGCAGGATATTCATGGGGTGAAGTTGATAAATTCAGAAAAGCCGTTGGTAAAAAAATACCTGAAGAAATGGCGAAACAACATGAAATTTTCGTGGCAGGTTGCCAGAAACACGGTGGCTTAACAAAGAAACAAAGTGAGGATATTTGGAAACTCTTCGAACCATTTCAAGGTTACGGTTTCAACAAAGCCCATGCCGCAAGCTACGGTAAAGTCGCCTACCAGACCGCATATATGAAGGCCAATTTTCCTGAAATATACATGTCCGCAGTTCTTACAGCAGAATCCGGCGACAATGACATGATTGCCGAAATTATCACAGAGTGTAAGCATATGAATATTCCTATTTTGCCTCCTGACGTCAATGAAAGTTATAGTCAGTTCACAGTTATTAAAGATGACAAAACTTCCTCTACGTCAGATGTTTCCGGAAATAGTCCCGAAAAAAATAAATACCGCATAAGATTCGGACTCGTAACAATCAAAAATTTCGGCCAAGGCATCTCTACTGCAATCATTGAAGAAAGGAAAAAGAATGGCCCGTATCGTTCTTTGGCCGACTTCTTGGATCGGGTTAAAGACAGGAATTTGAATAAGAAATCTCTAGAATCACTCATCAAATCTGGAGCTATGGATTGCTTCGGTGAAGATCGAGGTGTGATGCTCGCAAACATGGATCTCTTGCTCGAATATAACAAAGAAAACGCCAATAAACATTCAGATCAAACTTCACTTTTCGGAGCCATGGAAGATCATTCGAGTATTCCAAAATTGCGACTTATCGAAACAAATAAGGCAACAGCAGAAGAAAAACTTTCATGGGAGAAGGAATTGCTTGGTTTATATGTCTCAGGTCATCCTCTTGATAAATACAAAGAGTCAATAATGAAAAAAGACATGAATATAAAAAAGGCTTTGGAAACAATTAAAGAAGGTGATTCTGTAGTCTTTGCAGGAATTATAAATGAAGTCAGAACGGTTCAAACGAAAAATAATGAGACTATGGCCTTTATTTCAATATCAGATTTTTCAGGCTCCGCAGAAGCAGTTGTTTTCCCTAGAGTTTATCGTGAATTCCATAGTTCAATACAGTCAGACAAGTGTTTGGCCTTTAAAGTCACAGTAAATGTCAAAAATGGCGAGAAAGGATTCATTATAGAGCGAGTGAAAGCGTTGTAAACTTTTCAAGGTCGGACCTCTTAGAGGTCCGACCTTGATTTACATGCTTGAAACAAGTTATCATTAACGCATGCATAACAACGACCCAAAACTGATGGCCAAGCGCCATACTTTAGCTCACTTATTGGCAGCGGCAGTACTCGAACATTATCCGGAAGCAAAACCTACAATAGGACCCGCCATAGATAATGGTTTTTATTATGATTTCGAATTCCCTGCAGACAAGAAACCAACCGATGATGATTTGAAGTCCATAGAAAAATCAATGCGCAAAATACTTCCCCATTGGAAGACTATAGTAGGCAAAGAAGTACAACCCGATGAGGCAAAGAAAATTTTTAGCTCAAACAAATACAAGCTCGAGCTGATTGATGAAATAGTAGCGAAGAAAGAACCGGTGACTTTGTATACAGCAGGTGGAGATTCCAATAAACAAAAACCAATAACCAATAACCAATCATCGCATTCGGGATTCACGGACTTATGCCGTGGTGGTCATTCGGATAGTCCCGCCGAAGAAATCCTCGCCGATTCATTTAGGCTTACTCATATTGCAGGCGCATACTGGCGTGGCAATGAGAACAATACGATGCTAACCAGAATATACGGCCTCGCTTTTCATTCAGGTAAAGAACTTGATGAATATGAGAAGATGATGGCTGAAGCAGAAAAACGAGACCACCGAAAACTCGGCAAAGAAATGAGTATTTTTTGCTTCGATGATGATGTGGGTCCAGGATTGCCATTATGGTTACCAAATGGTGGCGCAATCATAGAGGAACTCGAGAAATTGGCGAAGGAAACAGAATTCAAAATGAATTATGAGCGCGTGCACACTCCGCATATTGCTAAAGATTCAATGTATTTGCGCAGTGGCCACCTGCCATATTATGAAGACAGCATGTTCCCTCCTATGCAATACGAGGGCGGCAAATATTATATGAAAGCCATGAATTGTCCCCATCATCACAAGATATTTGCAGCTGAACCGAGAAGTTACAGACAATTACCTCTTCGTCTGGCCGAATACGGTATGTGTTACAGACATGAAAAAAGTGGCGAATTATTCGGTCTTATGAGAGTAAGAGCCATGCTCATGAATGATGCGCATATTTATTGTACAAAAGAGCAGTTTGCCCAGGAATTCCGTGCAGTCAATGAAATGTACTTGCAATATTTCAAAATATTCAATATTCAGAAGTACGTTATGCGTTTCTCTACTCACGATCCTAAGAGATTGGGTGAGAAATTCGTCAATGAGCCTGCTCTATGGAAAAAAACTGAAGATATGGTTAGAAACGTTCTCATAGAATCAAAAATTCCATATGTTGAAATCCCTAACGAAGCCGCTTTCTATGGACCAAAGATCGACGTACAGGTATGGAGCGCAATTGGTCGTGAATTTACATTAGCCACAAATCAAGTCGACTTTGCTGTGCCGAAAAGATTCAATCTTGAATATATTGATAACGAAGGCAAGAAGCAAACACCACTCTGTATTCACCGTGCACCGCTAGGTACTCATGAAAGATTCATTGGATTTTTGATCGAGCATTATGGAGGAAACTTCCCATTCTGGCTTGCTCCTGTCCAAGTCAAAGTCATTCCAGTCGGTGAAAATCATATAAATACAGCAAAACAAATAACTGATACATTGCGTTCCAAGATGATAAGAGCAGAAATAGACAATTCCAATAATGGCTTCGGCAAGAAGGTCCGCGAGGCCAAAACAAGTCGCGTGCCCTATTTCATCATTATTGGTGATAAGGATATTGCCGCAAACAAAGTCACACTTGAAAGTCGCGATGAGGGACAAGTTGGGCAGAAAGACATTTCTAAAATCGTGGAGATGTTTGTGGAGAAAATTGTAAAGAGAAATTAAAAAACAATATTTTTTTACTCATTTTACCTCTGGAATATTATGTCCAGTCACAAACCATGTACTAGGTGTAGAAATTTTGTGACCATTTCCGTCTATAATAGGTGTTTCCAATACAGAACGACTCGCATCAGATAATTCCTTAAATTCTTTTTTACTCAGAAAACCTTTAAAAATCAAGTATTTTAATGGTTCTTCATCCATCGCTCTTGTAACTGATTCATAAGTTGAAACACCATCAAAAGCAGCCAACTTATCACATAATTTTATTAAAAGAGTATTGTGATCAATTCTTCCCTCTCCATAAAATGCCTGTTTATTAATTGAATCAATTAGAACATAAAAAGCTCTTAAAGCTCTTTGCGTACCCTCAATACTGTCATGTAAATATACATGCTCATCATCGTATGATACACCGAAAGACGCACACACGTCTTGTCTAATTTCTTCATATTGCTCTCTTTCTTTTCGAGCATCAATATGTTTTTTTTCATGAGTTTCTTTATGTAACAACTCATCAGGAACAACAGATCTTACTTTGATTTCAATATCATTAATGATTGTTAATATTTCATCACGATAATGAGACACTCCTTCATCAGAAGTTGGCTTTCCAATCTCAAATGATTTATCCATGAGAAATATTATATCTTATTCCTATTGAATAGCAAATACAAAACCGTAGCGAATAGCACTAGTATGATGAGAACCGCTACCCAACCCCACGGAACATTATCCAATGAGAATAATGATGCAGCAGTAAGTCCACCTATTGAACCCTTGGCAGTATTATCTTGAGTTTTTGTTTGTGTTGTACTGTCTTGTTTTGCAACAGTAGTAGTTGTAACCTTCTTCGCTACATTACTGGAAGTTGAACGAACGGCAAGAGTATTACTACATGCCCTAACGCCTGTTTTGCCATTTGCCGACGTGACAGTAACGATAGCATTTTTTGTACCGGCCGTGCTGTAATATTTGACTACAGAACTTTGTGAACCTGTTAGATTATCCGATCCGGTCCAAGAATATGTATATGGACCAACACCACCAGTAACTTCAGCATTCCATGTGACTGGCTGATTTGGCGTTATAGAAGAAGGATCAGAATAGCAACCAATATCAAGACTATTACTATTGTAAGTAACAGCGGGAGCGTAATAAACTGGGTTGTAATAATTGCTAGAAGTATTAGCTACGTTCACTGTATTTGAACAACTCTGTGTAGCTGTTTGACCATTGGAATACACAGTGACTGAAGCATACTTACTTCCAGGATTCACGTAGTTGAAATAAATATTTTGAGTTGAACCCCATAGACCATCAGTACCACTCCAAGAATAAGTATAAGTACCGTTACCACCCGAAGGATATGCTGTCCATGTTACAGAACTGCCATTGTTAACGTAAGTAGTGTTTGCACTACAATAAACAGATAAAGATGGATAATAATTCTGGTAATAAGTTTGCTGAGGATAATAAACTGGAGGATTGTAAGGTTGATAATATTGATAATTATCATAAACGTTCACATAAGAATCACAGTTTTTGGATATATTCTGAGAACCGGAAATAACGTTTACTGTGGCACTTTTTGTACCTGTGTTGTTGTAAATTCTTGTCACTGATGAGCCATAGCCATTCAAACCATCTGTACCAGTCCAAGAATAATTGTATGAGCCATTACCTCCGTATGCAGAAGCAACCCACTGAACATTGCCACCGACTTGTATTGAAGTAGGCATTGGATAACAAGTTACTCTTAACGCTTCTAGCGGTCTGTTGTCGTACGAATATGATGGAGTCGTTGGTTCACGTCTGTAATTGTTGTAGTTATTGTCATAATTCTCGTAAATATGATTGTAGTTATTATAAGAAGAATTGTTATTTCTATTGCAAGTAAAAAGACAAAGAGGATCCAAAATTCTCTCTAACTCAACAGCTTGTGCCTTGGCAGGAGTGAAGACAAAGGAAGAAACCAGAATCAGGGCAAAAAAAGATGCTATATATAGTGTTTTTTTAATCATATTATTGTATTAGGTATTATATACCTATTTTATATTACCTCACAATTATATACTATCTTCTTTATTTAGTCAAGGACGCAATTATATTAACATCTTTAAGAGACAATTCGTCCGGAAATAGTATATAATCTGATTATATAAGACAAAAACAACCATATGAAAATCAAATCCCACGGAGATATTCGAAGAAATTTTACTAAGTATTTTGCACCTCAATATTTAATTCTTTCAATAATATTCATAGCTGCTATTTTAGTCATTGGAGACAATATGGCAAAAGCTGCCGATACATGGCTTACGGGTTGGAATTTTAGAGCGCCACTCATCCTAGACAATGTGGGCACATCAACACCTTCTGGCTATCAAACCAGAATCATTATTCAAGGTAATGATACCTCAAAATCAAATTATATTGATTTTAGAAAAGCTGCTGTTGACGGTTCAGACATTAGGATCACTTCTTCTGACAAGACGAGCTTGGTTCCCTTTTTCATTGAAAATTGGGATTCCACGAATAAGAATGCTGTAATTTGGGCTAATATCACAGCCGCTTCTACTTCGGTTCCAGAATACTACGGATTCAACGCTTCATCTACACTTAGAGATAATTACGGTCTGTCATATCCAGTAACATATGAATTCGATATCCCTGCTGGTTCATCAGGTCTTCAGGCATATGTTAAGTATATAGCAACATCAACAAGTTGGACTCAGCTTACCGAAAAGACTTCCAGTGATTTTTTCAACGGCATTGACGCAGTAAGATTTGATTACACAAACAACAAAGCTTATGTTTCTGCTGCGTTTGACGCCAATTCAAATGACATATTTATAAAAGTTGTTAACTCGAGCGGAACTCAAGTTGGTACTTACAAAAAAATTACTGACTATTATGACAATCGCGTTGCGGGAGTAACAATATCTGGAGATGACTGGACAAGTTCTGGAGAAACTGTTTTCGCCAGTTCTTGTGACATGCTTTCTAGTAAGCATCTCTGGTTTGCTGTAGGTATAGAAACAGGGGTTGGTAGAGTTCCAAACTGGACAAACGTTCAAAATAAAGTTAACGCAGGATATATAGAGCCGGCTTCACACTCTACGAACCACACCGTGACACCATATGCAGACTATGATGTTGAAATAGGTGATAGTAAAAATAGCATTATAAACAACTTGGTATTCCCTCCATTATTCAGGAAAGGTTCTACAGATTATTTGTATACCTGGATCGCCCCCGGAGGTAATGAAGATACGAGTGTGTATACTACACTTGGAAAATATAAATACCTAGCAAACCGCGACGTATTTTCTGCAATTGAATACGACAAGTATCATAGTGCTGATTGGGACTCAAAGTACGGTGTATATGGGCAGATAGGATATACTCAAAGAATGGGAACCGATAGTGGATTAACAGACGCAACCGCACTTAATGCGGTCTTTGATGCGACATATGCAAGAGGTGCCATATATCATTTGATGTTTCATCCGGCCAGCGTTAACCTAGCAACAGGACAGTATGCAGATCTACACACTACGTATATAGCAAATAGGACCGACGTTTGGTATGTTGCTCTCGGTCATATATATGTCTATAAAATGATGAAAGATAAAGCGATTACCAGATTGGGTGTTACTGGTGAAAAATATTTCATGTACTACGGCAATTCAAGTGCTACTTCTACTTCTAGCTATGACAATACATTTACAAAGGACAGCATAACTTCTGGCCTCGTTGCACATTTTAAGATGGATGAACAGACACCCGGCACAGAACTTATACAAAATGGCAGTTTCGAATCATGGACAGGAACTAATATAGATAATTGGACAATTAATGCTACTTCTACTGGAGTCAGAGACGTTACAGACGAGACATCTATAGTTAACGCTGGTTCACATGCTGTCAAACTTACGGCCACTTCAAATAATGCAACTGGTTTTGGCATTACCCAAAATATAACTACTGTTAGTAATGAAAAATATCAGTTATCAGTTTATGAAAGATTCAATTCAAGAACCGCGGGCACTCTGTACGTAGAAGCGTATGATCTTACAAATTCTGTAATACTCGCCACTCAATCCTTAACAACGGCTACAACAACAGGATATTACATGATGAATGTAAGATTCACTGCTACAAGTACTACTAGTGTTAGAATAAAAGTTTATCTTAATTCAGAGACGACTACAGGTGTGGCATATATTGATTCTGTATCAGTGAGACAATCAAGTAACCTTTTGACAGATTCTTCTTCCAACAATAATACTGCAACCATATATGGAGCAGCTAGAACTGACACAGACGGAGGTGCTTGGGGTCCAAAGGATGGACAATTATTCTCAACTGGTTCTGCTCTTAGATTCGATGGTAAGGATGATTATGCTACTGCAGGAAACCCCGCAAGTCTAAACAATTTCGGCACTGGCGGAATAAGTTTCGGAGCATGGGTGTACATAGCAGGACCAGGAAGTAGTTGGGGTTCAGCTATCATCGACAAGTCTACAGGTGACTTTTCTGGTAGTAACACGACCCAAAGAGGTTTCTATCTTTCAGTTCCATGGGAAAGAAACGTTCTTCTACAATCAGATATAAAAGTGGCGATTGCAAATGGTGCTGGTTACAACTCTATACAGTACACTATTCCTGCATCTGAACAAGCCGGAAAATGGCATCATGTATTCGCTGTCGCAGATAGTCAATCTCTCACATATCCAGAAATCAAGATATATTTTGACGGACAACTAAGAGCGGCGATAGCTAGAACACTCACAGGAAGCATTGATGCAACCACAACCGGTTTGTATATGGGTAAATGGAATAATTCAAGTCGATTCTTCAACGGTTTCATTGATGATGTACGAATATATAACAGAGCCCTTACTGGAGATGAAATACGTACTATTTTCGAGAGAAGAAAAACTACATATTATGAACCAGCTCTTTCAACGGCATCATCTACTATCCAAAGCATCGTCAAATTCTTCAAAGGTGTAACGAACACAGTTATGGGTGATGGTTATATCATGTATCCGTCTGATTCTTCTATTGATAATGTAGTCAACACGGATCTTTCAATCACACCACCATCTGGAAATGCCAGTACAACAATAACAGACGGTTTGATTAGTTTGGATTATGCAAGCACCACTGCAGAAGGATTAATAGTCAATTCAATAGATAGACAGATCGATATTCACATCAGCAGTTCAACATCTCTGAGAATAGCACCTTCAGCATCAACATTAAATGTAGAGATCAAAAACTGGAACAAATCAGGAAATTACTACAAAAAGTGGGTTGAATCTAGTCCAACACACAGTGTTACGACCGCCCACACTATTGGTGATCTTAGTCCTGGCAAAACCTATGCACTGAAAATAGACGGCGTGCAAACTGGTACATATACAGCAGACAATTCAGGACAAATTACTTTCACTTATTCAGACGGTTATTCAACCAAAACATTTGAGGTCGAAGAAGTAACAACGACCACAGATACTTCTTCGAATTCAAATTCATCTTCTTCAACCTCCTATGGGGGCAGATTACCAATCGGTTGGGACAATAGAAAATTTACAGATGGCGCAAATGTTAAACTTACCCTATCAGTTAAGCAAGTAAAAAATAATTCTACGCAAAAGGACGAACGAATCATTAGATTAAACTCCAACGCAAATAATAATGCAAAAAAGATTGAAATATCATTATCGAAAAATTTCACTGATTCTATAATGCTAAATTACTCAAATGATATTCAATTCGATATGTGCAAAACCTTGATAAGATACAGGAACAAAAATGCCGATTGTAAAGACGGAGAATATACTCTTTACACTAGAATATTCAACCCATTTGGCATGTTTTCCGAAACAATATCGAACATATTCACAATAACCTCAAATGATAAGGTTCTTGCAATACCACAAATCATAAATAATACTAAAAATATTAATTCAAAAACATTTATGAGTGAATTGTCTGTAGGTTCTCAGTCTCGTGAAGTAACAAATCTTCAGAAGTTCTTATCTCAACTATCAAATGAAATTTATCCTGAAAAGAAAATTACTGGTTTCTATGGCCCACTTACTGAGAAAGCCGTGAAGAAATTCCAGCTACAATACGGTGTTGTCAAAGATGAAAAAGAAAGAGGTTATGGTGTTGTTGGACCAAAAACACGCGCCAAACTAAATGAAGTTTACTCGCAATAATTAATTTGGTGCCAAGGACCAGGATCGAATGTTACCCCATCCCGCAATTTGCGCGATATGATTTTGAGTAATTTGGTGCCAAGGACCAGGATCGAATGTTACCCCATCCCGCAGTAAATCGCAGTATTTATATTGAATCGTTTTGGTGCCAAGGACCAGGATCGAACTGGTGACCCTTCCCTCTTCAGGGGAATGCTCTACCAACTGAGCTACCTTGGCGGTCTATTACAATTTTAAATGATTTCTACCAAGACAGCTACCTTGGCAGTATATGATAATTTTAAATGATTTCTGCCAAGACAGCTTACCTTGGCGGTATATGATAATTTTAAATGATTTCTGCCAAGACAGCTTACCTTGGCATGTCATTAAAAACTTATTTCAGGAACGTCTTTAGTGAACCACTTACATCTTGCACTGCGTTTATATTGTCTTGGACCTGACCATATAAACTAAGCATATTCTCAACATACGGTTGTATGAAATAATATGCTCCAAAACTCAAAGCTAAAATGACAGCCCAATATATACCTCGCATAGTTGTTGATAATCTCTGGGCTCTCCTAAGAGAATGTAGCATTTCATTGTTCTCTTCTGCAAGCTTCAAAGTTCTCTCCAATAATATTCTATCTTCGGGTGTCATGGCGCTAGTATAACATATGTTTATGTTTATATTCAAAGTGTGATAATCTAAAGTCGTGATCTACCGAGCCCTCATAGTTCAACGGATAGAACAGCTCCGTCCTAAGGAGTAGATGTAGGTTCAATTCCTGCTGAGGGCACAAAAAAGTTGGCAATAAGTCTTTCATATTGTTATAATCGTGCCATGAAATTATTACTAATCGAAGACGACGTTAATACAGCAAATATTGTTAAGCGTGGTTTGAATTCTGAAATGCATGTTGTAGACGTTAGTCATGACGGAGCGGACGGTTCATTCTTGGCCAGAAGTTATGAATACGATGCAATCATTCTCGATTACTCTCTGCCCAATAAAGATGGCTTGATAGTAACTACGGAGATACGTAGAGCTGGTAAAACAACTCCGATATTGTTCTTATCAATTGTCGATGACGTTGATATAAAAGTTGAGGCTTTACAACGTGGTGCAGATGACTATATGACCAAGCCATATGCTTTGCAAGAATTATACGCGAGGCTTGAAGCAATAACACGACGACCAAAAGAAATTAAAAACAACAATATTCTAGAAATAGAAGATATCAAACTAGATACCGTGAATCATATGGTAACGCGAGATGGAAAAAGTATTCATTTGACCAGCAAAGAATACGGCATTCTGGAATATTTATTGAGAAATAAATCTATTGTTATATCTAGAGGACTGATCATGGAACATGTTTGGACCGCAGACGGTGATCCGTTCTCTAATACCGTAGAATCTCACATCGGCAACTTAAGAAGAAAACTCAACGAGGGTGGCAAACCCAATGTCATACATAACATGTCTGGACGCGGTTATATCGTAGACACTATAGAAAATCTCGCCAAGTTGTAAATTTAATAAATCTTTAGAATTATTTTAATAAATCTTTAACTATCAGTTGATAGTATAGGAAAGGTTATAAGTCGAAATAACCATTATGAATTAAGTTGCGAATAGTGTAACTTACCTGCGTATTTCAAACATGCACAAGGCGGGGGCGAGTATCTATATGTATGACTGCATAGAGATATTCGCCCAGTGCATATTTATTAACAATTATTTTGTTTTTTGTTAATGTCGTGTAATACTTATACAATAATGAAACTTGTAGTCGTAGAATCACCATCAAAAGCCAAAACAATTTCCAAATATCTTGGAGATGGTTATTTGGTGCGTGCGTCTGTGGGACACGTAAGAGATCTGCCCAAATCAAGCAAAAAAGCTATAGACATAGAAGCTGGCTTTGTGCCCCACTACGAAATCGACCCCAAGAAAGAACCAGTCATCGCTGACATATCAAAAGAAGCAAAAAAAGCAGAAGACATAATACTCGCAACCGACCCTGATCGAGAAGGCGAAGCTATTGCTTGGCACTTGTCTCAAGTTCTCGCCGATAGATTGGGAGCAAAAATCCAATCAAAAATTTCTCGTATTACTTTCCACGAAATTACAAAAGAGGCAGTCAATGAGGCAATCACTCATCCAAGAGAGATAGACGAGAATTTACGATCAGCCCAAGAAGCCAGGCGTGTGCTCGACAGATTGTTCGGGTATGATTTGTCACAGCTTATTTGGAAAAAGGTTCGATATGGACTTTCTGCAGGGCGTGTCCAATCCCCCGCACTCAGAATCATCGTCGAAAGAGAAAGAGAGATACAATCATTTATACCAGAGAAGTACTGGACAATATCTGGAACATGGAAGACTCTCAGCGATCAAATTATTGACCTTACCTGCAAAGAAGAGCCACGAGACGAAAAAGTAGTGAGGAACATTCTTGATGAAGCAAACAAATCAAAATGGCTAATAAAAGACATTGAGAATACAGAACAAAAACGTTCACCTCGAGCACCTTTCACAACATCTACTCTTCAACAAGTTGCTAGCTCGAGATTTGGTTTTTCTCCTTCTAGGACTATGGGCATAGCGCAAAAACTCTACGAAGCAGGCCATATAACCTATATGCGTACCGACTCAACCAATTTGAGCAATCAAGCATTGGCACAAATAGCAGAAACAATCAAGAAAAATTTCGGTGAACAATACGTCCTAGTCAGAAAATACGCAACCAAAAGCAAGAATGCCCAGGAAGCACACGAAGCCATAAGACCAACTAATTCCGGCAAGTTAAGCGCGGGCGCAAATGATGAACAAAAACGTCTATATAAGCTAATTTGGCAAAGAACAGTCAGTTCTCAAATGTCAGACGCAATGATTGCAAGATCCAAGATTATTGCGAACACCGAATCAAATTCCGTTCCTGATTTCGAAGCAACAGGTTCAAAAGTTATTTTTGATGGGTGGTTGAAAGCAGACCCTGATTCTGCGGGTGACGAAGTAAGATTGCCGAAATGTAACAAGAACGACAATATTAAATTGCAATCAATTGATTCGATGGAAAAAGCGACCACCCCTCCTCCTAGATACACAGAAGCTGGACTTATCAAAGAATTAGAAAAAAGAGGCATTGGCAGACCTTCTACTTATGCGAGCATTTGTAAGACCATAGAAGACCGCGGCTATGTTACAAAGGAAAACAAAGCTTTGAGACCAACCGATACTGGCGAAGTAGTTTCTACTTTCCTTGAACAAAATTTCCCTACATACATCAGTGATTCATTCACTGCACTTATGGAAGACGAGCTAGATGATATAGCCAATGGAACACGTAAATATTTGAAAACGTTAAAAGATTTTTACGGCCCATTCCACAATGATGTGAAAGCAAAAGACAAAATTGCAAAAATTACAAACCTTGGCTTGGCTGATGACAAATTCCGCTGTCCTAAATGTGGCAGTGATATGGATATCAAACTTGGTAAGAATGGCAAATTCATGTCATGTTCGAGATATCCAGAATGTGATGGAGCCTTAACCATGGAAGGTGTCGAATTCAAGAAAGATGAACCTATTGGCACGGATCCAACTTCAGGACTACCGATCTTCGTATTGAACGGCAGATTTGGTCCGTATGTTCAACTTGGCTATAAACTAGAAAAAAAGAAGAGAACTTCTTCAAAAAAACAAAAAAGTGTAACTCCGACTTCTGCCGAGCCAACTTCCCCATCAGAGAATACTCCGAGTATCAAGCCACGCATGGCATCCATACCTCGAAATGTTGATCCTTCCAAGGTTACGGTAATTGATGCATTAAAATATTTGAGCGTACCCAGAACTCTTGGCATTGATCCAAAAACTAACAAAGAAGTGACTGCGTCGATAGGCAGGTTTGGACCTTATGTGGCATCTGATGGCAATTTCCGTTCAGTCAAAATACCTGACGATGTTTACAATATTACACTCGAAAGAGCTCTAGAACTTTTAGCTATTCCGAAGGCACCGAGAAAAGGCAGATTTACTAAGAAAAAAGAATAATAGAATCACTGTGGAAATTTGCTCTTGCAGATTTCTTTGTATGGGTATATTCTTATGTTCGAACAAGGAGTTAGAGTCAAAAAGGAGTACAAAGGAGCACACATGAACGGAAAAGTTAACCCTTCAAACGGATTCGAGAGCACGCCATTAATCAGACACGCGGTAACGCGACATCGTGGAAGCAACAAACCGCGCGTGCGAGTTATTCCGCATTTCAAAAGCGCAACTCACGGTCAAGTCGTGAATGGTCGACAAGCTGTTCGACGTTGGACCATGATCTCTTGGCCGTTCGGTGCCTGCTGGACGAAACTTTTTCGTAATAACGCAGGATGAGAGAATGGGACTGATCAACTAAATACCCAGCCTCATCACCGCAACGCCACCCCCTTCCACGGGCGGTGGCGTTTCTGATTCATAATTAATATTTGAAACTAGATTGAAAAATTTTTCAAGGAATACAAATCTTCAGTATTTTCTTTCTCAACTTCTTCTTCGGGTCGATCATCTATAGGTGCTGAATTAGAAACATCATTTGAACTTGTATTTTCATTATTTACTGTATTCGTATTGTGTTGGACCTTTTCACTTTGCTCTTTATTTAACTTGTTTAACAAAGCCACCAAATCATCAGGACTAAAGAAATCGATCGTAACCGTGCCTCCGTCTTTGTTTTTTTCAATACGGACGCGCGTTCCCAAAGTCTCTGTAAAGTTTTTCTCAAGCTCTATTATTGCTGGATCTAGATACTTACCCTTATTACGGATTTTTTCAGTGGCAGCTCTACGTCCCAGAGATTCTGCCTCTCTAACTGTCAGTTTCTTAGTAATAATTTCCTTGAATAAAACCATCTGTTCTTCTGGCTTATCAATGAGCATAAGAAGTGGTCTTGTGTGACCTTCAGATATTCTTCCCTCTTCTAGAGCATTTATCATTTCGTCAGGTAGAGACAATATACGCATGGAATTGGATACATACTCACGACTTTTACCCATTTTCTCTGCAATCTGAGCTTGTTTCAAGCCAAATTCTTTGGTCAATCTTTCGAATGATCTTGCCCTATCAACAGGATTCAAATCTTCGCGTTGAAGATTTTCGATAATAGCCATTTCTAATTTGACCTGGGCATCTTCTTGTCCAGATCTTATGAGCGCAGGAACCTGTGCTAAACCTGCAATCTTAGATGCGCGCAATCTTCTCTCACCTGAAATAAGTTCGTAAACCACCGACATACCGCCCCCATCGTGGTAAACTTCTTTCCTCGTCACGACTAATGGTTGCAAAACTCCGTACATACGTATGGATTCTGCCAAGTCTTTGAGTTTGGCTTCGTCGAATTCTCGTCTAGGCTGATATGGATTGGGTTCGATCTTCTCGACTTCTATCCAAAAAATTGCATCATTTACATATGGTGTTGTCATGAAGAGATTATATCACGCAAATAGTGGGTATTGCATGTCGATAAGTTGTAATATAAACTACTAACAGAAAATATATTGCCGGAGTGGCGGAATTGGTCTACGCGCACGACTCAAAATCGTGTGGGGGTAACCTCTTGTGGGTTCGAGTCCCACCTCCGGCACAAATGCATTCAATAAAATGGACAAGTGATTTGGCCTATGGAATTGGTCTTCTCGTAACAGATGGAAACCTTTCATCAGATAAACGTCATGTTGTTTTTACTTCCAAGGATATTGAGCTAGTTAAAAATATTAGGCAGATTTTTCATGCCACAAATACATCAATAGGAAAATCAAAAAACAAACATTCACAGGTTTATAGAATTCAAATTGGCAACGTCAGATTATACAGAAATCTGATCGAGATTGGTTTAACAGAAAAAAAGTCTCTTACTATTGGAAAGATCAATATACCAGATCAATTTTTTATTGATTTTTTGCGTGGTCATCTAGATGGCGACGGCTCTATTACAACATATACAGATACCTATAATACAAAAATCAAATCTAAATATATATACAACAGAATAATTGTTCGATTTATATCAGCCAGTAAAAAACACATCACTTGGCTTCATAATAAAATTGTAGAAGTAGCGAAAGTAAACGGTAGGATTCACAAATCTAAACCGAATCATTTGGGACATTCGATGTATATAATAAAGTTTGGAAAAAAGGAATCGCTGTATATTCTAAATCAAATTTACCATAGTACCAATAAAATATGTTTAAAGAGAAAAAGAAATATATATGAAAGATTCATCACTAAAAATAAATAATGTGAGAATTATAGTCATTCTCGGCCCAACCGCTTCTGGAAAAAGCGACCTTGCTGTTAGAATCGCAAAAGAAATAAATGGAGAAGTGATATCTGCTGATTCAAGACAAGTTTATAGAGGCTTGAATATTGGGACTGGCAAAATCACAAACGAAGAAATGCAAGGTGTAAAACACTATTTGCTTGATGTTGCGGATCCGCAGGATAGATTCACGGTCACGCTATTCAGAAAACTTGCGACTGAGGCAGTAAAGGAAATTATTAAACACAATAAGGTTCCGATTCTGTGTGGAGGAACCGGATTTTATATTGATTCATTCATAAACAATACAAACCTGCCTGAAGTTGGAGCCGATGAAGAATTGAGGGCCAGTCTAAAAACGAAAAATGTCGATGAATTATTTCAGCTATTAAAGAGTTTAAACATCAACCGCGCCGAGACCATGAATGAGTCCGACAGAAAAAATGCTCGTAGACTTATTCGGGCAATAGAAATAGAGTCAGGAGAAAAAACTCATGAGACTACGACTCAGCTGGAGTTTATTTTTGAGCCAGTATTCATAGGCATCAATCCTCCGAAAGAAATATTGCACCAGCGAATTCATGCTCGACTAATAAATCGCCTGAATGAAGGAATGCTGAACGAAGCGATAGATTTACATAATAGAGGTTTGAGTTTTGAGAGAATGGAAGAACTGGGCCTAGAATACAGATACATGGCGAGACATTTACAAAACAAACTAACCTTGGAACAAATGATCGCCGAACTGGAAATGGAGATCAAACATTATGCAAAAAGACAAATGACTTGGTTCAAGAGAAATAAGGCGATTTCCTGGTACGAAAACGCTGATGAGGTCGGACCTTTTGGAGGTCCGACCTTCTTGAGGACCGACCTCGAATAGTGTAATATACGTTAATACGAGGGCGATTAGTTAAGTGGTATAACTGCGGTCTCCAAAACCGCTGTCGGGGGTTCGATTCCCTCATCGCCCGCAGAAATCGTACTTGTCACACGCATTCTAAATATAGAGCTCACTGCCTTTGCAAAAAAATCAATATTGCGCTATATTGTGTACTCAATAACATGTCACAAAATCAACTTATACAACTAAGACACAAAGCAACCGGCGAGGTCTATTGGACGCGCAAAAACAAAAAGAAAGTTGAGCGTAAGATAGAAGTCAAGAAATATAGCGCCAAACTCCGCAAGCACGTCGTTTTCAAGGAAGCCAAGAAATAGGCGCCTAAATACGTGACAAAACATACTCTGTATGTTAGATTTCAATATGGCGAAAGCCAACAGTTATGATAAGAAATTATCATTTCGTGTAAAACCGCAATTAATTTTATTAGCATAAAAAGCGGCCACGAATAAATTCATGAAAAAAGTTATAGCAATTGATAAGGATAGTATGGTTATGACAGAAGAACAGAAGACTAGTGTCATGGGAACATTGGTAACGGGAATGAAAAACCCACCAATAGTCGGTGATATAGTCGAAGGTCCAGTGATTGCCATAGAAAAGGCCTCTGTATACGTAAACCTGTCCCCATTCGGCACAGGTATCATATACGGTCGTGAGTACATGGTAGCAAGAGATGTTATCAAAAAGATCAACATCGGTGACGTAATTGCTGCAAAAGTAGTTGATAATTCTCACCCAGAAGGATATCTAGAATTATCACTCAAAGAAGCAAGACAGGCGCTCATATGGAGTGAGGCTGAGTCAGCAATCAAAGAGAAAAAGGCTCTCGATGTTTTGGTCAAAGAAGCAAACAAGGGTGGACTTCTTATGGAATGGCAAGGTATTGTCGGTTTCCTTCCTGCATCACAGCTCAAAACTGATCACTATCCAAGAGTAACAGATGGTGACAAAGATAAGATTTTGGAGGAATTAAAGAAACTAGTAGGCACAAGACTCACTGTTTCTATCATCACAGCCGATCCTAAAGAAGGCAAACTGATATTCTCAGAGAAAGGTTCAGAACAAAAAGAAAAAGAGAAAATCGTTTCCAAATATGAATTGGGCGATGAGGTTGATGGTACGGTAACTGGCATCGTTGATTTTGGTGTATTCGTCAAACTAGAAGAAGGTCTAGAAGGTCTCATACACATATCTGAGATTGACTGGGGTCTAGTAGAAGATCCTCGTGCTTTCGTCAAAGTTGGTCAAAAAATCAAAGCCAAGATAATAGAGATCAAAGAAGGCAAGATTTCCCTATCCATGAAACAGCTCAAAGCCAATCCTTGGGTTGAAGCAAGCAAGAAATACAAGAAAGACATGCCTGTTACGGGAGTTATTATCAAATTCAACAAGCATGGCGCTTTGGCTTCTATTGAAGAAGGAGTAGCGGGCTTGGTCCATGTATCAGAATTTGGTTCTGAAGAGAAGCTTCGCAAGGCTCTCGAACTCGGCAAGACATACAATTTCAAAATATCTTTGTTTGATTCAAAGGAACAAAAGATGGCATTGACTTATGTAAGTGAGAAAAAATAATAATCTCACAATACAAAGAAAAAAGCTCCTCGAAAGGAGCTTTTTTCTTTTTGGAAAATCACGAAACTATTGTCGAACAGCAATCCACCAAAATTGCCTTTTATTAACCTGACTTCTATTTGGATCTGAATTTGCAAACTCATCACCTGGATCTGCAGTTAATTTTTCTAGAGTCACTGTATGTATTCTAGTGTTGTCCAAATTTGTGGCTATTCCCGTAACAGCATTTTGGTCACAACCCTGTTCATCACCAAGATCAGTTGCATCTCTTCCCATGCCACTTCCACCTATTTCAACACCATCAATTTTCATAACAACTGGAGTTAGTTTACATTCACCAAAATATGCTGTAACCATAACTGTCCAAGATCCAGGATTCAGTGTAATCGCCGCGCTTGAACCTTGTACACGGCCCATGACTATAGAAGAACCTGATAATGGAGGTGATTGCCAAGTAGCATTACCACTTGCATCTGAAGTCAAAACCTTACCGATCGATGGAGATCCACCCGTCACCTTAAGTTGTGTTGTAGAAGACACGCCATTCACATATAGATCACCTGTCGTAAAAAGTCCTGTAGAACCTATAATGCCATTTACGTCCAACTTGAGTCCTGTCAGAGCATCACTTGTCTTTCCTATCGCTAATGTTCCCTCTTTGTGTTGAGCTGTAACACCAACATTGAGTGGTGCATCAGCATTTCCCGAAGGAGGTGCTTGTGTTGGCGCTGTCCATGAGCCAGCCAAAGCTGATAATGCAAACGCACCGAAAGCCAATCCCACAAGCGAAACTATTCTATTTACTATTTTTGTTTTATTCATATTTTTTCAATTGTTAGCATTATAAATACTCATTGCTTTCTCTTTACTTTCACTTATTATAACAGATACAGCTTCACAAATGTTCTTGGATATCTTTTTTAATTCTTTCATTTCAGCATCTGAGTATTCACCGAGAATAAATTTCTCAATCTTATCATCACCATGTGGCACTTTGGCTAAACCCTTGCTTGTTTCTTTGGCATTACCAACACGAATTCTGATGAAGGCCTCGGTTTTGAGACTTTTGATGATTGACTCAATACCATTATGACCACCTGAACTGCGATTGAATGAAATCCTTATTCTACCCAAAGGCAAATTAAAATCATCATATATTACAATGAGTTTCGAAGCAGCCTTTTCATTCTTGACGAAATAAGCAATAGCCTTACCGGAATTATTCATAAATGTTTCCGGAGCAACGAGTGTTACTGTTTCTGCTTTCTTACCCTTACCAATAGTAATTTTGCTAACAGATGAATTGGACTTCTTATCAAAAACAAAATCCTCACCATCATGTTCTTTGCGAATAATATCCAAAACGATACGACCTGTATTGTGTCTTGTGTTTTCGTATTCTTTTCCCGGATTACCGAGTCCCGTGATGATATAAGGCATGTTTAAAATTATATTGCGTAATCCCATATATACGTCACGCTGCCGGAAGAAGTACCCCCAACGCTGATAGAATATGTCACCGTTCCGCTCTTATTCGCATAATTGGCATCAGGCACAGCGGGATTGCCAGGGAATATTTTACTACCGAATATCTGTGTAACTGAGGAGTTTGCGCCGATCACAATAGTAGAAGGCGGTACAGCTTCTTGATATGCAAGTGTATATGATGTTCTCGTCAAAGTAATTGTACTAGAAGTAGGATTGGCAATTACAATTGAAGCATAGAAATTGGTATTCGAACCACTACTATGACCGATGGCCATAACAGTTTGATCTTGCAAAACAGCCGCACTACCCAACTTCCTCAGAGCCTTCACTATTCCACTAGCCAATTTTATATGAGCCTTTGTAGCAAACGGATCAGAAGGATCAACCAATGCAACATGATATTTCGCACCACCCTTTGCAATCATAAGAGGCGAACTGACAGAGCCAGAAGGATCTTCGATCGCTATCTTCTGAATATCCGGTACGGCTTGAGTGCCCTGATTGATTCTAAGACCTATATCGATGAAAGACAAAGCCTTAACTTCTCGAGACACGAATAAAACACCAGCAATAAGGATCAAAACTGTAAGACTAAGTAAAATTTTTGAATGACTTTTGATTTTGATCATATGAATATTATGGAGTGACTAGCCACATTCTTCCCGTCTCTGGACTTGCAGGATCGGCAGAGACAGTCTCTATAATAAGACCGCCAGTTGCCTTGATAGGACCACCAACTACTTCCAGCTTCTTGCTAGGTGAGGCTGTGCCAACACCCAGATTGCCACCAACTGTAACATCCCCTGTTGTAATGAGATTGACTGCACCAATAGCACCATTGATATCCATAACCAAACCACTCAGGGCATCAGATGATTTGCCTAGAGCCAATGTACCAGCTTTGTGTTGTGGAGAAGTACCTACATTGATAGGGGCATCAGCATTACCATTAGGAGGAGGTTGATTTGGCGCAGTCCATGAGCCAGCCAAAGCTGATAATGCAAATGCACCCAGAGCCAAACCTGTTACTGAAACTATTTTATTTAAAATATTTTTTGTATTCATATTATTTTGTTATTTTTGTGCTTGTATCATGGCTGATAATATTGCGGTTTTTTGTTTGTCAGACAATTGTGTGTCGGATTTATTCTTTGCCTTCATTGCCTTGAATATATCGACTCTTTCTTTATCGGAGATAACGGTTGCTTGATTTGCAATTTTGAGATCATTGAATATGTCTAGATTTGACCTTGAAATTGTCGGCTTGAATGTCGGTATTGGCTCTACAGGTTGTGATTTCTTTTTGAATACATCAGTAATCAAGAAAGAAACAACGATAGCAACAACAAGCAGAACAATTAGTGAAACTAGGCGCACTGCATGATTGTTTTTTTTGGGATTCATATGTTTTGGATACGATAATAAATAATAGAAATATTCATCACAATTATATCACATATATACACTGCATACATGTAGCATGTTGATAATATTGAAAAACTTGTGCCAGTTCGATTTTCATAATAGAATGCGTATATGATAAGGCAAATAACTGAATGGTTATTCATAATAGTCATAGCTCTAGCCATAGCTATACCCATCCGTTTGTTTATAGCTGAACCATTCGTGGTTGACGGCTCATCTATGTCGCCCACATTCGAAACTAGACATTTCCTCATTATTGACAGACTGACATTTGATTTCAGGAATCCCAAGCGAGACGAGGTTATAGTATTCAGATACCCCAATAATACAAAACTATATTTCATAAAAAGAGTCATCGGCCTTCCTGGAGAAAAAATAACTATAACAGACGGTGAGGTGACGGTTTCTAACAACAATGCCTCAACGACCGGAAAACATCTATTAGAACCTTATGTAAAGACATCACAAAAATCTCACGAAAACACGACCTTCATTCTCGGCAAAGATCAGTACTTCGTGATGGGAGACAATCGCAAAGATAGTTCAGATTCTAGGGCTTGGGGACCCGTGAATGAAAAACTAATAATTGGTCGTCCAATAATAAGATTATTACCACTTAACAAAATATCCATATTACCTGGAAAATACAATGAATAAAATCACAAAGTTCAATTCATTCGAGAATTTAGACAAAATCGGTGAAATTCCAGTTTATTATGGATTCCAACCTATCAAGTCTCCGACAATATCCAAATCCGACGAAGATATTGCAAAATCAATAGATCCAGAAAATCACGGCAACAATTCAAACATAATCAATATCAGAACCGATGAAAAAGTTGCAATCGTAAGAATGTATCAAGAAAAAGAACTTTTCTCCCAATCTCAGCCTGTAATGTTGTATTTCAAGGATTCCATAAAAGGCGCGAAGAAAAATGACAATTTTCTTGGTCAACTGGAAGTTCTCGGCACAACAAGCAGCATATCTGAAGCCACAATTATTCAATGCGCAAGAATAATGCTCGGAGAAGAAGGTTACAAAAATACAATTGTAGAAATTAACAGCATCGGTGACAAGGATTCTTTGGCCAAATTCACTCGTGAATTGACATCATATTATCGCAAACATATAAATGAATTAACTACTGAAGGAAGACAGTTACTAAAGAAAGGACCTTTCGAAGTTTTGACTTCGGATGAACCTTCATGCCTAGAGATCAACAAACGCGCACCGAATTCTATCAATTATCTTAGCGAGAGTAGCAAGAAGCACCTCGAAGAAGTCCTAGAATATTTAGAAGCAATAGAAGTACCCTATTTCATCAATAATTCATTGATTGGCAATCGGTCTCTATGTACAGAAACAATATTCACAATATTGAATGCCGACGAAAGTTCCGATAAGAACAAAAGAAACAATATTTTGGCAATCGGAGGACGATATTCTGGAATTGCAAAGAAAATGAACGTAAAAAGAGATGTTCCTGGTTGTGGTATTTCGATATTAGTTAAAGCAAAAAACAAAGACAACAAGAAACCTCTCACGAAAATGAAGAAACCTATCGCCTCTTTCGTACAACTCAGCGTCGAATCCAAATTACTTTCTCTCAAGGTAATAGAGATTTTGAGAAAAGCCAAAATTCCACTTCACCTTTCTCTATCCAAGGACCGACTTGGTGCTCAAGTTTCTTCTGTGGAAAGATATCACACTCCATATGTTATCGTCATGGGCAAGAAAGAAGCAGTCGAAAATACCGTCATTGTGAGACATAACGACAGTCATTCTCAACAAATCATAAAAATTGAAGATTTACCTAAGTACATGAAGGATATAGAAAATAAGTATTATAAGAATTAGCAATTATCTCAGAAACTTGCCCAAAATATTGTCTTATGATAGTATTTACGCACTATGATAAATGCATCAGTAACAAGAAATACCGGCGAAAACAGTCTAGGTGTGCTTAGACGTTTCACTAGGAAAGTACAAGGTTCAGGCATAATTCCTCGCGTAAGAAGCTTGAGATTCAGTACTCGTATTCAGAGTCACTACAAGA
Organism: uncultured Candidatus Saccharibacteria bacterium; assembly: GCA_964406895.1. Classification (GTDB taxonomy): domain Bacteria; phylum Patescibacteriota; class Minisyncoccia; order Phycocordibacterales; family PALSA-1337; genus C7867-002. Next base: position 115,399 of record CAYOTK010000001.1, on the reverse strand, counting down.
TCAAACAAAAAACTTTGAAAACCTTGAATCGCAGGAAAGAAATGGAAACACTCATCAAGCTCGGCAAAATCGCTCCAAAAACCGAACACAAGAAATAACGTTCCTATGACGCAAAAAGTGTCTATAACGATTGATTCCGGCCAAAAATGTCCTGAATATTTCGACTTGGATAAAATTCAAGGAATTAAAGACTATTGCTTGGGTAGTAAATATGAACTATCGGTTGTCTTTACAAGTTCTCAGAAAATCCAAGAATTAAATTCGAGTTACAGAAATAAAAACACTCCGACTGACATACTTAGTTTCCCTTTGAGTCAAAATGAAGGAGAAATATTCTTTTGCATGAATGAAGTCGAGAAAGAGGCAGGAAAATTTGATCGCAAAGTCGACAATTTCTTGATTTTTTTATTTATCCACGGTTGCGTGCATTTGAAAGGTTACGACCATGGTAGTAAAATGGAAGAGATAGAGACAGAAATCAGAAATAAATTTCAGGTCTAATTTCACAAACATATATAAATGACAAGAAACATCATTACAGGAATCGATGTCGGCACATATCATGTCAAAGTGGTAATTGTCGATGCAAGAGAACGCAACGAAAAAGGCATGCCTAGAATCATCGGCCTTGGTATAGCCGAATCACACGGCCTCCGGCATGGTTATGTTACCAATGTCAAAGATGTTAAAGCCAGTATCCGTGAAGCAGTATCGATCGCCGAAGAAAAAGCAGGAGTGAAAGTCAAGAAAGCCTTCTTAGGTATTGGTGGCATAGGACTAAGTAGTATTAATGTAACAAGTTCTATTATTACTTCCCGCGCAGACGCTGAGATCACTGATCTTGATATCAAAAAACTCCACGAGCAATGCGAGAAAGACATACCGAAGCCAGCCATCGCCAATCGTCGTATTATTTACAATATTCCACTTCAATACAAGGTCGACAATGAACCTGTGCTCGGCAGTATCGAAGGATTGACGGGTAATAAAGTCGAACTCAAAACACTTTTCGTAACTTGTTTAGATCATCATGTAACCGATCTTATTCAGGCAGCAAATGAAGCAGACATAGAAGTAGAAGACGTCATGGCTGCGCCTATTTCTGCCAGCTTCGTAATGCTGACCAAATCTCAGAAAAACGCCGGCTGTGTTCTCGCCAATATCGGTGCAGAAACAGTCTCTATTGCAGTATTCGAGAACAATATACCGACATCACTCGAAGTCTTCCCTATTGGATCTACAGATATTACAAATGACATTGCTCTAGGCCTCAAGGTGCCACTCGAAGAAGCAGAACAAATTAAGATTGGCGCCATAACCGGTAGTTCATATCCAAGAAAGAAACTCGAAGAAATAATCACCGCTAGACTATCTGATATTTTCGAACTTATCGAAGCTCACTTGAAGAAAATCGGCAGAAACGGTTTACTTCCTGCGGGTATTATTATTACGGGAGGAGGATCAGGATTAAATACAATCGATACTTTGGCAAAAGCATCACTCAAATTACCGAGTCGAATTGGTTCGATATTTGCAAGTGATAATAAATCTTCATTCAAGGATGGAACATGGGCGGTGGCATACGGTCTGTGCATATGGGGTCTTCATGCAGAAGAAGGACCAGAATTAGACAATTCACTTCGTACAGTCAAGAATTTGTGGAAGGCTAGCTCTCGTTGGTTGAAGCAATTCTTGCCATAATTATTTTTTCGTATCATAAATTTGGGCTTTATATTTTCAACATCTTTTCTGAGCAATTTCAACTTGCGCATTGAAATGGAACTGATATTATTGCTTCTATGCCCAATATAACTCCAGAAATAGAAGCATTTGCAAGAATCAAAGTCCTTGGTGTAGGTGGTTCTGGCATGAATGCTATCAATCACATGATTAGTTGTAAGGTGCGTGGAGTAGACTTCATGGCCATCAATACAGACTCGCAAGACCTACATCGTTCATTAGCCAAGAAGCGTATTCACATTGGCAAGAATTTAACCCGAGGCTTGGGTACAGGCATGAATCCAGATCTTGGTCGCCGAGCTGTCGAAGAGAACAAAGAAGAAATACAAGAAGCTGTCAAAGGCGCAGACATGGTATTCGTAACTTGTGGACTTGGTGGTGGCACAGGCAGTGGAGCTAGTCCTATCGTTGCTCGTACAGCGAAGGAACTCGGCTGTCTCACAGTTGGAGTTGTCACAAAACCATTTTCATTCGAAGGACGTCAAAGAGCTCGTATAGCAGAAGCAGCCCTAGAAGAATTACGCAAAGAAGTAGACGCTATCATTATCATTCCTAACGAAAGACTTCTTTCAACCATAGACAAAGGCACAACAGTCAAGAACGCCTTCGCAATGTGTGACGAAATACTTCGCCAAGCTGTCGAGGGTATTTCTGATCTCATCACTACTCCAGGTCTTATCAACATAGACTTCGCGGACATAAGAACAGTCATGGAAAATGCCGGCCCGGCGCTTATGGGTATCGGTTCAGCATCAGGCGAGAATCGCGCCATCGAAGCTGCCAAAGCTGCTATCAATTCCCCTCTTCTCGACGTTTCTATTGCGGGAGCAAAAGGTGTTTTGTTCTCTATCGCGGGCGGCGAAGATCTCACTATGTTCGAAATACAAGACGCTGCAAAAGTTATTACAGAATCCATCGATCCAGAAGCCAAAATCATATTCGGTAATGTTCGTGATGATAAGCTCAAGAAAAACGAGATTCGCATTACAGTTATTGCCACCGGTTTTCCAGAGAATACTACTCTCAAATCAGACACGACCGCCACTCTCGCGAAACCTTTCACCTCTCACCAGCCTCAACAAAATATCAAACCTACAGAGAAAGGCCGAATATTCAATTCCGTTACAGATACTACAAAGAAAGACATACCCGTAGTCGAAGAGATCAAACCAAAGAAAGAAACACCCAAGATAGAAGAAGATGATGATTGGGGAGCTATTCCTGCCTTCTTGAGAAGATCACGTCTAAAATAGTATAATCATAAGATGATTTATGATTTAGCAATTATAGGTGGCGGACCCGCGGGTGCAGCAGCGGCTGTTTATGCATCTCGCAAACGCCTCCGAACAGTTCATATTACAAAAGATTGGCTGGGACAAAGTTATGTTTCAGACAAGATAGAAAACTGGGTAGGCACACCTGCAATATCCGGCTTGGATCTATCGAAAAGTCTAGAGAATCATGCCAAATTCTACGGCAAAGACTATATAGATTTCCAAGATGGCGAATTATGCTTGGACATAACCAAGTCAAATGATCATTTCAATATCAAAACAGACAAAGCCGTATACGAAAGCAAAACCATTCTTATCGCTTCAGGTAGTAAAAGAAAAAAATTAGACATTCAAGGCGCCGATACCTATGAACACAAAGGTCTCACGTATTGTGCAACATGTGATGGTCCTATGTATTCAGGACAAGATGTCGTCGTTGTTGGAGGAGGTAATGCGGCATTCGAAAGTGCCGCTCAACTTCTTGCATACTGCAAATCCGTTACTCTTCTCAATCGCAGTGGTACGTTCAGAGCTGATCCAGGCACAGTCGAAAAAGTATTATCGAATCCACACATGAAAGCCATCAAATTCGCCACCCCAAAACAAATTCTCGGAGACAAATTCGTAAATGCAATCATATACACTGACACATCATCGAATAAAGACATTACTCTGCCCGTGTCAGCTATTTTCGCAGAAATTGGCTCCACACCAAATACCGACTTCGCTAAGAACGTGATCGAACTCGATCCTATCGGCCGCATAAAGATCAATACGAAGGACCAGAAGACTTCCAATCCAAATATTTGGGCAGCGGGTGATTGTACTGATGCCTTATATCACCAGAATAATATTGCGGCTGGCGATGCGGTCAAGGCTCTCGAGGATATATATATTCACATCAAGGCAAAATAGTTTTATTTGTTGTTACACATACCCCACAAACCTAATCTATCTTTTTTGGCTTTCTTTTCTAAACTCTTGAATTCTGATTGCTTGGAATATGCTTTGTCGTATGTATATTCTTTGGCATAGCCGTTCGATATAAGATATTCATTCAGGAATATACTATTTTTCGTATATACGTAAGTCAAGTATCTACCATACTTATCCATAACCTCCCTATTCGGACTCATTTCGAAACGCACCATAGAACCGGCAAGTATTTTCTTACTCTCATCTGAAGCCTGTTTGCCAAAACATTCTTCGGCTTTTCTTGGATCCAAAGTTTCAGGAGTATTGATGCCCAACATTCTTATGGTCACTATTTTATCTTTCACTTTTACCTTGAATGTATCTCCGTCAACAACGTAAACGATCTTATAATATTCATTTTCTACAAATGGCGCTTTTTTATTACCGACACTCAAACCGACAAATAAAATACAGATCAATACCAAAACAACACAAAACACCAACCACAACTTCTCTATTTTCATACTATTGGCGAATAGTATTCCTGCGTCAAACCTTGTAAATATACGATCGAAATACAATTCGTAATCATAAACTCACAAGGTTGGGCAACGAATCCGTTGCCCACAAATCACCGACACAGTCCCGCTCACAACCATGTTTGGGACTTTTCTACGTGCCGGTGACCGAGACCCGAACCGCCACGTTCCTTACGGCGCCTTCTACACCGTTTCAGGAAGTGCCGAAGATGACCGTGCGGTTTCTTACGCTTTGATGCCATGTTCGCCTCCTCGGAAAATTATAGCATACACAATTTGTAAACTAAAAAAGTTTTAAATTTTTTAATCTATTTTATTTGGATTTGGGAGACACTGTATAACTTCCCCCGCCAGTATTAAAGTTATAATAATTATTTTTGTCCTGGGTACGACCATCTTTATACTCAAATGTATCGTAATCTGCCTCTTTTATATGGGTTCCACAGTAAACATATATTTTTTTTGCACTTGTATCCTTCCATAAAAAGAATGCGTACGGCATCTCACCGTCATTATTTTGAATTGTGGCAATTCTAACAAAATGATTCGGATCGATCCCGGGCAATATTTCAGTGCCAACAAATACATGATTATTATCTGCCACGTATTCTGCGTAAAATGTCTCTACAGACGCACAGCCACCCAATATACGAAATGTTCTAGGATCTACGTTATTCATTTTCGTAATAGAGTAATCATTAAAATATATGCCATTTTCATCTCGTATATAAAATGGATCGACACTTGTTGCTGTGTCTACATTCAAACCAATAGGTACAAGTTTTGTACTTGAGTCCATATTATAAATTCCATTTTTATCAGCAAATAAACCGTATAGATTAAGCCCTTCTTTATAATATTTACGAAAAGTCTGCGCGTCCAAATTTGGATCAATTTGATTAGTCACATATACATGATTTTTATCTTTTGCGACAATATGTTCGATAACCTGAAATGAAGAAATATCAACATCTGGTATATTGTACACGCTTCCTATACCACCACAATATATTTGATTATTTAGTTTATAATAACATCCGTCAATACGAATCGCCCCACTTTCTTGCCTTGAAACATCACGCTTAACTTCTTCTGAATTTTTATGTGATAATTGCATAATTATCCATATAAATTCACATAATATGACTAGTAGCCAAAACACTAATAGAATTATTTTTGTTGTTTTGTTCATACTATTTAGGATCTATTTTTATTATCCGATGTGACCCTACCGGGAGTCGAACCCGGGTTAACAGATTGAAAACCTGCTGTCCTAACCACTAGACGATAGGGCCTATTCAACTAACAAGTACCGATCGAATATTACCAACTTTTTGAAAAAAAGGCAAAAAATGATAGTCTATATAAGGTCACACCCCTGGAGAGGTGGCTGAGTGGTCGAAGGCACCGCTCTCGAAAAGCGGCAGGCTCGCAAGGGTCTCGAGGGTTCGAATCCCTCCCTCTCCGCTGATGATATGTACCCTATTTAAACCTTGTCTAAAGTACGCAGCATTAAAATAAAATCAGATTTAACACACAATACCTAATAATTTTTGTTCTTCCTCATAGCTACATGCTTTAAGAAGTTCGGACACTTTCCAAACCCCACCATATTTATTTGTTACAAAAACGATAGCTTCTGTGATGGAATTCACAGTACAGACTGCAATGGTCTTACTTTCTGGGAAGATTTGCCAAACAGTAGGATCTAGAACATAGATTTTATCTACATATTTTACTACCAAGATGTCGTGCGCCATATTATTGCTAAACTCACCTTTCAAGACCGATATCTCAATATTAGGGTAATCTTTGAAAATCCAACATCCGACCAGGCGGGCGATTTCACTACAGCGATCCTTTGAAGCTCTAGCTAGACTGCCAGGGAATGCTTTAAGCAGGTTGGTGACCTTTGTTTGAATTGTAGATATATAATCATTCATTACAGTTAATTTTATCAGGAACTATCTAAAATCCAAGTCTCCGCAGAAATAATAAAGTTCATTATAAGGAAACGTAATGTTATAATACGCTCATGAACAAAAAATATATCATAATAGCAATCATACTTATCATCGTTTTAGGCTCTGCGTATTTTGTATATAATAAAAACAGTTCGATACAATCAAATGAGTCATCCACATCAACTTCCCCATCTGAAATTACCGACGCCGACAAGTCAGATATTGCTTCCGCGCTTGTTGAAGGTCGCGACTTATTCAGGTCTGGTGATGTCAGTGCAATCAGAAAATATTTAGTTGCATCGAAACCTGACAAAAAGTTCGACACACTTCCCGATAGTGCCATAAAGTCATTGAGTACGTTCCTCGTTAACAATAAAGAGAATTTCACACAAGAAGAAATCGCGGCCTCAAAAACTTGGGGTTTTAATGGTAATAGAGTCTACGTTTTGGTAGAAAGAGGTAGTGCAACTTCTCGACTGGAAGCAATCAAAATTGGAAATAAGTGGTATAGGTATTAACAGCAAATCAAGCGATGAATAAGAGTTGCGCAAGTCGTTTTTTTAGTATATCTTATTTGTAAGCGCAGTTAGCTGTTTTGGTAGAATGCATCGAGAAAGTTATTTAAAAATATATGCGCGGTTAGCTGTTTTGGTAGAATGCATTAAATAAGCGCGGTTAGCTGTCTTGGCAGAATGCATTAAATATTGTTTATTTATAAATAAATACGCGCGGTTAGCTCAGTTGGTAGAGCATTCCCTTGACGTGGGAAGGGTCACAGGTTCGAATCCTGTATCGCGCACTGCTTCGCTCCTCACTTCGTTCGGAGCTTCGCAGTGCAAGCACGAAATTTGAAATTGATTTCAGGTTTGCACAGCAAATATTCAATAATGTAACAACGCACATGATCACCTTAGGTATAGAAACAAGTTGTGATGAAACAGCGCTTGCACTCATAGAAAGTCGCGAAGTGAATGGCAAAACTGAGTACAGAGTTATAAACTCACTGGTTCATTCTCAGGCTAAGCTTCATAGTGCATATGGGGGCGTTTATCCCAATCTAGCGAAACGTGAACATGCCAAAAACATCGTGCCACTTTTGCACAAATTACTTATTGATTCGAAAGACATTCTCGAGAATATAAACCAACAAAAAAATAAACCCACTCATAAGGATCTAAATGAATTCATGAGCACATGCAGTGCAATTAATTCTGGACAAAATATTGAATTATGGCAGTCTCTCAAAGATGCAAAATTCTTGGAACAAAGACCACCAATTGATCGAATAGCGGTGACTGAAGGGCCTGGACTCGAGCCGGCCTTGTGGGTAGGGATAGTTTTTGCAAGATTCATAGGAACAATGTGGGATTGCCCAGTTATTCCTGTGAATCATATGGAGGGGCATATCATAGGCTCATTATTGCCGTCAGATAAGCCATATGGCGTGTGGCAAGGCCTGTATGAAGCCAAAATGCCCAGTATTGCCCTTCTTATAAGCGGAGGCCATACAGAGCTAGTTCTGGTGAAAAATCATCAAAATACGCACACAAATCGAAATTTTTCATACACAATTATCGGGCAAACGAGAGATGACGCTGTTGGTGAAGCCTTTGACAAAGCAGCTAGAGTGATGGGGCTACCCTACCCTGGAGGGCCACATATTTCTATGCTCGCAGAGCAAGCTCGAAAAGAAAATATAAATTCAAACGTTACACTACCAAGACCAATGATAAACAGTAATGATTTTGATTTTTCATTTTCTGGTCTAAAAACCGCTGTATTATATGCCGTACGTGATGCAACCAAAAACAACAATTCAACACTCAGTGATGATTTCAAAAAAGGTCTTGCCCGGGAATTCGAAGAAGCCGTTGGTGATGTAATCCAGAGTAAACTCTCAAAAGTAATTTCCGAAAAACATGTTCAGTCTATTATCGTCGGTGGCGGAGTTAGTGCTAATAATTATCTTCGTGAATTATTGAAACAAATTGCTGACAAAAATAATTTGCCACTTTACCTCCCTTCTAGACATATTTCAGGTGATAATGCTCTCATGATCGCTATAGTTGGTTCCATGAAGGAATTGCACAAAGGAGAAATTGTGGCTGATGGGACGAAGAGAATATAATTAAAAAAACCCGCACTCGTCGAGGACAGCATTGCAGTATTTTTGTAAAGTCTCGAATAATCCACGAAGAATGTACGGTTGAATTTTCCAAATGCCGGCTGAAGCCTTGGAAGCCGGCTTTTGTGAAAATTCCCGTACATAATGAGTGGAGTTCGAGACTTTACAAAAATACTGCAATGCTGGTCGAAGACGAGTGCGGCAAACTGAATCTTATTACTATTTCCTTTTCGATGCCCAGGCTTCAAGAGTAACGAGTAGTGGTGAACCAATGAAAATCGAAGAATAGGTACCTGCAGCAATACCGACAATGAGAGCGAGTGAGAAATGTTCAGTGATAGATCCACCGACAAAATACAGAACAATAAGAGCAATGAGAGTGGTCAAGGAAGTATTTATGGAACGAGTGAATGTTTGACTTATACTTTCTCCAACAATAGAACTGAAAGATTTGTGACCGAGCGAGTGGCGAAGATTTTCGCGAACACGATCGAATACAACAATAGTGTCATGAACTGAGAAACCAAGAATAACAAGAAGTGCAGTAACGAATAGAGTGTCAACTTCGTAACCCAAATAATGACCAAGTACAGCGAATAATCCCGTAGGAATGATCACGTCATGAACAAGAGCAATGATAGCGACAAGACCATATTTCCATGATTTCACAGGTTCAGAAACTTTCCTGAAAGCAAAAGTAATATACAAAACAATACCGAGAATAACTAGAATGATAGAGACGAGAGATTTCCTCATGGCCTCAGCACCCAAGACAGGACCGATGGAATCAAAAGTCTTTTCAACCATAGAATTCTTACCATTTTCACTCAATACATTCATGACAGCTAACTTCTCTTCTTGATTGACTTCCTTCATGCGAACAATATAACCATTTTGTCCAGAAGGTCTTACTGAAACAGCTTTATCGATCGCAGATAATCCAGAAGTAACGAGAGTTTGCTCAGGCCTACCACTTGGATAATCAACCTCAATCAAAGTACCACCAGTAAAATCAATACCCGGTTTCAAACCCCAGAATATCATGGCAAAAACAGAGGCAATGACTAGAATTATCGATACGCTATAAAATATTTTTCTATAATTTACTACCCACATATATTATTTATTATTTCTTCTGAAACCGTTGCTAATAAGGAAAGTACTGAACTTGGTCGTATGCTTTGGAGCAATAGCGTACAAGAACAATCTCGAAGCAGTAATGGCTGTAAACATACTGACCAAAACTCCAATTACGAATACCAAAGCAAAACCGGTGACAACCGATGTACTACCGAAGTAATACAATATTACACCTGTAATGATACTAGAAATGTTGGAATCTCGTATAGAGAGCCATGCGCGAGCAAATCCTTCATGCATAGAATCCCATACACCACGTCCGTGCTGAAGCTCTTCTTTCATTCTTTCGAATATAAGAATATTTGCATCAACAGCCATACCGATAGACAAGATGAATCCAGCGATACCGGCGGCAGTAAGTGTGACAGGAATAAGCTTGAATAGAGCAAGCATGATGATCGTATATACTCCGAGCGCGACAACAGCCACAAGACCCGGTAAGCGATACCATATGACTAGGAAAATAGCGATGATTATAAAGGCGATAATACCTGCTCTTATACCGCCATCAACAGCTGCCTGACCGAGAGAAGGACCAATCGTCTGCGTAGAGATAAGGCTGATAGGAATAGGCAAAGCACCGTAGTTAAGATTGCGGACCAAAGTTCTCGCATCATCCAAAGTGAAAGAACCACTGATTTCGGCTTGGCCATTTGTAATAGCATCTCTGACAACAGGAACAGATATCGGTACACCGTCCAAGAATATGCCTATGTAATTGCCAATATTTTCTTTTGTGATTTTGCCGAACAATTGTCTACCTTCTGATGTGAAAGTAAGACCAACCGAAGGCTCATTGGTTGTTTGATTGAATTGCAATGTTGCTCTGCCAACTAGTCTTCCAGTCAAACCAGTTGGCTTGAACAAAGCAAGATAGGCTGGATTCCGATCTGTAGTAGTGCCAGCTAATTCTGGATTTGATTCCTGGAAAGTTTTCAAAGCTTCTGCTGTAACAAGTTTGAATTCGAGAGAAGGAGTTGCGCCGATTGATTTGACTGCTTCATTGACGTCAGTAACTCCGGGTAATTCGACGATGAGTTTGTAAGCGGATTCTTTCGAGCTCAAGGCCTTACCTTGTTCGACTTGTACGAGGGGCTCACTAACACCGAACAAATTGACTCTCTTCTCGACAACATCTCTAAGAGATGACATAAAATCTGCGATATCAAAAGCACTAACCTTAGAAACATCTGCCTGATAGACCAAATGCGTACCGCCGGAAAGATCCAAGCCTAATCTGAATGGCTTAGTACCTCTGGGCAAACTAGATGAATAAACAAAATAACCGACTATGGCGGCAATGATGAGCAAATAAATGGCTCGAGCTCTGTGTTTTAACATATAGGCTATTATATGTATTTTCAGGAAATTTGCAACAAACCCAATACGAAAAACAATAGATATTATTTCCCTACTCTTTTCAAGAGAATCTGAAATGTTCTCAATATAATCTTAAGATCAAGAGTTAAAGATCGATTCTTCAAATAGAAAAGATCGTATGACAATTTGTCTCTAGTTTGTTCAGTTGCCACAGAATGATGCGGATGCTCATCATGATAAATTTGCGCCCAACCCATTGCCCCTGGTTTGATCATGTGACGAATATTGTAATAAGGAATTTCTTTTTCATAGACGGATACGAGCGCAGGAAATTCTAGGCGAGGACCAATAAGAGAAATATCACCCTTAATAATATTCCAGAATTGTGGCAATTCATCTATTCTGGACTCACGAAGGAACTTACCGACCTTTGTAACGACATTTGTGGTTGTGCCTGATGCGCCATATTTGCCATTGTCATTTCCTGACATGCTTCTAAACTTCACAATATCAACCAATTTGCCGTTTTTACCTACTCTTTGCTGATGTATGAATATAGGACCACCATCTTCGATTTTTATGGCCAAATAAACAAACGGATAAACGATAAGTGATATACCGCCGAAAATAATAGAAAATATAATTTCTAATACTCTTTTTACTGTATCGTATATTCTTCTATTCATAGAGAAAGTCCCTGAATTTTCTATGAGCCATCTATCGCCCACAAGTGACAAAGGTATCCTGTCGAAAACCGCTTCGTATAACTTGCTAGCGTCTATGATCTGATACCCTGACAAAATAAGTGAATATAAATATGGCACCAATGGCTCAATTTTTTTATTATGAAGATCAGAGACGATAATTCTCGCACCCGTCTCAGCACAGGCATCTCTCAAATCATCAAGAGTTTGTTCTTTCTTTTCACTAGGAATTATATTCTTCTGGAAAAAAAGCTCATATCTAGGATTGGTATTTATTTCTGAGAATAATTCATGAATATCCTCACCTTCACCCAGAATAAGAGCTGATTGTCTTCTCGAAGAAATAAAAACTGGAAACATCACTGTTCTCCAGAGCAAAATAAGCAATGTAGAAACTATGAAAAATATGAAGAGGTTGGCTCTTGGTGCAATACCTGTCGGTGCAAAATAGAAGAACAATACGCCGAATATAGCGGATACAAATTGCACTCTTATAAGCAATCCTTGAATGCGCCCACGAATAAATGCAGCTTGTTTGTCATAGAGACCTGCACTGAAATTGATAAGTATGAAAACAAGGAAAAGTATAGAGAAAGAAGTGGTATGTAACCCTAACAAATGCCTTCCTGGCAATTCGCCATAACGAAAAGTCAAAGTTAATATGAGAGAAACTATATAAGACAATATATCTCCGACAACTAAGAGGAAAAATCGCTTTGTACTCTCGTGAATATTCATAGGCAGAATAGTAACACAAAATAGTAAACTAGGCAAAGATGTAACAATATCAATTTTATGTTAGTTTAACACTATGAAGATACTCTACGTGATCACAAAATCCAATTGGGGCGGCGCTCAGAGAAACGTCTTCGACCTAGCAACTCAAATGAAAGCTTCTGGTCATGAAGTAAGTGTGGCTCTCGGAGGCAAAGGCGTATTGCAAAAGAAACTCGAATCAGCCGGCATATTCACTCACCCTATTGATTATCTCGAAAGGGACTTCTCTTTTAGCAAAGACTTCAAATCTCTAAGAGAAATATATTCCATCATCAAAGAACGTCGTCCTGACGTTATACACCTCCATAGTCCGAAAGCTTCAGGACTCGGCGCATTGGCCGCAAGACTACTCGGTACAAAAAGAATCATCACAACCGTGCATGGATGGACATTCAATGAAGACAGGAAATTCATACAAAAAGCCACGATTGCCTTCTTCTCTTGGCTCACCATGGTATTGGCACACAAAGTCATATTGTTATCAGACAAAGAATACTATCAAGCTCTCAAATTCCCATGGGTTAGACAAAAACTCACAACCATACCACTAGGCATCAAAACTCCCGTATTCATGTCTATAGATGGCGCGAAACAATTCTTCGGAAAAATGCTAAACATGGACATCAATTCTTTCGGCAAGAAAATAGTTATAGGAACAATAGCAGAATTGCACAGAAACAAAGCCTTGAATTATCTCATCGACGCTATGAGTATAGTCTCGAGCAATTATCCTCAAGCTATATGTCTCATCGTCGGTGAAGGAGAAGAAAGAGCAAATCTCGAGAAACAAATCAAAGATCTCAAACTCGAAGACAAAATATTCTTGACCGGATTCATAGACAATTGTTCAGAATATTTGAAGGCGTTCAATATATTTACAATGTCATCGATCAAGGAAGGCCTACCATATACTCTTCTAGAAGCGGGCTCCGCATCATTACCGGTTGTTTCAACACCTGTTGGAGGAATACCTGAGATCATAGAGGACATGCGCTCTGGTATATTGATCCAAGCTCGCAACTCGAAAGAACTTGCTCATGGCATATCATTCCTCATCGAAAATCCTGATGAAAGACGCAGATACGGCAATGCGCTCAAAGACAGGGTGACAAATGTCTTTTCAATAGAAAAGATGTACGCTTCCACAGAGAGACTCTACAAAAATATTTAACTATCTAGGTCCCAAGAATTCATTCTTGATCTCATCTTTATGAGTTGATCGAGAATATCTTCGCATGGCCATGAGAAGACCTAGTGCTCCGAATTCCATGAGAAGATGTGTGCCACCATAACTCATGAATGGTAGTGGTGTGCCAGTGACCGGTAATAATTGCAGATTCATGCCCACATTGACGATAATATGAACAATGAAGAAGACGGCCACACCAACGCCAAACAGTATTTCGAAATTAGTGGCTCCCAAAGTGGCATTTATGATTATTCTAACTATTAACAAACCATACATTGCAAATATTATAAGAACACCGATGAATCCCCACTCTTCCGCGAAAGCGGCGAAGATAAAGTCTGTTTGATATTCAGGCAAAAATTTCAGGCGAGACTGAGTGCCATATCCTAACCCCTTCCCCAACAAACCCCCTGACCCGACTGCAATGGTAGATTGATAAGCATTATAACCAATACCATGAATATCCGAGAGAGGATTGATGAAGCTTCTTATACGATTCTTCTGATATTCTTTGAAGCCGAATGACCAAAGTAAAGTAAGAGCAATGACTCCAATAGCTATCATCGCGAAAAGATGTTTCTTGGAAATACCAGAAACCATGACCATACCAAGCCATATGAAAAATATGATCATAGCAGAACCAAGGTCAGGATGTGACAAAACCATGGCAAAAATTACAAAGGCATAGAAACCAGATACTAGAATATGACGAACGTTGGCTATCTCAATATGCCTACGAGAAAAATATTTCGCCAATATTATGATCAGAGCGATCTTGGCGAAGTCAGACGGCTGAAATGAGAAAAAACCAAATGATAACCAGCTTTCTGCCCCATGAGAAACCCTACCCAAAATTGTCAGCACACCTAGAAGCGAAACTGATACCGCAAACAAAGTTACAGAAACCCACGTTGATTTTATAAATCTGATATGTGCATGACTCAAGACCAAGAAAACGATAAGCGATATGCACAACCATAAAAGTTGGTGGACCACAACAGAATTATCCCCCGTGAATGAATTCATGGTTATAAGTCCGGCAGCTAGGATCGGTATTAGAGCAAATATTATCCACGGATCAATGGATCGCTCTTTTGAACTTTCTTTCAGTTTGTACATGTCTCTATTCTGCCACAGGAATGATTTCTATGGAAACGACTTTGCCCTGTCTGTTTATGGGCCAAGTGAATGGTGCGGTAACTGTCTTGCCTCCTGGTATACCATCAACAACAGTCTTAGAAAAACCTAGGGCGTTACCATCATCTCCGAACAAGACTGCAAACACTGCAATTTTGCGCATTGACGATACACCTGAATTCTTGAGACCAACCATGAGTGAGGATCCTACATCATCTTCAGTGTAATCTTTGGCACTTATAACAAGATTGCTCAGTGGATCAACTCTTTTGTGCCACTCAGGCGAGCCCGTGAATTCGAAAGTGACTTTGCCTATCTTTCTATTTTTGACATTGATAGCTCCTGTAAATGCGAGCGTATTTCTGTGTGGGGGAATATCAACATAACCCGTATATTCTTCTATTGGAATACCGTGATTGTCATAAAGGTTGAATTTGTAAGGTACATTCTTGGCTTCTCCTTCAGGATTGGGATTTATGATATATGCTGCAAGATTGTAAAGATCAGGTGCAATCTCTTCATATCTAGACCAAGAAATATTTGCAGGCAAAAATGCGCTAGCACAAAGTCTAGAACAAGAACCTCCGCAATCAACACCTGTTTCATTACCGTTACGCTTGCCATCAAAACAAGTTGGTGCCTTATAAACTAAAAAGAATATTGGCAAAGCAATAAGTACAATAACTACAAATAGAACAATGATGAAATATAGAGTTTTGCGATTACTAGACCAGCTCATATGATTTTATGGAAGAATATTTGAAAGCACTATGAATCCTGTAATGGCAAATATTATCGCTATTGCAATGAAGAAATATAACCAGTTAACAAATGGCTTATTATTTATATTTCTTGCTTCATGATGCCTAACTGAAGAATATAATTCGTAATAGTAAACCATAGAAATGACACCTCCAGTTGCTGTGTAGAATAAATTGATTAATTCTTTGATAATTCTTGCGGAAATCTGACCACTATCCAACTGCAATATTGCTACAATTATTGAACCTACCAATCCGCACACTAGTCCAAATATGAATGTACAAGCAATGATAAATAATGACCTACCAAAGATCGCAAACCAATGATTCTTGACAAGAGAATAACTGTAGAGGATCGCATGCAGACCTTTCTTGTTCTCAATAACTAAACCGTAAACAGAAAAACCTAAATAAACAGAAAGTATAAGTCCTGGAATAAAAAGAAATATAGAAGCTCCTATAAATATTGTCGTCTGCATTATAGCCAACCAAACAATTGGCCAGAACAAAACGAAGCCGTGTTTATATTCTTGGATCAAATCGTGTATACCTGAATGACTTCCTGCTTTATGTTTGTAAAGTAACTGTATGAATGCAGGTTGCATAGCAACATACAATACAAGACCACCCAATGAAAGGACGAGACTAATAATCAGTACTATGATATTGCTATAATATGCCGATAACATATATAGGATAGCTGAGATCTGCAATATAATAGTAGGAATAATTACAACAGGCACTAGATGTTTCCAGTACTTCTTGAATAGATCAAATGATCTATATAGTAGATCTGTAGGCGATACGAGCCGACCTGTATTGTTTTGGTTGGAGTCCATATATGTATATTACTTTTTAAGTTATATACATTGTCTCACACTATATAGACCTACACAATTCACAGCAAAAAATAAAACACCCGTTCGGGTGTCTTATTTAGTTTGTTGAATATTTTGTTCTGGCGGCAAGCTACTTTCGCCCCGAAGGACTATCATCGCCGCAACTACGTTTCACTGCCGTGTTCGGAATGAGAACGGGTGTTGCCATAGCGCCGAACCACCAGAACAAAATATTCAACTTTCAAAACCATAACCGAGAAATAAAGTGCGTAAATAATGCTGTACAAAGTTCCTAACAGGATCGACGGATTAGTACGTCACGGCTCAACACCTTACGGTGCGTACACCTAACGCCTATCAACCTGATCATCTCTCAGGGGTCTCAACGATACATAATCTTGGGGTCGGCTTCCCGCTTATATGCTTTCAGCGGTTATCCGGTCCAGACATAGCTGCCCTGCGGTGCCGTTGGCACGACAGCAGGTAGACCAGAGGTCTGTTCAATAAGGTCCTCTCGTACTATTATCAAATCCCCTCAAGTATCAACGCCTGCAGTAGATAGGAGACCAACCTGTCTCACGCTTGTTATCATCCTTTACAGGATGCAATGGACTATAGCTTCCCCGCGTAGCTCCAAAGGAGCGAAGTGGGGGTCGATGTTTAGTCTCTACGGGCTTATGTTCACTTAAATGGAGGGAATGGAGACCATTCCCTTGAGGTCAGTCTTCGATGGTGCCGTCCGCTGTACCGTATGGCCTCCAGAACTCACTGACCGATGAATGTTTGATTGCTTCTTTGGATTGAAGAGCTCTGCAGCGTCCAATGAAAACGAAGTCACCATGCCTCTTTCTCCAAGCTCCATCTTGAGGAAACCCGAGTAAAAGAGCACTGTTGATGTCTGCGTTATCACTAAGACTATTGTTAACTTTCTGAACTTCTTTGAACGCTAATTCCAAAGCCTGATCTGCATCATCTGCTTCCAGATCCTTGAAGCAATTTTCAAAATCATCATCTACACACACGCTTATTAGCAACTTCCATTTTATTATCATACGCTTCCTTCTTTTCCATTTAAGTGAACATAATTCCCTCGGTATCTTCCTTTTCGGGATTTCCACCGATATAAATCGACTTGTTCGCATTAGAACTAATCACTAATTACTAATGACTAATTACTAAAACGACCGCCATGATATGATTGTTCATTTCCTATACTTTTTCATAGACTACTAAAATTATCTCTCGAAGTGATTCAGACTGCCCTACTTGGTTATTGGTTATTAGTTCTTGGTTTTAGGTAATCATATTTGCGATCACCAATAACTAACTACTAATCACTAATAACTAAATACGACGGTCTGAACCCAGCTCGCGTACCACTTTAATTGGCGAACAGCCAAACCCTTGGGAGCTTCTCCACCCCCGGGATGTGGTGAGCCGACATCGAGGTGCCGAACTCCGCCGTCGCTATGAACGCTTAGGCGGAACTAGCCTGTTATCCCTAGAGTAGCTTTTGTCCGATGAGCTTCCCCCGCATCTAATGCGTAAGGTCGGATCACTTGGCTCTGCTTTCGCATCTGCTCGACACGTACGTCTCGCAGTCAATCCAGCTTGTGCCCATACACTATCGGCACGGTTTCCATTCGCGCCTAGCTGAACTTAATAGGCTCCTCCGTTACTGTTTAGGAGGATAGCGCCCCACTAAAACTGTCCATCAGATACTGTCTCCCGGCGTTTATACCGCCGAGGTTAGAATATACATTCTTAAAGAACGGTGTTTCATCGTCGGATCCATGCCCCCCGAAAGGGACACTTCAAATCCTACCGTCTACGCTACGCATCAAAAACGTATAGTCAATACCAAATTACAGTAAAGCTTCTAGGGTCTTTTCGTCTAACTGCAGGTAACCGGCATCTTCACCGGTATTGTATTTTCACCGAGCAAGTCTCCGAGACAGTTCTCCAGTCATTACACTTTTCAACGCGCGGGAACTTACCCCGCAAGGAATTGCGCTACGTTTTGTTAATCTGCATATCGCTATGCAGCGCGAACTCTATTTTCCCTTCGACTCAGCGCTACGCGCTTCGCTCAGGGTCTGACGTTTGGTTTCTGAGGATTTCAAAAATCGAGATTTTTTTCGTCTGTTCATTTTTTCTACTAATTTGGCGATTTTATTCATTCCCACTATATTCAAATGATCGCCAGCAGACATAATCAGTATGATTTTCGAAAACAATCGAAAATCATTCATTTTAAATGTCTTCAGTTCATTTCTTAGAAAGAATGGGACGATAACTTTCTCCAATTCAGTAACAGATCTAACACAATAACGATATAGATTTTCCCTATGATTATCATGACGTCTGTTTACGAATAATTTTCCACACCCAAAATATTTTTTGATAATTTTGAGAGCAGACAGACTTTTGGCTCCTTTCGTAATCACAAACTCTGGAAAAATTTGCCATCCGGTTTTCGTCGTTTTATTTCTTATAAAACTAACCGAAAAGCATCCTTCACCATCAGTGAAACCAAGAATCCAATTTTCAATTTTTAATCTTTCCTGCTGATTGTCTGCACTCATGGTATTGTTACTATGGTGTAATTATACCATAGTGACCTGAGATACTCAGACTTCCCAGCATATAGTCAGATATTTATTAGGACATCTGCATTTTATTCTGCGCAGATAGGCAGCATTATTAATTCCTTATACGTTTTCTATATTTAACAATTAATCTCATAACGATCCCAGTCCTTCTTGATTCATTCTTGTGAATAAACCAAGAACCTTAGGATCGTTATAGTTACGACCGACATTCACGAGGGCTTATAACAGTCAGCTTGATATAATCGCACCGCCGTTATTTGACCTTCTCGCATTGGTCAAGTGTCACCCCCTATACTTCCTCTTACGAGTTCGCAGGGAGCTGTGTTTTTGTTAAACAGTTGCCAGAGATACTTTAGCTGCGGCCCTCTGGGTATTAGTAATTAGTAATTAGTTATTAGTAATCACAAATGCGATTACCAAAAACCAAAAACTAACGACCAATATCCAGAGGGCAAGCCTTATTCCGAAGTTACGGCTGCTTTTTTGCCGAGTTCCTTGGAGACCTCTCACTCGTTCGCCTAGGTCTACTCGACCTAACCACCTGTGTCGGTTTGCGGTACGGTTTTCATAAAAATAATCTTAGAAGCTTTTCTTGGAAGTGTGCTTTATTGTATTTCCCGATTGCTCGAAATTTTCACTTCGCTTGGATATGCTATCAAAAGCAGAGTCCGGATTTACCAAGACTCATCCTTACGACATGAACGTCAAATCCAATTATGCGCACAATATACTACACTTCGTCACTCCATCGATTTTTATGAAAGTCACGGAATATTAACCGTGTATCCATCGGGTGCGGCATTCGCCATCCCCTTAGGACCGACTAACCCTTGGCTGATATACATTGCCAAGGAAACCTTGATCTTTCGGCGTGCGGGTATCTCACCCGCATTGCGGTTACTTGTGCCAACATTCTTACTTCGCAACGCTCCAGTGTGGGTCACCCCTTCACCTTCATCGCGATGCAAATACTCTCCTACCACTTGTAAACTACATTGAGGAGGGGAACCGAAGTTCCCCCCGAAATTGATGCCCGGCGGGGTTTTAACCCGTCTCGCTTTATTGGCGAGATGTGCTACCCGAGCACCGAAATCTACTTGGCACCAGAGGAAGGAATCGAACCTTCAACATACTGACTTAAAACGGTCGCAATGCGCAACCAAATCAGCTGTTCTGCCATTGAACTACTCTGGTACCTAAAGAACAAAATTTTCCTCAATGTAGTTTACAAGTCCTCAGTTTCGGTACGACATTTTAGCCCCGATTATCTGCGGCGCGAAATTTCTCGATGAGTGAGCTGTTACGCTATCTTCGAATGATGGCTGCTTCTAAGCCTACATCCTCATTGTCGTAGAATTTTCACTACCTTAAGCGCACTGAACGTCGATTTAGGGACCTTAAATTGAGATCCGGGCTGTTTCCCTTTTGACCAATGGAGCTTAGCCCCCACAGTCTAACTGCCAGATAGTTACTTCGTGTATTCGGAGTTTGATAGGTCTCGTGATCTTTCGACCTGTCGAGACCTTCCAGTGCTCTACCCCACGAAGGTAATTCTGACGCAAACCCAAAAGTTTTTTCGGAGAGAACCAGCTATTACCAGATTCGATTAGCTTATCACTCCTTACCACACGTCATCCGATAGTTTTGCACGGCTAACCGGTTCGGGCCTCCATCCGCCTTTCGGCGAACTTCACCCTGCGCGTGGCAAGCTCATCTGGCTTCGGGTCTTTAGCAAACAACAAACGCCCTATTCAGACTCGGTTTCCCTGTGACTCCGTCCTCGCGGACTTAGCCGAGCTGCTTGCTAAAACTCGTTGGCTCATTCTTCAATAGGCACGCCATGACCGTTACACCTCGTTACATTCGATACCATGAAATAATCAAACACCAATAATCAACAAACAAAACTCGATAAGAGTTTGATTATTGGATCTTGGTTATTGATTATTTCACTATAGCAAATGCAATGAGGTGCAACGGCGCTGACTCCTTGTAGGCATATGGTTTCAGATCTATTTCACCGCCCTTCCGGGCTGCTTTTCACCTTTCCCTCACGGTACTAGTTCACTATCGGTCTAGAAAAATATTTAGACTTGCCGGTTAGTTCCGGCAGATTCCCCCAAGCTATTCGTGTCCTGGGGTACTTAAGAACAGAAACCAAGAAGATCTTTTGTTTTAACTTACGGGACTATCACCCTCTAGGGTCGAGCTTTCCAGCTCATTCTGCTAACAAAAGATTTTGTAACTTCTCTGCTATAAATAGCACGTCTCTGCCTTGCAACCCTCAACGTCTTGCGACGTTAAGTTTAGTCTCCTCCGCTTTCGCTCGCCGCTACTAACGGAATGCATTTTTGTTTTTATTCCTGTTGGTACTGAAATGTTTTACTTCCCAACGTACGCTCCGTGTCTCGTTACTATTTATTAAAAGGTTAAAGGTTCAAATTCAAAGCTTAAGGTTAAAAGTTTTTAGCTTTTGCCTTTACTTTTGAGTTTTGCCCTTTGAGCTTTGAGCTTTGCGCTTATAATAAACACTAACGAGACACAGTAATTATGTTTTACATAATCGGGTTTCCCCATTCGGACATCTTCGGATCAAAGGTTGCTCGGCACCTCCCCGAAGCGTATCGTCGCCACGCCACGTCCTTCATCGCTTTTTCTAGCCAAGGCATCCACCATACGCCCTTGATTTCCCATTAGGAAATCTGTACACCGCTTACTTACTTGTGTTCATGCATTCTCATATCGGCCGACCAAGGCAAATATGGTACATGAACTACCTACATTTTATTTCTCGGTATGTGGTTTTCAAATTGCTTTCTTTCTGAATAAAACAAAACCGCTTCTTGGCGGCTCTAACGATAACCAAACAGGTTAAGCGCTATGGCCGAATATTTGGTTTGTTTTTTGTATTCATTCTGAAGTATCCTCCAGTATATAGATATATATTTATATGTCAAGAGGATATCCGCTTTATTTCTGCTCCAATATTTGTGAGACGATTTTCGAGATTTTCATAGCCTCTATCTATAAGATGAATGTTTGTGATTTTCGATTGACCTTTAGACAAAAGCGCGGCCACCACTATAGCGAATCCAGCTCTTATATCATGTGCTCGCAACTCCTCATTTTCATGAACCAATTTCAAATCAGTTTTACCTTTTATGATTACTTCTCTCGGATTCATAACCGTAATATTTGCACCCATTTTCTGTAAGTCTTCTGTATATTTGAATCTTCCCTCAAATATTGTTTCGAATACTATGCTTTCTCCCTGTGCTTGAGTAAGCATGGTAACAATCTGAGCCTGCAGATCAGTCGGAAATCCAGGATATTCATGAGTACGGACATTAAAGGCCTTGAATGAATTGCTGTCTTTATTATTTTGCACTCTTACATAGTCCTTGCCGATCTCAATATTCACACCCGAATCTTTGAGCAAGTTCACGAGCGCCTCCATGTGTTTGGGTTCACACCTCTCTATATATATATCTTCTCCACAAACAGCACCGAGAATTATGAAACTGCCCGCCTCTATGCGATCAGGAATTGTTTTATATATATGCTTTGCACTAAGAAGTTTCCCGGATGTACCATTTATCTCAATCGTTGTTGTACCGGCTCCGACAATATTCGCGCCACAACTATTCAACCATTCCGCAACGCTGACTATTTCTGGTTCCATTGCACAATTCTTGAGTATTGTTTTTCCATTCGCCAATACCGCAGCCATCATTAATGTCTCGGTACCGCCTACAGTTTGAATATCGAAAAATATGGTCTCGCCTTTCAGACTTTCTTTATTATTTGTCTCTATATTATACGAATCCTTTCCAACAACAGTTTTGGCACCCATCTTCTCATATGCTTTGACGAATAAGTCAATCGGCCTTGAGCCTATGACACAACCTCCAGGCGCTGGGAAACTGACTTTTCCGAATCTCGATAATATTGGACCCGTGAGCACAACCGAAGCTCTCATACTCTGAGCCATTTCCGCATCTATGTCTGTTGTGTGTATTTGACTTGCGTCTATTTGCAATCTTCCACCTGCATCAGAATTCTCCAACCAAGAAATTTTTGCCCCCAGTTTTTCGAGAATTTTCTGCATCGTCTTAACATCTTCTGTGTTCGGCACATTTTCGAGCACTATTGGTCCATTGAATAAGACCGAGGCTGACATGGCTTTGAGCACAGCATTTTTTGCACCATTTATAGACACTTTCCCTTTCAGGGTTTTCTTACCCCCTAGGCCTTGAATTATGAACGCTTCGTTTGACTTCATTCAAAACATTGTAATAGTTTTCTATCTTTTTAACAAATTGATTGATACGTGACGATTGTTGCGTGACCGCACTCGCGATACGGGCAAATTGTATGAATTCGAATAATCCACGAAGAATGTACGGTAGAATTTTCCAAATGCCGGCTGAAGCCGTGGAAGCCGGCTTTTGTGAAAATTCCCGTACATGATGAGTGGAGTTCGAATTCATACAATTTGCCCGTATCGCGAGTGCGGATGAAAATTAATACTCAGCAAAAATAAAATTAAAACCATATTGACTTTTACTAGAAAAGTAATAAAGTAATCTTGAAAGGAGGTGAGAAACCAACATGGAATGCAAAATCTGTCTCGGGTTGACGAGCGTCGACCTACGAAATCGGGACAATGACGCCGATCAGACGATATTGTACTTTAGGGGTGAATTTAGTAACTGTAGACTTCACTTCGAGCGCATTCGAGAAAAGCACGGAGGTTGCGAATTCGACTTTCTGTGCGTCAAGGTCGAGTCTGCCCCCTGGATCGCCGACAAATAAGGCGCAACGTCCAACCCGTTGCGCCAGCGTCTTTTTATACTGAACTTTTTGATGAACAATTCACAACGATCAACATACTTTAACTACTACCACTTATGGTTTAAATACGTTATAACTAGAGCATGAATCTCATTACCGTCATACCAATTTCGAGAGCGAAAATGTCTCCAACCCTTTCGTATTTCACAACCTCTGATATAGAAATAGGCTCAATAGTATCAGTGCCAGTAAGGTCAAAAAATATTCATGCAATAGTGAGTGAAGTTAGACCTGCGGAAGAGGCACGATCGGAAATCAGGAATGCACCGTTTGAAATACGAAAATTGAGTAAAATAAAAGGAACGAATTTCTTCAGCAATTCATTCATGGAATCATGTAAATATTTGGCTGAATATTATGCTACGAACATCGGCTCTATCATAAATTCATTGGTAACAGATAGTTTGCTAGAAAATATTAGCAAAATAAATATTACTGAAACAAAAAAGACCCCATCGAATATCAATACTTCCGAAACATATGCAGTGCAAGGTGATGACTCTGACCGATTGAGTACATGGAAAAGTTTGATTCGACAAGAATTCGCCAAGAAGAATTCCGTGGCAATATATTTACCAACCATCGAAGATTCAAGAAATATTTATGA
The DNA here is from genome assembly GCA_964406895.1 of uncultured Candidatus Saccharibacteria bacterium. Classification (GTDB taxonomy): domain Bacteria; phylum Patescibacteriota; class Minisyncoccia; order Phycocordibacterales; family PALSA-1337; genus C7867-002. Next base: position 90,902 of record CAYOTK010000001.1, on the reverse strand, counting down.
AGCGCTCGAAAAAGGCATAGAAGGCTATATTTTCCTGCTTAACACCGAACTGACGAAAAAAAAGATAATAGATACTTGGAATAAAATATCAACCACCGAACATCCTGTTGTCATTGTGTGCACGAGTTCATTCTCGATATTACCCAGACAAGACATACAGACAATCATCATTGAACGAGAAAATGCCCGTGGCTGGATATCTCAGAGGTCTCCATATATAGACGCGAGGCACGCGCTCGAATATATTTCGAGGAAAGATAAGAAAAATGTATATCTAACAGACAATATTCTGAGGATAGAAACGCTATACAGACTCGACGAAGCAGAGATAGCTGAGGGCTCACCTTTCAAATGGCGTTCAGTATCTGACGCCAAAGACAGCATAATAAATATGCTGAATAATAAAGAAATGACGATCAACGAAGGAAGCGCAAACATAGAGGAAGATGAAGAAAAGAAAGCACCTTTCAGAGTCATATCAGAGGATTTGGAAAAATTGATAATAAAAAATAAAGAAGAAAATCTTCACCTATTCATCATGTCTCTACGCAGGGGCATATCTTCTATCACTATATGCGACGATTGCGAAACAATAGTAACTTGCCATAATTGCAATTCACCAATGGTTCTTCATTCTTCTCGCGAAAGTGGCAAGAATTTCTTCATGTGTCATAGATGTGGCGAGAGAAGAAGCGCTGTAGAAACTTGCTCGAAATGTAATAGCTGGAGACTGACACCGCTCGGCATAGGTGTAGAAAGGATTTTCAGTGAATTGAAAGAAAAGTTTCCCAATCATGAAATCATAGAAATAAACGCTGATACAACAAAAACTGAAAAACAGATCAAACTGGCCATGGAATATTGGAGATCACATCCAGGCAGTATTTTGGTTGGCACAGAAATGGCCTTACTACATATGAAAGAAAAAGTAGACCACTCGGCAATTATTTCTCTGGACTCATTATTCGCTTTACCTGATTTTCGTATCGAAGAGAAAATCATGTATACATTGATCAGACTAAGGGCAATGACTTCTCGCAACTTCCTCTTACAAACCAGAAAACCAAATGAAAAAATATTCGAATATGGCACCAAGGGCAATTTGAACGACTTCTTCCGCACCACCCTCAATCAAAGAAAAGCTTTCAATTATCCACCCTACAAAACTCTTATCAAAATATCGATTGAAGGAAAGAAAGATGACATCGCAGAATCCATGGCTTCAATCCAAAAAGAAATATCTGAATCATATGAATTAGAAATATTCCCCGCTTTCACCAGTAGTACTAATGGCAATTCCATCATTCATGGCCTCATACGTGTAGAAAACATGAAATGGCCGGACGCAGAACTTACGAAAAAACTAAGAACCTTGCCACCGAGTGTAATTGTCAAAATAAATCCGGAATCATTGTTGTAATAGAAATAAAAATCGTTTTGATGTATCCTTATCGTATGATCAAAATCGCACAAAGAGAAGATCCTGTTTTACGCAATAAAGCACGTGCTTTGAGCGTAGCAGAGATCAAAAGCGAGCAAACAAGAAAGATTATTGCCGATATGAAAAGCGCCCTCCGCAAAGAGAGTGACGGCATTGCTCTTGCTGCACCTCAGATCGGTATTCCTCTCCAAATATTCATTATTTCCGATGAATTACTTGCTATTGCTGACAAGTCCTACAAGAAAACCGGTAAAGATCTGGTATTCTTCAATCCTCATATCACAAAACTATCAAAAGAAAAATTGCCCGTCGAAGAAGGCTGCCTATCAGTACGTTGGTTGTATGGTATTACCAAGCGCTCGACCAAAGCCAGCATTTCCTATTTAGATGAAGATGGAATAAAACGAGAAAGAGGTGGTAGCGGTATTCTTGCGCAAATTTTCCAACATGAATGCGATCATTTGAACGGCATTTTATTCACGGACATTGCGGAAGAATTATGGGAAATGACCGAAGAAGAAATCCAAGAAATAAAAAATAAAAATTCAAAACAAAAACATGAATAATACACGTTTTGCTTTTTTCGGCTCATCTTCATTCTCAGTAATTATTTTGGACGAACTCAAAAAAGCCGGCTTCATTCCCGCAATCATTATTACAACTCCTGATAAGCCTAAAGGCAGGAAACTTATCCTAACTCCAACACCAGTCAAAATCTGGGCAAAAGAAAACAACATAGTCGTATTCGATCCTCAGAAATTAAACGCTGAATTCACCGAAACACTTCGCTTTCAGAATTGTGAACTTTTCATCGTGGCCTCATATGGCAAAATCATTCCGAAAGCCATTGTTGAAATGCCCAAATACAAAACCCTGAATGTTCATCCCTCTCTACTACCTCGATATCGCGGAGCCTCGCCATTGCAAAGTGTCATTTTAGCAGACGATAAGAAAACCGGCATAACTATTATGGTCACAGATGCAGATATGGATCACGGACCAATTGTGGCAACAAAAAAAATAAATATTGATGAATGGCCTGATTATCAAACCTTCGAAGACAATATGGCCCATGAAGGCGGCGCACTTCTCGCCTCCATTCTGTCGGATTGGATAGAAGGCAAAATCATTCCCACTGAACAAAATCACAATGACGCTACATTTACGAAAAAAGTTTCCAAAGAAGATGGTCTTGTAAATCTCGATGATTCATCTCGCGAGAATTTCTTGAAAATACAAGCATATAATGTTTGGCCTCAAGCATATTTTTTCTTGAAAAAAAACGACAAAGATATAAGGATCAAAATCACCAAAGCTAGTTATGACTCTACGAATAATAAATTGATCATAGAAAAAGTCATCCCTGAAGGTGGCAAAGAAATGTCTTATGAAGATTTCAAGCGTGGTTACGAAACTATATAGTTTGGTTGATCGAACTTCTCACATCATCATAGAATCCGCCGATTGATTTGGCTTGTTCTGTCGTATAGTAAAGTACTACCCAAAAACACAGGACACCTATGAACGCTATACATATCCATTGATTCACTGGCTGTTTCAGTTCCGCCAAACTAAAGAAATTATTTTTATTCACGCTTTTGTTGATAAATAATAAATACTATTTGTTTCGCCATGGCCACAAACCTTTCATCATTGCTTTGACTCTTGCCCCACCCCTCCTCACAAATGAAATCTTCTTCTCTCTGTTTGCTTTTATATTACGCAAAACTTCTTGCCTAGCATCATCTATGGCTGTGTATAGATCACTCTTCTCAGAACTTGAATATATATCTTTGCCCTTGCCAATAATATGTATTTCGGCCCTAAATATGTCGCCCTTATTGTGGTGTGCTGTCGTACGTGCCAATTCTATATTGCACTGTACTGATTCGTCATAAGCGAGAAGTTTTGAAATCTTATCTAGTCTTTTGTCTACATATGTCTGTATCGCATCTGTTATTGTCAGGTTCGTTGTTTTGATATTTATATTCATGTCTTTTTTGTTTATTTATTAATCCCTGAAATTATTTGCGCTGATAATTTTGTCCAACATGAACTCTTACGTATTCATTATATCATTCTTCCCCTATTCTATGGCAAATATTTTGTTGGGAGAGTGGTGGCCTTTTATAAGAGTAACTTTCTTTCCCTTGAATATATTGCACAGAGTTTCTACCACTTTTTTATTTGCTTCTCCTCTCTCCGCCAGCTCCCTTACACTGATCTCCAAGTGCCCTTTTTCATTCTCGACAATACCGAAAGCGCGTGCCCCAGTTATAACTTTTACTTTCAGGTGAATAATTGTTTTTGATTTCATAAGATGAATATGTTACATTTTGACATGTTAGCACATTCCGGTGTAGCTCAATGGTAGAGCAAGCGACTGTTAATCGCTTGGTTGTAGGTTCGAGTCCTACCACCGGAGCATTTAAAATCATCTTATTTATCAAGGTGTTCTTTTGTTAACTAGACAGGGTGCTGATGTATTGGATAAATTTCACTCATGGATTTTAGATAGAAGTTGAAATCATATCTTGTAATTGCTGCGGTACCTCGACCAATCCTTTCATAGAAGAAATATTATTTACTACACCATACGCTATTGAACCTCCAAGTAAGCACATTGTTTTCTCCATCTCAATTGGCGTCGATTCAATTCGATTACCCTTAAATGTTATTGGAAACCCATTATTTACAAAGATAAAATTCTTGTAAGAAATATCAGCATGAATACCATTATTTTTTCTAAAGGAAGTTACAGGGAATTCTCTGTCTGACGATGAGACGCTCACAAAATGGAAAATATGGCTAGAGATTAAAAATTCTAAGTCTTTTTCTGTAATGATGTTTGAGCCTGTTGCACCGACCACTATATCTGGCTGCATCTCTTTGATTTTGCTGATTAAGTCAGAATGACCATGTTTTATATCAAAACCTTCTACTGTAAATTTATTCTGCTCAAGAATTTCAAAAATCGCTTCTCCAATTGGGCCCAGGCCCACAACTAACACTGATGGTTTCTCAAGATTACTTCGCTGTATATAATTCTCAATTCTTTCAAAGCAAATATGAGCAATAATAGGACTTTCTTGTATAAGTTTTATAGCCGATCGAGCAACATTTACAATTGGAAAATCTGAAACTGTATTTTCAAGTTTCCTAAAACCTGATGAAGTTTGTTCTACAGCAAATAAAACCTTTCTATTACTTTCAGCAAAAACCTTAATAAGCTCGGCACCATCATCAAGAATAATCACATTCTCAATATTTGCCGATAAAGAATTAAGGATTCCTATGCAATTTTCTCGATGTTCAACATCAAAAGATTTACCAGAAAATGCAGGAGTTCTTACATCAATACCTATGGCCCTTAATTCGCTGGCAATATCTTTGTTTACAGAATAAATCTTACCAAGAACCAAAATATTCTGTGGTTTGAAACCAAATGCGATAAGTCTCTTGAACATTTCTAGCTGAGGTTCAAGGAGATGCTGACAGGCAAACAAATAGGTGGAGCTTAGATTATATGTGCCAGAATAAGTAGAAAATACCTTATCGAGTAAGGGATAGTTATAGGTTGTATTTGAAGTTTTCTGTGCAACGAGTGGCATGTGGTGTAAGGAAGCTGAACACGCCAACACTTTACCACTTTTTAGCCCTATAGTCGAGGTATTTACACTGTTACTGGTCGCACCAAAGAATACAAGCCATCCGTCATATTCGGGATGTAATGCAGCTGCTCTGTCGCTTGAAAATAGGTTATAATTTCGTTTACAACGTAGAGCAAATATTAAACACTATAAAGTAGATTTTTCATATATCCTTAAATTATCTATTATTAAGAAAAAACAATAACTATGTTAATATCTTGTTATGAATACTGAGCGCTTACAAGCATTTAGTGATGCAGTGATAGCCATTATAATCACAATTATGGTCATAGAGTTACATCCACCTATAACCCATGAATTAAACGATTTTATACAAATAGTTCCGAAATTTATAGCATATCTTTTTAGTTTCCTGATTATCGCAATCTATTGGAATAATCACCACCATCTCTTAAAACCAACTTCGCGTGTTTCACCTGTTATTATGTGGTCGAATATGCTTCTATTGTTTTGTCTTTCTCTTGTTCCGTTTGGAACTGCTTGGTTGGGTGAATCAAGAAATTATTTAAATGAATGGCCCGTATTTATATATTCCGTCATAGCCCTTTTATGTGCGGTCGCCTACTATATCTTGAGTAAGAGTATTGCTTTTGCTCATCCTAATACAAAACTTGAAGAAGAAATTAATAATAGTAAAAAGGGACTTGTTTCATTAATTATCTATATACTTTCTGCTGTATTTTCCTTTATTTCACCGATCATCTCTCTTTTTCTTCTGGCAACTACAGCTCTAATATGGTTTATACCCAGCAAACAATTGGAAACATTGGTTGATGGGTCATCCGAGTGATTTAATTACAAATAAAAGTTCCGATAAATAAATGATATATTTTGACAAACCAGAAAATTTCAATTGCAAGTTTGAGGTTTCAGGTTGTTTCTTGGAAAAAGATGGCAAGTTTCTATTGTTGCTACGTAACGATTCAAAGCCACAAGGTAATACTTGGGGTCTACCTGCAGGAAAATTAGAAAAGAATGAAAATGCATTAGACGCAATACACAGAGAGATTGAAGAAGAAATTGGCTACAAAAACAACAAAGATAACATAAAATTTGCAAAGACGGTTTATGTTAAATACTCAGACTATGATTTTGTTTATCACATGTATGCCCTAAAAATGATCGAGGATCACGAAATCAAATTAGACTTTGAAGCTCACAAAACATTCAGATGGGTGACACCCAAAGAAGCTCTCAATCTTAATCTCATTCAGGACTTGGATGAGTGTATAAAAATATTTTTTGCTCTAAACTCATCAACAGAAAATAGCTTTAAACCACCCGCTAACTCTCCCTCCATAAATTGAGACTTTTTACATCCCCGCAACCGAATTCACCGGCACAGTATCCAACAAAACCTGTGTACCATCTGTTCTTACTGCATATAGAGAAAGTTTTTCACCGACAGTATTGATCCAGCCTGGCAAAGGTGCTTTTACATCAAAAGATGCACCCGTTACATCGAATACAAATAGATTCTTATTGACTGTTCCTTCGGCGTCTATTTTTATAGCAACAGTATTCTCGTCTGGTATCATTTGAACAACCACATCATACGTTGTCATCGTACTTGGTACAGTGACAATTCTCTTTGTTGCAAAATCAAAAACTTTTCCCATAACGATCTTAGTTCCCTTCTCAATTGAAAACTGATTTATCTGATCTGCCGCTTTTACGTTTACAAACCAAACCATAGTCAAGACCATAACAAGCAACGAAACATTCAATATCTTTTTCATATATATTTTCTATTATTGATAAAGAGTACTTTAACTAATCTAATGATATTACCCGGCCATGAATGAGTCAAGGCGTTCCATAGTTAGAACAGAATCAAAAATTTGTGTTATAATTCAGCCCATGAAAATCAAACAAAAATACTCGAATCTGATTTATCATATAATCTAACTATGCAAGAACATATTGAATTACCAACACAACCGGTGAGACCAGAAAAAAGAATGAATGCGGAAGAATCATTCGAGCATCTTAGTGCCATTTTGAAAGAGGTTGCCAACGATATTTCCAAGGAACTGAAAGAGAGGTTTGGATTCGAAAGATTAATCAACGATAAATGCGTCATTAGAATGGATCCTTATCATAAAATTAATCCGAACAAACTTCGATCAGATAAAGAATATGTAAAAAAGAGAGAGATGCAATGGGCGGGCATAGAAATACAAGAACCTAAACAGCCACTAGATCCAAAAGAGCAAAAGCAAATAGATGCCGCAATCAATACTAGAGTACAAAAGTGGTTAGAGGCAGGAGAGAAAGAAAAATCCAAGCAGTTGGAAATGGTTGTAACTATCCTCCTCCACAAAGCTTTTGGAGACAAATATATTGTTGTTCGCTCCTCGAAGTACGATGATTATTCTGGGGGTGTAGACAATGTCATCGTCAACAAAGAAACTGGCACAATCATTTGTGCAGTAGATGATGTGAGAGAAAATCAATGGAATAATGACCGTGAGTCAGAAAAAGATAGGACAATCCTAGATAAGACTAGAGCTGGAGGAGCAGAATTAATTTATGGCTTTACACTCGACGCTGATAGAAAAATCAAACTAGCTTCTCTTGGTAATTTACCTATTTTCCGTCTCGGACTTACAGAAGCTGAATATTATGAGATTGTAAATGCTGTCAAATACAAAAGTGGTGAAACAAATGAGCTCAACGAAACAGAGAGTAAAATTCTAGAAAAAATCCTGGCCTCGATTCGTGAACAAAGAGACCGACTCCTTGCTGATCCAGAAGTTCAAAAACAATCTGGTATTGTAGAGAGTTTGAGGAGGGTGCAGGAATTGGTGGGATAAAGTATATTCACAAACAATCATGAAAGAATCTAAACCAGTATCGAACTTCTCACTAAGAAACTTCAGTCCTATTCCGAGAGATTTTCCAGAAATCTTACTAATACTTGTTAACCTTTTACCCATAATTGGTATCTGGTTTTTGGGTTGGAAATTGTCTGATTTATTTATCTTGTATTGGGCAGAAAGTCTAATTATCGGTTTTTTCTGGTTCATAAAATTAATAATTTCTTTTATTCTTTCCGAAGGAAGATCGAGAAGATTACCCATCTTTTTATTTACTGTAATATTCTTTTCAATTCATTTCACCGGATTTATGTTTGGTCATCTACTGGCAATAATGTCTATAATCGTCTTTCATGGCACTTTAACAGATTGGAGTGTTGTTTTTACAACAGTTCGAGATACATTTAGTACCTTGACTATTCCACTAATTTCATTATTCATTAGTCATGGTTATTCTTTTGTAACAAATTATATTTTAGGAAAAGAATACAAATCTTCAGTAATCACTAAGAATAATTCATTTCAATCCTTTCCACCCTACGGAAGAATTATTGTCATGCATATTTCAATATTCTTAATGGCGGGACTATTGAGTGCAGGTAGACTTGCGGCACCTTTTTCCGCAATTCTTATAGTCATCACAAAGATCCTTACCGATCTCCGAGGGCATAGGATAGAACATGGGAAGTAGTAAGCATTTCCAATCTCGGTTTCCACGCCGGCCTCGTGTCACACTGGATGCGCGCATGGGGATTTTCATTCCTCGTCGGCTTCCCAATCATTAGTTTCGTCGTTCCTGCGGCAAGAAAAATTGTTGATAAAATTACTTATTAAGATTTAATGTGAGGATTTTATGAGTTGAGATGAAAACTAGGAATTCAAAATCCCAAATCATCTCAATTATTTAGGATGAATTTATATCCCTCAATTCATCTTCGGCATTTTCCCATGGAAATATTGTTATACCGCGACGTAAATTCAATTTTCTTTTTGTCTCTTCATCGGCCACGAACATTTCATCTGTTAAACATCCATAAAATATGTTTTCAATACCATCAATCGTGTCTGGACCTCCATAAACTTTTGTAAGTGTTGCAAGGTAAATTTTCGCTTGAGGATACTTTTGTTTGAGCTTAAATGCGGCTTTTTTTGATATAGATCCTGAACTTGTATTACCTTCGCATAGTAAAATATTCATTTTTGTAGGTATGTCGACTAATATTTCTGGTATGGAAATAATCTGTTTGATTGATGCTGGATCGTAGAAATATTTGTATTGAACAGGAAGCATCGTTACAACTTTCATTTTAATAGATAATATTCCGCCCAAAATTCCCCCGGTTCTAAGCAGAGGAGCTATGACATTTATCCTTTCGTCTCTTGCTGAAAAATGTGCCTCGATCTTCGAAATCACAGTATCAGTCAAGTCTGACATTTCTACCCAAGACATCGGATTTGTATCTGCATTCGTAAAGGTTTTCATTGTAATTAATTGTTATTATAACAAAGTTTTTGTTTCATTCTTCTAACCCCCAAATCTCCACAAAAGTTCCTACATCAGAATAGAAAGCATTATCTTTAGGCCAAAGTGACACACACCATATTCGCATCAAATCCTACTTCCCCTCCACAAACTTGAGTGAAATAGAATTGACACAATGGCGAATATTTTTGTCCGTCAATTGCTCGCCCACGAATACATGCCCCAAATGCCCACCACAACGAGCACAAGTGATCTCCGTCCGCACCCCATCCGCATCCGGAGTGCGCACAACCGCACCCTCTATCTCATCATCGAAACTCGGCCACCCGCAACTGCTTTCAAATTTATCTTTGGAATTATATAGCGGTGCATTGCACTGCCTGCAAACATACACACCATGAGCAGTATTATTGACATACTCACCGGTAAAAGGCGCTTCTGTGCCCTTGTCTATAATTACGCGTTTTTCCGCGGGGGTTAGGGGGTTAAGATTCATGAATGTATTTTACCTTTTTTGTTTCTGACTTTAAAATATTGACATGATAACGTATTTAGTGTTACGATTAATGTAAAATAGTTCCCCAACAACCTTGTAACGAAAGGCAATAATCATGACAGAGAAAGAGATTCTCTCCGCACTACTGATCAAAAACATCATCGTCATTGAGGGCGAGATCTGTCTCAAGACGTTCGAGTACGTAGCCGCATCGGTAGCGATCTTAACTGGACGCAACAACCCGGAAATCACGGTGAACATTGCATCGAACGGCGGAGACGTCGACGCCGGGCTGGACATATACGACCTGTTGTCAACGTATCCAAACAAGGTGACAGGCGTTGTCTTTGCGGGCGCTCGTAGCATGGCAACAATCATCCTTCAGGCCTGCTCGACGAGATTGGTGTGCAGACACTCGGGCATCCTTATCCATCACATCGCCAGGAAAAGGGTAACCCTGGACGCCCTACGCAGCAAGGGAAAACTTGGCCGCGTAGTGAAACAGATGGAAGAACAGCAAAAACGGCTGTACGACATACTGTCGGGCAGGACTGGACAGACAGTCAAACGCATACGACAGGTGTGTCTTCGTGACCAAGACATGACTGCCGAAGAAGCCGTGGAATTCGGCTTGGCAGACGCAATCATGCCAGTAAGGCAAGATCTGGTAATAGCTCAAAATTCCTGAGTGCGACGCTTCACGAAACGCCGGACCCAACCAGGTTCGGCTTTTCCTTTTGTTTATTAAAATAAAATCAAGTTATCACTCTGGAATATTTAATGATCATCCTTTTCACCTCTTCTTCCTACCTATCTTCACATAATCAAAACCCTTACCATATAGCATATTTCCTTGAGTGAGATTATCTGAGTGAGCACTGCCAACAATCGCAATTAGGGGTTTCTTAGTCAGTGCCAAATAATGGAATATCGTATCTTTTATCCGTCTATCACGATAAGGCATTATCAGCGAATGTGCAGGAGTAATAATTTCATCAGGATTTGATCTGCTTAGTAAACCTTCTGAATATTCATAACTATCAGGATTTTCCTTAGCAATTTTTCTTTCCAACATATCCAATTCAAAAAATGTTATGTCGCAACCAACGATCATTGCCCCAACTTTCTTTGCGGCTTCCAAAACAGGTTTATCCACGCTTTCCAAACCAAGATTTTCCTCATCAAGATCAGAATATGCCCTTCTATTGTCTTGCAATCTGACTTCCTTAGTATTTGGATCATATATCCAGCCCGATAAAAATTCATGCAAAACAAATTCTGGTTGTACTCCTTCAATCAAAGTGGTTTGTAATTTTATATCTAGTGGATTGTGATGTTCTTCGCCAGCCAATATCAAAGCAATATTCTGACCATGAAATTCAATGTCAAATTCATTACGATCAACAATTGATTCGATGACGCCTCGATCCAGTGTTTCTATATTCAAACCACCCTGATTATCTGATTCAAAATTCTTGGGCATAATAATATGTGATCAATCTATTAATTATATAGTAAACATCTTACCACTTTCCCACCACCCTCGCTGTATTTATATTCCTGACAGTCATATATTTGTAACACTTAGAGGAAATTATCTTATTCAAATTACTCTTATTATAATTCTTCCTCTTAACATTCCAGAAAACCGCCCCTTTGACGTATCGAATATCGACAAACTGTTTTTTGACCGGGAGCTCGTTCAGAATTTTGGCATTATCGATTTCGGGAAATAGGTAAGCAATATCGGATTTTTCTACATTATCATTTTTCCATTCACTGGGAATAGATTTTGATATAGTGCTCATTTCTCTAGCAGTTTTGACAAGTGTAGGAATATCAAAATTAAAATTTTCCTTGAATATAGTCTCGAGCCTTTCACATATTTCCCTTTTCTTCAATTTTGTTTCAAACAAAACATTTCCGGAATTGATATATGTAGAGACATTGGAACAATCCGCAGACTCAAAAAGTTTCTTGATTTCATCCATTTTGACGGTGTGTTTTCCACCGACATTGATACCTCGTAATAGTGCGACGTATTTCATGGGCGTATGATAGCATTGTAATTGTGGATTATGAAATATAAATATATAATCATAAGAACTTAAACAAAATATGAAAATCTTCATCTGCGCCAGTAAATACAATTATGGTTATATAGCTGACATCAAAAAAGCTTTGGAGAAAATGGGCCATGAAATAACTGTACCCAATAGTTATGATGAACCCATGAAGGAATTGGAGATAAAGAAATTGGGACATGAAGAACATGCGAATTGGAAAGGATCAATGATTCGCCTTCAAAAAGAAAAAGTTTTGGCCAATGATGCAGTGTTGGTTTTGAACTTCGAAAAAAACGGCGCACAGAACTACATAGGTGGTGCAACCTTTCTCGAAATTTACCAAGCATTTGACTCAGGAAGAAAAGTCTATTTGTACAATCCAATTCCTGAATGTAACTTCAAAGATGAATTGATAGGTATGGGAGTTGTTGTAATCAATGGAGACCTTAGTAAGGTTGTATAATCAATTCGAGCAAAAATAAATAACATTTGACAATTTCACTACAAAACGATTAAATAATATAAACGGCACAACCCAAGGACTTTATGAGTCAAACAATATTACGAGTGAAAGAGGACGTTGTTCTTTGTGATCAATTTACCTCAATGACACTCAAAAAGGGAGAGCAATTCGTGCTCTCCGGTCGTCAAGACCCGCCCCCAGACGAAGACCAACCCGAATCACACGAAGCATCGAATCTCATCTGGGTTCAACGATGGTACAAAAACGGCCGAGATCCAAGGGAATTCGAAATCCCAAGAAGTATCTTTGAATGAGTCTCGGTCAAACGCAAGGATTCCAGCAGCGATGCTGGTATCTTTTTTTTGAAAAAACCAATACATGCTAGAATATACCCATGCAAAAAATATCCACTCGCATATTCATATACTCATCGATCGCCTTTGGTGTAATCGGCATATTACTCGTCATTGCCGGAGGGCCTGATGGAAACAATCCTTCATCACTAAATCAAATCCTGCACCAACTGCTCCTCATAACAGTTTGCATCATATTGCCCTCTTTCGCTCTTAGTGTGGCGGGAAAGTATTTGAATGGTGGATTATAATAGTAAAAAAGAAGTCACTCAATACTTATCAACAACATCGCCTTGAACATATCACCTCTCTCATTTAAAATTGGAAGCAAGAAGTCCGAGAGACTCAAAAAAACTTGAATAATAAACTATCGAAAGACGGTGGGCACGAAGAAGAAATTCGTTGTTCACATTGTGATAAATTATTGGCCAAGGGCGTAGACGGCATAAACGTTTACGAGATCAAATGCAACCGCTGCGGAAGCATGAATTCCATTTTCAGGGGCATTCAAGATCAAATAATTATCACAAATATCGATGGCAAAATACTCTATGCCAATCATCTAGTAGAAGAAATCACTGGTTACAAACTAAGTGAAATCATAGGCAAGAATCCTTCACTTTGGGGCAATCAAATGCCAAAAGAATTCTACAAACAAATGTGGCATACGATCAAAGTAGAAGGCAAGACGATAGATGTCACACTGAATAATAGGAAGAAGAATGGGAAAATCTACAAGGCAAGACTTAGAATTTCTCCAATTTTCGATTCAAATGGCAAAATAGAATTTTTCGTAGGAATGGAATCAATAGTTAAAAATAAAAATGAATTACGCACCAATACCAGAAAATGAAAACGCCCGTCAATGCGCCGTACTGAATCTCAAGATATTAGATACAGCAACAGAAGAGCGTTTCGATAGGATCACAAAGAAGGCAACTGAACTTTTCCATGTACCGATTTCGACCATATCAATCATAGACAATGACAGAGAGTGGTACAAATCAAAAGTGGGCATAGACAATTCAGAAGGACCAAGAAATATTTCTTTCTGTGGCCATGCTCTACTACATCACGATCTATTTATTATAGAGGACACTCTCAAGAATCCAATATTCGCCGACAATCCATATGTGACAAGTACACCAGGAATTAGATTCTACGTCGGAAAAGCCTTATTCAAGAAACCAGAAAATGAGCCAGTTGGAGTATTTTGCATAAAAGACTATTCACCGAGAAAAATGAGTATGGAAGATATTGCAAATTTCATAAGTTTGGCTGAAGAAGCAGAGGATGAGCTGAATATTATAAAATGATATCAATTCTAAAAAATAAAAATTGACAAAAACAGATAACCACAATATTATCAGATAGAAAAAAGAGAAAGGCAAAGATGAAAAATGAAGTGGTGACAGTCCTCCTGACTCTTGGATACAAGGCTCAGCGGGGATTCGGTGGAATGACCTTCACCAGAGGTGTCTACTCTGTCGTACTTAGTGAAATCGTTGGAGAATTCGTCACCATGAGAATATCTCGCACGATCCAGAAGAGGACAGACGAAGTCATTGGGCTTTTGGTCACAGAGAACGGCGTAGGCTTCCTCGAAGGCGAACATCCCGCTCTCATAGAGTGGGGAGATACGGAAACAATATCAATCATGGTTGCTCTATGCGACGCAATGATGAACAAGAAGTCCCCGGAATAAAACCCGGGGGCGTCCCTTTTATACGGCTAACGTTAAAAATAATATTTAGTATAATAATATGCTACGATAATCCCATGAATGAAAATTGGGATGTCATAATCATAGGTGGCGGGCCGGCAGGAATGATGGCGGCTCAACATATAGCCAAAAGAGATTTGAGTGTGGTTTTGCTTGAGAAAAACGCAACATTAGGCAAGAAATTATTGATTACGGGTGGAGGTAGATGCAATGTTACGAACGCTGAATTCGACAATAGGAAATTACTATCTCGATTCGGCGATGATGGCAAATACTTATTCTCTGCTTTTTCTCAATGGGATGTTAAGAAAACTCTTGATTTCTTCCATTCACGCAACATGGAAACAAAGATTGAGAATGAAAATAGAGTTTTTCCAAAAAGCAACAAAGCTCAATCAGTATTTGATGTTTTATATGGAGCAATGCAAGAAAACAGAGTAAAGATTATGACCGATTCCCCTGTCAAAGAAATTCTAGTCGAAGACGGTAAAATTACAGGGGTCAGGACAAGCTCCGGTATTATTCTTGGGAAAAAAGTCATTATTGCAACAGGAGGAACTTCACACCCAGAAACAGGTTCAACAGGAGATGCATACAAATGGTTAGCAAAACTCGGCCACAAAATCATCATACCAGAACCGTCACTTGTACCACTCACGACCAAGGACGCTTGGACCCACAAATTGGCTGGAATGAGCTTAAGTAATATTAAGATTACAACCTATGTCGACCAAGTGAAACAAAAGGTCAAAGCAACAAAAAATTCAAAACCAGAAAATAGCAAAGTACTATTTACTCATGTCGGATTGAGCGGACCAACTATATTGAATATGAGCAAAGAAATACGAGAATTGCTCAAATACGGAGATGTGAGTATAAACATAGATATATTGCCGAAATATGACTATTCGAAACTCAATACTGAATTGCAAAATATTTTTGAGACAAACAATAATAAGAAAATCAAAAATAGCTTGGATAGTATATTACCATCAAGACTGACATTAACAGTTTTAGAAATGTCTAATATCAATCCAGAAAAAAAGTGCAATGAAATAAGTCGAGAAGAAAGAATGAGTCTGATGAAAACAATAAAAGCAGTACCTATAAATATAAAAGGTTTACAAAGTTTGGACAAGGCAATTATCTCAAGTGGTGGAGTTGATCTCGAAGAAGTTGATTTTCGAACAATGCAGTCCAAAATACACCCAAATCTTTTCTTGATCGGCGATATACTCAATATAGATAGACCTTCCGGAGGTTTCAGTTTGCAAATCTGCTGGACAACCGGGATGGTTGCCGCTATAAATATCTAATCAGTACTTCCGACTATCATATGCCCAGTGAAGCAAAGCTTGTCTTTGTTTCCTGTGACAGGAATAATCATGAGTCCTGCAATTCTTCCTGACTTGAGCAATATGTCTAACCATTGCTTTCCATCTCTTGATCTGTCTTGCATCTTCTTCGGGAATTCGCCTGCCCATATAATATCTACAATACCATTGGAACCATCCTCGAGGATCTTCTTCGTATATCCAACCTTTCTTCTGCCAAACTGATAATGGTTGACTAGCATTAACCCCAAAGAAATTGATTTTTGGATCATGTTTCTCTGAACACAATTTTGCTTTCGTGAACCAATCTTCCGGAAATTCTTTTTTGCAATCTGTCATATATTTACCACCGAAAACTCCGAGTTCTAACATTTCTTTTGGACTCAATTCTGGCTTGAATGAAGTGTCGAAATTTTTACCCATTGGTTCCGACAATGTATATGAGTAATTTTTTTGCATTTTGTCATTTACAATGATTTTTGTACCAGAATTTATGTTCATATGTTATATGAGCTACATTATCTAATACATTTATAAACATATCAATACCCCCTTGACAAATATTAAACTATCCTTTATGATACTTTTCAAATAAGAACCTTAAAAATGATGCTTTGTACGAGATAAGCTTCATAAAGTTCAGAAGCCAATAATATGGCTTATTTATTGGACTTTATAGAGCTTACCTCGTACAAAAACAAACGGGGTGGGTATACGGGAAACAAGAAAAAAACAAACCTATGAATAAGCTGCTCGCATTCACCGCCATTGCCATCACCACGTTCATCGCCACCACGCCGGCCGGCAAAGCCGCCATCACATGGGGGCCGATCACCGACACGCCCACGACCCTGAGCGGGTCGGCGGATTGGGACGGTACGGGGGCTCCGGACACGGCCACGATCGTGTCGCCTGGAGGCTACTGGTGGGTTTCGCTCACCTTCAACGAAACGGTCCGGAGTTACTCCGTGACCTATGAACTCCAGCACCTCACTGCCCCGCATCCCACCGACATCCTGCCGGCCGACAAGCTCGAGCTCGGAAACATCTTTCCCAAGGTGACCGGCTCCGGCATGGCCACGGGAATGACGGAACACAACATCGGCGCGGCCAATCACAACGGCCATACCGATACCGGCATGATCGACGAGACCGCTTTGATCAACGGGGTCCACGTCGACTTCAAGGGGTATCACACCCCCGAGGCCTACGTGCCGGAGCCGGCCGAGACGACGACGCTCACAGCAGCCGGTCTGCTTCTGGCGGTCGGCTTCTTCGCCTTCCGCCGGATCCGCCGGCAACAAGATTAAGGGGAACGCATCACCCCAACGTGGAACAGGCAACCGCCTATTCCACGGGGAGAGCCATCCTCTCCCAACACACGACCCGCAGCTGCACGCCTGCGGGTCGGTTTTTTTATATTTGTAAATTTGTACTCAATCATTCGTGCAAATATGTTATAATCATTACATCTTATCAATCTAATTTTTTAAAATATGAAAGGCTTCAATTCAAACATAGAAAAGCAAACACTCGAAAATACAGACTTTAGAAGAGTCCTGTATACTGTCAAGCATTGTCAACTAGTTCTCATGTCTCTCAAACCAAAAGAAGAAATTGGCATGGAAATACATACAGACAATGATCAGTTTTTCCGTTTCGAAAAAGGCTCAGGCAAAGTTGTGATCGATAACAATGAATATTTAGTGTCAGACGGTAGCGCTATCATTGTACCAGCAGGTGCGTCCCACAACGTTATCAACACCTCAGAGACAGAACCTCTCAAACTCTACACCATATATTCTCCAGCTCATCACAAAGACGGTGTTATTCGTGCGACACGAGCAGAAGCAGAGAAAGACAGTCCTGAATTTGACGGTGTAACCACAGAATAACATGCTTACTTGGAAAATATTCTTCTCTACACTTTTCCACAATATTGCCCATAATATTGTGAATATTTTCCGTCATAAACATTTCTTATATCATGCCGCGGCGATAATACTAACTTATATTATTGTTGTTTCGGGATTTGATTGGGCATATTTCTTGGCAACGAGAACTCATGCATTCAGGATAGCTTCTCTACCAGCTATTTTCATCGGAGGAATACTGCCTATCATGTTACCACTTCTAATTCTCTGCATAGCAGCATTGAGGCGCAACATAACAGGCATATTCACTGCATTGGCATTGTGGCAATCTGCAATTCTTGGCTCTCTCATCTCTTCAAGCTACAAAGCTTTGACCGGAAGAATACATCCTGAATACATATTCTCGACCAAAGATATTTTGATAGACAATAGTCACGGTTTTCGTTTTGGTTTCTTGGAAGGTGGAGTTTTCTGGGGTTGGCCATCATCTCATACAACTATCGCTTTCGCTATGGCAGTTACACTCTACTTTATATTCAAGGACAAAAAGAAAATAACTCCCCTTCTATACATATATCTCATATATGCTTTTTACATAGGTCTAGGAGTCTCAGTAAGTATTCATTGGTTCTCAGAATTCATAGCCGGCGCATTCATCGGTATTGCAATAGGCACAGTAGTCGGACATTCGTTCAAGGAAATCATATATCCCAAGAAATAAATATTTGCCCATAATGTTACAATAGATTCAAAATTGGCTCTTTTCTGGCTCTTTGACAACAATCAACACGTAATTGCCTTGATGGTAGGTCAAGACATTACACAACCTAAGGAAAATATGCCCGCGACTAACACAGAAAAACTTAGGGTGGTTTCTTACTACCCCAAGTTCTCTCCATCGTTTTGGAGTTTCGAGTACACGGTCCAGAACATACTCAAGATCGGAGCGACAATGCCTCCACTTGGATTGGCAACCGTGCTTGCAATGTTGCCGATTGAGCTTTTCGAGCTCACTCCTATTATCGATCTGCGTTTCAGGCCACTTCGAGACGCAGACATGATCGGTGCAGACATAGTGTTCGTATCGGCAATGATAGCTCAGAGGGATTCTCTCCGAGAAGTCATTGCTCTAGCCAAGAAGCACGGAAAGATCGTCGTGGTAGGAGGACCATTCGCCACATCTTCCTCCAGCGAAGTGCTGGCTATGGGCGCTGACCATATCGTTGGAGGAGAGGCAGAAATGACTCTTGCCCCATTCTTGGAAGACCTTGCTCGAGGTAATGCTCGACGGGTTTATCAAGAAAAAGACGTTATCGCTCAGACTTCACTAGCACTGACTACGAACAACAAACCTCGCATGGACCAAGTGAATGTGATTCCTCGCTGGGATCTTGTCGAGGTCGGAATGTACTCGTCGCTAGCACTGCAGTATTCGAGAGGCTGTCCTTTCGACTGTGAATTCTGCGACATCACACAAATGTTCGGCAGATCGAGTAGAACCAAAACTTCAGAACAAGTGATCAGGGAGTTGGAAGCAATCCTTGCGAATGGTTTCCATGGTTCTGTATTTATAGTCGATGACAACTTCATCGGCAATAAAAATGAAGTACGGAAACTTCTCAAAGCCTTGAAAGATTGGCAAGAGAAGCACCGCTTCCCATTCAGCTTCTTCACAGAAGCTAGTCTCAATCTAGCCAACCCTGACATGAGTGACGTGCTTAATCTCATGCCGGAAGCCGGTTTCGAAGAAATATTCGTGGGCATAGAAAGCACTGATCCGGACGCTCTTCGTATTGCCGATAAAGTTCAGAATAGGGGTAATCTTCATGAAAAGGTCCGCATCATCCAAGAGGCTGGACTTGAGGTAACAGCCGGCTTCATCATCGGCCTTGATGGGGACAAAACGGAAAGTGGACGCGCATTGGCTGAATTCATTCGAGCCACTGGTATTGTCATGCCTATGCCTGGACTGCTGACCGTACTGCCGGGTACCAATCTTGAGAAACGGCTAAAAGCTGAAGGACGCATGTTGGGTGCATCGGGTGGCAACAACACACACCACACTACATTCAACTTCAAGACACTCCTACCGGAGGAAGAGCTTGTTCAGGAATACGTCTGGCTACTTGAGACGCTTTTCAATGCCAGAAACTATTTCGAGAGGTGTCTAGTCCTCCGAGAGAGACGTGGCAAGGTCACACACGGACAAAACCGAGTCAACCTGCAAGGTTTCTTGGCTATGTTGCGAGTGTTCAGGTATTACTTTGCACGCCTCAAGCTTGAACCCATCAAATTCATGCTCAAGACGCTTGCAAGTAAACCGAATGAATTCCCCCGAGCGGTAACGCAAGCGGCCAAATTCATTCACTTCGAGAGACTCACCAGAGACACTCTTCGAAGTTACAGAACTTGATGGACGCAAATCCATCGAGTACACGAGCGCGCCTTACAAGCGCGCTTTTTTGTTTTCCTGACAATGATTCATCGTGTTACAATACTCTCATGAGTCAGAAATCTCTTATTTGGATCGGATTATTCATAGGGTCAACCATTGGCAGTTTCGTCCCAGAATTATGGGGTGGCGGAATGCTTTCTATTTCATCTATCATTTTTAGTACTATCGGAGGTATTGTTGGCATTTATCTCGGATTCAAATTGGGGCAATAATTTTTCTCAAAAATACCACACAAACGGTAAAAAAACATTACTCTTGATTAAAACACGAAAATAGTGTAGTGTAAAATTGGATTTCAAAAAACAAAGACACTTCAATTAACATAGAGGAACTGAATGAAAGATTTGATAAGAAAGATCATCAACTGGCTTTGTAAGGCTGGTTCGTGGGCGCTAGCATATTTCGCACTCCACCCGTACTGCTATATCGTATTTCAGATAGCAATCGTGAAGTACGGCAAGTTCACGGGGACTCTGGTTATGTGGGTAATCACTACCCTTCTCTCGTGGATTATCATCAGCCTGTATGACCTATTCGGGTTGAATGTCTTCAGTGTTCAAACAATCCTGGACTTCGGAAGCAAAAACCGGTTTTTTGGATATATTTACCGGACCTTCGGACTGCGGGGATTGATATTGATCACCCTCGTCTCATGTGGTCCGTGGGTAGTCACCATATGCCTAAGGCAGGACGGCCGCGGAATATGTGGTAAAACCCACCGGAACTTCTGGGTGACCTCCACGTATTTCACAGTGCACTGGGTTTCGGCTCAGATCGCCTTCTTCATCCCCGGTGTCAATTCGGCAACTCCTCTGCTGAAAACACTCTGGGAAACTGTCACGACAAGGCTCACCTTCATCGTGACCTGATCGGGCTCATACCCGATCTCAACGCGACGCGGACTCACCTCCGCGTTGCTTTTTTGGGATAGTAACTTGCATAATCAAAACTTTATAATCAAAGCATAGCCAAATACAAAAAGCGCCCTTTTGGGCGCCTTTTGTATTACTTAACAGATATTAAGTATTATTTCTTACTTGTGAACAAACCCTTGATGAATTTCCAGAAACTGCCGAAAATTGAAGTGTTTGCGACAGCAGCTGTATTGTTATCAGAATTTGTCTCAACACCAACTTCAACTGTATTTGTTGGAGTTACATTTTCATTCTGGTTTTGAACAGGTGAAACTGTAGGCTGAGTATTGTTTGTTGAATTTTGTTCAACACTATTCTGGTAAGAATTGATAATTGCGAGATCAGAAGCTGAAAGTGTCATAGGACGACCACAAGCAATATTGTTTATCTTACTTGCAGTTGTAATGTATACAACACCTGAAGCTTTCGTAACACCCCATGGTGCAAGGATAACGTCCTTGTACTTATTCTGGAATGTTATAACAGCAGATTCTGTCTTGTCATCGAATTTACCGTTGACTTCGACATCGGCCTTCTCAACATTCTTCAAGAATGTCTGAAGTTTTGTAACTTCTGAAGTGTTATTTACACCCTTTTTCAAGAGTGATGTAACTACTGGACATGATGTGCCTGATATAGGATTTATAAATCCTGAAGCATAACCACCACCTGAAGAAGTTGAACTACCACCTCCTGTTGATTGTGGAGGAGTAGGAGTAGAAGCTGGAACTACTGTATTGCTTGCATCTACTATTGCAGGAGTTGAAGGGACTACTGTATTACCAGCATCAACTATTGCAGGTGTAGAAGGAGCTATTGTGTTACCAGCATTGACTGTAGAAGGGGCTGAGACAGAAACAGTAACTGTTTCTGGGTCAAGAGCTGCTACAGGTGCACTTCCTGGATCTCTCATTGCTGAAGCTGTTGTAGATATTGAAAATACAAGAGCAAAAGCACTAAGAACGACTAATGATTTGATAAATTTCATAAATAATGAATATTTTCGCTAATAATTCGCAATTTCGACTTGTGGCTATATACTAGCATACATAGATTACTCTGTCAATAGTATTCGAAGTATTATTTGATCTGTATCCACACAGACTTTTAATGAAAAAATTAACGATTCTATGAAGTAAAATATAGCTTTTTATACATATAAACGAAAGACTCCGGAGCGCGCCTTTCCCTTTCGGGATTGGCGAAACTCCGGAGCTGAGACCCAGTTGGTTACTGGGCCACGGCCTTGAAGAAGGCCTGGGGAACAGAATTGTCCCCCGCTGTGAAGACAGCCGTCGGCGAGCCGTTACAAACGTTGCCGACGGGCGTCCACGGACCGTTCACATTGTTGGAGGAGTAAACGCCATAGGACCGCGGTGTCGGGTCCGGGCTGCTCGTCAAAGACACCTTTCCGTCCCCGCTCACCTGAATGAAGGGGGCCGCCGGTGTGGACTTGGTGCTGAGCACCGTCCACGCGATGTTCAAATCTTCCTTGCCCTGCAGGGACACGGTGACCGTGACTGCGAAGTCACCGTATGTGGAATTTTGATATTCCACCCATTGGCTGACAGCCACATCGCTTCCACCCTTGAAAAGGGGCGGCCGGGCGAAGAACCAAACTTCATCGCCTACTTCGGTGGCTGAACCTGTCGTTACTTTCTGCCCACCCTTCATCAAAACGGCAAGCGGACCATACTGCCGGCCGACATCGAAAGACGTCAGCGACCCGAGCGCGTTCCCAGTGTCAGTCGATTTCGTCTTCACGACGAACTCGGACAAGGAGACTTCCTGGCCCACGACATGGACCAAGACCCAACAATTGCCGGGCGCGAACGATTGGACCAGGCTCGACGCCGTGATCCTGTTACCAGTGCTGACCGGCTTTCCCGCCATCGCATCCTCGAGGATGCGGGAGGCGAAGAGGCCGAATCCGTCGGTCGTCTCCAATGGCATGGCGACCGGCACGACCTCAACGTATCGCACGTTCCCGACCCCGCCTTGAGGCCGGACGACCGAGCGACCGGGTTCACCGGTGGCGACCGACGCTGTTGTGACCGCCTGAACCGACGGCACCGGCTCGGTGGCGCTCATGTTCACATTCAGTAGGAGTGCCGTACCAACGATGACACCACTCGCCCAATTCAAAATGTTCTTGATTTTCATAGGACTCGTTGTAACTGACCCCAACCCAATTAAGCAACGCAACCCCTTCCAAGAGGTCGCTTTTTACATGTTTTTTGTTGTTTTTTATGCTTATTAGGCCAAGGCTTCTGTACACTTTCTAGCAAATAATTTGCGTTTTGTCAATAGCGATGAAAATTTCATGTACTGATATAATATAGCCATGAATACAGGAATAAATCTTACTACTTTGCTATATGCACTGGCAGCAGGAATAATTCCCTCACTTATATGGTTATTTTTCTGGACCAGAGAAGATCATTCTCATGAACCCAAGAAACTTCTGACAGGTTTATTCCTCTGCGGAATGTTAGGTACAATCGTTGCCCTATTCGGGGAAAAAATCATCGCTAGTTATGGGCCCGATACATTTCATAAATATTTATATTGGGCCATATTGGAAGAATTCATCAAATTCACGACCGTAGCGATCATAGCTTTCAAATCTTCAAGTTTCGATGAACCAATAGACGCCATGATATATTTCGTAACAGTTGCCTTGGGTTTTGCGGCACTAGAAAATACACTCTTCATATTATTCCCTTTTTCGAGCGGCAATATTACTGCGGGCATAATTACTGGCAATCTAAGATTCATCGGTGCTACACTCATACATATCATCTGTTCAGGAATTATTGGCTTTGCTATAGGCTCTACTTTCTACAAGAATTGGTTCGTCAAAATCATATCTGTAATAATTGCTTTCATCATAGCTTCAGGTATTCATACTATTTTCAATCTCTCCATAGTGAACACAATACCAAATGAAGCAATAAAAGTTTTTGCATGGGTCTGGGTCGCTGCTGTTATGCTCATCGTTCTATTCGAGGAAATCAAATCTGTAAGACCCAAACTCATATAATTATTAACAATTGATAATAGTCAATCTCGTAGTATAATTAACACATAATATTTACTAATCAGATACAAATATGTCAAAAGACAAAAGATCTTTTTTTGAGAGACTAACTGGTACCGTTCGAATGGACGAAGAAGAACGCGACCTTTCTCCTACCAAGAAATCATCACCTTCTCGCTCCGCGTCGCAAGAAGTCGAATCTTGGTTAGAAAAAGAAACAAACGAGGAGGGAGAATTAACCGTTGATGTATATCAGACTCCAGAGATGATAGTCATAAAAAGTATGATTGCAGGAGTGAGACCAGAAGATCTCGACGTTTCTATCACCAGAGACATGGTAACTATTCGTGGTAAGAGAGAAGAAGAACGTGTAGCCAAAGAAGAAGATTATTTTGCCCGTGAATTATACTGGGGTTCTTTCTCGAGAACTATTCAACTGCCAGAAGAAATAGACGTTGATGAAGCAGAAGCCATAGAGAAACACGGTTTGCTTATTCTCAAACTTCCCAAGTTAGACAAGAAGAGACAATCCAAACTCAAAGTCAGAACAGTTTAATTTATGCAAATAGGTATTTACAAACATTCCAAGACCGGCAACAAATATCGAGTGCATTTTATTGCAAAACATTCTGAGACTCTCGAAGATATGGTTGTGTATGAAGCGTTATACAATAATGAGAAAAGTAAGTACTGGGTACGTCCTGCAAAGATGTTCGATGAGATTGTTGAAATAAATGGTAATAAGGTACCAAGATTTGTTTTTGTTTCTGAAAACTAAATATCCAGTGTCGCCAACTTCGCATTGGACTGAATGAATGACTTTCTGGCAGGAACATCGTCTCCCATGAGCATGTCGAAGACCTTATCTGCTTCTTGAGCATCTTCAATATTGACCTGACGAAGAGTGCGACGAGCAGGATCCATAGTCGTCTCCCACAATTCCTCAGCGTTCATTTCTCCCAGACCCTTGTATCGTTGAATGGAAATTTTTGGATTCTTGGAAGATGTTTCTGCGACTGCATCTTCTGAATTTTCATTATCTTGTGAAGCATCATAGTCAGAAGCAGCTAGCATTTCATTCTTGGAATTTTCTATGTCAATCATCTTACCAATAGAATTGACATCAGGGGCGTCTTTGCCGAGCGCTTTGTCTTTCTCTTCATCGTTGTAGAAATACATGATCTCTTTGCCCTTTTTGACCTTATACAAAGGTGGCTGTGCAATATAAACATAGCCATGTTCAAGAAGCGGTCGGAAATATCTATAAAGCAAAGTTAGGATGAGAGTACGGATGTGAGCGCCGTCAACGTCAGCATCAGTTGCAAGAATAATCTTATGATAACGAAGTTTGGATAGATCGAAAGTATCTCCAATAGCGGTACCAAAAGCCAAAACGAGATTTTTAATTTGTTCAGAACTCAACATACGATCAAGTCTAGCTCTTTCAATATTCAAAATCTTACCTCGAAGAGGCAATATGGCTTGGTATCTCCTATCTCTACCCTGTTTCGCAGAACCTCCAGCAGAATCTCCCTCCACTATGAAGAGTTCTGACTCAGCAGGATCGCCTGACTGACAATCAGCCAATTTTCCTGGAAGTGTCATGCCTTCTAGAGCGCCCTTGCGAAGCACTGAATCCTTTGCGGCTTTGGCGGCCTTTCTCGCCTTCATGGCCAAAATGACTTTGTTTACGATTGCCTTTGCATCGTCAGGATTTTCTTCTAGAAATGCAGCGAAGGCATCGCCAAATACAGTGGCAACTGCGCTTTGAGCTTCCATACTACCGAGTTTGGCCTTAGTCTGTCCTTCGAATTGTATCTCTCGCAATTTGACCGAAACAACAGCTGTTATGCCTTCCAAAGCATCATCACCAGTGAATGTATCTTCGCCATTCTTGGCCATATTGTTATTCTTGGCATATGTATTCAAGGTTCTTGTCAAAGCAGTTTTGAAACCTGTGATGTGTGTACCGCCTTCTGGTGTATGTATATTGTTTGCAAAACCCAAAATCCTACTCGAAACATCATCGGCGTATTGTAAGGAAACTTCGACTGATTCTACGCCTTCGACTTTCTTCTCGATATAAAAAATATTTTTGTGAGCAGGTTTGAGTAATTGATTCGAGAATTTGACCAGTGATAACAAACCACCTTCGAAACAAAAAGTATATGATGGAACATCCGCACCCAGATCTCTCAAAAAGAACAAATCTTCATCCAGACCGAAACCTGGCACTTGTTCACGAGCATCGATGACACTGATTCTCAGACCCTTTACGAGGTAAGCCTGTTGTCTCATGTGGGCAACCAATCTGTTCCATTCAAATCTTGTGCCTTCTTTGAATATTTCGGCATCTGGTTCGAAAGTAACTATTGTTCCATGTTTGTCAGTGTTGGATATTTTCTTGACTTTGGCTTTACATTTTCCACGGGAATATTCCTGCATATAAACTCCACCGTCTTTGTGAACGACAACTTTCATGAAAACAGAAAGGGCGTTCACAACTGATGCTCCCACTCCATGCAAACCTCCAGAGACAGTATATCCATCACCTCCGAATTTGCCTCCAGCGTGTAGAGTTGTCATGATTGTCTCGAGAGCTGAGACTTTTGTTTGTTTGTGTATATCAACAGGAATACCACGACCATTGTCCGTAACTCTTACGCGATTGTTGGGCAAAAGAGCGACCTCAATATCGTTGGCGAAACGACCCATGGCTTCGTCTCTTGAGTTATCGAATATTTCAGTTATCAAATGATGCAGACCGTCCGGGCCCGTGGTACCGATATACATTCCTGGACGTCTTCTGACTGGTTCTAGACCTTCGAGTACGGTAATTGACTCGGCATTATAATTGCCACCTTCTGTGGCTTTTTTATCCTTATTTTTAGCGGTTTTTTCTGACATATTCTTCGGGTATATTATGTTGTTTTTGTGCTCTTATTATAGCAATTTTGAAGACAAATAGGAAGGGAAAATGTTCAGTATATTCACTGCTTAATACCAAGAATAAATGGTCACCGAGACGTAGTTTTAAACCATATTTACATTCGATTTCGATCGGCTTCCATATTGCTTTTGTAAAATCTCGAACTCCACTCATCATGTACGGGAATTTTCACAAAAGCCGACTTCCAAGGCTTCAGCCGGCATTTGGAAAATTCAACCGTACATTCTTCGTGGATTATTCGAGATTTTACAAAAGCAATATGGAAGCCGCTCTTCATCGAATACGGGTAATTTGAAGTAATTCTCGGTGCATATTGGAAATGAATACGGGCAATTCGAAATCTTACCTGACTTCCCAACCGGAATTTTTGAGATCACTATAGACAATATTCATGACATTATTTATTTCATCATCAGTCAAAGTCCTTTCCATAGACTGGAAGATCAACCTGAATGCATAAGAAATTTTGTCGTCTTTTTTGAAAGTATCGAACAAAGAATGACGGACAAGTAAAGATCTGGCGTCAGACTTACTAATGCAAGAATCAATGACTTGCCAAACTTTGTCAGAATCAACAGAAGTAGGCACGAAAACAGCCACATCTCTAACCATAAACGGAAATACAGAGAAAGGCGTGAAGGTTTTACGACTACCGGAAATATTCTCGATGGAATCTGCGTTTATTTTCTGCTCATCGATACTATCAAGCAAAGTATCCAAGTTGTGAGCGTAATAGAAATTTGACTTTGGAGGAATCGAACCATCAAGTTTCAAACCGAGAGCATTCTCGATCTTTGCTACGACATTTTCTAATTCGATTTTTATAATCTGTTCTTTGTTCTTAACTTTCTTTGCAAAATCCATACCAATACAAAGGTCTAAGGATTCGCCTTCTCGCCTGAATACTTTGCCGATTTCGAAAATACGTATTTCATCAAGACCGAGGAGTGGCGCATTCTTTATGGCCAAATCAATGCTCTCTTGCAGATTGAAAGATAAACTAGTACGCAAAAAAGCCTTATCTACAGCCATGGGATACGCAACCTCTATTTCTCCTTTGTTCGAGAAAGATCTAGTCTGAATCTCATTGAAACCACAAGACACAAGTATGTCTTTGATTTTCTCGGTTACGATGAAATCTTTTGCGAATGTATGTTTGGTAGAAAGCGAAGGCACAATACTTGTGACTTTATCTAGTCCATGCACACGTCCTATCTCATCTATCAAATCTTCACCTATGACAAGATCGAGTCTTTCATATGGTGGCGTGGCAACATATTTGCCATCATTCACTGTCACCTCACAACCGAGCTTGGATAATATATCTATAACTTTATTTTGTTCTATGGAAAAATTGAGTATAGATTCTATCTTTTTATGGGAAACTTCGACAGACCATTTCTCGGGCAATGAATCATAGACATCAGAATTAGAAACGATTTTGTAGTCTTGTTTCAAATCTGAAAGCAAATTCAAGAATGTAGCGGAACCACGCGTGACCAAGTGAGGCGTAATTTCATTCTCGAAACGTTTCGACGAATCATTACGAATAGCTACTGCGAAAGATGTTCTACGAACAGAGACAGGATCGAAATTTGCAGATTCAAGGATGATCCTCTTTGTATTCATGTCTACTTCTGCTCTTTTGCCGCCTTTGATCCCCGCCAAAGCCAATATGCCCTCATCATCAGCAATAACTAAATAACTATCTTTCATTATGATTTCTTTACCATCTAAAGTTGTCATTTTTTCGCCAGTGTTGGCAAAACGCACAGTTATGGAACCCACTACCTTATCAGCATCGAAAGCATGCAAAGGTTGACCACTATCGAACATGGCATAGTTTGTGGCGTCAACAATAGAGTTGATCGAACGAGCTTCAATGGCCTCGAGTCTGTATTTCAACCACAAAGGAGAAGAAGTAATAGAAATATTTTCGATCAGGGTCGCATTGTATCTTCTGCATAAGTTGGAATTGATTTTTATGTCGAGAGAATTTGTTTTATTGGGAGCAGATTCAACGAGGGGTGATGATTTCAGAGTCAGACCGAGGATCGTAGCAAGATCGTACGCAACACCACGATGAGAAAGCATATAGTGCGCTCTATCAGGCAAGACTTTGATATCAAAAATAGTATCATCATTGCCGTTAATATCTTTTGTTTTTTCTATACCTTCTACCTCTGATGACTTCAATATGAAAGCAGATGTGATGATATCATCACTCGGTAATTTCTCGACTATATGATCTTGTATCCATGATTTAAGTATTTTCATTTTTTTGTATATCTCAATATCACTGGCCAAATTGTTCCAAGAATCTCAAGTCACCGCCATACAACATTCTAATATCTGTGATGCCATGTCTTCTCATAACCAAACGATCAACTCCGAAACCAAAAGCAAAACCGCGCCATACGTCAGGATCTATGCCTGCAGCGCGAAATACATTTGGGTGGACCATACCTGCACCACCCATCTCCAACCACTTGTCTTTGAATTTCATGTCTACCTCAACACCTGGTTCAACGAATGGGAAAAAGCTTGGTCTCAATCTGATCTCGACATCATCACCATAAAGTTTCTTCAAGAAATGCTCAATGGTTCCTTTCAAATGTCCCATAGAGGCTTCTTTGTCTACATACAAAGCTTCAAGTTGAGAAAATTGGACTTCATGAACAGCATCAGTAGCTTCGTTTCTGAATACTTTTCCTGGAACAATAATAGCGCACGGCAAACTGTCTTTATGCTTTTCCAAGAATCTGACCTGCACCGCGGACGTTTGTGTTCGCAAAACTCTGCGATTACTTTTCTCGCCTAAAGAAGGAACGGATTTCGTATCTGTGTTTGTAGATTTGTCTTTGTTTTCTTTGATCCAGAATGTATCTTGCATGTCACGTGAAGTATGATCTCTAGGAATATTGAGTGCGTCGAAATTGTAATATTCTGTTTCTAATTCTGGACCAGAAGCAACGACGAAACCCATGTCCTTGAATACGCCCGTAACTTCTCTTATGAACTGAGTAATCGGGTGTAATATGCCTTTTTTATTCATATTCTGTTTATCTTGCATTTGCACATTGTAACAGAAACGAAGTCAAGAATAAACTTCTTATATAAGTTTGTATAAATCAATCCAGCGAAGAAGCGTGAGAAAACTAAAAATCTGATTTGTTCGTAAAGAGACAGGCTCACTAAACGGCAACCAAGAAATAAGTGATTTGTCGTTGCCATTTTTCTCAAGTTCAGAAAGAAGAAGGTCAAAATCATTAGATAATTTTTCAAACCTTTTTTTGTTAAAAATCGTCCAAACCTTTTCGGGACCACGAGAGATAGTTCTTCTAAATTCTTGTGCAATTAATCTGTGAGATGTTAAATCCGCATTTGCAGGGAATGCTAGTTTCTTTCTGTATGCGACTTCCTTTGGCAAAA
Source organism: uncultured Candidatus Saccharibacteria bacterium (assembly GCA_964406895.1). Taxonomy (GTDB): domain Bacteria; phylum Patescibacteriota; class Minisyncoccia; order Phycocordibacterales; family PALSA-1337; genus C7867-002. The sequence goes on along the minus strand of CAYOTK010000001.1, from coordinate 60,388 downwards.
TATCCTCAAAAGCTTTTCTTAAAGCCATTTTTTCATTCTCCTCGGTGATATTATTCTCGATTGGTATTGATAGGGCTGTTTTTATAAAATATGGGTCAACAAAAGGCACGCGCGCTTCAATAGAACTTGCCATTGCCGCTCTATCATTTCCATCCTCAAGATATTGCAAAAAACGCTTCGCATAAAAATACTGCATTCGATCAATTGGGTCATTGCTCTCGCACTTTGAATAATTTGTCGCAATTATAGAATCCACGATTTCGTCAAAAGAAATTTGTGTAAGAAATTGATTTGTAAAAAACTCCTTAACATAATGTACTCGTTCGAGAAAAGCTCTTTTTAGACTTTCTGCGGATTCACAAATTTCCTTATCGAGTTTTAAGCCAGGAAACTTGTGATAATAGCCAAGATTAAATTCATCCGACCCCTCTCCAATCAAAGCGACCTTAAAGCCTGCCTCGCGCATAGATTCATAGTTGGCTAGCATTCCTATTCTTCTTATACTGTCTACCGGCCCGTCATTTGCAACAATACATCGATTGATATATTCAATCATCATTTGCGGTGTAACTGCTGCACCAAGCAACTTAATACCAAGATATTCAGCGACAATTTTTGCGTGCTTATAGTCCTCATTTTCATCACCAGAATACTGCAAGCAAAATCCTGTTATACCCTTCGCGCCTTTTAATTTGACAGCAAGAGAAGCGACGATACTTGAATCCAAACCGCCACTTAATGCTACGGCCATTGGCAATTCGTCTGTGATTCTATCTTTTACGGATTTAGTAAAAGTTTCCATTAAGTCTTTCTCAGAACTTGTTATGTTTTTTTCTGCAGTCACTGGTACATCCCAATATTCAGTAAAAATTAGTTTATCATCCTCAAGAAACGCGTAATTGCCAGGCGGAAACTGTTTTACATCCCTAAAAAATGAGCTACACTCATTTTGATTACCAGCCGCAAAAGCGTGGGACATTAGAATAAATTCGGCTACAGAAGAATAATCTATATCGTTCTTTACACCTGGATATTTGAGAATCGCTTTTGGTTCGGAAGCAAAAAGAAACTCATCGTTAACAAAGGAGTAAAACAATGGGCGTACTCCAGTTCTGTCGCGCGCCATAAACTTTTTTCCAGTTTCTTCATCGAAAAGAACAAAAGCGAACTCGCCAATAAGATGATCAATGCATCTTTCACCCCATTCTTGATATGCAAAAATTATGACTTCAAAATCAGATGGAGAAACAGAAATATATCCCCTCGTTGCAAAATACTTTTTTAGCTCCTTAAAATTGTAGATTTCCCCATTGAAAACGATCGCGATTTGAAACTGTGGATTATTCTTTTTAGGTATCGTTATAACTGTTGAACGACCATCCAAGCCAACCAAACTTAAACGGCGGTGACTAAAAATCACATCGCCCTCTGGAGAAATATAATGACCGAGAAAATCAGGTCCGCGATGTTGTAAAACAACACCCATCCCCAGAATACTTAATGGATGCTTAATTTCTTTCGTATTGCTGATGATTCCACTAATTCCACACATAAATTTATGTTATAGTTCCAGCGAATTGCCATTGCCTGTCAGAGAAAAAACAATGTTTTTTTCTTGTCCATTCCATTCTTTTGCAAGCTCAATAGCGCCCTTTATTGCGTAACAGGACTCCGCAGCAGGTTTTATACTTTCTACTTTTTCAAAATAATCCTGAATTGGATCAACTTCTTTGTTGTCGTATGATCTTACCTTAACAAGCCCTTGATTTACCAACAAAGACAAGAGTGGATTTTTACCATGATAATTCAAACCACTAGCCCCAAGTTCTTTTGGTACAAAATCATTACCTAAAGTATACATCTTTGCGCGAGGCATTAAACGTGCAAGATCAGGGTTTTCATAACGATATTCACCTTTCGTAAAACTCGGAACACTGGCTGATTCGATGGCAAGTAAGAGCAACCTTTTATTATCCGCCATAAAAGGAAAAACAAATCCCGAAAAACTACTTCCTCCGCCAACTACCCCAACCAGAGCATCAGGAACAATATTTGCGTCTTCAAGTTGCTTTTTTATCTCCATTCCTAAAACAGTGTTATGAAGTGCGGAATAAGCCGTTAGACATCCCAAAGAAAGCTTATATTTTGGATTTTCTCGAACCCTTCTAATTGCAATACTTATACCCGAAGCAATTGTCCCTTCTTTCGTTGTAACTGGAACAACTTTTGCTCCAAAGCTCTCCATTACCTTTACCTTGTCATACTTTTGGTCGTAATTCTTTTTTTCCATGTAAATTTCAGCGGGTAATTCAAAATCACGGCACGCAAGGGCCATACCCATACCCCAGTTTCCTGGTCCAGTATCTCCAACAAGAAGTTTTACGCCTTCCTCTTTTGCGTAGTAAGCTTGGACATAAGAAGAGTTAAGTTTATAACTTCCAATACGATTTACATCCTCTCGCTTGAAATAAATTTTGACCCCCTTCAGATTGAGGTCTTTTTCTAATTTTTCTGCTCTCACTAATGGTGTAGGACGGAAATTTTTATAAAATTTAAGAATAGTTTCTGGAATTTCAATGTATCTTTTTTCCCTGTATTCCCCAATATTCAATTCCTGTTTTGCCAACTCAACCGGAAGCGTTTTTCCTAGTTTTTCCCAGCTCATTTCACCCCCAGTTTCAGGATCAAGCAATGGTGGGATATCAAAACCAAGATCATGCTCAATAAACGGCACAATGTTATACCAAAACTTAGGAACTCCATTTGGAGTATAGCTATCTTTTTCCATATTGCATTAATTGTAGCAGATTTTGCTTCACATGAAAATACCAAAAGTCTTTCAAAAATCCGCCCCAAATTCGAGCACCCTACGATCATGGACCTCCTGTACCTTTTTCACTAAAATCGGAGCCACCTCCCAGACTTGAACTGGGGACCTTCGCTTTACAAAAGCGTTGCTCTACCAACTGAGCTAAGGTGGCCTTTGGTTATTGGTTATTGGTTATTGGTTATTGGTTATTTATGGTGAGCTTGTCGAACCATTGGTGTTTAGTTATCTTAATTCCTACTCCTATTCTCGCCTATTCTGCGGAGATAGAATGAAGCACCATGCTTCTTAACCTCACCCTTACCTCTAACCGCATATATCATATTGCGTGTATGTGGATTTTGCAATGCCTGATGCTTGATCTCAACATAAACCTTACGAATATGCAGTAGTATATGATATACAATCCATTGAGTAATTGCAATAAATGTATGCTTGTTCAAATATGAAATAAACTTACGTATTGCAGAATAATTCTTATCCAAGAATGAGTCCGCACGTGCGCTGATTTTCGATATTGGATTATTTTTGAGTGCAACAATTTCGCGTCTCTTAAGAACAATCATGGCAACAATAGCCAAAAGTGAGACGTAGAATATGATAATGAAAGTATACATATATTAGCGTTCCAAAACCTTGAATCTAGCGAATCTTCCTACGGCCATCTTCTCGCCAAATTTTTGAACTGCTTGATCTACCAAACCCTGAATCGTAATATTGTTGTCTTTTATGAAAGGCTGATCGAGCAAGACCATTTCTGCGAAATATGCATTGAGTTTGCCTTCGAGTATTTTCTCACGGACAGCTTCTGGTTTGCCTTTGACTTCTTCACTGAAAACTTCTTTGGCTGTATTTTTGTCTGCATCAGTGATGTCGTCTTTCTTCAGGAATTTTGGATTTGTTGCTGCAACATGCATAGCGATATCGCGAGCCAAATTCTTGAATTCATCGTTATTGGCTACGAAATCTGTCTCGCAGTTGAGTTCGACCAAAGTTGCAACCGTGCCATTTGAATGGACATATGCTTGGATTGTACCCGCACCGAATTTGCGATCAGCTTTCTTGGCAGAAATGTCGCCACTCTTCTTGCGAAGAATAACTATTGCTTTCTCAGCATCGCCACCCGCCTCTTCCAAAGCCTTTTTGCATTGCATGATCGAGACGCCGGTTTGATCTCTAAGTTGTTTGATTTGTTCTGTGGTAATCATATTTTTTGAATTTAAACTTTTTTCTTCTAAATGTGCTGGCTCAGATTCGGTATTTCGAGAATGAACTTTTTCTCTTTTCTTTTGTGATTTTGGTGAAAATATAAGGAATGGACTAAGCATTAGATTTTTTCTTGCCTGCATTGTATGCAGCAGTCATTTCTTCTACGAAGAATCTTATACTGTTCTTTGATGAATCATTACCAACGATTGGGTATTTGATACCTGAAATATTGCAATCAGAACCACATAGAGCAATGACGGGTATATTCATGTCTTCAGCTTCTTTCATGGCATTCTTTTCGTGTCTTGGATCTATAACGAACATTACGTCTGGCATTTTCTTCATGGCAACAATACCGTAGAACATTTTTTCGAGAGAAGCGATCTCTTTGTCTATGAGCATTCTTTCGCGCTTTGTGTATTTGGAAAGTTCGCCTTTTTCCTTGTCTGAGACAAGTTTCTCATATCTATCTATACGCTTTCTTACTTGAGTAAAATTGGTAAGAGTACCACCGATCCAGCGACCATCTACATAAGGCATATTGAGAGATTGAGCGCCGATCTTGATAGCTTCTGTGGCTTCTTTTTTGCCTCCGACGAAGAGGACAATCTTGCTCTCTTTCGCAAGATCAGAAATATAAGCTTTTGCTTTTTCGAGTAAATCTTGGGTCTTTTCTAGGTCAAATATATCTGTACTGTTTTTCGTGCCAAAAATGTATTTTGCAACTGAAGGATGGCGTCTTGAACGTCCAAGGCCAAAATGCACTCCTGTTTCAAACATTTTTTCTATTATTTTCTTGGTTTCCATATTGAGCTATAACCTATCAGAAATGACTGTTGAAGTCAATGCCCAATTAGGGTTGTTTTTGTATTTGCTGGTTCGACTTGGATACTTGTAAAGGTAACTTTCTTGGGACCGAATATGAGATTGCTTATGTCATCGAACGCTGATCCGACAGCAGCGCTTAGTGATTTCGAGGGCGTATTTGCTTTATCTAAAGTCTTGGATATAACGTCGCCACTTATGCTGATGCCCGTACTATTGAATGTGCTTATCCAAAAAGCGAAGATTATTGCAGTGATTCCAAAAGAAGACCAAAAAGCTATTTTGTGTCTGGTTTTCTCTGGTTTTTGCCTCAATCTCATGAGTAAGTTCTGATTTGACATGAGTATATTTTACCACAGTTGTAATTGTAAAGTCACTATTAATAATTACACTGCACACATTCCAACAATATTCGTTTGAGGGCGGCTTCCGTGTTTTTGTGTAGTCTCGAATAATCCACGAAGAATGTACGGTTGAATTTTCCAAATGCCGGCTGAAGCCTTGGAAGCCGGCTTTTGTGAAAATTCCCGTACATGATGAGTGGAGTTCGAGACTACACAAAAACACGGAAGCTGACCGAAGACGAATATTGTTGGAATGTATTCGTAGTTTAAATCAAAAAAAATAGAAATGAAGATAAATTACTCCTCATCAGCATCACCACTTACTCCAGTCTTCTCGAATTCATGCAAAGAAGAAATAATGTCTTCGAGCTTACCTTCCAAAATAGCCGGCAGATTGTGCCAAGACTTCTTGATCCTATGATCTGTAATCCTATCCTGAGGATAATTGTAGGTGCGGATTTTCTCTGAACGATCACCTGTACCAATCTGACCTTTACGATTCGAGGCAAACTTCTTGGCCTCTTCTTCTTCTTTCATGGCTTCAAGTTTGGCAGTCAAAATAGTAAGGGCGCGTTCGCGGTTTGCATTCTGACTTCTTTCGACAGTTGAACGAACATCGATACCTGTAGGTTTGTGAATAATACGTACGGCAGTTTCGACTTTGTTGACGTTTTGACCACCTTTTCCACCAGCTCTAGAAAATTCAATCTCAAGATCTGAAGGATTGATCTCGAATTTGTATTTCTTACGAATAGGCATGATAGCAACAGAAGCAGTAGATGTATGAATACGACCATTCTTCTCTGTTTCTGGCACTCTTTGAACTCTATGAACCCCAGTTTCCCATTTGAGATCAGCATATACGCCCTTGCCTTTGATTTCGAGAGAAACTTCCTTGTAACCACCAATATCAGTTTTGGATTCTTCGACAATACGAGTAGACCAACCTTTTGTTTCAGCAAATCTCTTATACATATTGAGCAATTCGAAAGCAAAAAGAGCGGCTTCTTCACCTCCCGCACCGGCCCTGACTTCCAAAATAATTTCATTTGACTCCATGTTACTGGCCTCGGCGATTTTCTCTGCTTCGAGAATACTATTCATCTGTTCTTCAAGATTTTTCTTTTGTTCTGATATGGAGTTAAGTTCATCTTGCACAATATCCTTCATATTTGGATCCTTTGCGGCTATGTCCAAAACCTCTCTTTCATCTTTCAAGAGCTTTTCATATAAACCAGCCAAAAAACTAGTTTTAGGATTATTTTTGAAATTTTCTAAAGTGTTTTCCATGAATAAATTGCTGAATAAAATTATAACATGATAATGATGTTTATCATGTCAAAGAGGCGCGGATGAACCGGCCTCAATAAGACCCTATTTCTTTGCTTTTGACTGACGAGTTTTGAACTTCTCTACGCGACCTGCTGTGTCTATTGTCTTTTCTTGGTTTGTATAGAAAGGATGAGAGGCACTGGAAATTTCGAGATAATATACAGGATATTCTTTGCCATCGGACCACTTGGCTGTTTCTTTTGTGTTGATCGTTGAAGGTATGAGGAATTTGGCAGAACTAGAATTGTCTGCGAAAATAACGAGTCTATAGTTTTGTGGATGAATATCTTTTTTCATGAATATAAAGCTAACACATTTACCCATATATGCGCAAGAGCTATGAATTCTGGTATAATATGAGTCATATAAACATATGACACATACAATAAGCAAAAACCATATGGTCTATACGGTGGCCATAATTGGTTTCATATATTCTTTGCATTTAGTAATACCGATGTATTCCAATTCGAGCTTCCTTGGACTATTCGCGGACGAGAAAACAATAGGCTTTATATACATGCTTTGTGCAGCAGTATCTATATTCACTTTTCTAATCGCGCCTTATATCATACGCAGGATAGGCAATTATACGACTATACTCTGGTTAGTTCTTATACAGATGGGTTTATTCTATGGACTTATAACTTCCACATCACCTATCAAGCTTTCCATATTATTTATCATTCAATACTCCATTGTGGCACTCATAGGTCTTTCTTTGGACATTTTCCTAGAAGGATACACGAGCAACCACGCGAACGTTGGCAAAATACGTGGATTGTACGCCTCGACTCTGAACGCCTCTTGGGTCATAGCACCACTCATTGGCAGTCTTCTTATCAATGGCACTGAGAATTATCGTAATACTTATATTGCTGCCTTTCTCATGCTTTTCCCCCTTGCCTATTTGATATACAAGAATTTCCCACGATTCAAAGACCCACATTATTCACACCCGAGTCCGTGGCAGTTGATCAAACACATATCTCAAAACAGCAATTGGGACAAACTATTCGTAGCAAATACAATACTTCAGACATTTTATTCTTGGATGGTTATATATAGCGCTGTATATTTGAACAAATATGTCGGTTTCGGCTGGGAACAAATCGGTATCATTCTCGTCATAATGCTCATACCATTTCCTCTCATACAATATCCTTTGGGCAAAATCGCCGATGAGAAATATGGCGAAAAAGAAATCATGGTCGCAGGATTCATCATCATGGGCCTGTCTACTATATCTCTTGCTTTCATATCAGGAAAAAGTCTATTCGTTTGGGCACTTTTCTTCTTCATCACTCGTATTGGTGCCGCCATGGTCGAAATGATGATAGAAACATATTTCTTCAAAACTGTTCCACCCAAGGACACACCTGTTCTTAGTATGTTCAGGATCACAAGACCATTCTCTTATCTTATAGCACCACTTGTTACTGGTTTTGGTTTATTATTCATGGGCCATCAACATTTATTCATATTAGTTGGTATAATTGTGCTCATTGGATTATATCCAGCATTAACAATTCAAGATACAAAATAAAATGCAAAAAATCATTTCGTTGAAAGGCAGAGAGATATTGGATTCTAGAGGCAATCCAACAGTAGAAGCAGAAATTACATTATCATCAGACGGCGTAATCGCTTTCGGCAGAGCATCAGTTCCTTCAGGCGCTTCTACAGGTAGTCATGAAGCTGTCGAACTTAGAGATGGTGGCAAAAGATACAATGGACTAGGCGTAAGTAAAGCTGTCGAAAATATAAATACACTGATATCGACAGAAATCACAGGCCATGAATATGACCAGCGCGGGTTGGATAGTGCACTTATCAAACTAGATGGCACACCTAACAAAGGCAAACTCGGGGCCAATGCTATTCTTGGCGTTTCTCTAGCATTCGCAAGGGCATGTGCAAATATCAATTCCAAACAGAATCCTTCTTCAAATATTCTTCTTTCGCAATATTTCAATACCCTTGCGAAACAAAATTCTCACAATCCTGACAACATAAAAATGACTCTACCCGTACCGATGATGAATATCATAAATGGCGGTAAGCATGCCGAAAATTCAACCGACATACAAGAATTCATGGTAGTGCCTCATGGTTTCTCTTCTTTCAATCAAGCCCTCACTGCCGGCACAGAAATATTCCATTCATTGAAGAAAATTCTTCGCGAGAAGAAAATGGCTACAACTGTTGGTGATGAAGGTGGCTTCGCTCCATCTCTTCCTTCAAATGAATCGGCCATAATGGTTGTGCTTGAAGCTATTTCAAGAGCAGGATACAAGGCCGGTGAACAAGTCAGTATTGCTCTCGACGTTGCCGCTACCGAATTCTATGCAGACAACAAATACAATCTTGTGCGCGATGGTAAATCACTAACTAGCGCAGAAATGATCGCTTGGTATGAAATGCTCATAAGCAAATACCCTATTGTATCTATTGAAGATGGTCTTGCGGAAGACGACTGGGATGGATATAAGATATTAACTGAGAAACTAGGCTCAAAAGTTCAACTCGTTGGCGATGATCTATTCGTCACAAATATAGAGAGGCTAAAGAAAGGCATAGACACATCTGTAGCAAATTCAATTCTTATCAAACTCAATCAAATTGGCACTGTTTCAGAGACAATTGACGCTGTAAATATGGCGAGAAATGCCGGCTACACTTCTATCATCTCTCATCGTTCAGGAGAAACTGAAGACACAACGATTGCTGATTTTGCTGTTGGTACTGGTGCAGGACAAATCAAGACAGGTTCCCTATCACGCTCCGAGCGCGTGGCGAAATACAATCAACTCTTACGCATCGAGGAAGAATTTGGTGATAAGGCGGTATATTTAGGCAGTAAGACTTTTGAATAATTTCTGAAATATAAAAAATACTCATGATTTCAGAATGCGTGGCATTTGTGTTTGTCGACCACGATCAGCCCCATCGACAATAGGGGAAGAGTCGATGGGGCTGTCTATTCGCAGCACCATCTGAGAGTGATCATTCAAACTAATAGTACATGGTGCTTTGAGAAATGGTCTCCAAACACAAATGCCACGCATTCTGAAATCGCTCCTGCAATAAGTAAAAATTATTCTAAATAATAATGCCTCAAAGGCTTAAGAGTATTCAAATCTAATTCATAGATAAGAGGCGTACCCGTCTTGATCTCCAAACCAACAATATCTTCATCACTAATTCCATCTATATGTTTTATGAGAGCCCTCAAACTATTACCACTCGCAGCAACGATGACTTTCTTGCCTGACTTCATGGCGGGAATGATTTCTTCGGACCAATAAGGCAAAACTCTTTTTATAGTATCCTCAAGAGATTCCCCTCTCGGAATAAGATTCTTGTCTATGTTCGCATATCTAGGATCATTGAAAGAATTACGAGGATCAGATTCTTCTAGCAATGGAGGACGAGTACTGAAACTTCTTCGCCATATTTGGACTTGAGGAAGGCCGTATTTAGCTATCATTTCTTCATGCTTAATACCCTGCAAAGCACCATAATGTCTTTCGTTCAATCTCCAAGAATAATTTACGGGGATTTGTGATATACCCATTTCATCGAGAACAATATCGAGAGTCTTCACGGCTCTTGTCAAAAGCGAAGTATATGCAACATCAAAAGTAAACCCTTTTTCTCTGAGATTAATTCCCGCTCTATGAGCTTCAGCCAAACCTTGTTCCGTCAACTCTGAATCCATCCAACCACAAAAAATCTTTTCTTTATTGAAGACGCTTTGACCGTGCCTGATAAGAACTAGTTTATATATATTGTTCATATTTTATTAATTTTGATGACCTTTAATCAAGACCCACAAATATCTAATGAGCAATATTGTACCAGTTGTTACGAAAACGCCAAGCGACCATCCAGCTAGCACATCTGAGAACCAATGAACATTGAGTATCAATCTTGTAAGACCAATAATTATGACAGCAAGCACGCTTCCCGCTATGAATAATTCTCTCCATATCCTCGAATGAATCTTAGGTGCCATAACATATGCAAAAGCAACGAAAAATGCTGCAGCCATAGCAGCATGGCCAGAAGGAAAACTAGGATCATTCACAATAACATGCAAAGCATTTTCCGGTCTCACACGGAGAAATATTTCTTTCATAAGACCAACGAAGAAGCCGGTGGTGCCAATAGAAATAATCATTATGGCCGCACTTCTCCAACGTCTTTTGTACAAAAATATTAAGCCAGTAATGAGAGCAAGAATAATCATGACAGCAGTGCCGCCGATATTAGTTATTATATTTGCAATACTTGCAATGAAAGGACTTATCTTCTCCGCCATAAATGTATTGACCCAAACATCGAAATTAGCCATGTAGGATTGTTTGGCCCAAGTGTCTTCGATTGTCTTCAATAATGCAAAAAAAGAAATTATATTGAGAGTAAGCACGAATAATTCATAACGCCTAAATATATGGAACCTTTCATTTACAAATCTATATCCCCAAATAATTATAATAGAAGTAACGATAGCAATAAGAACAAGACGACCGACGAAACCAGCGATGGCGTGATAACCTAATCCGAAAACATATCCTATGAGAACAGAAGAAAATACCCAGAGAATTCCGCCAATAATATTGAAAAACCAAAACCTTTTTGCTGGAGCTTGTGAACAACCAACCATAAAAGGCATGAGAGCCCTAGTGATCGGACTGAAGCGGCCGACAATAAGAGCGGTGCCTGTATGTTTGTTCAATAATGCTTGCGTTTTGCTTATATGCGAATCTTTAATGAAAAAATATGGTCTAAGTTTATCGATAAAACTCATGCCATATTTACGACCAAAGTAAAACCCTAAATAATCACCAATAATAGCTCCAAGTGAAGATAGTAATATAACAAACCAAACATTCAATAAACCTATTTTTGATAGAAAACCAGCAGACAATATGATGACGTGTCCTGGGACCAACATTCCAATGAGAGGAAGCCCCTCGAATATGGAAGAAAGAAATATAACAACATAACCGCCTTTAATAATCAAATAATTGAGATTTGTAGCAAGGGCCAGAAATATGTGTGAGTAAGGCATACTTGTATAATGTTACCCTATACTATATCATAATAGTATATTAGAGCTAATTTCAACAAAAAAATGCAACCTGTAAAAATTTATTCAACACCAACATGCGTGTATTGCAACATGGCCAAGAGTTTCTTCAAGGCCAATAATGTTAATTATACAGAATATAACGTAGCTACTGACCTAGAAAAGAGAAAAGAAATGATTGATGCCACAGGACAAATGGGAGTGCCTGTTATAATGATTGGTAACGATGCAGTTGTTGGTTTCGATGAAACAACAATAAAACAAAAGTTGGGGATGTAATATCTCTTTTTTATTTTCCAAAACAGCGCCCTATGGGGCGTTGTTTGTTTTGGGGAAAAAATAACATTTTCAAATCATCGGATAACATTACTTGAAAATTGACAAATCTACATAAGTTTGATATGAATACAATTGAAACAGAAAGGCATTGAACCATGAAAGCAGAAGATATTGCGAAACTCATCAACGAAGAAGAAGAATATGTGCTGGGCATCATTGACCCAGGTTCGGCAATTCATCGGCTTGACACTCCTGAGAAGGCAAAGGCACTCTACGAGAGTTGTCCGGACGAAATGGATGCCGCGGTCTTGAAGAAATGGAAGAAGCTTGTGAAGCAAGCGATCCTCATTCTCGACACTCCTGAGAAGGCCCGGGCGCTCTACCAGAGTTGTCCGGTCAGTATGCAGTCTGCGGTCTTGAAGAAGTGGAAGGGGCTTGTGAAGCAAGCGATCCTCGCTCTCGACACTCCTGAGAAGGCCCAGGCGCTCTACCAGAGTTGTCCGAC
>CAYOTK010000001.1:0-47872 GCA_964406895.1 uncultured Candidatus Saccharibacteria bacterium | reverse complement strand
CGCTCTCGACACTCCTGAGAAGGCCCAGGCACTCTACGAGGGTTGTCTGGTAAGTATGCAGTCTGCGGTCTTGAAGAAGTGGAAAGGGCTTGTGAAGCAAGCGATTCCCGCTCTCGACACTCCTGAGAAGGCCCGGGCGCTCTACCAGAGTTGTCCGACTAGTATGCGGTCTGCGGTCGTGAAGAAGTGGGAAAAGCTTCTGAAGCAAGCAATCCTCGCTCTCGACACTCCTGAGAAGGCCGAGGTACTCTACCAGAGTTGTCCGGCCGGCATTCAGTCTGCGGTCTTGAAGAAGTGGAAAAAGCTTGTCATTCCCGCTCTCGACACTCCTGAGAAGGCCCGGGCGCTCTACAAGAGGTGTCCGGTTCAAATGGAGCCTGCGGTCTTGAAGAAGTGGAAGGGGCTTGTGAAGCAAGCGATCCCCGCTCTCGACACTCCCAAGAGGGCCGAGACGCTCTACTGTGTTTGTCCGGAGGAGTTACGACCCGCGATCATAAGGAAGATGGCAACACTTTGACACCATCTTCGACTTTCACCCCCCCCATTGAAGGAGACTTCCGTGGGGGGACTCTTTTATTCATCGAACTTCAAGATTCTAAAACAGCGCCCTATCGGGCGTTGTTTGTTTTGGACAAAGGAGTTAATATTACTTTGAATTTGAGAAAGGCACAACATGAATGCGTACATTGAAGAGGTGGTACGAGTCTTGAGCAACGAGCACAACATGGACCAAAATTATGTCGACCACATCTTGGCAGATTTGGAACGACAAGGTCCTGATAAGATTAAAAATCTTGCGACGGCAATGAAATGCGCCGCTGACGCTCTCTACACCTTACCGACACCCTACAATCACAAAGTCGGCCGTCGCAAACCGCCACGTTCCTCAAGAAGAGGCCTTACATTTTCTTGCGAGAGGCAAATCGTTCTTCCGGCCTCAACGAGATAATGAGGCAAAACACACACGCAACCCCCGCGCAGAAATGCGCGGGACGGTCTTTTTATTTGAATATCTTGCCCAGATTTTTAAAATACACTTTATAAATACACCAAGCTTTATAGTGCTTGCACCGAGCGAGGCGTCAACTTCGATTTCAATACCAACTTTATGGGACAAAAATCAACTACTGACCGTCTAGTACGAAGCTGGAACACTATTCGCTGTCCTTAAAGTAATCCAATCCATTTTTGAAAAATTTAAACCCCTCTCTTAATAATGGTAGCAAAGCAAATAAACCAAAAATCACAACAATAAAAATCATAGAAAAATTAATATAGAAAACTGGTCTAATTTTAAAACCGTACGATTCTATAACTACATATTCGTTTGGTAATGCTGAACCATCGTTACTTGTTACGTTCACCGAACAATTGTTCAACAATGAAGGGAATGATGTTAGTAGTTTAGAATAATAATCTTGAATAGTTATTTTTCTTTCAGATGAAATAACGAAATTTTCTGATTTTTTATTATTGCATACAACTTCTGGTATGATTTTGGCTGGCAAATTTTTAATGTAGACATTTTTAAGGATGATGTCTATCTTGAATTTAAGAAGCCATTTCGTAATAAAAGGAAAAGAATTGATAGTGTCATGTTCTTTAACAATATTCGATAATTTAGAGTTTAACAAAACCACATCATCTGAATTCGCGAGTATATTTCCACCATTTTTTTCCAATACAAATAAGCCTTGTCTTGCTATTACACGATGAGGATTTTCACGCCTAACAAGCATTGGGTCTAAATTTGGAGTTAATTTTTTATAGAAGACAAAAGAAATCCACACACTTAAAAACAGAAATACAAAACATAAAATTAGAGATAATTTTTTATTTTTCATATTTTCTGACTGCATATTTCGAAGAGATTTTAGTTATTTAAATACAAATCAACGAAATTGTCATGTTCTTCTTTATAATTACACACTTTATAACTTCTATTTTAATGGCGCAAGTGTCTACTTATTAGGGCCCACTTCAGTGCGGGTACGGGGAATCGAACCCCGATCTGTTGCTTGGGAAGCAACTGTTCTACCACTAAACCATACCCGCGGGACTTATTTCAAACCAATCATCCATTTCCATACTTTCTTATACCAAGAATCCGTAGTCGTGGAAATCATATTGTCTTTATAATTATTTTTTTCACTATCGTCAATAATAACAGCGATTGATTCACCTTCTTTGACAGCCATGTATTTCGATCTGATCTCTGATTCTACACCTTCACCCGTAGAAAGCTTATCAACTTTAGATGTAAGTTCGAGTTTTCTCTCTTGTAGACGTGCGATTTCATTCTCTGACTGTTGTAAGCGTTGATTGCTCACATAAACCTTGCCATAAATACGAAAATTGGCTCTTATTATTACAGCGAGAAGAATAATAACTATAACCATAACTACAGGTGAAGAAGAAACTTTATGCCAGAATGTACGGTTGCCGTATTTCATACTACACAGTATACTAGATTTGCCATGCTATTTCACGAAAAATCAAAAAAATTCTTTAGAGTTGGTTTTGCGATATTGAGCATACTTGTCATCGTAAGTATGATCTTGTGGTCAATTCCAGCACTCAAATACTAATCATCAGCACGCATCATTTTCAGGAAGACTTCTTGAGGTATATTAACCTTTCCTCGAGCTTGCATTCTCTTCTTGCCTTTTTTCTGCTGTTCTCGCAATTTCATTTTTCTAGTTATGTCGCCACCTGACAATGTGCCCGCAACATCTTTCTTCATACCTGACAAGGTGCGAGAAGCGATGATTCTACCCAGTGCTTTTGCTTGTATTTTGAATGTGAACATTTCTCTCGGTAAAACTTTGTGCAATTTTTCTACGGATGATTCTGCCTCTTCATTGACTCTTCTCCTCGAAACGACCCTAGCAAAAGCAGGAACAACTTCATCGGCAACCAAAATATCCATTCTGACAACATCGGCAGGTTTTTCGTCGGTAATATCATATGAGATAGAAGCATAACCAGACGATACACTCTTCGTTTCATCGAAGAAATTGCGCATTAATTCTCGCAAAGGCATTTTGAGGGTGAGCATGGTACGATTGTCCCCGAAATTATCTGTGGATATTATTTCCCCTTCGTGATCATAAATAATAGTCATAAGAGGACCGATATATTCTGGTGGGGTGATAATCTTCATCGTTACGATAGGTTCAGATATATGAACAACATCATGATCATCCGGAAATAGTGCTGGTGAATATATATTGATAGTTTTGTCATTTTTCATCTTCACTGAATAAGTGATAGTTGGCATAGTCACTATAAGTTCGAGGTTAAATTCTCGCCTTAAACGTTCTGTCACAATCTCCAAGTGAAGCATGCCCAAGAAACCACAACGATAACCTTTGCCCAGCGTGCCTGAGGCTTCTTCTTCGAATACAAAAGCAGAATCAGACAATCGGAGTCGACCCAAAGCTTGTCTAAGTAATGGCAAATCGTCCTGACTTTCAGGATATAGAGATGCCCAAACAACAGGTCGAGGACTTTGATATCCAGGAAGTGGTGGCATTGTATCTCTAACAGAAGCGACCATGTCTCCCACAGAAGCAATACCTGGTTCTTTGACACCTGTAACTATATAACCGATTTCCCCTGCGCAAATTTTGTCTTTGGGAGTTTCTTCTGGGGCAAATATGCCAACTTCTATGACTTCGAATATTTTGCCCGCTACTTTGAAAATTAATTTGTCATGTTTACGAACTTCCCCACTCATAACTCTAATATAAACGATAACTCCTGTATGATTGGAATACTGAAAATCGAAGACGATTGATCGGAAGTTGTCGGTTTGTATTTCTTGTTTTCTTCCAGAGAATTGATCCGGTGAAGAAACTCGTTTTATGACTTCCATAAGTAAATTTTCAACACCCTCACCTGTTTTGCCAGATACTTTGACCACGTCTGACTCTTTACAATCCAACAATTGACAGACTTCTTCTACGACCTCGTCTGTACGTGCCAACGGAGAGTCTATTTTGCTCACCGTAGGTATGATAGTAAGGCCTGCTTCACGCGCCATATTGAGCGTAGTAAGGGTTTGAGCTTGCACTCCCTGTGTTGCATCAACTAGGAGTATTGAACCCTCTACAGCCTTGAGAGAACGTGATACTTCATAAGAGAAATCTATATGCCCAGGAGTATCTATTAGATTCAATACGAACTGTTTATTCTCTGGATTTAGGGTTGCGGATTTGGGATTCCACAGCATTCTCACAGGTTGCATCTTGATCGTGATACCACGCTCTTTCTCAAGTTCCATACTATCCAAAACCTGATCATGCATTTTGCGCTTCTCTATGGTGCCGGTTATTTCGAGCATGCGGTCAGCCAAAGTCGATTTACCATGATCGATATGCGCGATAATTGAGAAGTTTCTTATGTATTTTTGATCCATGAAGGTATAGTACAGTGTTTTTTATATATGCTCAACCTCTACCGGAGGAACTTGAGACTTCCATATTCTGCGATGCAATGTGTTCCAAACTTCGATTATTTCTGGATTCTTGAGTAAAATGAGCACAAAAATACCAACTAGAGTACCGACTATTCCCGCACATAGACCTTGCAAGAATATTCCCCAGACTTTTGTTAATGGGAAAATGTATGCGAAGAATCTTAGACTAATGAAAGCAATATAGCCCATAATTACAGATGCAGAAAAACTATGGAAAAGTGTCGAAATAACAGGTTTCGTAAAACCTTTATAATTCTTCTCGAACATATACCAATGAAGCACAGTATTCAGAAGAACTCCTGCGGAATATGCCAAAGGCAAAACAAGACTACTGGTACCTAGTTGACCGGAAACTTTGAACAGATCTTCGAGGAAAAATTTGAATACAGGGAATGCAAAGAAGGCTTTGGTGAATACATAGCCAAACAAAACAATAGACAAAGCAGATATTATATTTATCGCCAAAGGCTTAACCGTCTTACCTTCTGCGTAGAATGCCCGGACGAAAAGCACCACAAGGCTTTGGCCAATAACAGAAATCATGAATATAGCGAGACAAGCTGCAGTCAATCTAGTGTCAGACCAGTCGAAATTTCCAGCACCAAGAACAGTTCTCACTATTTGTGCTCTCAATACGATGAAGAGAACCATAAGTGGCGTAGACCAGAATATGATATGCCTTGCTGCAGATATCATCTTATCCAAAAATTCCTGCATATTACCTTTGACATAGAGCTTAGACAAAGTCGGGAAAACAGCCGAAGAGTAGCTTGCTCCAATAATAGTGAGCGGCACGGATTGGAGATTGAAAGATAGATTGAATACGGCAATAGAACCATTGGCCATGAGTGATGCAAGAGCAGTCAAGAAAAAGGTAGACAACTGATTCGCAGACATTGTGATGGTGCGTGGCAATGACAAGAGAATAGTCTTTTTTATATTATTCCACACAACATTCAGGGTGAATTTTGGCAACAATCCCGATGACGACATAAATGGCAATTGGATAGCCATGTGCATGAATGCACCCAACACTACACCAACAGAAAGTCCCGGAATTCCGAATGCAGGATAGAGAAATATCACACCGAGAATAATACCTGCATTATAGAAAACAGGACTAGCAGCATAGACCAAGAATCTATATCTCATCTGAGTAATACTCGAAAACAAATTGGACAAACCGAGGAAGAAGGGCGACAAGAGCATAATTCTTGTACAAGTGATGAGAGTCGGCAAATATTCATCTTTGATGAAGCCTGGGAGTAGTAATGGGACCAACTTGGGTGTTAGGAAATAAGCAACGGCACTGACTATAATAATGACGATGAAAAATGTAGTAAAAATTGAGTCAAAGAATTTCCTACCCTCTTCTTGGCCCTTATCGAAATTCTCGATGAAAAACGGCAATAATACTGAAGCAGAAACAAGAGAACCAACGGACACAAATATAAGATCAGGTATTCTGAAAGAAGCATAATAAACATCCAGAGAATGTCCTGCACCAAAATAGAATGCCAATAGCTTGTCTCTAACAAGAGCCAAGACCTGAGAAAGAATAGCAAATATAGCGAGAAGATACGCGGCCTCATGCAAGCCGCGTATTTCTCTACCTATTACCCTGAACCACTTCTTCACCATTATATTTTTGTTTCTGAGTCTGTTTTTATCTTCTTCTCTTTGATTGGTAATGACGAACGCTTCTCAACATTTGCAGATACTGATGCCTTCGAATCAGCAAAAGGAGATCTTCCTGCCCTTAACGCTGACAATATAGAGCTTATTTCTGGATTGTTCGGATTGGCTTTGTCTAATTCTGTGAATTGTTGAATTGCTAATTCTGTTTTGTTCAATCTAGCATAACTCAAGCCCAAGAAATATTTGGCATTAGCATAATCAGGTTGCAACTTGAGAGCTACAGACATGGCTTGCGAAGCAAACTCATAATTCTTGGCATAATAATACAATAGTCCCAGCTGGAAATATGCAATTGGATTGTTAGGATTGATCTGTACAGCCACTTGTCCGGCAGTTATGGCTTCATTTATATTTCCTTTGGTGGATTGTATTTGGGAGACGAGAAAGACTGCATCTAGATAATTATTCTTGATCGACAGGGCCTTGCCAGCGGCCTGAAGTGCTTCGTCGAGTTTGTTTTGAGACGATAGGAATTGAGCCAGAGAAAGGTAAATAGCAGGATTGGTTGGGTTTGCTGCAACTGCATTGTTGTATGCCACCAAAGTGTTCTGGTATGCATCTTTCATTTTGAGACTAGTTGCAACCTCAAGTACTCTTGCCTCAGAAATATGATTGTAATAATTATACGGATCAGCAGAGACGGCTTTCCTAGAATAAGACAATGACTTTATGATCGTATCAGTAATCTGGTTAGCCAAAGCCTCAGTCGATGAAGCTGTTCGAACTGCTGGTGCCGTATTCACGAGTTTGCTTACCTTCCCCATACCTGCCTCCGCTCTTGCCTGCCAATAAATATCAGAAGAATCAAACATTAGGGCTTTTGCAAATTTTACATCAGCCATATCTGGATCTGACTTCTCTGTCATAATACTAATTCCTGAATTGAGATATGAAATTGCAATGATTTTCTTCAATGACTGAATACCGAAAACAACAGAAACCAAAGCAAATAATATTACGACAATCATGAACAATGTTGATTTTACTTTTGTTGATTTGTCTAATACTAGATTTGCGTCTATATTTTTCTCAGAATGTGAGAGTGCGATGAAAATACCCGTTACAGCAAAAGTGATGAGCAATAATGCGTGAGATGGTACATACACGAATGATACCAACCACAAATATATACTACCGAATCCTGATGATAAGATAATAAATCTTGAACTATTATCCTTGGGCAAATTCCTGAATGTTTTAACTATTGATACACCTAGGAAAACCAATAAAATAAGCCATAATACAGAAGTTACCAATCCTCCCGTAACCAAGAATGTTGGGAGCCAACCGAAACCGTAGCCGAATTCTGCTTGCCAGAAATCTGAAGCATTAAGAGCTGCGGGCTTGTGTTCCAAGAAGGCTTTGCCGAAATGATTTGCTCCCGCCCCGAATAAAGGTTGATATTTCAAACTATCTGAAGCCACATCGAGCGTCATCTGCCATGGTAGTGATAATTCAAAATGATCTAGTCCCATCTTCGAATCAACAGGTCTTATCATGTCGCCACCTTTTGCATACATAAAAGCAAAGAATATAAACGCCACAAATGGTATCCATGATAATTTCTTGAACCATTTTGTACTATTGTGCTGTGAAAGGTCTCGAGAAAAGGTCATGTATATTGTCATTATGAAATACACAATTGCAGACAAAGCCCAAACCCGAGCATCATTCACGAATAATGACATGATTATCGATAAAGCCACAACGACCCAATACCATGCCTTTATGGTCTTGGAAGGTGAAAGGAATCTTATAGCCAAAATGACTATGAGAGAAACCAATACAGAGAAGAAGCCAAGAGAATTCCATCCACCAAATATTGTAGAAGTTTTATTGAGAAGTACAGAAAGTGTCAGGAATCCGGAGCCAAATATTATTCGGAGAATAGTCATGAGTGATACAACGATAAAAACAGAAACTAGTCCTGTGTAGAAAACTATAGTCTTTTCTGTATCTTCTCTAACAAACTGAAAGAATAAGAAAGCGCAAACGAATAGAGCCAGTATGAAACTAATAGTGTTTACCTCGAATCCTTGTCCGAAAAAAGCCCGATTTAGACTCGGATTGATGAAAGTAGACAATAATGTTGAAACCAATAAAAGTAATCCTGAATATGTGAGAGGCTTACTAGGCATTGTCAGACTTTTCTTCTTGAAAATTTGCAGAGCGAAAAACAGAAGTGATACCGATGCTCCAAATGAAATTACAAAAGTCTTGATAATATCCATACCGACGTATTTGCTAGGCCAGAATACTACTGAAGAAATAATTGCTGTAACGAGGAGAATATAACTATAGTAAGATTTTGTGCTTTTCATCCTATTTTATTAACTAATAATTCTTAGTTATGAATTATAGCAAATGAAAAACACCTGCGATAGCAGGTGTCTTCCATATTGACCGCACATAAGCCGAATTCTGTTACCCGAAGGTATGACAATCATTTATCTAGCTCCTCGATTACTCTCGGAGTCAAGCGACACTCCTATGGTAATTGGTTTTTGGTTGTTAGTGTTTGTGTTTGCCAATATCTAATAACTAAAAACCAATTACCAAAGGCTCGGTCTTGCACTGGAGTAAGGATTTTGCCGTTGCACTCTGATTTTCATTGATATGAATAAAATTCATTTCAATTGTTATGATCAGATTTTTCCGCAATATTCCGAAGAATATACGGAAACATTCATCGTTTCCAATGAATACGTCACTGTTCGCACCTCTATTACATTTTTCAATATAACGGTGGGTGTTACCCACTACCCGTCTGCTTGCTTTCGCAAGCCAGTGTTCGGACTTTCCTCATTCTGCCAAGTCCCGAAGGACCAAGCAAAACGCGATTGTCTGTGCAGCTCGCTCAATAATACAGTATTTTTGGCTTTTGTCAATCAGAGGTCGGACCTCTAAAAGGTCCGACCTCTAAGACTAAACAATCTCACAAACTCCGGCGACACAGGCGAGTTCTTTCTTGAGATCTGTTTCATTCTGTTTCTCATAAGAAATAATCTTGGAGTAATCTATGTGTTCAAACCTCTTTGATAATTCTTTGTAAGTCTTCTCATCTATAGCTTCATAAGGCGCCAATTTGTAAACATGATCTTCACGAGGCAAGAATGACAGTCCGCCCACAATGTCCCAATTCTTATATACCCAATTGGCGACTTCTATCCATTCATCATTACCTACAGATATAGTTACGGAAGGATTGTGCTCGGTGAAATTGATCTTTACGACTTTCCAATATTCGAGTTGTTCGATTGCATTTAGATCGTTCTTGAAGACGGTACCTGAAGATTTGACTGGGAAATCAAGTACGTATGTATTGGCCGATTCGGGCGATTGACCTACTTCTGGATTGAATGGCACACCTTGATCTTTCAACATCTTAAACAATGAATCAGTGGAAGAAATACGAACTCTTCTGATGTAGAACTTTGAATGTCTGGGATGCATTCCAGAAGAACTGTCTACCAATTGCGATATAGTACCTGAAGGTTTGACACAAGTAATAGCTGTTGATTCATTGATACCAAATCTTTTCGCAAATTCTTTGTTAACCTTTATGGATTCAGCTTTAAGTTTTTTCAATATATCTGGTTTTCTGACAGCAGGAGAATCCCATTGTCCTGTAAGAGATACCCCTAGCAATCTCTCTTTCTCACAATTTTCTTTCCATTCTTTGGACAAATATCCGAAATTAGTTAGAGTTGACTGATATGTTCCAAGAATAGTAGCGATTCTTGTCTTTTTCATGAGACTAGCTTCTGTATCGTCTGCCCTAGCTATAACTTCAGTCAAATTACAGAACTGTTTTGATTGAAGGATAATTTCGCCGCAAGGATTGGTTCCAATTGGACCAATTATATTTTTGCCACTCGCATCGAAATAACCTTTGTATTCTTTCAGAATTTTTATACGTCTTTCGGGCAATGTTATAGCCAAAGAACCGCGATTGAATATACCTCTCTCTCCAGAATGACTCTCAACTAAAGCAATCCATTCTTTCAAAAATTCTTCGTTTGAAGGTTTACTCATATATACAGCTGAGTTGTTGGCTAACATTCTATGAGGATGAGTCATGTAGAAAGCACCTTTCTTGGCATCACGAATTTGTTCATCACCAAGATCAGAAAGTGATATCATCGCACTTCTCCTTACGCCGCCCGATACAACACAATCACCGATCATACATATAATATCGTGCAAATCTATAGGTCTCAGTCTTTTACCCTGTCGCTCTAGCATTATCTTTCTTGCGAACGACAGTAATCTCATTAGAGGAGCGGGACCAGATGATTTACCACCCATTGTCTTCAAACGCGCACCTTCAGGTCTTAACAATGAATAATCAAAATCTATATCTTTACCTGAAGACCAAGCTTTCATACCAACGACTAGAGCGTCAGCCCAGCCTTCTTTTGTATCAGGAATAACGTGTGTTGGTAATTTTTCGCCTGTTTGCATCAAGATCTGAGGGAATTTTTCTACATTAGAAGCTTCAACTGTCCAGCCTGATCCAGTTCCACACATAGATATATACATGATTTCTGCGAGATCTTGGAATGACTCAGGTGCAATAAACGAACAACCGTAAACACAAACGTTTGTTTTCCTCGCCGCCACACCCGCAAACTGTACCAATCTCATAGAAGGCATAACTTGTTGTGTCAAAATAGCTTCTCGAATTTCTTTATATTCAGAATCTTTGAGCTTATTACCCAAATTTTCCTTCATGAAAGCTATATATCTATCTATTGTCTCTATCCAAGTCTCACGTCTCTGTTCTTCATCGATCCATCTCGAATAACTCCTGTAATATATGAATTCACCAAGAGCATTCTTGAAATATTTTTTTGATTCATTGGCCAACTTCCTAACATGCTCCGGAATCTCTATGCCCTTTGAGCGAATCTTGGCTCTTTCTTCACGATAAATGACGTAGTGCTTGGCGGTTTTGACATAGTCAGCGCGCATTAATTCTTGTTCAACAATGTCCTGAATACCTTCCACTGTAGGAACAAAGTTCTTGAACTTGCGCTTGATACGTATGAGCTCTGCAAAAACTTGATTCGCAACTACCTCTGCTTCTTCTCTTGTGCCTTCGTTGGTAGTATTGAAAGCCTTGAATATAGCGTTGACAATCTTCTCAATATCAAACGGGACTATTTGTCCGTCTCTCTTAGTAATCGTTGGAATGGTCGGCGATTTTGCCGCGGCCGAGGCGGTTTTCTTTTTCTTTGGCATATTTTTTGCATTTCGCAGGCGGCTGCGAATAAAGCACTTAATTTTTATAAAGATTTTTTGTTACTCACTCATTGTACAACCTATATCATCATAAAAAAACTGTGGATAACAGTTTACATCACAAAAATTGCATGAAGCATAAATTTATTTTGAAAAAATAATTTTTTGTCCTACTTTGATACCCAATTTCGATGAATTTCCTGAATTAATTTCGAGGACATATTTGATTTTTTTGCTAGGATGATAAATTTTTGGGAAAGAATAAGGTGAAACTTTCTTATAAACATCAGTAACAACCTTACTTTCATCAATAAATATAATATCAATCGGTATATACATGTCTTTCATCCAAAACGCATACCAATCTGATTTTTTGAATATAAATAACATACCATTTTTGTCTGAAATTTTCTTTACAAAACCCAAACCCAATTCTCTCTGTACTTGAGTATTGGAAACAGCCACATCTATACTTTTTTGACCTGGAAAAATCACTGACAGGTGTTCTCTATTTGGGAAAAAAGTAGATGAAAGAGCATAAACGTTATTGGCAAAAACAAAAAGAGACAAAAAAATAGCAACAATTGAAAATGTTTTGATGAATCTACTAATCATTATGTTTATTAAGTGCCATAAGCAGAATAATGATGAATATTGCGGCAATCCAGAAAAATGGCCAGGTTATTTTCCCAGACAAGAAATCTTTCTCGATAAAACTAGTAAAATCGGTCCAGTATGTTAACATCAGTATTATTATAACAGTAAATCAATTCAAATTAACATGAACAGCGTCAATTTCTGGTCAATACTTGTTTCGTCAATAATTACATTTCTTATAACTTCAATATGGTATTCCAAATTCTTATTCGGAAGAGAATGGGCTGAACTCAATCAAAAAAGTGACTCGGACCTTGAATCAGCACGAAAAGGCGTATGGAAATCCTATATTACATATTTCATTGCTACAATAATCACCTTCTGCATTCTAGGTTTTATCGTCAATTCAACAAGTGTGACTAGAGCGATAGATGGATCATTCTTCGGATTCTTACTTTGGCTAGGTTTCGTTGCTCCCACTATTCTTGGAGATTATTTGTGGAACAATTCTACTTTCAGACTTTTCCTTATCAATTCAATACCAGTTCTCATCAATCTAGTTATCGGCGGCGCGATCATTGTTGGTTGGAGATAAAATAAACATCAGTAGATGTTGATATTTTGACCTCGCGATTGATTATTTCTGTTGGGGCTATTTTAAAAGATGTTTTTTTGTCGTCGAAAATAACTGATAGGGCAATACCGTGTTCAGTGTAATAGGAGAGATTCTGATCAAAAATGAAATTGCCTAGGGAATAGAATATTGCTCCATTTTTGTACATTTCGAATGGTTCAACAACGTGAGGGTGAGAACCAACAACAATATCTGCACCAGAATCAATAAACTGTCTGCCCAATTCCCTTTGACGGTTAGAAATACCATTCCAATATTCATTACCCCAGTGTGTAAAAACGATTATTTTGTAACAAGTATTACGCACAGCGGAAATCTCAGCGTTTATAATTTCAGGATTTTGTACGAAAAGATCATGATAACCAATGAAACATATATTTTTATTTTTTATTCTTTTCTGAAGAATAATATTGTCATCATTTCTGGCAGAACCGAAAAATTCAATACTACTAGAAGCTAGGAAATCTTTGGTTTGTCTGTAACCTAGAAGACCAAAATCCAGACTGTGATTGTTGGCCAGACTGACTATACCAATATTAAAATCTTTCAATCTTTTCACATATTCTGGCTTGAAAGTAAATCGCAATATCTTGTTATTTTTGACAGATATTGAGTCGTGCTTGGTCACCGTGCCTTCTAGATTGGCAATGACAACATCAGAATTTGATAAGAAACTCTTTGCCCCATCAAAAACAGAATCAAGACCGTATTTTTCTATATGACTTAGAATACCTCTATCCAACATTATGTCACCTACAAAAATCAAATGTATTCGCCTATCTTCTACTTTGTGTTGAGTAGAATACACAGAAAATATAGGAGTATTTATGAGACAAAAACAAAGGTACAGCAAGATCAAAGCTGTATTTACGAGAACAACTGAATATAAAGTTTTGATTTTAATCATTTATTATTTCTTCAATGCACCGATGAGGAAGTTTGCTAGTTCATTATTTGGTCTGGGTTGACCACCATGTTTACCCTCGAATGCCTGAGTACCATCTTTTCCGCATAGTCCTAATATGGCTTGTTTGCCCCCTGGATGTTCATCAATCCAAGTAGTTACATCGTAAACCTTATCATTTATAGCAGTCCAGCAACTCTTAGCGTCTGCATGCTTCACAACTTCAGCCATTGTAAAAGTTTTTACAGTCGGTGTTGTGGAAATCGGAGTATCTGTGTTTGTGTTCGGTGTGGTGGTTGCAATCTGCACAGAAACATTATCTTTAGACTCATTTTGAGCAGGAATTGAAGATGGTTTCAAATACTTGATACCAAGAATCGCAAGTATAACAATAATTGCCAATATGATAATTTTTTTCATTATTTTTGTGTATTATATTTCTTTTAACCAATATATTATATCAGAACAACAAAATGTGTGAAAAATTTTATTTTAGATCAAAACTTGTGGTAACATGTAAATAACATGAATAAAATCATAGTCAAAGAAGGACCTCTAGTATTTCTGAAAGAGATTATGATCATGGAATTGGTCGCCATAATATTCTTGTACGTTGTTTCCTTCGTGCAAAATTACGGCAAATTATTTATAGCTCTCAAACTCAATCAATATGTAAGATACGATATATTCGTACTTATAGCATCATCAATATTCCAATTATTCTATTTGACTGCTCTCTTCCTCAATTGGTATTTTTCACATTACGAAATTGGCGAAAAAGAAATCATCAAAAAATCAGGCATTTTATTCAGGCGAAGAAAATCTGTTAGTTTGCAAGATGTTGCTTCAGTCGAAATATATCAATCACCAATAAGTAGAATCATGAATCATGCCACCATCATTCTCGAACACAGGAATGAAAGAATTACCAAGATCAAAAACATACCCAATTTCAATGAATGTGTGCATATTATCAAATACAATTTGGAAAATCTAAACAACAATACATTCAAGAAAGATGTGAAAGCCATGATCAAACAAGGCGAAGGATCATATATAGAGTTCAAAGAAACACTAAGACATGATGCCAAAAAAGGAGAAACTAGCAAGGAGCTTGAAAGAGTAGCAATGAAATCAATAGTAGGATTCTTGAATGCTGATGGAGGCGCATTACTCATAGGAGTTAGAGATAATGGCGAAATAACTGGTCTAAAAAATGACTACAAAACTTTATCAAAGAAAAATCGTGATGGTTTCGAAAATCACATAACGATGCTTATAAAAACAATGATAGGATTACCTTTTGCCAAATATGTTAGTACTACTTTTGAGCAAATAGACAATGAAGAAGTGTGTGTCGTTCACGTAAAGAGAGGTCATAAGCCAGCATATCTCATCAATCACGACAAAAAAGAAGAATTCTTCGCTAGAGTAGGCAATTCAACACAACCATTTTCAATGAGTGAAGCTGAGGAATACATAAAAACAAGATTCTGATCACGTAAGATTGAAACTGATCAAGACAAGGTACACTTTTACCCCACCCTTGAAAGATACTTTTCTCTATTAGGCCCACTCATTCTCTCTATGGCATATCTGAGCATTGTTCTTGGCATTTTGTGTGCATATTTATCCAAGAAATCCATTTCTTGTTCCATAGAAACCCTCTTACCAACCTCTCGCAACATCCAACCCACAGCTTTGTGTATAAGATCATGCTTATCATTCAATAAAATTTTCGCGATATCGAAAGTGTCTTTTGATTGACCGTTCTTTATGAAATTGAACGTAGCAATAATAGCAATTCTCCTCTCCCATAACATTTCAGATTTTGCCAATTTCTGCAAAATACCCTTGGGTTTTTTGAACAAATACGCGCCGACTATTTTGTCTGCTGAAAGATCAACCAAATCCCAATTGTTTATGTATGCCGTATTGGCCAAATAATATTCAAATATTTTCTTTTTTGTTTGCTCATCACCATTTTCGAAATTATGTACCAGAATAAGAACAGCGATCAATCTTTCTTCATGGATCTTAGATTTGAAAAGACTTTTTATTTCGCTTTCATTCAGATCTTTGTATTTTCGGGCAAATTTCCTAGAAACCGGAACTGTTATGCCGAGGAATATGTCACCTTCACCATATTGACCTTTGCCAGTTTTGAAAAACCTTTGAAGGATAGAGGCTTTTATTGGATTTGCATGCCTTTTCAATTCTGTGCGTAGTAAATCTATTTTTTTCATTTTTACATTATATGTTTTGCGATTTTGTTAAACAAGTCAAAAAACCTTACCTAGAAATGGAATACCGATACGTTTGCGATCTGTCTCCCCTTTCAGAATATTCTTATTTCTCTCTGACGAAACTCCACGCGGTCCACTATGGGCAGGTGTTCTAAGAGCAGTCAGACTCGAACCAACAAAAACAGAATGCTTGCCGTATTTGTGGGATATATTATCTACTGCATCATAAATCTTTTTTATTTTATCGGCCTTAAGATAATTACCGAAGAGGTCAATTGTTTGAGTATAATTGTGAGAAAGATTCATAAGAACAATACCTGTCGCTCTATACAAAATATTTGGCTTATAAACCAAATAAAACTTCTCTCTTATAATAGACAAAATATCCTGAGGTATACAGGTTGTATGAGAAAGAATTATTTCAAGACTATGATAATGAAAGTCTTGGGTCTTTAAGAAGAAAGCGCAGCGATCAGTATACAGGTCGTGTCTGCGTAACTTTATACAAGCATTCTCGACATTCTTGGAAAGTTGAGAAAAAATATATTCTTTGTTGCTAGAAGGAGGTATGAAAGTTTTGGTTTTGCTTATAGAAGCGTAATCGTGCTTTTCTCCTATATTCAATGGATAGATGAAGGAGCCATTTAGCTCTGCATGAATTTCTTGGAAAGGTTTCGACAAATGTTCACGGACCCAGACTGTATCTTTTTTAGCGAAATCACCTGCAGTCATAATGCCAAATTTGTTGAGATAGGCAGAAGTATTAGGCCCTATACCCCAAACCTTGCCGACCGGCAAAACAGAAATATATTTCTCTATATCACGAGCACTTATGATAGTAAGACCTGAAGGCTTCTTCCATTTTGAGCCCACTTTGGCCAGCACTTTATTCACGGAGAGGCCGATAGAGAAAGTCATGCCGAGCTCTGTATCTAGATCGTGCTTTATGTGTATGGCCATACTTTCATAGGACATTTTGTTGACCCTCCTCATACCTGTTAAGTTAGCAAAGCATTCATCAATACTGTACTCTTCGATATCAGGCGTATATCTCCTAACGATTTCGTACATTCTCTTGGAATACAAACTATAAGTCTCATAATCAGAAGGCAAAATAATAGCATCAGGACAAATCTTCTTGATATCACTCAATTTCATAGCGCGGGTAACGCCGAGCCTTTTGGCTTCATAGCTCATGGAAGAAACAATGCCTCTTTCTTTGCCAGTAATAACTGGCTTGCCTCTTAAGCGCGGATTCTTTGCAATCTCACAAGAGGCAAAGAATGAATCTCCGTCTATATGAACTATGGCATTATCGAATGAATTAATCATGATTTTTTAATTAGATTTGTACGAAGAAAAACCAGAATAACTGCGAGATTATAAGCAATAAAATATACGTATTAGTACTTTCTGATCACGCCCTTGACCACAGCGGCAATCTTCATGTCATTTTCAGGAAAAATAGGTTTGTATTTGGAATTGGCGGGTTCTAGATAAACTGTATCGCCTTTTTTGCGAAAATATTTCATGGTCCACCCTCCATCAACCTCGGCAATCACTATATCTCCAACCTTGGGATTGCTCCTACGCTCGGCCACGACCAGATCACCTTCTTGTATACCTGCATCAATCATAGAATCACCTTTTACTTCTAACAAATATGTTGATTCTTTCTTCTCTATCAAATAATCATCGAGGCTCATAGTATCGACGAGCTCTTCTTCTGCTGCAGAAGGAAAACCGGCCTCAACCAATCCGAGAAGAGGTATTTCACCGAATGATCTAGTAGGCATCAATCTACCGCTTGAATCCTTCTCTACGAAACCCGCTTCTATCATTTTGTTTACAAGTTTGTAAACTGCGTTTTTGGATTTGAAGCCAACCAAAGACATAATCTCGGTATATGTAGGCATGCGCTTACTCTTATCGTAGAAATCTAGGATTTTTTGTTTGTATGAATTGAACATATGTTAGAGTAAAAATGTAGAGACAAAACCCATAGATCTATCGAACCACGAATATTGAGGTGTAAGGCGAGATAATTGTGTTTTCAAGAATTTGTGCCTCTTGGCTTCATAAGCGTATGATAAGCCTTTGATAATCTTCTCATCTATTCGCTTGTTCAAAGCACTCATCTCTCTACGAATCATCTTTATTGTTTGAAGTCTAGTCATATAATTTTGGGTATTATTTGTATGACTATATTATAGGTGAACGAGCGTTCACCTGTCAAAGAAAAACTGTGGATAAGTATTACTCTGAGCTTTTGTGAGAGAAACTTTCCGATTTGACTACTCTACCTGTTGCTCCACACGTACTGCATGGCCATATTCTAAGGAAACTGAAAAATAGAGGCACTCTTCCTGTCCCGCCACAAACTGAACAATCTTCGTATTCATTCGAGGCGCTCATTTCATAACCAGAACCACCACTATTACCACCATTCTCAGCATTGTTTACAATGACATTGTTTATAGTTACACCATCAGAACCACCACGCTCTATTCCATTTGCCGTTATGGTCTCTGATTGCATAATAGGTGAATTATTAAGTTGCTCTCTAACTTCACCCAGTCTTTTTGTTCTATCTGCTTCTACTGCAACAACATCAACTGTACTTTCGGGTATAGGTTCTTTTCCTTTTGTATTATCTATTACGTTTTCGACCCCGCCTGTTTCGTTTCTCGTTATCGCCGCGTCTAATTCTCTCTTGTCCATTTCTATACTGTCTCCCTTATCTGGACGTTCAGCAAGTATACTAGGATCAATCGGCACATCTTTTCCCTCGCCCGTCTGTTGTCCAAATCTACCCTTATCCAAATATGTTTCGTGCATAGTTTATAATGAAAAATTATTTTATAAATTCAACAACTTCTTCGAGACTTCTTCTTGTTTTTTTGTTTTTCGAGAAAGCATCATCACCCCTATAACCGACAGCCAACATACTAACCACAGAAAGATTCTTGTCTTTCAATCCCAGAATATTATTCACGGCATTTGGATCAAAACCTTCCATAGGACAAGTATCGATCTCGAGAAGAGCCGCAGTCTCCATCATGAAACCAAGCGCTATATATGTTTGAGCAGACAACCAAGAATCGAGATTCTTGTATTTTTCATGGGCAGACATTGTGCCTTGGACCATTTCTTGCAAACCTGCAAAATCTTTTGGATCTTTATTTTGATTCTTCGAAAGACGAGATATCAATTCTGGTATTAAATTTGCAACATCAGTTCTTCTAGTTAAAACGATAATATGCGAAGCATCTGTGACTTTTGTTTGATCATAACTTGCCTTACGCAATTCTATTTTTGTATTAGGGTTAGTTACAACCAGGAATTTCCATGCTTCCAACCCATATGAACTCGGAGTTAAACGAGCACTCTCTAATATCGTATTAATATCACCTTCGCTAACTTTCTTATTTGAATCAAAAGTTTTTGTAGCGTATCTCCAATTCAATGATTTGATTATGTCTTGATTATTCATAGGTTTTTATTTAGTTAATATTATAAATAGTATACTTCATTATATTCAATAATCAACTTTGACCGACTAAAAATAGCGTTTTCTGTTTTGAATATAAAAAACAAAATTATTGTTATTTTTTACTGTGCTTGCGAGCATGCTTCTTGGCTAGACGCTTTGCAGTCTTCCTCGAACGCGATGTCTTTAGCTTTCTATTTGCTGGTCCTCTTTTCATATGCATACTATACATCAAAAAAATAAATATTTATACACAAAATGTCTAATAACTTTTATTTATCAAATTATTTAAACACCTTAGACTTCTTGATAAGTTCTCGAGTCATAGGACCGAAATATCCTGTTGCAGGTAGACCAACAGATCTTTGGAAGCGTATCAGTGCTTTGAATGTAAGGGTACCGAAGTAATTGGTCTCATTTCCAAGTGAACCAGGACCTGAAGTAGCTACAGGGTAGCCATTTCTATTCAGGAATTGTTGCAAAGTCATAATATCTGCACCGCGAGTATTGACTGTCATATTTTTTGTAAAGGTATATGAGGTGCTCTGATTCACAACTGGTTGAATAGTTTTGTTATTGATCGCATTATTGAGTATTTGATTGTAGTTATATGCATATCCGCTTCCCCCTCCACTTGTGCTACCACCTCCACCACCGCCACCCGAGACTACAACCACTGCATCTGCCGCGAATGTTGCGGAAATAGTGTGGTTAGCTGTGACATTTGTAAACGTGTATGGACTGGTGGCAGAAACGGCCACGCTGTCTGCTGTGATGGTGTCAATGTGATAGCCGGAATTTGGAGTGATAGTGAATGCTTGGTCGCTTCCATCGTTGACTGAGACAGAACCGGATGGAGAGATAGAGCCGTTTCCTCCTGCGGAGGCGGTGATGGTGTGGGTACCGATTGGAGCAACAGTGACTGTCACAGTATATGCTTGAGTCGAAGAATCAGATGCCGTGACTGTATATGTCACGGGACTTGTGAAATTTTGAGCGGAGCCACTAGAAGGACTAACTGATGCACCTGTAATTGATATGGTAGGACTAAGAGCAGTTACACTCGTGCCATATGGAACCGTGAGTGACACAGTGTGGGCATTTTCATCTACTGTACCCGTAACAGTAGGACTGAGGCCACTGAAGTTGAATGAGGAGATTGCTTTTGCAGAAGAAACTTCTCCCGCAGAATATTCATGCGCTCCATAATCTGACGACAAACCGTACAAAACACGAACTCCATCTGATTTTTTATATAGCCAAATATTCGCTCCATTACTCCACGATATTGGAGAATTCAATGTAATAGTATTGGTACTATAATTAATACTGGATATCTTAACAATATTATTTACAGTTCCGACAGCAATCCAATCGGGAAAGAAATCAACACCCCGAGCCAAATCAGAACCCCAAGTACCATCTTGGAAATATAATGCATCACCAACGACTAGAGTCGTAGAATTATTACCGGATCCGACAGCCTGAGTAAGATAAGTACCACCATTTATGGCACTAGACGATGATTGCAATGAGAAATCTGGAAGAGACTGACTTGTTGCATCAGACAAATCTGCACTGACAAAATTCGGATCACCATTTGTTGTTGTCCAGTTATTCGTTATCGTGTCCCAAGATTCTGGAGTACAGGTAGTACTATACAAACCCAACTGACATATATCACCTTCTCTATTGTCGTAGACAATATTATTTTTGATGACATTTCCAGTTGGACCAGAACCACTCAAATCCCATTGAGCGATACCTTCACCGTTATAGGCATTATTCATGTTTCCATATATACGCCAATCATCACCATAACCATTATGATAAATAGTATTGTTATATACTCGATTGAATAATCCTCCACACGCCCCATTATTACCAACTCTTGAAGTAATACAAGTTTCTCCCGACCACCAGGCAGAATTTGAATATTTAAAATATATTCCGGATGCCATACCGTTGTAAATATCATTGTAACGGACAATATTTTTTGGAGAAGCCAAATCCAGATTTGTTGGACCGCCATTGCCCGGATTGTTACTTGCACTACCTATTCTATTGCTTTCAAGTAGTACATGAGTAGCATCTCTGGCATAATCATCACCAAGCTGGATATTACGATGACCAAACAAACCATTATAAGCAGCATTCGTATAATACGGAACATTTTTCTGAGACAATATCCAATTTGAATAAGTACCAGATCCTGAGGTTTTAACATTTCTTATAACCAGCTGACCTGTACCACTATTATATGATTGTACAATTCCACTCATTGCCTTTGAATAATCACTTGAATATATTATGCCTATTGGGTCATTGGTTGAATAACTCAGACCAGTTTGCGTTGTCAATGTTTGATTGTCAGTACTTATGGTAAGTGATGTTGTAGAAGTAGCTTGTTGATAGTTTGTACACCCACTGATCCATGGTTCGTTATGAAAGAAATTATTACGAATAACTGTATACATACTGTTATTTTCTATTCCTCCATGAGCAGAATATGCGATAGTATTATCTTCAATAGTATTATAATTATCATTATTTACTGTATTGCCTGCGCCATAAGCTTGGCCAATAGTCATAATATTTGCACCTTCTCCACACGGTGTGGTGAGTCTCTTACTGAAAGTATTTGCATGAATCCAATTGTGCGTATTCCAGCAATTCAAACCGGAACAACCAAGTGTACCAGAAATAGTTATTCCACCCCCTGCTTCATGACCTGGAGTAGAAACGAAAGTAGAGTTAGTAATCTCATTATAACTACTTGATTTTATTATATATGCCCAAGTTGCAATATCTTGGAAAGTAAAGCCATCAATCTTAATATAAGAATTCCCTGACAAATATATACCCCATGCAATAGGAGCACTACTTGTAATAATGGGAACTTCATTCGAATATCTCGCAAAAGTAATTTTGTTTGATTGACTTGTTCCAGAATTTGCAGATTTTATACCTTCCGTATCCAAACCAGACCCAGCTACAGAATATGTTCCACCTCTGAAATAAACCGTGTCACCTGCAACTGCATTGGCAAGAGCAGTAGTTCTAGAACAAGCAGAAGTACCTGAAAGCGCTGTATCACTGTGACAATTTGCCCACGTTGCAGAACCTGTAGGACTAACCCAATATATGTTGCCGGTCGGAATTGTTATGGTGATAGAAGCACTAGAACCAAGAGAAACGTTGCCTGCTGCATCTTTTACCCAACCATAAAGAGTGAGGCTTCCTGCCGAAGCGAAAGTATAAGTCGTTGGCGCACTACCAAGCCAAGTAGAATCTCCAGCAGCCGGCGCCTGTGATGATGTTGTTGCCATATAACCTGTAACAGCAATATCATCATGTGCAGTAAAAGAACTAATATTTATGGTCAGAGAAGAAGAAGTAAACGGAATTGTGAACTCATCTATAATTGGCAACACGCTATCAGCCAAAGTTGCTTGTGATTTGATACTGTATGCAGTTGTATTGCCCATCTCATCAACCACCAAAATATTGAAATAATAAGTAGTCGCAGGACTTAGGCCTGAAACACTCAAAGTAGAAATATCGGTAGTAGTGGCATTCAAAGCCGTTCCATTTGTAAAAATATTTGCCACCGTATCAATATTATTAGATGTTGACTTGAAAACTCTATACTGAAGATTGGCTTGGGCAGAGACATTATCGGTACTTTTTGTCCAATTCAAATCAAGACTCTGATCTGTAACACTAGAGGTTGTGATAGTGCCACTATTACCGGGAGTTGGTCCCGAGGCATCAAGTGTCGTACAAGTAACTGTTACACTAGTAACATTTGAAGACGATACAGTTCCGGATCCATTTGCAACATCACAAGATTGTCCGGAAGGTTGGCTTGATACAGTCACAGAATATGAGGCCCCCACCGCTAGACTTGTGGCGAAGGTAAACGAGCCGTTAGACGAACGAGTCAGATTATCGCCACCATTATTTTGCAAAACTACAGTTCCTGTAAGACCTGATATTGTTCCGCCTACAGTATATGTAACATATTGATCTGCTCCGATATCCCAAGGAGCAGAACGTGTCTGACCATCAATATCATCTGAATAGAGGCCTGAGCCTGGATTTGAAACACCATAACCTCTTGCCCCCGCATCTGTAGAAGCTAGATGATAATTACCCGCTCCGGCAAAAGTAAAAGTTTGACTGAATCTATTACCCGTTCCTCCCGCGCTCAAACCTTTTGTATTATCATTATTTGTTGCATTATATGTGTCAGTTGCTGGACCATTACCAATATCCAAAGTATTCCCCGAAAATAGATTATTTATAACAGTTGTAATTCCATATTTATGAACACCTTCAGCAAAACCAACAATTGTATTGTTATAAACTTTGTTTTGTGACGTGCCAGTATTTAAGAATCGCACACCGATATTACCCGTTCCACCCGTGGTATAAATAATATTATTCCAAACAGTAACATTTGTTGACCAATTTGTATCTGAAACTCCCAAACCTGCTGCTGTTGTAGCATCATTCAATATAATATTGTTGCTTATCCGAATATCTGTTGTATGACCATTTGAAGTGCTCATGAATATTCCATTACAAAAACCGGAACAGGTTATTTGTAATCCCGTAATCCTCACATAATCATCTGAAATAGTAATAATATTTTGACCGCTACCAGTTGAAATCAATCTGTATTTACTATTACTCCAAACACCATTATGTCTACCATAAGTTGCGGCCGGGTCAGTCATAACTTCAATGTAATGTGTAGAGTCAGTAACAGTCCCTGCAAAAGTTACATTCGTTGAGTCCGCGGTACTTCCTTCAACCATAATTGTCCATATTCCCGCACTTCCACCTGTTGTAATGTCTGCAGGAAGCAAGGCCTCAGCAGCCGAAAGTGTGGCACACGCACGGTTGGCACCAACTGTTGAATTGGTAGTACAATCTCCGCCTGCGGTTGAGGCCGTGTTTACATAAAGGGTAGTATTGGCGGCCCTTATACCTTGTGCAGAAAAATAAAAATATGAGAATATAACTACTATCAGTAATAATATCTTTTTACTTGTAAACATTAATTTCTGGGGTCAATTCAATTCACTACAAAAATTTTAACATTGGGATCAGAGTTGAGCTTTCACAAAAGTAGTATATCATACAAATACAATGTCAAACACAATTAGTGTATAATACTCACATGCAAAACATACTGAAATCAAGGCTTGCTTTAGCCATATTTGTAATTATCATTGTTATTTGTGGATATCTTCTGGTAAAAATCAACTTAGATAGTATCAAAATTACAAAACTCGATACAAAAATAAATTTACTCGGTGTCCGCCTTGCATCTACTACCGAAAGTTTGCAATCACTTCTTGAGAAAAAAACCGAAACAATTTCTAACACTATTTCCAACCAACAACAAAACATCAACACAATCAATCAGAAGCTTGGTGGTTTCGAGAATCGCGTCGGTAATATTTCTGGTACATTGAATACTCTCCAGAAACTTTCTGAAACTGATCCAGAATTACTAAAAAAATATTCAAAGGCATATTTCCTGAATGAAAATTATGTTCCAAGAAGATTGGAGTCCGTACCGCTCCTTTATCAGTACAGTGAACACAAACAATTACTCATACATACAGATGTTTTGCCATTTCTAACTCTCATGATCAATTCTGCTTCATCTACGGGCACTAGACTATATGTATATTCTGCTTATAGATCCTTCGCAGAACAAAAAGCTCTCAAGAACAGTTACTCTGTGACATATGGCGCCGGCACAGCCAATTCATTCTCGGCTGATCAAGGTTATTCAGAACACCAGCTCGGTACAACAGTAGACGTTATCACTCCTGGATTAGGCGGTGAACTCGATGGCTTCGACAAAACAGCTGCATTTCAGTGGATGATCAATAATGCTTATAGATTTGGATTCGTGATGTCATATCCCAAAGGTAATAGTTATTATATATATGAGCCATGGCACTGGCGTTTCGTTGGTATCAAGCTCGCAACAGAACTCCACAATCAAAATAAGAATTTCTATGATCTAGATCAAAGAACGATCGATGGATATTTGGTTTCTATATTCGACTAATACAAGCTAAACTCTATTTAGAACCGGAATATTGAGCAGAGCCAAAGCATTCTTTATAGCTATTGCCACAGCATTTATGAGTATAAGTCTAGAATTACGAAGATTATTATCTTCTGTTTTCAATATCTGTATTTGTGAATAGAAATGATTGAAATCTGCTGTTAATTCTTCTAGGAAAAGACTTATTATATGTGGAGCATTACTCTCTACAGCGCGCAACAATACATCAGGCAAAAACGCCAAGCGGAATGCCAAACGGAATTCGCTCGGATCTTCGAAGATCATCTCTTGATTTGAGTCATATGCAAAATCAACCTTAGAAAGTATAGAAATTATTCTTGCATATGTGTATTGGAGATAAACACTACTGCCTGATTCTAAACTCAACATCTTATCCCAATCAAATTCGATATTACTATTTCTGTTCTGCTTAAGATCGGCATAGACGACTGCACTTGTACCCACTGTCTCTGCTACGCTGTCTATATTTTCACTTGCCATTTCGCCTTTCTCGATCAGAATCTCTTTTGCCTTTGCTGTTACTTCCCGCAAAACATCTTCAAGGTTGACCAGTGTACCCTTTCTCGTAGCCATTTTCTTGCCATCTCTAAGCACCATGCCAAAATCGACATGCTTCAATTCTGTATCACCTGAATATCCTGCCCTCTCACAGAGCGCGAAGAGTTGTTCGAAATTGAGTTTTTGTTCAGAACCAACTACATATAATATTTTGTCTGGATCAAAGACACTTTTTCTGTGCATCAGTGTAACGATATCTCGAAGTACATAAAGAGAAGAACCATCATTCTTCTGCAAAAGAAAAATTGGTAAATTGTTCAAACCCTCGACTATGACCGCTCCATCTTGTGCTTTTGTGGCTATGCCTTTTTGTTCCAGATCAGCAACAACTTCTTCGAAACCATCTATATAATAACTTTCACCTATCATACAATCGAAAACAACTCCCAATTTATCATATGTTTTCTCGAATTCTTTCACACTCAAATCTCTAAATTTCTTCCAGAGCCTAACCAATTCTTCATCGCCCTGTTCCAATTGCATGAATAATTTCCTTGCTTCATCTTTGAGAGCAGGATCATTCTCTGCTTCTTGATTGAAACGAACGTAAAGATCTTTCAGTTCTTCTATTGGATTTTGTGCCACCTTATCTGCATCACCCCAATTCTTATACGCATAAATAAGTGAGCCAAATTGAGTACCCCAATCTCCCAAATGATTGTCTTTGATCACTGAAAAACCTACCCTCTTGTACATATTGGCTAAGGCTTGGCCTATTATTGTTGATCTCAAATGTCCGACACCTATTGGTTTGGCTATATTCGGAGAAGAATAATCAATGAAAACAAGTTTGTCTTTGTATATATCACTTTCTCCATATTTGCTCTGTAATTCATTGACTGATTTTGTCACACGATCGTATATTTTCTCTTTCTTCAAAAGAATATTGATATAACCATTAACAGGCTTTGCCACATCAATATATTCTTTTGAACTTGCGTTGTTCATATACTCCGAGAATTCCTGAGCAATTACAGCAGGCGTCTTACTGTTTGCCTTGGCGTATTCAAATACAGAAAGAGTAAGATCGGCTGCTATATGTGGTGGTGGCAAAGAAATCCTTATATCGTGCACATTCCCCATGACAAGACCGCAAGCATTGCCTAGTGATAGGATTTCCTGCTTGATTGCGTTTATGACATAACTCGAATACGGCACATACTCTCTTTTTTTCTTTTCTTCTGCTATTTTTAGAACCAGATTTTGTATATCTGCGTCAACTTCTTCCCTATATTCAACGAGGAGATTATTTTTGCCCATATATATATTCCTCATTAAAACAAAAAAAGTGGGAATTGTAAATGCGGGTTTAATGCTTCATCGACAGCGTATGTTAATTTGCTATCGCGAAGCTAAATTTGGCATTCGCCGCAGCCCCGCAATTTTATTGATTGACTACGAGATTAAGAATTAACGCTTAATCTCGAAATTATTTCATTTGCAATTTGTGCTAAATCTTTACCATGTGTAGAAACAGAAATATCAGCCCACTTTTTATAAATAGGTAGACGTTCATCCCAAAGTTTCCTCAAACCCTTTTCTTTCAACCCAATAACAGCTTTCGGTTTCACGGAAAGCCTTTGTTCTATGACTGAAAAATCAGAATCAATGAAACATATTCTTGAATTAGATCTTAACCAGTTCATGGCTTCATCATGATAAATAATACTCCCAGCTGTAGAAATAATGACTTTTTCATCAGTCTTTAAAGCATGTAAAACATCATTTTCAATGTCTAAAAAAAACTTACCTCCGTCTGTTTCCAAGATGTCAATTAGAGACCTGCCTTCTCTTTCTTCAACTATTGAATCTAGATCAATATGCTTATATAAAAGTTTGTTTGCAAGCTCTTCTGCGATTACGGTTTTACCAGCAGATGGCATGCCTATCAAAGATATTTTGTTCGGTAACATAAAAGGATTGTATCACAATATGCTTTAAAATAAAGAAACTGATGTTTTACTTCTTTCTAGCACGAAGATAATCTGAATGTTTACAGATTGTATTTCTCAACCAACCAATCAGTCATATAACTATTATTAGTGCGAATGCAAGAATAGTCAATCGATTATGTTTACTTTGTGTGGTACGGATCAATATCTTTGAATAAATTATGTAAGAATCGGATCACTATAAAATGACTTCAATCTTAGTTTATTTTTGTACTTTATTAATCTACACGAAATTCTTTCCAATCTCTCGTCAGGTTGTGTTGCCTCAGGAATGTATACACGAACTGTTTTAAGACCATCTATATAATTTATAGGAGCAACAATTATCGAATAACCCTTCTTGCGCAAGATATTCAACAATTCAATAGGTCCTTTGACTCTCAACTTACTATTAAACTTAGAAAATGACTTATCAAGCAAATGACCCATGTGCACTTCAAACAAAGGATCAGACCACGAAAGAACACCTGACCCGAGATTACCTTGAGTACTAATAACCTGTTCCCAATTATCCGGCACTGAGGCGAATTCTTTCATTCCCAAATACATTTGCACAGCTTCAGCGACCGCCCTGCTTACTGCCATAGCCCAATCAAGCCCAGCACCAGAACCATGGGCAAAACAAGGAATTTTACCCTCCTTATCTTTTAGAACTACGTGAGCTACGGGAATACCCCAATCTAGAGACATATCTTTGATACTCAAATAAAAACCGCATTTATTAAGATCCGTAACAAGCTCTAATACCTTATCCGATAAACAGTTAATTTTTCTTAAATCAATATCAGGGCAGTTGATCTTACAACGCATCATTATCCAATAAGCATCTCTTTCTATCACTTCTAATATTCCACTTAACACGGCATCCTCAAAAGTCACGCCAGTTGCCATTCCTGTCGTATGAGACAGTGAGAAAAGTCTAATCTTTAATTGTTTCGGTGTGTAATTAAAAAATGCAACTTCTGCGGGCAAATAAATATTATCTCCCGATAAGAGATCGATAGCATTTATCCATTCAGTATAAACATTTTTCGTATAAGTATCTCTTGCTCCCGATATAATATTTATATCTTTCTCTTTAAGAAGATCTGTTTGCTTTCCAACAATAACATCCTTTCTCTGATCACCAGAGCTAAAACAGCGTTCAATTGCCTCTGATAATGCCGATCTCATAGCCTGATTATCCGAAAATCCTTTACCTTCAGCAATAACCCCTAATTGGTTATGAACTACCGCGTAAATATGAATTAAATCTTTTTTCAAGCGAGGTATATATGTTGTTGGATCTCTCTTTATTAATGAATACCCTTGTTTCTTTAGGTTATATCTAATTTTATCCCAATTTAATTCTGTATTCGAACACGAAAGTCGGGTATCAATTGATTGATACTGCTCAGAAAAATTGAACGTAAGTTTATTGTTGTTTCGATTTATCTTTTTTCTTTTAAGCTTTATTCGACCATGAGCAAGAACAAGTGGCCAAATTTCTGATGCTTTGTCTATTTTTTTATAATAAAAAATTATTTTACTCAAGTCTTCAAAGATTCTTTCTGCCTCTGCTTTTTTATATACCGAAAAAACCGGGTCTAAACCCGAATCAGGATTCGTATAAATACCCTTCCCAGGAAAGAATGTGAGGACGTTACCTTTTTTCATAACATTTATTTATTGTTAGCCCTGGCACGACTTACCGCATACACAGATTTTGACTGACCAGACATTTGAGAATATCTGGATCCCATTTTAGTCAAAACTTTTGCATATGTAGCTTTTGCCTGACCAGCCATAACTAAATAGCTGACCTTAGCTTGACCCGCCATTACCATATATTGATTGTTTTTTGTAATATTTGTCATGCTATAACCATAGCTGTTATCATTATTTTTGTCATATTTGTCAGACACTACTTGACTTTTTAGGTAAATAAGGCTAATTTAAAAGAAAAATCTGTTGTTAATAAATTAGACAAAAATGCTTAATAATACTCAAATATTAGAACGTCTTGCTGAAATAGACCTCAGTGAATCTGAAATAAAGATATATATCTCAATGCTCTCATTGGGAGACACAACTATTGAGAGGATTTCTAAGCTTTCTGGGATCAAAAGAACCACGATCTATCCCCTGATAGGGAACCTGAGAAATCTCGGCCTTGTTTCGATTCGGGATAAGGGCTTCAAGAAAACCTACTATGCAGAGAGCCCTAAACGATTAGCCACAATGGTTGAAAGGAAGAAAGAAGATTTATTAAGTGTCTTACCCTCTCTGGAGGCACTTTATAATACAAAAGGTAACGATATCCTTATTAAGACATACGAGGGCGTAGATGCCATGAAATCTATCTATGATGAACTTCTTCAAGAACTCCGTTCTGGTGATAAATATTTAGTCATTGGTGACCCAGAACGATGGGACGTCCACGCCAAAGATTATTTCAAAGGATTCATCAGACGAAGACTGAAAATAGACCTCAAAGCTCGTCTATTACTTAGCTATTCTGACAAAGCAAAAGATTACAAAAAATTTGAAATGAACTTTAATGAAGAAGTGCGTGTTCTCCCTGAAAATTACATTATTGAAACCAATGTTGTAATCACAGATAAAAAGATAATAATCCATCAACTTGATAATCCAGTAATTACAATCGTTATCGAAAGTAAATCAGTTATAAGTCTGCAAAAGAACTTATTTGAAATGCTTTGGAATTTTTGTAAATAAGCAATTAAAAATGATTGTTTTCCTTGCCCATATATATTCCTCATTTCTATTTTACTAGAGTGCTGCACTTACTTGTTGAA
This sequence comes from uncultured Candidatus Saccharibacteria bacterium, assembly GCA_964406895.1. Taxonomy (GTDB): domain Bacteria; phylum Patescibacteriota; class Minisyncoccia; order Phycocordibacterales; family PALSA-1337; genus C7867-002. Next base: position 17,156 of record CAYOTK010000001.1, on the reverse strand, counting down.
CTTACCTATGTCTTGGTGTTGTATTGTTGGTCAAAGTATCTCTTTAGTGACAAAATATCTTGCTTTCTCAACTCACTTATCTTGAGATCGAGCGCTTCTTCAATTGTAAACCAACCGTAACCTTGTCCTTCATGCAAAACTAATTTTTGTGTATTATCATTATATATCCAACGATATTTACTTCCTTTTCTCACTTCGTTCGAAGCACTCATTTTTTATACTCGCTTTTATATTTTGTTGTCATTTTACGACACCTCGTTTTACTCGGTGCGCTGAAATTTTATAGTCACTTTGTTCCTTAAAATTTCGCGGCTGGGGGAAACAAACGACGCTCGAACTGAGAGCCTCCTAATGTTAACTTTGTCGACCTTGATCTACAACCACTTCGGAACACGCCTTTCTTCCGACAACAATCGCGATCCCGAGTTGCTTCCAAAACCTTCTTGCATGGAGACTCGCAGTCCGTTATAGAAGGCCTGAATCAGAACGAGGCACTTCTGGCCTCGTCCGGAGAAACTTGGCTTGGACCGGGTTCCTGCTAACAAAGTATACCGAGAGGGGCTTGTGCATCACAGCAGTCAATGTCGCGAAGCGCGATTTGTCTCGAGCATTCGACTTGAGCAACTTCCAACTAATTCCCTAGTGACCACGGGCACCCTTCACTCGCTGATTCCCATTTTGCTCTGGCTTACGCTCACAATAGGAGCTCTGTCGCACGCCGGCAGCGTTCATCCACTCGTCAATGGTAGCTTCGAACAAGGATTAACTGGCTGGCATGCCAACACGATCGCTGGGACCTCATCTGCGGGAATACTCGCAGGCTCCTATCCGAATAAAAGTGTTGAATTCAACAGTAAATGGTACGCTTATGTTGGAGATCGCACCTCTGACCTCAATAATTCCATCGGCTCCGTGTTTCAAGTGTTCGATGTCCCCGCAAATGCCACGACAGCGACTCTTTCGTTTTGGCTGAATGTCACAACTTACGAAGATGTACCACTCGCCTACGATTTGCTAGACGTTACCTTGCGTAGCTATCCTGCCGATGCATTACTCAGCACACTCAACACATACGATAATAGTGACTCGATCACAACTGACAACGAGGATGGTCGCTACACGCTCAAGACGCTGCCGATCGATTTGACTACGCTGCGAGGCCAAACAATATTGCTGCAGTTTTACGCTGATACTGATAACACGGGTTCTACAATATTTCGAATTGATGATGTGGATCTTGCAGTAACTACAGTCGACGTAGCTCCGAATCTTGTTCCGTATACTCCGCCTGGTTGGGAGCAGTCACTAATAATTACTAAGACCGCGGGCAGTCGAACCGAACCAGATGTGTTGTTCTCTAGCGACCACTTGTACCTAACTTGGGCCATTCAGAATACCGGTACAGCGCCGACGACTCTTCCATTTTCGACTGAAGTGACAATCGACCAGTTCTGGTGGCGGGTAAGTTGGCCTTCGCCCGGTAATCTGGGCGTGGGTGACACGGAAACGTTGTCCGACTACTATATAGGCCAACTTCCGGTCGGCACACATAATGTGATTCTTATTTGCGACAGTACGGACACAATTCCTACCGAACATGACGGAACGTATGCCAAGGACATTATTGTTTATCCCACTCCACCGTCTGATTTTCAATGCTTGCTAAACGGCACAACTATTCACCTGACCTGGAAGAACAATGCAACAGATGCTACCGGATCCAGAATTACACGTACACGAGGCGACAATGGCGAGCGTACGTTGATTGATGTGGACCGATGGACAACGGCCTACGATGACAACAACGTTCTCCGTAGCGTTCAGTATTGCTATACGGTGGCGGCGACAGCCGCCGGATACGCTTCCCCCGAGTCGACTGCATGCTGCGCACAAGTCGGCAGAGGAGACCCGCCCGAAGCCGCCATTGCCTCCCCAAATATCGCAAGCCCCGGTGCGCTGGTGCATTTCGTGAACAACGGATCTCGAGGCGATGGTTATCGGTATTTCTGGACCACGGATGATGGACAATCAACAAGCAGCTTGGATGCCGACTTTCGCCTCTATGCCCTCGGACAACATCGAGTTGAGCTGCGGGTCTCGGCTCCTGGTTCAGGATTCGCGGATGCTACAGCAACTACGTACATCGACATTCAGCCACAGATCGTCGGCAACGGCAACGGCGGCAGTACTGGCAACACCCGAGTCACCTCCGGTGCTGACCCGGTCAATTTGGCCTCGGGTAATTACATCTACAGCCACAGCGATCTGACGCTGCCAGGCATCGGGATGCCGTTCGAGTTCACCCGCTACTACAACAGCCGTGCGGTCGATCAGACTCCCGGCTCCTTCGGGTACGGCTGGACCTTCACCCCATCCATCAGCGTGTTTGAATTTGGAACCAATGCGGTGGTGAGTTACGGAGACGGCCACTCCGAAACACACAGCTTCACCGATTCGGGTTACGTGGGAAGCGCCGGGGTGTTCGATCGACTCGTCAAACAAGATGATACGACTTGGCTCATCATCACCAAGAGCCAAACCACGAACGTAGTTGATTCAGTCGGCCGACTGCTGCGTATTGTCGACAAGAACGGCAATGCAATCCAGCTGACGTACGATCCTGGCAATGGGCGGCTTGCGACGGTCGTAGACACAGCGGGTCGGACGACCACGTTCCAGCCTCATGATAAGTATCCGTCCCTAGTTGGAGCCATCGAGGATGTTCTGGGCCGACGCGTTGTCTTCGACTACGACGAGCGAACCAACTTGATCGCGGTCACTAACCCGCACCAAAACACCACGCGGTTCGCCTACGACCTTGGACACCAGATGACCGATGCTTGGGACAACCGCAGGAACCTGATTGTCCACAATGATTACGACCAGAACCTGCGCGTGGTATTCCACCAGTACGACGCTTACACCAACCATACCTATTTCTCGTTCGACTTCACGAACCGGGTGACCATGCAGACGAATAGCATGGGCGGCGTCTCGACGTACACGTTTAACTCGAACCTGCTGCTCACGAACGTCACGGATGAGGCGAAGAACGAGCAGACGTTCGGCTACGATGACCATCGGAACCGCGTCTATTTTCGCGACCGAAACGGCCATGAGACCCTGTACATTTATGACGATCGGGGCAACGTCACTAAGAAAATCGACGCCTTAGGCAACCCCACGACCATCGAATACGATTCTCGTAACAACCCCATCCATCGAACGGATGCCCTCGGCAATACCACTACATTCATTTATGACGAGCGAGGGAACATGGTCGGGACAACCAATGCTCTTGGGTTAAGTACTTCGATTCAATATGACGCCCATGGTCTGCCGCTCGTTGTTACGGACGCTCGTGGGATCAGCACAACGAATGAATTTGACACTCAAGGCAATTTAATCGCCGTCATCAACACTCGGGGGAATGCGAACCGGTTCGCTTATGACATGATCGGCCGCAAGATCCTCCAGGTCGATGCCCTTGGGCGAACGAACACTTTCACCTACGATGCCAACAACAACCTGTTGCTGAGCGTCAATGCCCTCGGGTTCACAAACGCTTTCGCCTACGACGCGAACAATAACCGGGTGTTAGTGCAGGACCCCCGTGGCGCCACCACATTGACCACCTTCGATCTCAAGGATAGGCTGGTCAGCATCACGGAAGCAACGAATCACGTCGTCTCCAACACTTACGATGCCCTGGATCGCAAGGTCCTAGTAGTTGACGCCCGTTCAAATGCAACCGGCTATGCCTACGATCCGACTGGTAATCTCCTGGCTGTCACAAACGCCCTTCTCGACGTGACGCAGTTTACGTACGACAAGAACCAGAATCAAATCAGCATCACTGATTCAGCTGGAAACACTACGGCAAAGGCGTATGACGCGTTGAACCGCCTGATTCTAACCGTCGATCCCCTGGCTCACACGAATGCCACTGCTTACGACGCCCTGGGGCGGCTCGTGTGCACCACGAACGCGAACGGCCAGCTGACCACGTTCAAGTTCGACGCGATTGGTCGGCTTACAAACGTCATCGACGCGGCTCAGCAAGCGGTCTACTTCGATTACGATGCGAACGGTAACCGGATCAGAACGACCGATCCCAACGGCCACACCCCGACGAATGTGTTTGATAACCTGAACCGGTTGGTTGAGCAATGGGACCCGCTCGGACACAAAACCGCCTTCTTCTACGATGTCGCCGGAAACCTTACGAACAAAATCACGCCTAACGGCGACAGCATCGTTTACGCGTACGACGCCTTGAACCGCCTTACCAACGTCGCCTACCCGGACCACTCAACGGTAACATTCGCCTACGACACAGTTGGCAATAGAACCAACATGGTCGACTGGTCAGGACAAACGATTTGGCAGTACGATCTCCTGAACCGCGTTGTTTCTGTGACTGATTCCTTCGGTAGAACCGTAGCGTACCAATACGACGAAAACGGCAATCGGACCGCTCTTGTGTACCCCGGAGGGAACACGGTCACGTACGGATACGATCCGCTCAACCGGATGGCCGGCTTCACAAACTGGTTGGGTGGCGTTACAACGTACCGCTACGACAACCGGGGCAATGTCATCTCCACAACCAATGCTAACCAGACCACCGTCGCGTACGTATACGATTTAGTCGGTCGACTGATCGGGCTCACGAACACGCTTCCCGACGGTACGGTACTTGCTAGTTACAACCTTGACCTTGATCCGATCGGTAATCATCGCCAGCTGACGTTCAATCAACCACTGCTGCCGATTCTCCAGGCTCACACCAACTTATACACGTACGACACCGACAATCGCCTGCTGTCAGTCGACAGCCAACACATCACGCATGATGCCAACGGCAACCTGACAAGTTGGGGCGCAGACACGTTCACATACGACTACGAGAACAGATTGATTGCACATACATTGAGCAACAGTGTCTCGTATGTGTACGACGGGCTTGGCAACCGGTTAACCTTTTTCGGGGCTACAGGCCAAAGCGCGCGCGTGACCCGCGACTATGTCTTGGATCGAGTCGGACCCCTCACACGCGTGCTTGTTGAAGTCGACGACGGCGTCCCATCGACTTACTACGTCTCCGGACTCGGCTTAGCCCAACGGATTACTCCCGACGAATCAGTCTCGACGTATCACTTCGACACCCAAGGCAGCACTATAGCACTCAGCAACTCTCGAGGCACACCTTTTGCATACAAAGCATACGACAGCTTTGGTGTACTAGTCTCCTCCGACGGGGTTACTCGAGAGCCCTTTTGCTTTCTCGGGCAACATGGTATCATAGATGATGGGGTAGGTCTTTATTACGCGCGAGCGCGCTACTTCAGCCCTCACCTGAGTCGCTTTATTACTAAGGACCCGCTTGCATTCGACACAGGAAACGATCAGCGATTAAACCAATATTCGTACGCGCTAAACAATCCACTCTTGTTTGGCGATCCGAGCGGACTCACTCCGCAGGAACTTCAACCAACAACGTTTGGGGGAATGTGCTCAGACGAAAGCCACAGCGTGCTTCTCAGCAATCAAGAAGGCCAACCCAGCTTTCTTGTTAGCTTAATACCGATCTACGGCTCTGCACGATTAGCTGTTTACGACTTCCGCAACAAACACTACTGGTGGGCTGCATTTAACACCGCAATGGCAATCTCGGACGTGCTGTTGGTCAAATCAGCTGCGACAGCAATTGCAAAAGTCGGCGCAAAGGCGTTTGTCGAAGAGACGGCCGAAAGGGGCTTTAGATCGTTTGCAGAATTCAAGCAAGAAGTAGGTCCGGCACGGCCAGGCTTTGAGTGGCACCACATTGTCGAACAGCATTCTCAAAACGTTAGCGTATTCGGAGCGGAGGCCGTTCACAACACTGGCAACCTCATTGAAGCACCTTATGACGCCCATCGAGCCTTAAGCGGCTTCTACTCTTCGAAGCAGGAGTTTACAAACGGGCAAACAGTTCGAGAATGGCTTAAGCCACAGTCATTCGAAGCGCAGTTTGAATTTGGATTACAAGCCCTAAAAGCCTTTGGAATTATTAAATGACAGTAAATAATCAGCGCAATGATACTATCTAGCTTAACCACACAAGCACTTGTCACTGAATACACACTCGCTGCACAAGCACATGGTGCAGCAACTACTAGTGGACATTCTCTTGACGCAAACAAGGCATACGCGCGCATATCAGGTGTTTATCATGAACTACGCTCCCGTGGTGCGGAGGAACAGAAAGCGCTTCTTGTCTTGTTAAATCATTCGAGCATTGCAGTGCGTTGTTGGGCAGCATCTCATGCTCTCGACTTCGCGCCCGAGCAAGGGGTGCCCGCGTTGGAAGCATTGCTTTGCGAAGACGGTATTTGGAAACTAAAAGCATTTACTACTCTTGCACAGTGGAAACGGGGAGCCCTTACATTTGAATAGTGACCGTGACCATGCGACAACACGCTGAGTTGGCTACGCATGTAATGTCTAGACTGTGTACGATTGTGTACATATAAACACAACCGTTATGATGTCCGTGTGCTTACCCACTAAGGCTAGCAACTGCTGACAGCACCATGTAGTGAGTGTATTGAGTGTTCAGATCGGTGTTCTAGCACGCGCGACGGCACAGGCGCAACCGGCCGTTCTGCTGAATGCGTATGGAGCGTATTCAAGAATACTGAGAACGTAAACGCCGCACGAAGAGCCGAGTAGGCAAGATGCCGCTATCAAGCAGGAATGCACACAACCAGTTTTCCATGGAGAGACCAGGATGTGCTGCCCACGCCAAAACGTGTCCAGCTCGGTACCAGAACAATATGAAACGTGTTGGTTCAATTCTCAACGCTGTTGCACTAGCGATTTGCTTTTCGTGTGTAGCCGCGACTTTCGAAGACACCTTTGACCGACCGGACTCAGCTGACATTGGCAATGGATGGGCCACGACCTCAGGCGATACTGGAGGCTCGCTCGCGCTTAGGAGCGGGGTTGTCACGGCACTCGCAACTGATGGTTACGCCGTAATGTGCCGTCCATGGCTGTTCGACGGCACGGTTACGGTAACGGCGACCGTCACTGACATCAGTGGATTTGGCGGCGTACGTAGTCGGTTCTACTCACTGCTCACGATCCGAAGCAACGGTAGCTACGGAGACGGTTACGGCATTGCCATTTTCCGAGGAGATACCAACTACAACGATTCCAAGGTAACCATCGTTGATAGAGGTCAATCGACAGGAGATTCGGCACGGTCAACCTTCCAATTCAAGGAGAGATTGGTCGTCCTTGTCCGCTTTGCACCCAACGGAGAAATCGCCGGGAGCATCACCGAAGGCACAAATGTGTTTACGTTTTCCTTTGGTCCAAGAACTGTCAACAGTACTGGGGACAACGTCGCCTGGTGCACGGGCTTGCCTGACCCACGCGGCGGGCGGTATACGTACCCAACACTTGATGACTTCTCGATCACAACGCAAAGCATGGGTCGCGCAACGGTAGTGTACTCGTATGATTCTCTGAATCGCCTAACCAACGCAGTCTACTCTACAGGCCCGCAGGAGTCGTACACTTACGACCCCGCCGGCAACCGTTTACACCGAAGGATCCTGGCAGCTCCTGATCATGAGGCCCCCGCGGTGCCTCTGCATCCGACAGCGAACGTCTTGTCGAGCGAGGCCGCAATGCTGAGCTGGGACGAATCACCGGATGTCGGCGGCTCAGGGTTAGCCGGATATATTGTCTATCTTGACGGCCGCGAAGTATCTAGAACAACGTCTACAAACACGATTCTGGAGAACCTTGAGCCCGATTCGCACTATTGCGCGACCGTCGCTGCGTACGATCATGTTGGAAACTTGTCCGAAACGGGGCAGTCAGCTTGTTTTTCAACTCCGCCCCCACCCGAGGATACTCGGCCGCCGCTACTACTTGTCTCTTCAACTACAGCGGGTAGCGTGTTCTTCACCAACAGCTTTACCCTTTCCGTCTTGTTGAATTTATTGGCAACGGACCACCTAGAAATCATGTCCGCCGACGCTGGCTGGCGATTTGCCATCTGCACGGCGGTTCGCGCCGAGGCGAAAAAACTCCGCGATCCTTCAACTGGCGACATGATCCCCATCGACATCGAGCCGCTCATTCGCTCGGGGGTCTTGCACGTCCTCACCTTGTCCGGTTCCGACGAACAAACGTTGTTCATCGAAAATGTCGCTTCTCTCGATGACGGCGAAGCCATGTCGCTGGCTATCGCGAGCTCTCGGCACCTCGAACTCGCCGACCGGAAGTTTCGCTTCGCAAGACGGGGAATCCCCGGACATTCCCATTGTTCAGGATTTTGACCAATTCGGCTTTCTCGTCGCTGAAGCGAAAATCGCTCTCGTCGATAATCAGGGTACCCCGGAAAATCTCCAGTAGTCGGAAAAGCGGCGAAACAGTTGAAGCCCCGCTCGCGAAGATTGGCTTGTAGCAAAGCGATCCGACTGTGAGTAGAAATCGGGTCTTTCCGCAACCCGGATCACCCCGAACACGCAAGTACGGCAACTCGTTGAAGCCGTCGTAAACCCAGGAGAACAGAACGTAGTAAGCTGCGATCTCCTCGTAGTGCGGAGTGACGTTGACGTACCGATGAATGAAGCTCCGAATTCCAGCGATCAGCCGATCCTCCGACTCGTACTCTTCGGGCATCGTTGGAAGCAGCACGATCTCGTTCCTGATCAAGTTGTTCTGTGGTGAGTAAGGCACCAACGTTTGGAGCGCGTTTACTAGGTGGCGATCCTCATAAGTCCACACGCCATCTCGCCACAGTACAAAACCCGTTCGATGTGCTTCGGCATCGTGCACCATTTCAAGCATGCTGCCATCGTCGAACTTGGCTGAGACCGTCGGCATTGGCTGTGATGGCGTGTGTTGTTCAAGCGCATTTTTGAACGATTCCATTGAAGTACTGCCAGCGTAACGGGCAGCCGTTCGGCACCCAAGGGGGACACCCATGTCGCTTCCGGCAAGTCCACCCGACTACCAAGCTGATGCACGCGATGTAACGATGGCATTCATGGAACCAGGTCAAAACATTCTCAGCCGGGAGGCCATTGAGGAATTCAGGTTAGTGTATGAACAGGAATTCGGTGAATCCCTGTCCGATGATCAGGCGAAGGAGCTCGCCCTACGCGTGCTGCATTTCTTCTACATTCTGACTCAGCATGCCCCCACGTTGACCGCAGAGATGAGGGTGCGCTAGTATGGAATTGCCTGAAGACTCGAGCTTCAGCCCCTCACACCAACATGGCCGGATACTTCATTTATTGCCGCAAGTCTAGCGAAGCCGAGGATCGGCAGGTGCTTTCGACTGAATCTCAAGTTCACGAGTTACAGGATACAGCAGCGCGCCTCGGTCTTCCGGTCACCGAAGTGCTAACCGAGGCCATGTCAGCCAAGGCACCGGGACGCCCGGTGTTCAATCAAATGATGCAACGGATTTACAATGGCGAAGCCGACGGCATCTTGTGTTGGAAATTGGATCGTTTGGCCCGCAATCCGGTGGACGGAGGCTCGATCATCTGGACGATCAAACAACACGGCATCCATGTGGTGACGCCGTCCCAGACTTTTGGTCACGGGGAAGACAACGTCATCCTCATGTACATCGAATTTGGCATGGCCCAGAAATACGTTGATGACTTGAGCCGGAATGTGAAGCGCGGGCTCAAGACGAAAATCGAGAAGGGTGGCTACCCAGGCGTGGCTCCGATGGGATACCTAAACTACACCGACCCCCTGACTCATGACAAACGCATCGTCAAAGACCCGGATCGCTTCTCCCTGGTGCGACGAATCTGGGACCTGATGTTGACAGGTCTGTACACGCCACCCCAGATCCTTGAATTGGCAAATCAGCGGTGGGGATTCCGAACCCGAAAAACCCGTCGGACGGGCGGATGTCCGCTGGCGCGAAGCTCGATCTACAAGATTCTGTCGAATCCGTTCTACTACGGTCACTTTGAGGCCCCCCGCAACAGTGGCGATTGGCACAAAGGCAACCACGAGCCGATGGTCACGCAGGCCGAATACGATCGCGTACAACACCTGCTCAGAAGGAAGGGTACACGCCGCCCCAGCGTACATCGCAACTTCCCCTTCACGGGTCTCATCCGGTGCGGAGAATGTGGTGCGATGATCACGGCCGAAGAGAAGTGCCAAATCCGCTGCGGCCAATGCCGACACAAGTTCTCCAGCCTCCATAGGGACGATTGCCCCCGTTGTCGGGCACGCATTGAGAAGATGAGCAATTCACCGAGGCGTCGATACACGTATTACCATTGCAGCCGCGGCAAAAGCTCCGGTTGTCGCCAGGGTTCCATCACGGGCGTCGACTTGGCTCGGCAAATCGACAGCTTCCTTGCGCGTATCACGATTTCCAACGAATTCAAGGAATGGGCCCTGAAGTACCTGCATGTCCTCCACGAAGCCGACAGACGCAACCACGCCAACGACACGGAAGCAATCCGCAAGGCGTTGGAAACGTGCACGCTGCGACTCGAGAACTTGATAAAACTCAAAACCTCACCCGAGAACGCCCTCGGCGCTCTCCTGACGGATGCGGAATACGCACACCAACGGTCTGAGCTGATCCAAGAAAAGCACCGACTTGAGTCCGCCCTGGGAGACACCGGCACGAAAGCGAATCAGTCCCTGCAACAAGCGACGGAGGTATTTGAAACCGCGGCCACGGCACGCGCACGGTTTGCCGAAGACAATCCGCAAGTGCAAAAGGAGATTTTGACCACGATCGGATCGAACCACACACTGACAGGCAAGATTCTCACCATTGAAGCCGCGAAACCGTTCCGGATCATCGAAGACGGCCTTGCTGGTCGGCTCCCCGAAATGGACCCCCTCGAACCAAGAACAACCGGCGCCAGGAAAGGCCTACGCGCAGTCCCTCATTCACTCCGTCTACGTTGGCTGCGGGACTTGGATTCGAACCAAGATGAACGGTTTCAGAGACCGCTATCCTACCATTAGATGATCCCGCAAATACATACGACATGTTCTACGAATACAACCTCTCCAATTGCTATATTACTTTACATTTTTTTGGGATTTTTCACAATGTTTGATTAAAAATCATAAATGATATATAAATACAATAAAGAGAAAGGCGAGGAATGAAGCGAGAGATCAAAAGAAAGATTCTTAATGATTTGAACGCGCTCAGCGTCAAACTCTCAGCACTTGCAAATGAGAAGAAGCTCTTTATCGGTAACACGGACGTCAACGACACCACACCGGTCAAGTTGACCGCTGAGGGCCAAGACGTGCTCGATAAGATCATTACCCTTATCAAACAGCACCAAAACCTATCGTTGAGTGCAGGGAGTTTTGAGCTCGCAAAGATGGGTAACGAAGTCGGAATCTCAAATTCCGCACTACTCGATATTCGTCGGGCAATCCGATCTATCAAAGAGGCCTTGAAAAAGCCCTCTCGAAAAGAAAGAAAGCTGCGCGTTCAATCCGGTTCGATTGATCCCTACTCAGTCGACATAAGAACAGGATCTATACGGGATATCTTCACTAAAGGGTAAACAAGCCCACACCTCATCGAGACCCCGCCAAAAGCGGGTGTCCTTTTTGATTGGTGTTTGGTGTTTGGTGTTTGGTGTTTGGTTTTTGGTGTTTGATTATTGATTCTGCAAAATAACCAATCATCAAAAACCAATAACCAAAAACTACCCCTTTCTGCCCTTAGTTGCTTTCACAAATTCTGTGAACAAAGGATGTGGTGCAAGAGGGCGTGCCAATAATTCTGGGTGAAACTGTGTACCGAGAAAGAATGGGTGCTTGGATCTTGGTAACTCTGCTATTTCCATAAGAGTGTTGTCAGGAGATTTGCCTGAGAAGATAAGACCACCATTTTCCAATTGTCCGATATATTCTGGATTGACTTCATAACGATGTCTATGGCGTTCCAAAATGTTGATCTCGCCACTTTTCTCACTAACCTTTGAAACATCATTTGTTTTGTTCTTCTTCGCAAAGACTTTGAGAAAACTCTTGTAAGCATCATGAGCCACCGTATCTTTCTTAATATTTGCAGTATAGAGACCAAGTCTCATAGAGCCACCATAATTGCCTTCAGCTATTTTCTTTTTTTGATCAGTCATAATATCAATGATGAGATGAGGTGCACTCTTGTCTATCTCGGCAGTATGTGCACCCGCAAGACCAAGAACATTACGAGCATATTCAATAGTCATAAGTTGCATACCATAACATAGACCAAAATAAGGTATTTTATTTTCTCGAGCATATCTGATGACATTGAGTTTGCCTTCTATACCACTTTCACCGAAACCACCAGGAACAATGATGCCGTCGAATTTGTCCAGAGCTTTGTAATCTGGATTCTTGATTTCGAAATCGCGCGAATTGACTGTGTGAATATGTGCTTTTACATTTTCTGCATATGCCGAGAATTTGATGGCTTCCAAAACTGAAATATATGAATCCGTCAAAATAAAGTCGCCAGTATTGAAATACTTACCAACGATAGCGATATTTACAATGTGTTCATGATTGTTTTTTACACCCTTGGCGAATTTCATCCATTTCTTGAATGTATCATCGTTTTTATTGTTAGAAAGATGGAGAACCTCGAGGACCGTCTCACCTATCTTGTCTTTGTCGAAATTCACAGGAACATCGTAAATGCTTTCTATATCGGGTGCTGAAATAACTCTCTCGGTCGGAATATTTGATGATACAGCGATCTTTTCTTTGCGCCTGTGATCGAGTGGTGTAGAAGCGCGAGCAATGATAATGTCGGTGTTGATACCATACGAAGCCAATTGTCTCACTGCATGCTGAGTAGGACGAGACTTCATCTCACCAAGTGTTCCAGGAGTCGGCAAATAACTAACCATGATAAAAGCAACATCATTTGGGTGACGCATTTTGAGAACACGCGCGGCTTCGATGAACATAACATTGCCATAGTCACCGACCGTACCACCGATCTCTATGATAGTTATGTCTGATTCATTGACCTTGCCTGAATATTCGAAACGTCTAACTATTTCATCTCTTATATGAGGCACGGCTTCTACGCATTTGCCACCATAACCTAGAGCGCGCTCTTTTTCTATGACATGACGATAGACCATACCACTAGTGATGTAATCATGATCCATAAGATCACGATTCAAAAATCTTTCGTAGTTACCCATATCTTGATCTGTTTCTAGTCCAGAATTGAGTACAAAGACTTCACCATGTTCTGTCGGATTCATGGTGCCTGCGTCAACATTTAGATATGGATCTACTTTGACTAGATTGATAGAGTAGCCTTTCGAAGAAAGAATAGTACCAATAGAAGATGTGGCTATGCCCTTGCCCACTCCTGACATCACACCTCCGATGACGAAAATGTATTTGTGTTTAGATTTTTTCTTCATGAAGCAAGTATATAATAACCAAACACCAATAATCAATAATCAAAACACGCCATAAAATATTTTTCTACTGGTGTCTAATTCAAAATTATTTGTATAATTCTTCTATGCATGAATTTGATTTAGAAAAAAGAACAACAGATATGGCGAGAAGAGTTATTCGTCTTTGTCGTGCTCTTCCAAGAAACACAATGAACAATCGTCTCATTGGACAAATCGTTGGATCTGCTGGTTCTGTCGGAGCAAATTACAGAGAAGCAAACGATTCTCTTGGTAGAAAAGATTTTTTGATGCGTATAAAAATTTCCCGTAAAGAATCAAAAGAAACACTGCACTGGCTTGAACTCATTTTAGAAGCAAATCCTGAATTCAAGAATAGAATGTCTAATTTATTTTTAGAATGTTACGAAATAAAAAATATTTTATCATCAATAATCAAAAACAAGTCGTAAATGAAATTTTGATTATTGATTATTGGTGTTTGGTTATTTAACTAAACTTTCAAATACCTCCTCGCCGCGATATAACTCGAAAGTCCGCCGAGTATTATTCCTGCAATGAATATGATGGAGAAAATTTGCTTGAAATTCTGGACAAAATATTGAGATAAGACATTAACAACGAGACTGAAATCAGAGGCAACTGTGACGCCAGCGAATTTGAGGACAACAGAATCACTCCAATATGCAAAAGCGCCCATGAGACCGAGAGTGATGATAGCAGAAACGATGCCGTACATAATACCAGAAACGACTAGAGGACCGCGAACATATATATTACTGGCACCGACCAATTTCATGACAGATATTTCATCACGAGCTGTGTATATGACAAGACGAATAGTATTGAAAACAACTATAGCGGCAACAATGATAAGCACAATCGATATGATAAGTCCTGCCCTTTCAACCGCCGGAATGATCCTGCTCAATCTATCGATGACAACTTTGTTTTGCTCATAGTTAATTTTCTCAATGAGAGGAGTGCCATCAGCAGATGTGGGATTTTTGTCTTCGAGATATTTGGTAATACTGCCATATTGACCTGGGTCTTTGGCTTTTATATTTGTCGATGCAGGAAAAGGATTGCCGCCAATTTCTTCTAGGCCCTGCATTATGAGAGCATTGTTCTGCCACTTCGTTTTGAAATCCGCTAAAGCCTTATCTCTCGAAACGTATTCGATCTTAGCAACATCGGGTAAACTAGAAATCTCTTTATTGATAGCAAGAATATCAGACTCAGAAGCGCTAGTATTGAAATATATGTTTATATCAACTTTATCTTTGACATCAGTTATGAGTGCACGACCGAAAGCGCTACCGAAAATCAAAGCACCGAAAGCGCTCAATGAAAGAGTGATTACAACTATTGCAGCAAAAGTAAGAAAGCCATTTCTCCAGAAATTGACGAAGCCTGTTCTAGTTATGCGTTTGAATGTAGTGAAAACCATTGCTTAATTATAATATATATTTGCCTTCTTTATCATCTCTAACTATTTTGCCTCTTTCCATGGTAAGAACCCTGCCTTTGACTGTATCGACGACGCCCTTATTGTGAGTTGTAAGCAAAACAGTAGTACCCAATTCATTGATTTTCTGCAAAATCCTAATAATTTCAAAAGTATTCGCTGGATCTAGATTACCTGTCGGTTCATCGGCAATGATAATATCTGGCTGATTGACAATAGCGCGTGCAATTGCTGCTCTTTGTCTTTCACCTCCAGAAAGTTCTCGAGGGAAATTCCATATCTTATGACCGAGATTGACTAGTTCGAGTACATGAGGCACATCAGAAGCAACCTCGCTATCAGTTCTGCCAGATGCTTCCATAGCAAAAGCAATATTTTCGTAAACTGTTTTGTTATCGATCAATCTATAATCCTGGAATACAGTGCCGATTCTCCTACGCAACTTACTCATGTCTTTCTTGCTCAATTTGCTAATATTAGATGATTCAAAAAAAATAGCGCCGGAAGTAGGCCTGTCCTCAGCGATGAGCATCTTCATGAGAGTCGTCTTGCCCGCACCTGAATGACCAACTATCGTTACGAACTCTTTTGGTTCTACACCGAAACTGACAGTATCTAGGGCCACAGAATCATCAGGATAGATTTTGGTTACCTTATCGTAATAAATCATAAGAGAATTATAGCATAAAAATTACAATTCTTTCTCAGCATCAATGAATTCTTGCAAATCTCCATCCAAAACATCGTCAACTTGAGCTGTTTCTATGTCCGTTCGGTGGTCTTTGACCATTTTATAAGGATGAAGAACATAAGAACGAATCTGATTGCCCCATTCTATGGCAGTTGTTGAACTTATCTGCATGCCTTTTTCTTTTGCTTTTTGTTCTTCTTCTAACTTCTTCCACAGTTTGGCTCGAAGTAACTGAATTGCTTTTTCGCGATTTTGAGCTTGAGAACGTTCTGAGGTTACGTGTATAGAAATACCTGTAGGTTTATGTACCAATCTAACCGCTGTTTCTCTCTTGTTAACATTTTGTCCTCCAGGCCCGCCAGATTTCGCTATTGTGATTTCTATATCATTTTCTGGAATGACCATATCATTTGCAGAAGTCTTCTCGAAATCAGGCAAGATCTCTACCATCGCAAAAGAAGTATGCCTTTTTTGATTTGCGTTGAATGGTGATATGCGCACAAGTCTATGTACTCCCGATTCATTCTTGAGTATGCCGTATGCATTCTTGCCTTTTATTTCTATAGTTATATTCCTGTATCCTCCATGATCATTTGTATTTTCATGAATGATACTCGAGCCCCAACCATTCTTCTCACAATATTTGCGATACATGCGCACCAACATAGATGCGAAGTCTTCAGAATCATCTCCACCCGCCCCTGCCAATACCGTGAGCACTGCATTTCCTGCATCATATTTGCCTACACCCGCCAATTCTTCTTTAAGTTTTTTTATTTCGTTAATTACCTCTTGCGCTTTATTCTTATCTATCCAGAAATCCGGATCACTCATCTTTGATTCAAGTTCTGATATTCTGGCTTGTATTTTTTCTTTGTTCATGAAAAAAGAGGTGTGCTGGGAGAAGGACATGCAGCACCTCTTGCAGCTTACCCCTCTACTTAATGCCTGAGCAGCACCACATAACAGCATCACATGAAGGGCCGCTCTGAACAGAACACCGCAAGTTCGTCTACATTCCATACAGAGCTAAACACTCTGCCTCCCAGCACACTATGATACTACTAAAATATTTGAATAAAAGGAAGAGGTCTCTTTGAGCCACCTCCCAGGATTGAACTGGGGACCCTCGCTTTACGAAAGCGATGCTCTACCAACTGAGCTAAGGTGGCGTGTTGGTATTTTGTAAACTTACACTGTATTTTTAAATATCAATGATTTCTACCAAGACAGCTAAGGTGGCACTCCTCAACTCTATCAAGAATTTTCAAATAATAAAAGAAACAAAAATAACCGCAGTTCAAGATTCAAGAATTCAAGAATCAAAAAGACAAGAAGACATCACCAGCCCTTCGGGCTGGGCAAGAATCAAATCTCGAGGAGGACGATACGGTAATAAGCATCCCAAGAACCGCCAAGCCAACCCGCACCACGACCCCAACCGGAACCATCCCAGCCGGCACAAGGAACAAACCAATAGCCATCGGAACCACGAATGAGGGAACCTGGGAAGTAGAACCATAGTGTTGTGTCTTGTAATTTTTTTGGGATT